>NZ_JBVHBT010000008.1:0-149306 GCF_057626655.1 Flavobacterium sp. SP2
AGTACAAGGCGTTGGATCAGAAGAAGTATCTGTAACGTTTGGACCAGTTGGCGGAGTTGCCGTAGCGATAGCTAAGTTGTAGACAAAACCAGCATTGATATCAGCTTGTGTAATTGTATGAACAGCAGTAAATGTAGTAGCATCGACAGCACCAACAGCAAGAGTTGCAATTGGACCACCAGTTACCACTGCATTGTTATCAGTCACAGTTACGTTAGTTAATGTTACGTTTCCAGTATTAGTTACCACAAAGTTGTAGTTGATTACATCACCTACGTTGGTGATACCGTCGTTATTAGAATCTACATATGTTCCATCTTTGGTAATTGTAACCGAAGGAGTTTGAACAAATACTGTTACTATTGCTGTATCGCAATTATTTGGATTTAATATTTCACATATTTGATATGTAACTTCATAATTTCCTCCTAATGTTCCAGGCGCAACATTCACCGAACCATCAGCAGTATTCAAAGTCACACCAGGATTGGTAGTAGACACTTGAGTTAACGTTACCATTGCAAGCGTTGCAGGATTTCCGTTTAATGTATCATTTACTAATACATTAGGGAACGATTGACCACCAGTTGCACCAATAATTGGAGCACCAGCATCGTTCACTGCATCAATATTTGCATTGTTTACCACTACCGTTACAGTAGCTGAATCACAATTGTTAGGATTTAATATTTCACAGATTTGGTAAGTTACTACGTACGAACCAGAAGGCGTACCAGGCGCAACATTCACCGAACCATCAGCAGGATTCAAAGTCACACCAGGATTGGTAGTCGACACTTGAGTTAACGTTACCGTTGCAAGCGTTGCAGGATTACCGTTAAGTGTATCATTTACTAATACATTCGGGAACGATTGACCACCAGTTGCACCGATAATTGGAGCACCAGCATCGTTCACTGCATCGATTACAGCATTGTTCACCACTACCGTTACAGTAGCTGTATCACAATTGTTAGGATTTAAGATTTCACAGATTTGGTAAGTCACTACATACGAACCAGAAGGCGTATCAGGCGCAACATTCACCGAACCATCGGTAGTATTCAAAGTCACACCAGGATTGGTAGTAGACACTTGAGTTAACGTTACCGTTGCAAGCGTTGCAGGATTTCCATTAAGTGTATCATTAACTAATACATTCGGGAACGATTGACCACCAGTTGCACCAATAATTGGAGCACCAGCATCATTTACTGCATCGATATTTGCATTGTTTACCACTACCGTTACAGTAGCTGTATCACAATTGGTTGGATTTAAGATTTCACAGATTTGGTAAGTCACTACATACGAACCAGAAGGCGTATCAGGCGCAACATTCACCGAACCATCGGTAGTATTCAAAGTCACACCAGGATTGGTAGTAGACACTTGAGTTAACGTTACCGTTGCAAGCGTTGCAGGATTTCCATTAAGTGTATCATTTACCAATACATTCGGAACTGATTGACCACCAGTTGCACCAATAATTGGAGCACCAGCATCGTTCACTGCATCAATATTTGCATTGTTTACCACTACCGTTACAGTAGCTGAATCACAATTGTTAGGATTTAATATTTCACAGATTTGGTATGTTACTACATACGAACCAGAAGGCGTACCAGGAGCAACATTCACCGAACCATTAGTAGTATTCAAAGTCACACCAGGATTGGTAGTAGACACTTGAGTTAACGTTACCGTTGCAAGCGTTGCAGGGTTTCCGTTAAGTGTATCATTTACCAATACATTCGGGAACGATTGACCACCAGTTGCACCGATAATTGGAGCACCAGCATCGTTCACTGCATCGATTACAGCATTGTTCACCACTACCGTTACAGTAGCTGTATCACAATTGTTAGGATTTAAGATTTCACAGATTTGGTAAGTCACTACATACGAACCAGAAGGCGTATCAGGCGCAACATTCACCGAACCATCAGCAGTATTCAAAGTCACATTAGGATTGGTAGTAGACACTTGAGTTAACGTTACTGTTGCAAGCGTTGCAGGATTTCCGTTTAATGTATCATTAACTAATACATTTGGAACTGATTGACCACCAGTAGCACCAATAATTGGAGCACCAGCATCGTTTACTGCATCGATATTTGCATTGTTTACCACTACCGTTACAGTAGCCGAATCACAATTGTTAGGATTTAAGATTTCACAGATTTGGTAAGTCACTACATACGAACCAGAAGGCGTACCAGGAGCAACATTCACCGAACCATCAGCAGTGTTCAAAGTCACACCAGGATTGGTAGTAGACACTTGAGTTAACGTTACCGTTGCAAGCGTTGCAGGATTTCCGTTTAATGTATCATTAACTAATACATTTGGAACTGATTGACCACCAGTAGCACCAATAATTGGAGCACCAGCATCATTCACTGCATCAATCACAGCATTGTTTACCACTACCGTTACAGTAGCTGAATCACAATTGTTAGGATTTAATATTTCACAGATTTGGTATGTTACTACGTACGAACCAGAAGGCGTACCAGGCGCAACATTCACTGAACCATCAGCAGGATTCAAAGTCACACCAGGATTGGTAGTCGACACTTGAGTTAACGTTACCGTTGCAAGCGTTGCAGGGTTACCGTTAAGTGTATCATTAACTAATACATTTGGAACTGATTGACCACCAGTAGCACCAATAATTGGAGCACCAGCATCGTTTACTGCATCGATATTTGCATTGTTCACCACTACCGTTACAGTAGCCGAATCACAATTGTTAGGATTTAAGATTTCACAGATTTGGTAAGTCACTACATACGAACCAGAAGGCGTACCAGGAGCAACATTCACCGAACCATCAGCAGTGTTCAAAGTCACACCAGGATTGGTAGTAGACACTTGAGTTAACGTTACCGTTGCAAGCGTTGCAGGATTTCCGTTAAGTGTATCATTTACCAATACATTTGGAACTGATTGACCACCAGTTGCACCAATAATTGGAGCACCAGCATCATTCACTGCATCAATCACCGCATTGTTTACCACTACCGTTACAGTAGCCGAATCACAATTGTTAGGATTTAAGATTTCACAGATTTGGTAAGTCACTACATACGAACCAGAAGGCGTACCAGGAGCAACATTCACCGAACCATCAGCAGTGTTCAAAGTCACACCAGGATTGGTAGTAGACACTTGAGTTAACGTTACCGTTGCAAGCGTTGCAGGATTTCCGTTAAGTGTATCATTTACCAATACATTTGGAACTGATTGACCACCAGTTGCACCAATAATTGGAGCACCAGCATCATTCACTGCATCAATCACCGCATTGTTTACCACTACCGTTACAGTAGCTGAATCACAATTGTTAGGATTTAATATTTCACAGATTTGGTAAGTCACTACATACGAACCAGAAGGCGTACCAGGAGCAACATTCACCGAACCATCAGCAGTATTCAAAGTCACATTAGGATTGGTAGTAGACACTTGAGTTAACGTTACCGTTGCAAGCGTTGCAGGATTTCCGTTTAATGTATCATTAACTAATACATTTGGAACTGATTGACCACCAGTAGCACCAATAATTGGAGCACCAGCATCGTTTACTGCATCGATATTTGCATTGTTCACCACTACCGTTACAGTAGCCGAATCACAATTGTTAGGATTTAAGATTTCACAGATTTGGTAAGTCACTACATACGAACCAGAAGGCGTACCAGGAGCAACATTCACCGAACCATCAGCAGTGTTCAAAGTCACACCAGGATTGGTAGTCGACACTTGAGTTAACGTTACCGTTGCAAGCGTTGCAGGGTTACCGTTAAGTGTATCATTAACTAATACATTTGGAACTGATTGACCACCAGTTGCACCAATAATTGGAGCACCAGCATCGTTCACTGCGTCGATTACATTTACAGGTAGTGGTGTAGATGTAGAAGTATTGTTATTTAAATTTGGGTCGGGTTGACTACCACTGATAACAGCAGTATTAGCATAATTACCAGTAGCTTTAACAATACAAGTGATAGTTAATGTAGCATTTGCACCACTATTTAAATTTCCAATTGTCCAAACTCCTGAAGTACTGTTATAGGTTCCAGTTGATGCACTAGAATTAGATAGTGTATATCCAGATGGTAAAATATCGTTAACAACAACATTAGTTGCATCGGTTGGACCCGCATTTGAAGCCAATATTGTAAATGTTACAGTAGAACCAACAAATGGTGTTGCATTATTAACAGTTTTTACAATGCTCAAATCAGAGCTTGCACAAGATAAAGAACCTGTTCCACCATCGTTACTATCTTTAGTATTTACAAATGCACCAAATACATTAATATTATTTATTACACTTGCTAAAGATCCAACTCTAATTCGAATTTCATCAAAAGGTAAAGTTGCTTTAAATCCTACGTTGTAAATTCCTGCCGTTTGGTTAATATAAATTATACCAAGTGCTGATAAGTTTAATAATTGCGAACCACCTCTTGTTTCTTGAAGAACTCCGTTGTTATAAGTTGATATACTAAGTGAATTGAATAAATTTAATTCTATTAAACCGTTTAAATCACGAATTGTGAACCCAGCATAAGTTCCAGCTGGATAAGTAAATAATTGATCAGCAACTGCTATTGATCCTGAAGCTAATACTCCAGCAGTTATAGAAATATTTGCGAAGTCAGCAGTATTGGCAGTTAGAACGTTGTTAGTATTGCTAACAGCACAGGCAACGCAAGCTACTCCACTAATACCAGAATTTGAACCATTAATTACTACTGGGAACGTTGGATTAGTTAATTGATACGTGGTATTACATGAAACTGTTGTAGGGCAAAATTTTTGGAATACTGCATTGTATACTTTAGTTGTACCTAAATTAACAGATACTAGATTCGTTAATTTAATTTGAACTTCATCAAATGCTAATGTAGAAACGAACCCAATTGTTTGTCTACCATTTCCATTCAATAAATTTGTGTTTAGAGAAATCAAAGCACTATTGCCTGACTTGCTTTCTCTTTGCACACCGTTTAAGTAAGTAGTAATTGTTATTGCATCAAATGCATTTACGTTTAAAAGTGATAAATTTTCAATTTCATAACCAGCAAATGTTCCAGCAGGATAGTCCGTTATTTGATCTTTAACAGCTATTTTTCCACTTGTACCTACACTTGCAGTTAAATTTATTTGAGCAAAATTAGTTGCATTTGTATCAATTAAATTTTCAGTAGCACTTACATTACATAAGGCACATACTAATCCATCGATTCCTGTATTTACTCCATTTATAAAAACTGGATAGGTAGGAGCTGTTGGAGCAAAAGCTGTATTACAAGGTAAATCTGGACCAGCGCAAAATTTCTCAAATACTGCATTATAAACTCTCGTAGTTCCTAGATTTATTCCAACAGTTTGATTGATTGAAATTTGAACTTCATCAAATGCTTGCGTAGAAACAAATCCAATTTTATATCGTCCAGTTGTATTAAGTAATGTTCCGTTTACTAATAAATTAGAACCAGAAAATTGCTCTTTTAAAACTCCATTTAAATACGTTTTAATTTGTATGTTTCCTAATGCAGATACACTGACTAAATTAGTATTTTCAATTTCAAATCCTGCATAAGTTCCTGCTGGATAATCGGTTACTTGGTCTTTTACAGCTAAACTTGCAGATCCTAAAACACCTACAAGTAAATTTAATGAAGCAAAATCTGAACTACTAGCCGAAATAACATTTTCTGCATTACTAACACTTCCAACGCTTACTCCGCTTAAACCAGTATGCGTGTATTGAATTGTTGTTGGAAAAGCAGGATAGTTCATCGCAGTTGGTACATTACAATCTAATGCTGGACCAGCACAATAAGTAGAAATTACTGGATAGAAAATATTTGTAGAAGTTAAGGCACCAACTAAACTATTTAACGAAATTTCAATTGCGTCAAAAGTTTGATTTGTATTAAATCCAATAACATAACTACCAGCATTTCCTAATAAACTTACATTAACTAAAGAACTTCCAGAAAAAGTTTCTTTAATAGCACCATTTAAAAATGTTCTAATTGTAACACTATTTAATAAATCGGCAGATAACAACCCTCCATTTGGAGCAATTCGGTATCCAGCAAAAGTTCCAGCAGGATAGGTTGTGTTTCCATCAGTTACTCTAAGATTGTGCGTAACGCCAACTCCAATAGATGTTGATGCAGTGGCAAAATTGGTTAAATTATTGTCTATAAGTCGTGAAGAATTTGAAATTCCACAACCTAAAACACATAATCCTGATGTAGATGTTGTAACATTTAGATTATCAAATACTGCAGAAGTAAACGGCATTACATCTGGAGTGTTACAAGGTATATTTCCATCATTTACTGATATTGTAACTACTGCTGTATCGCAGTTTGTTGGATTAACAGTTTCACAAATTTGGTAAGTTAAACTGTAAACTCCGTTTGGAGTTCCTGGTAAAACATTTACAGAACCATTAGCATTTAAGACTAAATACTGGTTTGGTGTAACCGTAGTAAGGATTACTGATGAATTTGTTGGTGCAGTTCCGTTTAAAGTGTCATTTGTGAAGACATTTAATACATTGTTTAATCCAGATATTCCGTTAATCGGTCCAGCACTATCATTGTTGGCATTAATAATTGCATTTACTGGTGATGGAGTGGATGTCGAACTATTATTATTCAAATTCACATCAAAATTGCTTCCAGTTATCGTTGCAGTATTGGCATAATTTCCAGTTGATTTAACAGTAGCAACAATTGTCAAAGTTAAAGACGCTCCAACATTTAAATTTCCAATTGTCCAAGTCGAACCAGATACTGTTCCAGCAGAAACGTTAGCAGATACTAAGGTATAACCAGAAGGTAAAACATCAGTAACGACAACATCACGAGCAATGCTTTGTCCAAGATTTTCCGCCACGACAGTAAAAGTAACGTTTGTGCCAATTATTGGATTTTGATTATTATTTGTTTTAATTATATTTAAATCGCTACAACCTCTTAATTGTATTGAAGTCATGGCAGTACAGCCATTAGAAGTAAAGGTAAAATTATAGGTACCAATAGTAGCGCTATCTGCAAAAGTTACTGTAGCATTTCCATTACTAGATGTACCCAAATTTGCTCCAACAGGATTACCCGAATTTTGCGACCATATGCCAGAATTATTATTCCCATTTAAAACAAAAGAAGTACCAGCGCAAATATTTGTTTGAGAACTAGTAACGATAGGAGCAGTTTTAGGCATCGCTACAACGCTAGACGGTGCGCTTGTGCAGCCATTTGATGCGGTTTGAGTAGCAGTATACGTTCCAGCAGAATTGACTGTTATAGATGGCGTTGAAGCGCCTGTACTCCATAATAAAGTTCCAGTATAATTCGAAGCTGTTAATGTAGAAGTGCCATCACAATTATTGATTACTGTTAAGGTTGGACTTGCTGGAGTTACTGGTTGTGGATTTATAGTTGCAGAAGTTGCAGTAGAGATACAACCATCACTATTTCTAACCGTTACTGAATACGTTCCAGGTGCAACAGAATTAAATATTCCTGTCGTATTAGTATATGTAGAGCCATTTATGCTATAACTTAGACCCGATCCCGTAGGAGAAGATACAGTAATAGTCCCAGTTGAAACTGCACAAGTTGTTTGTGTTATCAATACAACTGGTGTAGCAGGCTTATATTTAATAGTAACAAGTGCTTGATTTGAAATTAATGAAGTAGTATCGTTAATCGTATAGGAAATTGGTGTTGGATTACCTGTAAAACCTGACGCAGGTGTAAAAGTTACTACACCTTGAGTATTTACAGTCCATACTCCTTGACCTGATACAACTAGTGAGTTTTGAATACCAGATACAGATTGATTTAAGTCAACAGTACTTACATTAATATTACTATTAGGATCTACATCATTTGTGGTGACGTTTAAACTCACTACTCCGGGATTATTACATAAACTAGAATCATTGTTAGCTATAGGTGGTTTAGGAACGTTAAAAGTAACTTCACCAAAACTGATAGAGCTTTGTCTGTTTGAAGAAACATTTGCATTTCCTAGTCTGAAACGTAACGTGTTAATGTTTGAATAAAATACTGCAGCTATATAACGAGTATTTGCAACACTAATTGGATCAACAGAATTACTCGGTCCTTGAAATCTCGTGAAAGGATTTATATTTTGAACCGTTAAAAAAGAGTTAGCCTCAATAGCATAATTTTCATTGTTTGGTCTACGTACATCAAAAAATTCTGTCCCATCGATATCTAATGCTTCTATGGTTAATTGTTCTAATGCAATTTGAAGTGGTGTTGATGTATTGTAAGTTCCAGCAACATAAAAACTGAATTCAAATTCAACATTCCCTCCTGCAGATAAAGAGTTGATTACAGGTTGAAAACGGTTGATCAAACCACCATTGAATGGATTATCAACATCAACAACTGTTGCACTATTTATTGCAAAAATTGTTAGAATGGCATCAACACTAGTTCCGTTTACAGTGGTCACATTTGAGTAACGATATCGAGCCCCAACTTGTTTATCGACCCCAGAAATTAAAGTAGGTGTCGTAAAAATTGGTGCCTGTTGTGAATAAATATTTAACGAAACAAAAATTAAAAAAAACGAGAGTAAAAACTTCAAATTATTCATAATTTTATTATTTACTGATGATTGCATAATTTTTCTCATGCTTATATTTTTTTATTTGGATATTTGATATCTTATACATAAAATGTCATTTTAACAAAAGTTTGACATGATATAGTAAACAAAAGTAGATACCAATTTTTATTTAAAATCATATAATCTACCAATTACATTAATACTCGATTAAATGCTATTTTTAGTATATTTTTTGCGGTATGTCTTGATATAATTGGATTTAGCGCAAAGAAATAAATTATAAATAATCGAAATACAACTTTCATTTTATTCATCTATTTTTGAAATAAATTTTAACTTTTAATTTGTAAAATAGTAAACAAAACTAAATACTTTATTTAAAGCTTCCAAATAAATAATCGATTAAATGCAATATTTTGACGATTAATGACATAATTAGGTTTTTATTGTAAGTTTAATAATACAAAATAACTACTAATTCAATTAAAAATGAAAAATTTAGTTCTTATTCGACATGGAAAATCCAGTTGGGAACATCAAGTTGCGGATTTCGAGAGAGTATTAATTCCGAAAGGTGTGAGAAATTCTAATAAAGTTGGTTCGTACACTTCGAAATATATTCATGAAAATGCTCAAATTTGGTCTAGCTTCGCGACAAGAGCATTCGAAACGTCAAAAATTTTTATCAACGCTTGGCATTTGCACGAGGATAAAATTAAAGTAAAAGCAGATTTATATACTTTCAACGTACAGCAACTTGAAGAAATTGTTAAATCTGCGCCAAATGATTGCAATCAGCTAATTATTTTTGGTCACAATGGTGCTATTACCGATTTTGTTAATAAATTTGGAGATGTTTACATTGACAATGTTCCAACGTCTGGGTTTGTTTCTTTACAACTCAAAATCCAAGATTGGAAAACAATAGAAAAAGGAAAAACGGATAAAATTATTTTTCCCAGCCATTTATAAATTATGAATTTAGATAAAAAATACCGTTACATCGATAGAGAAAAAAGTTGGTTAGCCTTTAATGCAAGAGTACTTCAAGAAGCTGCAGATGAGTCAGTTCCATTACTTGACAGGCTAAGGTTTTTAGGAATTTTTTCAAACAACTTAGATGAGTTTTTTAGAGTACGTTTCGCTGCAATAAGACGACTAAGTCTTTCTGGAGTTTCTGGTGAGAAAATTTTAGGCGGTATATCTTCACAACAACTGGTAAAAGATATTACAGATATTGTTATAAAACAACAAGATGAAAGTTTGAACATCTTGAAAATAATTGAGGAAAAATTAAAAACTGAAAACATTTTAATGATTAACGAGAAGCAACTCTCCATGGATCATCAAAATTTTATTCACGATTATTTTATTCAAACAGTTAGTCCTGCACTTGTTACAATTATCCTAAATGATTTAGCAGAATTTCCATTACTAAAAGATACTTCCGGTTATTTAGCGGTAAAATTAGTAATGAAAACCGATGAAAAACCCAAAATGTTGGGCTTGGTAAAACCCAAAAAAGAAGTGCGTTATGCCGTAATTGAAATACCAAATACTATCAACAGGTTTGTTGTTTTACCATCCAATGATGAAAAACAATATATTATTTTTCTTGACGATGTTATCCGATTTTCATTAAGTAGTATTTTCAATATTTTCGATTACGAAAGCATCTCAGCGCACATGATTAAAATTACTCGTGATGCGCAACTCGATATCGATTCTGATATGAGTAAAAGTATGTTAGAAAAAATTGCATCATCTGTAAAAGACCGAAGAATTGGCGAGCCAGTTCGATTTGTATACGATCAAGAAATAGGAAAAGATACACTTAAATTTTTTCTAGAAAATATGGGTATTGAATCGACTGATGGTATAATTCCTGGTGGACGCTACCACAACCGTCGTGATTATATGAACTTTCCGAGCCTTGGCAGATTCGATTTATTATACCAACAGAAAACCCCATTACCAGTTCCTGGATTGTCGTTAGACGGAAGTATTCTTAATAAAATTGCCCAAAAAGATTATTTAAATTGCGCACCATACCAGTCATTTTCCTATCTTATTAAGTTTTTAAGAGAAGCTGCTTTAGATCCAAAGGTAACCTCAATAAAAATTACGTTATACCGATTGGCTAAGAATTCTCAAATTATTAGTTCGCTCATCAATGCAGCAAAAAATGGTAAAAAAGTTGTGGTACAAATAGAGCTTCAAGCCCGATTTGATGAAGCCAGTAACATTTCATATGCCGAACAAATGCAAACGGAAGGCATTCAACTCATTTTCGGAATTAAAGGGCTAAAAGTTCACAGTAAAATATGTGTAATTGATCGTATGGAAAACGGTAAACTAAAACGCTACGGTTTCATTTCGACTGGAAATTTTAATGAATCTACTGCCAAAGTATATACCGATGTAACTCTTTTTACCTCGCATCAGCAAATCTTAAAAGACGTTACCAAAATTTTCGAATTTTTCGACATTAACTACCGTTTACACCGCTACAAACACCTAATTGTTTCACCACATTATTCTAGATCAAGAATTTATAAATTAATTGATAGAGAGATTCACAATGCTAATGCCGAACGCCCAGCATTTATAAAACTTAAAATGAACAGTTTGTCCGATTTTGCCATGATTGATAAATTGTACGACGCGAGCAATGCTGGAGTAAAAATTCAACTTCAGGTTCGAGGTATATGCTCTTTAATCCCAGGAGTAAAAGGCATGTCAGAAAACATTGAAGCAATTAGTATTGTCGATAACTTTCTTGAACATTCGCGCATTTTCATTTTTGGTAACGACAACAATCCTGAGGTTTACATTTCATCAGCCGATTTTCTTACTAGAAACCTCGATGGTAGAGTAGAGGTAAGCTGTCCTATTTACGATGAAGATATAAAAAAACAATTGCTTGATAATTTTGAATGCGGCTGGAAAGGCAACGTAAAAGCTCGATTTCATTCCGAAAAGCTAGACAATAAGTACCGAAAACGAAAAGAAAATGAGCCAGTTTTTCGTGCACAATTAGAAACTTATAATTATTACAAAAATAATCTCGAAGAAAACCACGAAAATAATTTGTAATTTTATCATGTTTTACAACAGTTTTTGGTTGATGTCTTTAATTCAATCTGATACAAGATGCACTAAACTAAAATTCAATACCAATTAATGATTTCAATAAAAAAATACGCAGCAATAGATATTGGTTCCAACGCCATGCGATTACTAATATCAAATGTTGTCGAACAAGACGATAAAGAAACTCAATTCAATAAATCGGCACTTATTCGTGTTCCTATTCGATTAGGTCAAGATGCCTTTACTGTAGGTGAAATTTCTCAAGAAAATATCGACAGAATGGTCGATGCCATGGAAGCGTTTCGATTATTAATGAAAGTTTACAAGGTCGAAAAATACAAAGCTTGCGCCACATCAGCCATGCGCGAAGCCTACAATGGTAAAGAAGTTGTTGAAATAATCAAAGAAAAATCACAAATCGATATTGATATTATTGACGGAAAAATTGAAGCATCAATCATTGCATCTTCTGATTTGCACGGATTATTATCTACAGACAAAACCTATCTTTATGTTGACGTTGGTGGCGGTAGTACTGAATTTTCAATATTTTCAAATGGAAAAATGTTGCAATCCAAATCGTTTAAAAATGGAACCGTTCGATTGCTAAACAATATGGTAAACGATGTCGTTTGGCATGAAATCGAAAAATGGATTAAAACCAATACCGAAGATTTTGAAAATATTACATTAATTGGTTCTGGTGGAAACATCAACAAATTATTTAAAATGTCGGGTAAGCAGCAAGACAAACCTTTATCATACATGTATTTAAATGCACAATACCAACATTTAAACTCCCTAACTTACGAGCAAAGAATTGCCGAACTAGGTTTGAACACTGATAGAGCAGACGTAATAATTCCAGCAACACGAATTTATCTTAATGCCATGAAATGGAGTGGTGCAAGACACATTTATGTTCCAAAAATTGGACTTTCAGATGGTATTGTAAAAGCAATGTATTTCGGAACAATCTAACTAGTTATAATAATAATTTAAAGAAACATGAAAAAATTATTCTGCATAATTGCAACTTTACTAACATTAGTTTCTTGTAAAAAAGAAGGTACGGTTAACGAATATTTTCAAAATGCCAGTTCAGAAATTCAAAATGGCGGTGTCAAACAAGTAACGATTAAAACTCCCAAAGGTGATTTTAAAGTTTGGACAAAGCGTATTGGAAACAATCCTAAAATTAAACTGTTGTTACTAAACGGTGGTCCAGGAATGAGCCATGAATATTTCGAATGTATGGAAAGTTTTCTTCCAAAAGAAGGAATTGAATTTATTTATTACGATCAGTTAGGAACTGGTTTTTCCGACAATCCTAACGATACTACAATGTGGGATTTGCCTAGATATGTTGAAGAGTTAGAGCAAGTTCGAGTGGCTTTAAATTTAAATAAAGACAATTTCTATTTATTAGGTCATTCTTGGGGCGGAATTTTAGGAATGCAATATGCTTTAAAATATCAAGATAATCTAAAAGGATTAATAGTTTCCAACATGATGGCAAGTTGTCCTAAATATGGAGAATATTCTAAAGTTTTAGCTAAACAAATGAATCCAGAAATCTTAAAAACTATCAAAGATTTAGAGGCAAAAAAAGATTATAATAATCCAAAGTATATGGAATTGCTAATGGCCAATTTTTATAATCAACACATTTTGAGAAAGCCTGTTAATGAATGGCCAGAGCCAGTTAACAGAGCGTCAAGTAGATTGAATCAGTCACTTTACATCACAATGCAAGGTCCAAGCGAACTTGGAATTTCAGGAAAATTAACCAATTGGGATGTTTCTAAAGAATTAAAAAATATTACAATTCCGACCTTAGTGATCGGTGCAAAATATGATACAATGGATCCTGAATACATGAAATGGATGGCAACTCAGTTTACAAAAGGTTCGTACTTATTTTGTGAAAAAGGCAGTCATATGAGCATGTATGATGACCAACAAACCTACATGAACGGTTTGATAAAATTCTTAAAAAAATAATTTATAAAACGTTCGATTTGGAGTATTGTTTAAAATTCCAAATCGAATAATTTTTTAAAAATTTCTAAATTCGGATTTATCTCGTTCAATCGGTTGAACTTGTCTTGAGGTGTAAAAGCTACTTTACTTTTCACATTTTCATTTACAATTACATCAATTGTGATGTCATGATTGTGTAAATGTCCTCTCAAATATCCAAGAAGTTCTGGTTTTTCCTTTTCAAAGTCTATTTTGGAACCTTCATTAGGCAATTCATAAGAGATTTTGAATCCGTCTAACTTTGGATCACTAATTCGTAAAAGCGATGCCATAATCATCAAACCTTTATCGGTTAATCGTTGGGCGTATTTAAACCAAAACTCTAGCATTTCTGTTTCTGTAAATGTTTCGGTTGGAAACTTAACCTCTTCTTTTACAATGCCTTTTTGAGATTCTAACAGTTCTTTTTTGGCTCGAATACTAGCCATAGAAAGTGCATTTACCTTTCCTGTTGAAAGTTCTGAATTTCTCGTTTCGCTGCTTATCGGAGTTTCAGATTTTGCGTTTTGGGTTATGGGTTTAATTTCCGTTTCTGATTCCGAGTTTGGTGTTTTGTTTTGAGTCTCATTAACAGAGGTATTCAATGTACTATCCGAAGTCACAACTTCGAATTCCGAAGTTGAAATTAATTTTTCCGAATTTGGAATTTGAGTTTCCGGTTTTGGAACTGTTTCCACAATCGAGTAACTCGAATTTCTAAAATAAGTTGGAGGAATTATAAAGTCAACTTTTTTTTTTCTCCATCAAAGTTGATAGAGCAAAGTTGCATTAGTGTAAGTTCTACTAATAAGCGTTGGTTTTGAGAAACCTTGTATTTTAAATCACAATCGTTAGCAATTTCAATTGATTTTAGTAAAAAATCGTAGTTGCATTTTTGTGCTTGTTGTCCGTAAAGTAGTTGCGCTTGTTCACCTGCTTCCAATAAAACTAAAGTTGCCGGATTTTTGCAAACCATCAAATCTCTAAAGTGCGATGCCAATCCAGATACAAAATGATGACCATCAAATCCTTTAGATAAAATATCATTATACGTAACTAAAATCTGTGGAATATTATTTTCCAAAATTAAATCGGTAACTTTAATATACGTTTCATAATCTAAAACGTTCAAGTTTTCAGTTACTGCTTGTCGAGTTAAGTTAGTTCCACAATACGAAACTACTCGATCAAAAATAGACAAAGCATCACGCATTGCACCATCAGCCTTTTGAGCAATAATGTGCAAAGCATCGTCTTCAAATTGTACACCTTGACTTTGAGCTACTTCTGCCAAATGTTCTTTAGCATCTTTAACCGTAATTCGTTTAAAATCAAATATCTGACAACGTGATAATATCGTTGGAATAATTTTGTGTTTTTCTGTAGTTGCTAAAATAAAAATAGCATGTTTTGGTGGTTCTTCTAATGTTTTCAAAAACGCATTGAAAGCCGCCGATGATAACATATGAACCTCGTCTATAATATAAACTTTATACTGACCAGTTTGTGGTGGAATTCGAACCTGATCAATCAAACTGCGAATATCATCTACAGAATTGTTTGAAGCAGCATCCAATTCGAATACATTAAAAGCGAAATCCTCATTCGGGTCATCATAACCTGATTGATTGATTTTTCGCGCCAAAATTCTAGCACAAGTAGTTTTTCCAACACCTCTTGGACCAGTAAATAATAGGGCAGAAGCCAAGTGATTGGTTTCTATAGCATTCAACAAAGTGTTCGTAATAGCTTGTTGACCCACTACGTCTTTAAACGTTTGCGGGCGATACTTACGAGCAGATACTACAAATTGTTCCATAGAATTATATTGGTTTACAAATATAGATTTAAAAAAATCAATTTCAAAAATCAAATGCAATAACAATTCAAAAAAACAAATTCTTTTTTCTAGAAGCAACTTCCAGCTTTTCATTCCAAGATTTTTTGCAAAAAACTTTTTTTGTAAGCCATAAAAAGAGCTTCTAGGGTCGCTTTTTTATACCAACAAAAAATAGTTTTTTACTAAAAAATGCTTTCCATTGCAATCTGGGCTAGGCAAGTACTAACGTTCAAGTTCTAGTTGTTTTCAGAACTTTCATGACCTTTAATAGTCAATTCATGTAAAACCATAGCGGCACTTTTTTCAGTATAAGCCGATAATCCTGCAACAAAAACACCTTTCTCGCCAGTACTAGATTTTATTCCATAAACCGTTGCTTCATCTCCAGGATCACTTTCGCCTTCGTACCTATACAAGTGTACAATTTCAAAATCATCGGGACTATCAATAATTCTTTTCTCCTGAATGTTAAAATCTACAGTAAATCCTTTTTTGTTCAATTCCTCGAGAGCTTTAGTAACTGTTGCGTAGTGGTACATTTTAGAATCCATTTTGTTTATTTTTAAATTGATTTATAAATTTACAACTGTTTAAAAAATAATACATTACACAATTATTACTTAAAGTTGTAATTTTATGAGCCAATTTCTAGTTACTAATTGAGTACATTTGCACCGCAGACCGCCTTATCGCTTTATGCTGAACTTGTTTCAGCATCTTATGTTTTTAGTTTAAAATTCATGAGATTCCGAATCAAGTTCGGAATTAAGAGGAAAGTCCGGACACCAAAGAGTAGCATAGCGGATAACATCCGTCAATTCAATAAATTGGATTAGGACAAGTGCAACAGAAAGTATGTACAGGTAATGCTGTAGTGAAACCAGGTAAACTCTATGCGGTGAAATTTCAAGTATATCGACATTTAAGGATTACTCGTCCGTTGTCGAAGGGTAGAAAGATGGAACTTGTGAGTAATTGCAAGTCTAGATAAATGATAAGGCATCTTTTAGATGACAGAATCCGGCTTACAGGTCTGCTTTTTTTTAGTTTAATTTATTCTTCTTCAGCATCTTCGAGGTCGTCCTCATCTTCGTTTTCATTTTCAAATTCAAAGAATGAAAATACAGAGCCTCCATAGTTTTTTTGAAATGAAAAATTTGCAAGGTGATTCAGTTTGGTATGTTTAGAATGTTCTATAACCATCATTCCTTCTTCATCCAACAATTCATTTTCAAATACTAAACCTACAATTTTTTCAAACTCCTTCTGATCAATATTATAGGGCGGATCGGCAAAAATAATATCGTAACTGGCTTTGTGTTTCTCTAAAAATTTAAAAACATCACTTTTTATTGCTGTAATATCAAACTGAAATTCGTCTGCTGTTTGCTTTATAAATTTTACACAACCAAAATCGCCATCTACTGAAGTAATCGGGCCAGAACCTCGAGAACCAAACTCAAAACTTATGTTTCCTGTTCCAGAAAATAAATCTAAAATACGTAACTCATCAAAGTTGAAGTGGTTGTTCAATACGTTAAACAACGCTTCTTTACTCATGTCGGTCGTTGGACGAACGGGCAGATTTTTTGGCGGACTGATGCGACGACCTTTGTATTTTCCAGATATTATTCTCACGTGTTAAGTAGTATAAAATGTTCACGATATTGCGAAGCACTATAGGTTGAATCATGCTCTTGATTGAACAAGCTCACGTTGCGTATGTATTTAAATGCAATTTTGAAAAAGGCATCGTCCTCTGAAATTTTCCCTAATAACTCCAATTTGAAATTCTCAGGATTCAACTGCAATTGTTCTGCAGTAAAAAGAATGCAGTAAATAAAGTCTTCAGGAGTTTTATAATCAAATGAATTGTATAAATGCAGCTTCTGATTTTGAACTACCACAATTTCAAAATGACTTTCAGTAAGATGAACAAACATTTTTCGTTCGTCGTTATTTTTAGAAAACACCAATAATTTATCGACTAAAATAGTGCTCGAGTGTTTGTAGGTAAAAGAACCAAATTGATCTATGAAAAAGTTATTCATATTCACATAAGGTATGTAAACCGAAACCATTTCATGATTTGGTAACGCATCATGTGTGAAAAAATCGGTTTCAAAAACTTTAGTGTTGAATTGAAGAAAACTACCAATATATTCTTCATCAAAAAGTGCAATCGGTACAAATGTGGATAAATTATTACTATGAACTATTTGAATCTCATCATATTTATCGCTTAGTTCTCTATTTTCTCTAAAAACTTCAGTAAATAAATCTTCAATCTTAGCACTCTTTTGAAAAGTATCAAATGGAATATTTTTTAACGAAATTACCTTTCCCGACAAAGTATCAAAACTACTAAAAGACAAACCATTCAAAGAAACTTGAATAGCTAATTTTTTATAAGTTTTGTCTGTAATACTCATTTTTTATCCCATTTTAACACCGCAAACTTACGAAGAAAAAGCGCAATTTCAATATCAAAAAGCAACTTCAAAAGTCAATATCAAAAATCAATATCAAAAATCAATTTCAAAAAGCAATATCAAAAATCAACTTCAAAAATCAATATCAAAAATCAATATCAAAAATCAATATCAAAAATCAATTTCAAAAAGCAATATCAAAAATCAACTTCAAAAATCAATTTTAAAAATCAATTTTAAAAATCTACACTAAAACTTCAATTCACACTAACGTCACTTCGAGTGATTTTTTAAAAATTGCGATAAACTATTTTAAAAAATTGTATCGAGAACTTTTGAAAACTAATTTGTCTTAAATGAGTTCTAAGTACATTTTATATAAAGCTAAACATATTTTTATGAAAATATTTAAATAAAATATAATGAAAATCAATATCAAAAGTATAATGTAATTTGGATAGGTAAGTTTTAGAATTGATTTAATTTTTTTGATATAATTTAATAGGAAACATTTATCTTTACAATTAATATTTGATTTTTGAAATTACCATTGATTTTTGAAGTTGAAATTGATTTTTGCCCTTGAAAAACTTCTATTCCATTCTGTCCCAAAATTTTCCGTTTAATCCTACGATTAAACAAGATGCTTTCTTTCAAAAGATTGCAGTTTTCATTACCAATGTCAACAACGACAGCATTTTTGTTCTAAAAGGTTATGCAGGAACCGGAAAAACTACCGTAATATCTACTATTGTAAACAATTTAATCGAAGTCAATAAAAAATACGTTTTGTTGGCTCCAACAGGTCGCGCTGCCAAAGTCATTGCCAATTATTCCAATAAGCCGGCTTTCACGATTCATAAGAAGATCTATTTTCCAAAGAAGTCGAGTGGTGGCGGAGTGGCTTTTACCATGCAACAGAACAAACATAAAAACACCATTTTCATCGTAGATGAAGCCTCTATGATTTCGGATGTTGCTGCCGAAAGTAAACTCTACGAAAACGGAAGCTTACTAGATGATTTAATATCTTATATCTATAGTGGTGAAAATTGCAAAATGATTTTGTTAGGAGATACAGCGCAGCTTCCGCCAGTGAATTTAGATATTTCACCAGCTTTGAATACCGATACTTTAGAACTCAATTACGACAAAAAAGTAGATTGGATTGAACTCGACGAAGTAATGCGTCAGGAACTCAATTCCGGAATTCTCTACAACGCAACCGAATTGCGTGAATTGTTGAAAGAAAGTTTCATAACTGAATTCAAATTCAAATTAAGAGGTTTCAAAGACATCGTACGACTTACTGATGGTTACGATATTCAAGATGCTATTAATCAAGCTTACAGCAATTATTCTATAGAAGATACGGCTTTTATTGTGCGTTCCAACAAAAGAGCCAACCAATACAACGAGCAAATTAGAACTAAAATTCTAGACAAAGAAAGCGATTTGTCTACGGGCGATTTCTTAATGGTCGTGAAGAATAATTATTTTTGGTTGAAAGAAAAAGACGAAGCGGGTTTTATTGCCAATGGCGACATCATTGAAGTTTTGGAAATTTACAGTTTCAAAGAATTATACGGATTCAAATTTGCCAAAGTCAAAATACGAATGGTAGATTATCCCAATCAAATTCCGTTCGAAACCGTTTTGATTTTAGATACCATTAAAAGCGAATCACCATCTTTAACCTTCGAGCAATCCAATCAATTGTATGAAGAAGTGATGAAAGATTATGAGCATTTGACGAGTAAATACGCTAAATTTCAAAAAGTAAAAGAAAACGAATACTTCAATGGGTTGCAAGTAAAATTTTCTTACGCAATTACGTGTCACAAATCGCAAGGAGGTCAATGGAATACCGTATTTATAGAACAACCTTATTTGCCCGATGGCATTGATCGAGATTACATACGATGGTTGTATACGGCAATAACACGTGCCAAGGATAAACTATATCTTATCGGATTTAAAGAGGAGAGTTTTTTGGAATAAATAAGTAGATTCAATTAAAATTATTTTATGGATACATTTTTTACAGCTTTTGTAGTTTTTTTTACAGCAGTAGTCATTTATATAGTGATTAAAAAAATTCTTGGTTCAGATCAAGTTGCAACTGATAAAAAATCGAAAGGAGTTGATTTGCAAAATCCTTTATTTATGCAACATAGCAGCAATCAACCTAATAATCACGATTTTTTTTCAAATAATTTTATGAATGATTTGACACAGAGTTCGCATTCCACTGATGTTAGTTCTAGTACAAACGACGATTCTATTTCTTCAAATCACTCCTCAAGTGATTTTTAATTTTAATTCATTTTAATAGTTTGTAGCTTCGAAATACCAATGTTTTTAAAAATTAAAGTAATATAATTTCTTATAAAATTTAACAACTGTAACATATTAACAATTGATGTCATTTATAACTTAAAATGTTGATAACTTCATTTTCAAAATACAAGATTAAAAGGGTTATTCTCTTTCAAATTTGTATATTTGCCTGTTAGACAAAAATCATACTTACGATACAAATTATATGAGCGACGAGATTAAAAAAAATAATTATTCAGCCGATAGTATTCAAGCATTAGAAGGAATGGAGCATGTTAGAATGCGTCCTTCCATGTACATCGGAGATACAGGAGTTAGAGGTTTACATCATCTTGTTTATGAAGTAGTTGACAACTCTATTGATGAAGCATTAGCGGGTCATTGTGACACCATTTCATTGTTTATAAACGAAGACAATTCGATTACCGTAGAAGATAACGGTCGTGGTATTCCTGTTGATATGCACAAAAAAGAAGGCGTTTCTGCTCTTGAGGTAGTTATGACCAAAATTGGTGCCGGAGGAAAATTTGATAAAGATTCTTATAAAGTTTCTGGAGGACTTCACGGTGTTGGAGTTTCTTGTGTAAATGCACTTTCTAATCATTTGCGTGCAACTGTTTTTAGAGAAGGAAAAGTTTACGAGCAAGAGTACGAAAAAGGAAAAGCAATGTATCCTGTAAAGCAAATCGGCGAAACCGACAAGCGTGGTACAATGGTAACTTTTAAGCCAGATGATACTATTTTCACACAGACTACAGAGTACAGTTATGATACTATTGCAGGTCGTATGAGAGAATTGGCATTTCTTAACAAAGGAATTACAATTACACTTACAGATAAAAGAGATGTAAACGATAAAGGTGAATTTGCTTCAGAAATTTTTCACTCTGATGAAGGTTTAAAAGAGTTTGTTCGCTTCTTAGATAAAGGTCGTGAAGCCATTATTTCTCATGTAATAAGCATGGAACACGAGAAAAGTGAAATTCCAGTTGAAGTTGCCTTGATATACAATACAAGTTACTCTGAAAATATTTTCTCTTACGTAAATAATATCAATACGCACGAAGGAGGAACGCATTTGCAAGGTTTCCGTATGGGATTAACGCGTACGTTGAAGAAATATGCCGATGCTTCTGGACTTTTAGATAAGTTAAAATTTGAAATCACTGGTGATGATTTTCGTGAAGGTTTAACAGCTATTATTTCTGTTAAAGTTCAAGAGCCACAATTTGAAGGTCAAACGAAAACGAAATTAGGAAATAGAGAAGTAGTGTCTCCTGTATCTCAGGCGGTTTCTGAAATGCTAGAAAACTACCTTGAAGAAAACCCTAATGATGCTAAAATCATCGTTCAAAAAGTAATTCTTGCTGCACAAGCACGTCACGCTGCTAAAAAAGCACGTGAGATGGTTCAGCGCAAGACTGTTCTTGGTGGTGGTGGTTTGCCAGGTAAATTATCCGATTGTTCTGAACAAGATCCAGCGAAATGCGAAGTATATCTTGTCGAAGGAGATTCGGCTGGTGGTACTGCAAAACAAGGTCGCGATCGAAATTTTCAAGCAATTTTGCCATTAAGAGGTAAAATCTTGAACGTTGAAAAAGCAATGCATCATAAAGTTTTTGAAAACGAAGAAATTAGAAATATATTTACAGCTCTTGGCGTAACTATTGGAACCGAAGAGGATTCTAAAGCTCTTAACCTTGAAAAATTACGCTACCATAAAGTAATTATTATGTGTGATGCCGATGTCGACGGAAGTCACATTTCAACATTAATTCTTACATTCTTCTTCAGATTTATGAGAGAATTAATTGAAGGCGGACACGTATATATTGCTGCACCACCTTTATATTTAGTGAAAAAAGGAAACAAAAAAGAATATGCGTGGACAGATGATCAGCGCGATATTGCTAACGAAAAAATGGGCGGAAGCGCTGCAATTCAACGTTATAAAGGTCTTGGAGAGATGAATGCCGAACAATTATGGGAAACCACAATGGATCCAGAATTCAGAACGCTTCGTCAAGTTACTATTGACAGTTTAGCTGAAGCCGATAGAGTATTTTCTATGCTTATGGGTGATGAAGTTCCACCAAGAAGAGAGTTTATTGAGAAAAATGCAGTGTATGCAAATATTGATGCGTAGTAATGAGGAAGTATTTAGCTTTAGTATTACTATTTTCAAATCTTTCATTTTCTCAATCTGAAGAATTATTACAACAATTAGGGTATCTTATAAACGATGCCCTATTTTTTTCGGATAAATACATAACTCCGGCTACCGATGCTGCGGTGTATCAAGCATCTTCAGGTTGGGTTGATACTCCAAAAAAGAAGAAGTTGTGGGATGTTAGCTTTAGTCTTCATACAAATTTGTTTTTTGTTCCAAATGAAGATCAAAGTTTTCAAATTAAGAATTCTGATTTTTCTTTTTTTCAAATAGAAAATGGAACTACTGCAACGGTTCCGACAGCGATAGGAAATAAAGATCAGGTATTTTTGGTTGGAGAAATTGATAATAACCCTGTGCGATTAGAAACGCCTCAAGGAATTAATCAAGAAACTGTAATTTATCCCTACATTCAAGCAGGTCTTGGTTTGTGGAAAGGTTCAGAATTAGTTGTTAAATACTCCTCAAGAGTAAAACTTAAAAAAGGAGAGTATCAAGTTTACGGAATCGGTGTACAGCACAATTTAGATCAATACTTCCCATCTTTAAAGAAAGCAAATTTTAACCTAGGAACGCTTTTAGCCTATTCTAAGGAAGACATTAGTTTTGATTTTTTAGATGTATCAACATCCTACGGAACTTTGGGAATCAATAGATTATCAGGTTTGGTAGATACTTGGCAAGGTCAAATTTCTGCTTCCAAAGGTTATCATAAATTTGAATTTATAACTAGTTTTATATCCAATGTGAGTAATTTCAAATATAAATTAACAGGTAAACGTGGTGGAATTGAAGATGTGCTTCCGTTTCAACAATTACTGAATGAACGATTGAAAGAAATTTATAAAACCAAAATCAATTTTCTAGGTGAACTTTCTTGTAGATATCAAATTAGCAAATTATATTTACAAACTACATTAGGATTTGGTAAATTTGTAAATTCGAATTTTTCAGTTCAATATAATTTTTAAAAATATTTTTAACAAACAAATAAACACAATACAATGAAAGTAACAATAGTAGGCGCAGGTAATGTTGGCGCTACTTGTGCAGATGTTATTTCTTACAGAGGAATTGCAAGCGAAGTAGTATTATTAGACATCAGAGAAGGTTTTGCAGAAGGAAAAGCATTAGATATTATGCAATGTGCAACCACTACAGGTTTTAATACCAAAGTAACAGGAGTAACTAATGATTATTCTAAAACTGCTGGAAGCGAAGTAGTAGTTATAACTTCGGGAATTCCTAGAAAGCCAGGAATGACACGTGAGGAACTTATTGGTATTAATGCAGGAATTGTAAAATCGGTTGTTGAAAATTTATTGCAGCATTCACCAAATGCTATCGTAGTAGTAGTTTCAAATCCAATGGATACGATGACCTATTTAGCGTTAAAAGCTACTGGATTACCTAAAAACAGAATTATAGGAATGGGTGGAACTTTAGATAGTTCTCGTTTTAAAACTTACTTGTCGTTAGCTTTAGACAAACCTGCTAATGATATTTCTGGAATGGTTATAGGTGGTCATGGAGATACAACTATGATTCCTTTAACACGATTAGCTTCTTATAACGGAATTCCAGTTTCTCAGTTTTTAACTGAAGAGCAATTGTCGAAAGTAGCAGCCGATACTATGGTTGGAGGCGCAACTTTAACAGGTTTGTTAGGTACTTCAGCGTGGTATGCACCTGGAGCTTCTGTAGCATATTTAGTAGATAGTATCCTGAACGATCAAAAGAAATTAATTCCATGTTCTGTTTATGTTGAAGGAGAATACGGACAAAATGATATCTGTATCGGAGTTCCATGTATTATTGGGAAAAATGGTGTTGAGGAAATTGTTGATATCAAGCTAAACGATGCCGAAAAAGCATTGTTTGCTAAAAGTGCAGATGCTGTAAGAAGTATGAATGACGCTTTAAAATCAATATTAGAATAAGATAATAGTTAAACTCATAAAAAGACTGCAAGTTTGCAGTCTTTTTTTTGATATTAATGTGTAAATAATTTGTTAATCTTTCGGTTAATTATATATTTGCACGTTTCAAAAAATGCGCAATTCAATAAACTAATGCTTTTTCCTTGAAAATCAATAGTTTACTGATATTTTCGCTTTTTTTTAATCCAAACCAAACAAAAATTAATTAATTTTTAGTAATAATGCAGAATAAAGGACTTATTAAATTTTTTGCAATTCTATTTGCACTGGTAAGTATTTACCAACTCTCTTTCACATTTGTTGCCAACAACATAAAAGATGATGCCAAAGCATTTGCAACAAAAAAACTTGGAGAATTAAAATCTAAAGGAATTACTGGTGATAATTTGCCAGAAGTCAACGAATTAGAAGTTAAATACCTAGACTCTCTTAAGAAAGTTGAAGTTTTTAATATGGGTTTTACAAGTTTCAACTATGAAGAAGTTAGTAACAAACAAATCAATAAAGGTCTTGACCTTGAAGGTGGTATTAACGTAACACTTCAAATTTCTGTAAAAGACGTGTTGATTGGACTTTCTAACAAATCAAAGAATCCTGTTTTCAACAAAGCTTTGGCCGATGCTAAAACTATTCAAAAAGGAAATCAATCGTATTTAGATGCTTTTTTTGAGGCATTTGATGCTGCTTCTGCTGGAACTAGTACTAAATTAGCTTCTCCAGATATTTTTGCTAATAGAAATTTTGATGATAAAGAAATCAATTTCAATTCAACTAACGACCAAGTTAAAAAAGTTCTTAGAGCTAAAGTTGACGAGTCGGTAGAAAGTGCTTTTGGAGTATTGAGAAGTCGTATAGATAAATTTGGTGTAACACAGCCAAACATTGCTAAACTTGGACAAACAGGAAGAATTCTTATCGAATTACCAGGTGCTAAAGATGAAAACCGTATCAAAAAATTAGTTTCTGCTAAGGCGGAACTAGAATTTTGGGAAACATATAAAGTAGAAGAGGTTGGAAATTTCTTGTTAGCTGCTAACAATTTATTAAAAACAACTGAGAAAAGCGTTAAAGAAGTTGCTGCTGCAAAGCCTACCGATACATTAAGTAATTTGATTACAGATAAATCTAAAGATTCTGTTGCTGCTAAAGAAGCTGGAGCTGGACCATTATTAGATAAATTTGTAGGTCAAGGTGGTGGACCAATATTAGGAATAGTTGCTGTAAAAGATACGGCAAAAATTAATTCTTATTTGAAAAGACAAGATGTTCGTGCATTGATTACGCCAGACATTCGTTATGCTAAATTCGTATGGGGTAAAGCAACTGAAACTGTTGACGAGAAAACTAAAAAAGCAACAGAAACTGTAGAACTTTATGCATTAAAAAGCAATAAAGATGACGCTGCGCCATTAAGTGGAGGTGTAATTACAGATGCTAGAGATACATTTGATCAAGGTGGTAAACCAGCTGTTTCAATGCAAATGAACAGTCAAGGTGCTAAAGCTTGGGAAGATTTGACAGGTAACGCATACAAAACTAAAGGATATATTGCAATTGCTCTTGATGATGTAGTGTATTCTGCACCAGGAGTAACTAGCGGTCCAATTGCTGGTGGTAGATCTGAAATTTCTGGAAACTTTATCGTTTCTGAAACTAAAGATTTAGCTAACGTTTTAAGAGCTGGTAAATTACCTGCAACTGCTGAAATTGTTCAATCGGAAGTTGTTGGACCATCTTTAGGAGAAAAAGCAATTCACGCGGGTTTAATTTCTTCAATTGTTGGATTTTTACTAGTTTGTTTATGGATGGTTTTCTACTATGGAAAAGCTGGTTGGTATGCTAACATCGCTTTATTAGTAAACTTACTTTTCTTATTCGGAATTTTAGCAAGTTTAGGTGCTGTATTAACATTGCCTGGGATTGCTGGTATCGTGTTAACTCTAGGTACTGCAGTGGATGCGAACATTATTATTTATGAACGAGCAAAAGAAGAATTGCGCGAAGGAAAATCATTAGGCGAAGCAGTAAAAGCTTCTTATGGTTGGCACGGTGCAATGCGTTCTATTATTGATGCTAACGTGACGCACGTTTTAACTGGTGCGATTTTATTTATATTTGGTACTGGACCAATTCAAGGTTTTGCGACTACATTATTAATAGGTATTTTTACTTCATTATTCACGTCAATCTTTATCGCAAGAATTTTTATTGATAAAGATGTGGCTAACAATAAAGAGTTGACTTTCTCTACTCCAGTTACTAAAAATTGGTTTACCAATTTCCATTTTGACTTCTTAGGTGCTAAAAAATGGACTTATGCAATCTCTTCTATAGTTGTAATTGTAAGTTTTATTTCATTTTTCACAAATGGTTTAGACGAAGGTGTTGATTTCGTAGGAGGTAGAACGTTCCAAATTAAATTTGAAAAACCAGTTGAAGCTACTCAAGTTTCAGAAGAATTATCAAATGCATTTGGTACAACTGTTGAAGCGAAAATCTTTGGTGACGATGATCAATTGAAAATTACAACCAAGTACAAAATTGAAGAAGAAGGTGCTGCCGTAGATAAAGAAGTTAACGATAAGTTATATGTAGCTTTAAAAAAATATTTTGCTCCAAGTTTAACTAACGAGCAA
Source organism: Flavobacterium sp. SP2 (assembly GCF_057626655.1). NCBI lineage: Bacteria > Pseudomonadati > Bacteroidota > Flavobacteriia > Flavobacteriales > Flavobacteriaceae > Flavobacterium > Flavobacterium solicola. Next base: position 27,117 of record NZ_JBVHBT010000008.1, read on the forward strand.
TTTATTAATTCATATGATGGTAAAAAAATTGGAGTATTGCAATCTACCAAAGTTGGTGCTGCAATCTCTGAAGATATCAAAACCAATTCATATTGGGCGGTTTTAGGTGCAATGGGTGTAATATTTTTATACTTAATGATATCGTTCCGTAAATGGCAGTATTCTCTTGGAGCAATAGCAGCCGTTGCACACGACGTTATTTTCGTATTAGGTATCTATTCTCTTTGCTATAAATTTATGCCATTCCACATGGAAATGGACCAACATTTTATCGCTGCGATACTTACCGTTATTGGATACTCAATGAACGATACAGTAATTGTATTCGATAGAATTAGAGAGTTTGTTGCTGGTCAAAGAAAAGGAACTTTCAAAGACGTTGTAAATGCGTCAATTAATACAACTTTATCAAGAACTATCAATACGTCATTAATGATGATTTTAGTATTACTTACAATGTTCTTGTTTGGAGGAGAATCAATTAGAGGATTTATCTTCGCAATGTTGATTGGTATTATAGTAGGTACTTATTCTTCATTGTTCATTGCAACACCAGTTTTAGTTGATTCGATGAGTAAAAAAGATATTGCAGAAATTGAAAAACGCCACGCTGACGCTGTTTAATTTCTGATTAAAATCTATAAAAAAACCACCTTAGCGATAAGGTGGTTTTTTATTTTTATAACTTTTTTTTTAAATTTTAACGCGAACCGATTCTGGAACTAACATTTCATATTCGCCTCCGTTGCGAATTACATCACGAACTATACTTGATGAAATATAAGAGGTTTTAGCCGCGGTCAATAAAAACACAGTTTCAATTTTAGACAATCTTCTGTTGGTATGGGCTATTGCTTTTTCAAATTCAAAGTCGGCAGGATTTCGCAATCCACGAAGTATAAATTGTGCCTTTTCTTTTTTGCATAAATCTATAGTCAATCCTTCATAAGTAATAACCGAAACATTGGGTTCGTCTGCAAAAGCTTCTTCAATAAAGCGCTTACGTTCTTCTAATGAAAACATGTATTTTTTCTCTGCATTGATACCTATTGCAACTATTATTTCATCAAACAAGGGTAAACTTCTTTTAATGATATCGAAATGACCAAGGGTAATAGGATCAAACGAACCTGGGAATATTGCTTTTCTCATGAATTACTTTTTTAGCGAGATGATTTTTTATAGTTAATACCAAACTAGCGTTTGTTCAAAGCCAATTCAATTGCATTTGTAAATAAGTCTTGTAAAGAAATTCCAGCTTCTTTAGCTTGTTGCGGAATTAAACTCTCCGTTGTTAAACCCGGAATGGTGTTCATTTCTAACATATAAGGTTCATCGTTTACTAAAATAAATTCACTACGAGAAAACCCATCCATTTTTAAAATGGTATAGGCTTTTTTAGCTACAGTTCTAACTTTTTCTGCTAGTTCTTCAGATATTCTTGCAGGTGTAATTTCTTGAGATTTCCCTAAATATTTGGCTTCATAATCAAAGAAATCATTTTCTGAAACAATTTCGGTAATTGGTAAAACAATAATTTCACCTTGATAGTTAATTACTCCAACAGATACTTCTGTGCCGTCAAGAAAGCTTTCAATAATTATTTCATTGTCTTCTTTATAAGCATTTGCAATAGCATACAACAATTCGTCTTGTGTTTTTACTTTAGAAATTCCAAAACTTGAACCCGACTTATTTGGCTTAACAAAACAAGGCAAACCTACTGTGGCTAGTATAGCATCTTGATTTATTTCATCACCTAAATTCAGATAATATGAGGTTGCCGATTTTATGCCGTAGGGTTTCAAAACCGATAACAAATCTCGTTTATTGAATGTTAACGCTGCTTGATAGTAATTACAAGATGTCTGCGGAATATGTAACAATTCAAAATAGGCTTGCATAAGTCCGTCTTCACCTGGAGTGCCATGAATTGCATTGAAAACTGCATCAAAAACAATTTTTTCGCCATTAACGGTTATAGAAAAATCATTTTTGTCAATTGGAAATTCAATATCGTTAGTATCTACATAAACCCATTTTTCTTTTAAAATATGAATACGATAACCTTGGTACTGAGCTGAATCTAAATTATTAAAAACCACATTTCCACTGGTTAAAGAGATTTTATATTCGCTAGAATAACCTCCCATAATTATCGCAATTTTTTTCATCTATTCTTTATTTTAGTTTTGATTAGGATAAAACAAAATTATCATTTTTTTTCAAACCAAATACCTTTAGGAATTTATATCTTTGCGTTAAATATAATTTAGTATGAGTTTTACAAAATATATAACAAGTAGAGTATTTTTCGCTCAAGTGTTAGCAGCAATTGCTATTGTTGCTGTGGTAACTTATTTGTTTTTCCATTGGATCACATTTATAACCAACCACGGTGCCGAGATTACAGTTCCTGATTTAGCTAGATTAACTCCAGAACAAATTGAAGAAAAACTAGATGCTCTAGATTTATCTTACGAGATTATTGATACCGTTGATTATCAATCTGATTTTCCAAAACTAACCATTGTGCAGCAAGAGCCAACAGCAGGTTCTAAAGTAAAAGGCGGAAGAACAATTTATATAAAATTAAATGCTTCGACTTTTACTAAGGTTGCAATACCTGATTTAATTGAAAAAACATACCGTCAAGCTGTACCTACTTTAAAGGCAGCTGGTCTTGAAGAAGGAACCATAACTTACGTTCCTTATTTAGGAAAAGATATGGTTTTAAAAATGATGATGGATGGAAAGGAAGTTAAACCTGGTCAAAAAGTATTAAAAGCATCCAAAATTGATCTAGTTCTTGGTGACGGAAAAGTAGTATTTGACGAAACAGAAATTGATTCGATAATTGAAAGTGAAACGCCTACAGACACAATTCCAAATGAACAATAACGCCGAATCACAAGATCTTGAAGAAGATTTATTTGAACACTTTAAAGTAGAAGTTCCCAAAGGCCAAGCGCTGTTAAGAATCGATAAATTTTTAATGGGATTTATTCAAAATGCAACACGAAACAAAATTCAAAATGCTGCAACCAATGGTGATATTTATGTAAATGATGTACCAGTAAAATCAAATTACAAAGTAAAACCACTTGATGTTGTGCGAATTATGTTATCGCATCCTCCATATGACAATACTGTTTTACCTGAAAACATTCCGTTAAACATTGTATATGAAGACGATGCCCTTTTGGTGATTAATAAACCGCCAAACTTTGTTGTGCATCCAGGTCACGGAAATTATACAGGAACTTTAGTTAATGCTTTAGCTTATCATTTTGAAAATCTTCCAATGAACAGCTCTGAACGTCCTGGATTGGTGCATCGAATTGATAAAGATACTTCTGGACTTTTGGTAGTTGCTAAAACCGAAGCTGCAATGACGCATCTTGCTAAACAGTTTGAAGCCAAAACTTCAGAACGAGAATATATTGCTCTAGTGTGGGGAAATGTTAAGGATGATGAAGGAACGATTGAAGGAAATATTGCACGTCATGTAAAAGACCGAATGCAAATGGCGGTTTTTGCCGATCCTGAAATAGGAAAACCAGCAATTACACACTATAAAGTTCTTGAACGATTGGGTTATGTAACTTTAATTTCTTGTAAGTTAGAAACTGGTAGAACACATCAAATTCGTGTACACTTAAAACACATTGGTCATACATTATTTAATGATGAACGATATGGAGGAAATCTTATTTTGAAAGGTACTACGTTTACTAAGTACAAACAATTTATTGACAATTGTTTTAAAACGCTGCCAAGGCAAGCGCTTCATGCTAAAACACTAGGTTTTGAACATCCAACTACCAAAGAGTTTATGCGATTTGATACCGAAATTCCAGCCGACATTGCAGAATGTATTGAAAAATGGAGAAATTATACTAAATCTCATGATGTTGAAGAAGAAGAATAACAATTAATATTCAAGTCAACACGTCTTAAAAAACACTTAAAAACGGTACAATTACACGATTTTCATTTGCAATATCTGTACTTTTGTACAACTTAAAAAATACCATTCCTTTATCATGGAAAAAAAGATACTTTCGATTTTATTCTCAACACGTTTAATGGCAATATTATTTCTGGTTTATGCAACTGCAATGGGAATCGGAACTTTTATAGAAAGCGAATACAATACAGATACGGCTCGAATACTTATTTACAATTCGTGGTGGTTTGAAGCAATTCACATTTTTTTTCTAATCAATTTTTTCGGAAATATCAAGCGTTATCAGTTGCATAAAAAGGCGAAATGGGCAACCTTGCTTCTGCATCTATCTTTTATTTTTATTTTAATTGGAGCGGGTATCACAAGGTATATCAGTTACGAAGGAATGATGCCTATTAGAGAAGGTGAAAGTTCCAATCAATTTTTTTCTGAAAAAAGTTACCTTACTATTTTTATTGATGGAGAATACAAAGGTCAAATGCGCCGCAAGATTATTGAAAAACCATTACTATTATCGCAAGCAACTTCTAACAATTTTAACATAGCGCAACAATTTGATCAAACTCCATTTGAAATTAACTATAAGAATTTTGTGATGGATGTTAAAGAAACTGTCAAGAAAACAGCCGACGGTAAGTTGTACTTAAAAATGGTTGAATCTAGTGATGGCGAACGACATGAACATTATCTTATAGAAGGTGAAATTCAAAACATTCATAATATTTTAATGGCATTTAATAAACCTACTAAAGGTGCTATAAACATTACTTCGGATGGGAATGTTACCACAATCGATGCTCCATTTGAAGGAAGTTTTATGAGAATGGCAGACAAGTTACAAGGTAAAGTTGTAAAAGATGCGCAACAACCCTTGATGTTTAGATCGTTATATAATCTTGGTGGTGCACAATTTGTATTTCCAGATCAGCCTATAAAAGGTGCTAAAGATTACAAATCAAGTGGCGATTATAAAAATAAAAATGGCGAAGATGCTTTAACCGTAACTGTTCAATCTGAAGGTAATTCAAAAGAAATTACACTTTTAGGATCTAAAGGAAAGCAAGGAGAACCGCAAGTTTTTAAATTAGGAAAATTGGAGTTTACCGTGTTTTTTGGAAGCAAAATTTACAAGTTGCCATTCAGTATAAAGTTGAATGATTTTATTGCTAATAAATATCCTGGAACCGAAAAAAGTTATTCGTCTTACGAAAGTAAAGTAACAATTCAGGAAAAAGGAAAAAATGCAGATGCCGAAATTTATATGAATCATATTTTAGATAAAGAAGGATATCGATTTTTTCAAGCTTCATTTAGTCCTGACGAAAAAGGAACAGTTCTATCTGTGAACCATGATTTTTGGGGAACTTTAATTACGTATATTGGATATTTCATGTTGTTTTTCGCTATGATGGCAATTTTGTTTACTAAAAATACTCGATTTGATGATTTAAAACGAAAATTAGAAGTAATCAAGCAGAAGAAAGCAAAGCTTATCACAATAGTAGTATTCTTTTTATCGTTTAGCGGATTGGCACAAACTCATGATGAGCACGATGGTCACAATCATGGTGAAATTATTCCGCAACACGCCAAGCCAATAGCAAAACCAAAATTTAATTTTCTAGATTCAATTATCAAATATAAAGTTCCGGAACAGCAAGCCGAAAAATTTGGTCGTTTGGTTATTCAAGATGCTGGCGGACGAATGAAACCCATCAACACATTTTCGTCTGAGTTGCTTAGAAAAGTAAGTAAAAGCGATACTTTTAACGGAATGAATTCGGATCAAGTTTTTCTATCTATGAAGCAATTTCCTTTTGCATGGATGGAAGTTCCGCTTGTTTATTTAAAACCGGGTAACGACAGTATTCGAAAAATTATTGGCATCAAGCCAGAAGATAAATATGCACCTTTTAAAAACTTTTTTGACAGCAAAGGAAATTATAAACTTTCTAAATTTCTTGAAGACGCTGCAAGATCGGCAGTAAAAGATAATTTTCAGAAAGATTTTATAGAAGCTGATCGAAAAATTGTATTATTAAATTCTGCTTTGTTTGGCGATATTTTAAAAATTTATCCAATTCCAAATGATAAAAATAATAAATGGCTTTCTAACCTTGAACTAAGTCAGCCAACTAGAAGTGCATTAGATACAATTAAAACCGCTTTTCCAGTTTATTTAGATGCATTAGTGCGTGCTAACAAAAGTAACGATTATACCATGGCCAACACAATGCTGTTGGGAATCGAAAATTTTCAGAAAAAATTCGGAAGTTCGGTAAGACCATCAGATGAAAAGATTAACTCTGAAATACTGTACAATAAGTACGATGTATTCAAGAATTTATTTTGGTTGTACATGACTTTTGGGTGCACAATGTTATTGCTTGCAATTGTAAACATCTTTTTTGAAAGTAAAAAAGTTCATTTTGTGATCAACATTTTTCATGCAATAATTGCTTTATTATTTGGGATTCATACACTTGGATTGATTGCGCGTTGGTACATTTCAGGTCATGCTCCTTGGAGTGATGCTTACGAAAGTATGATTTATGTTGCTTGGGCAACCATGTTTTTTACATTAGCATTTGATAAAAAATCTAAACTTACAGTTGCTTCTGGTACTTTTGTAGCTTCCATGATTTTGATGATTGCGCATTGGAATTGGATGGATCCAGCAATTGCCAACCTACAACCAGTTTTAAATTCTTATTGGTTGATGATTCACGTTGCCGTAATTGTTGCAAGTTATGGTCCATTTGCCTTAGGAATGGTACTCGGAATTGTTGCTTTAATCTTAATAATTTGTTCAAATGATAAGAACAAGGTCAAAATGGATTTGCATATAAAAGAAATTACCTATATCAATGAAATGGCATTGACTATTGGTCTTGTGATGCTTACAATTGGAAATTTCCTCGGCGGACAATGGGCAAACGAATCTTGGGGTAGGTATTGGGGTTGGGATCCAAAAGAAACTTGGGCATTAATTAGTATTATGGTTTATGCTTTTGTAATTCATGCTCGTTTTGTTCCTGCTTTGCGTGGTAAATGGATTTATAATTTAATGAGTATTATGGCTTTTTATTCTATTATGATGACTTATTTTGGAGTGAATTTTTACCTCACCGGATTGCATTCTTATGCTTCTGGTGATAAAGTTGTAACTCCAAACGAGTTTTATTACTCACTAGTTATTCTCACAATTTTGGCAGTTATATCGTTTGTAAAGAACAAAAAAGTATATAAATAAATTAAATATCAAAAGTAAAAAATCCGTTAAAGAAGTTCTCTAACGGATTTTTTTTTTTATAAAATAGTTTACATCTAGCTCATCACATTTTCCAAAACTCCCAATTCCATCATACAACCTTTCATCATTTGATACGTACGTTCAATATCATTGTCCAAACCAATTGAAAAACGAATCAATCCATCGGTCAATCCCATTGCTTTTTGCTCTTCCAAAGGAATTTCGCTAGATGTAGATGTTCCAGGTGCCGAAAACAAGGTTTTATAGAATCCTAAACTCACGGCCAAATATCCCAAATTGCGTTCTTGCATCAATTCCATCAATTCGTTGGCTTTGTCAATCGAACCTACATCAACCGTCATCATTCCGCCAAAACCATATTCGTGATTAATCATGCTAGCATATAAGTCATGACTCGGATGGCTTGCTAAACCTGGATAAACGACTTTCAATCCGTCGTTTTCAAATTTAGTAGCCAAATACATTGCATTGAAACTGTGTTGTTTCATTCTAATGTGCAATGTTCTTAAGTTTTTCATCACCGAAGCACTGCGCAAACTGTCCATGGTTGGTCCAAGTAACATACTCGCACCACTATTAACGTCTTTTAAACTATTGATGAATTCTCTCGATGCACAAGTTACGCCACCAACCGTATCGCTACTTCCATTGATGTATTTCGTCAAACTGTGAATTACAATATCGGCACCTAATTTTGCTGGAGCAACACTCAAAGGCGAAAACGTATTGTCTACAACCAATTTCAAATTATGTTTTTTTGCAATTTTTGCCAAACCAGCAATATCAGCCACTTCCAACAACGGATTACTTACTGTTTCACAATATAAAACTTTCGTTTTATCAGTAATTGCAGCTTCGACAATATCCAATTTTGTTATGTCTACAAACGATGTTTTGATGCCAAATCTTGGTGTGAAATTCTTCAAAAAAGCATACGTACCACCATAAATTGTGCGACTCGAAACGATGTGATCGCCGTGACTGCACAATTGCAAAAGAGTAGGGGTAATGGCTCCCATTCCCGAAGCCGAAACATTCGCAGTTTCTGTTCCTTCCATTGCAGCCAAAGCTTGATCCAAATATAAATTACTTGGCGACGAATGTCTCGAATACAAATAACAGCCTTCGGCATTGCCTTCGAACGTATCAAACATAGTTTTAGCCGAAAGAAACGTATAAGTTGAACTGTCTGAAATAGATGGGTTAACACCACCGAATTCACCAAAATATTGTAAGTCTTGAATTTTATCTGCAGGATTGAAGTTTTTCATAGGTTTATTGTTTAATAAAGTTCAAAGTTGTTCAAATTGGTTTATATTTTCAATACATTTGAATAAAATTAGATTTTAAAATTAGTATTACTATATTTTGTAGATTTTTAATCTAAAATAGATTTAGAATTATCAATTTTTACTAACTATTTTAAACTTTAAAACATATTTAACTTTTAAGCACTTTTATAATGGATTTAATTGATAAAAAACTTCTTCATCTTCTTCAAACGGATACAAAAAAAACGACAAAAGAGTTGTCTTTGAAACTTAATTTATCTGTTACAGCAGTATACGAACGCATCAAAAAATTAGAGCGTGAAGGAATAATAGATAAATATGTAGCACTTTTAAATCGAAATAAAATCAATAAAGGGTTTGTTGTTTTCTGTCATTTGAAATTGTTACAACACACCAAAGAATTCATAAACCAATTTGAGAAAGAAGTAGTCAAACTAAACGAAGTTCTGGAATGTTTTCACGTTAGTGGCGATTACGATTATATTCTAAAAATTTGCGTAAAAGATATGGAAGAATACCGCGAGTTTATGGTTACAAAGCTTACAACTTTACAACACATTGGTAGCACGCACAGTACATTTATGATTGGTGAGGTTAAGAATACTACAGTTTTTACAGTTTAGTTTAATTACGTTTTTTATAATTAATTTGAGGAAATTTGTGAAATTTGTGTTTAAAAAATAATTCCATCATGAAAAAGCTATCAATCCTAATTTTAGCATCAATCCTATCATTATCATGTGCTTGCACAAAGAATATTACAGAAACTCCAACTCAAATCATCAATAGAGTTTGGATGTTAGTAGAATTCAAAGACTTCAAAAAAGAGTATTTTGTTGAGAAAAAAGCATTTTTAGACATGACAAATCCTGAAAGCGCAACCTCTATAATGGGTTGTAATAATTTATCTTTTTCGTATTCCATTAAAGAGGGAAAATTAATTCAATTTTCTCAAGGAACTGCAACAAGAATGTATTGCCAAGACAATATGAAATTGGAAACTGAATTTTTAGCATCAATTATAACGATGAATTCATTTTCTATAAATGCACACAAGTTAATCTTAACTACATCAAATGGTGAAAAGATGGTTTTTGTGGCTCAAGATTGGGATTAAAGTTTTGAAATTGAATTTTGAAATTGAATTTTGAAGTTGAACTTGATTTTTGAAATTGAATTTGATTTTTGACATTGAATTTGATTTTTGACATTGAATTTGATTTTTGATATTATAATTGAAATTGAATTCGTAAATTTGTGCAACTTTTATAAACACACACAAAAAGATATAACATGAGTTCATTTGACGTAGTCATTATAGGTTCAGGTCCAGGCGGATATGTTTCGGCAATTCGTTGTGCACAATTAGGTTTTAAAACCGCAATTATAGAAAAATATTCAACACTTGGTGGAACTTGCCTTAATGTAGGTTGTATTCCGTCAAAAGCACTATTAGCATCATCGCATCATTATGAAGAATTACAACATTTTGCTGATCACGGAATAGAAGTTTCGGGCGAAGTGAAAGTAAATCTTGAGAAAATGATTGCTCGTAAGCAGGCTGTTGTTGATCAAACATCTGGTGGAGTAAAGTTTTTAATGGATAAAAACAAAATCGCGGTTTTTGAAGGATTAGGTTCTTTTGAAGACGCAACTCACGTTAAAATTACAAAAGCCGACGGAACTGCTGAAGTTATCGAAGCTAAAAATATCATTATTGCAACGGGTTCTAAACCATCAAATCTGCCTTTTATCAAAATCGATAAAGAACGAATTATAACATCAACCGAAGCATTAAAATTGCCAGAAGTTCCTAAACATTTAGTAATTATTGGTGGTGGCGTTATCGGAATTGAATTAGGACAAGTGTATTTAAGATTGGGTGCTCAAGTTTCGGTAGTAGAATTTATGGACCGAATTATTCCTGGAATGGATGCTGCTTTGTCGAAAGAATTGACCAAAGTATTGAAAAAACAAGGAATGAAATTCTACACATCTCACAAAGTTCAATCGGTTGAGCGAAAAGGTGATGTAGTAACCGTTCAAGCAGAAAATGCAAAAGGTGAAACTATTACATTAGAAGGAGATTATTCGTTGGTTTCTGTGGGTCGTCGTCCTTATACTGACGGACTTTCGGCTGATAAAGCTGGTGTAAAAATCACCGATAGAGGAATGGTAGAAGTAAACGACCACTTGCAAACTACTGTTTCTAATATTTATGCAATTGGCGATGTAGTTCGTGGAGCAATGTTAGCACACAAAGCCGAAGAAGAAGGTGTACTAGTTGCCGAAATTTTAGCAGGTCAAAAACCACATATCGATTATAATTTGATTCCTGGAGTTGTGTACACATGGCCAGAAGTTGCTGCTGTTGGTAAAACGGAAGAACAATTAAAAGCAGATGGAGTAGCGTACAAAGCAGGAAGTTTTCCATTTAAAGCGTTAGGAAGAGCAAGAGCTGGTGGAGATACTGATGGATTCGTAAAAATCTTAGCTGATGCAAAAACAGATGAAGTTCTTGGTGTGCACATGATTGGTGCAAGATGTGCCGATTTAATTGCAGAAGCCGTTACAGCAATGGAATTTAGAGCATCTGCTGAAGATATTTCTAGAATGTCACATGCACATCCAACATTTGCAGAAGCTATAAAAGAAGCAGCTTTGGCGGCTACAGATAATAGAGCGTTACACGTATAAAATATGTTAAAATATTTAACAAAAAAACTCGTTACTCAACGAGTTTTTTTGTTTTTTGTCGGTTTTGTTGATTTCGTTATTATTTAGTATATATAGTAATGATTCTATTTTTTTTTATATTAAAAAATAAAAGTATCTATTTTTTATTGTTTAATTTATGCAAATATTTTGGTGATTTTTAGTTGTTTTCGGGTGTTTTTAAAGTCTAAATAAAACCAGTCTAGGATCTAGTTCGTATTGTTACTTGTTAACAATATTAATTTTGTCCCAAACTTATTTTATTATGATGACTAAAAAATTACTAGCCTTATTTTTATTATTATTCCAATTTTCATTTGCTCAAGTGGGAATTGGTACAACAACTCCAAGTGCTTCATCAGCATTAGAAATTAAAAGCGCCAATTCGGGATTATTAATTCCAAGAGTTGCATTAAATTCGACTACAGACATTACTACAATTGTAAATCCGGCTACGAGTTTGTTAGTTTACAATACCAATGCAACTAATGATGTTACGCCAGGTTTTTATTATTGGGAAGGTAGTTGGAAAACCTTAAAAGGTACTGCTACGAATAATTCAGGTGGCTGGAATTTGACAGGTAATACAACAACTGCAACCGATTATTTAGGAACTAACAATTACAATTCACTAGTTTTTAAAGTAAATAATAATCAATTCTCAAAATATCATCCAAACGGTGGGATTTCAATTGGAAATTCAGCTAGTGGAAATGATAATAATTCAGTTGCAATTGGAACTTCTGCAAATGCTTCTGCCAGTAATCAAGCAACTGCAATTGGTCCAAATACAACGGCATCGGGATTTCAATCAACGGCTTTAGGATATTTAGCGACAGCTAGCAATAACAGTACTATAGCTATGGGAATATCATCTAATGTTTCTGGTTTTCAATCAATCGGAATTGGTGTAAACGCTACTTCTAATACAAATAATTCGCTAGCTTTAGGAAATAATACGAGAGCATCAGGACAACAAGCTACGGCGTTAGGTTTTAATGCACAAGCTTCAGGACAAAATGCAACAGCTTTGGGAGTGGAATCGAATGCTTCTGCTGCAAATGCAACTGCAGTTGGATATCAGGCATCTGCAAGTCAAGTCAACTCTATCATACTTGGAAATTCTGCTAACAATAATAACAAAATTGGAATTGGTACAAATACACCAGACGAACGTTTGCATGTTGCAGGTTCTGTTAAAATTGTAGATGGTACACAAGGTACTGGTAAAGTGCTGACATCAGATGCAAATGGTCGCGCTACATGGCAAACACCATCAATCGTAAAGTCGTATGCAGATATTTATTTTTCAGGAAATAATGCGCAAACATTAGCACATAATGGAACAGTAATCTTTGGTACTACTGGAGTTGCCGTAAATAATACAGTGACAAATACAACTATTCAAGTTCTTACAGCCGGAAGATATAGAATTTCGTATAAAATTACTTTTTATGAAGGTAACGAAGACAATGCTTTTAGATTTAATTTATTTAGAGGTACTACAGTAATACCTGGAACCTTAACAAGTACTGGTAGACTTAATAATAATAATGCAGCCGATAGAGCATTGTCTATCTCTAATAGTTCAATAGTAGTACTAAACGCCAATGATGTTATATCAGTTAGATGTCAAAGTACAGATAATGAAAACAGTGATAATATAATTTTGTTGCCAAACGGTTGTTCTTTATCTTTAGAACTTATCGATTAATAATTTAATAATTTAGATTCACAACCCATTCTTAGTAATGGGTTTTTCGTTTTATAAATTTATCGTATTTTTGGATTCTTATTACATACAATTGAGAACTTCTAGTACCAAATCAATTCTTAACGTTTCTGAATTTAAAAATCAACTGTTAAATTGGTCCAATCAATTTAGGGAAGTTGTTTTTTTAGATAGTAATTCCAATCAGAATGGAAACCAGAAATACGCCAGTTACGATTGTATAGTAGCGGTCGACGCTTTTACATCTATAAAAACCGATTACAGCAATGCTTTTCAAGATTTGCATCAATATCAAAGTCAAACAAAAGATTGGTTGTTTGGCTATTTATCCTACGATTTAAAGAATAATGTCGAAGATTTAAAGTCCAATAATTTTGATGGATTACAGTTTCCTGATTTGTTTTTCTTTCAACCGAAAAAACTTTTTTTACTGAAAGATAATCAAGTAGAAATTTGTTATTTGAAAATGTGCGATGACGAGATTGATTTTGATTATGAAGAAATTACACAAGGTTCGATTACCGATATTGAACATTCTGGTGCTACAATTGAACAGCGAATTTCAAAACAAGATTATATTTATAAAGTATCAAAAATTCTACAACACATTCATCAAGGCGATATTTATGAAGCCAACTTTTGTATGGAATTTTATACCGAAAACGCCAAAATAAATCCATTAGAAGTTTATAAAAAACTTAATAAAATCTCAGAACCTCCATTTGCAGTATATTTCAAGAACGATTTCCATTTTTTAATGTGTGCTTCACCCGAACGCTATTTAAAAAAAGAAAATTTAAAAATAATTTCGCAACCTATAAAAGGAACTTCAAAACGATTTACCAACGAAATTGAAGATAATTTATCTAAATCCAATTTAGAAAATGATCCTAAAGAACGTTCAGAAAACATCATGATTGTTGATTTGGTTCGAAATGATTTATCTCGTACTGCAACCAAAAATTCGGTACAGGTCGAAGAGTTATGCGCTATTTATTCGTTCAAGCAAGTGCATCAAATGATCTCAACAATAGTATCTGAAGTCGAAAATACTACAGCTGCAGTGGCAATTTTACAAACTACCTTTCCTATGGGAAGCATGACTGGCGCACCCAAAATTGCAGCTATGCAAATTATGGAAACAATGGAAGAAACCAAACGTGGATTATACAGTGGCGCAGTAGGCTATTTTACGCCAAATGGTGATTTCGATTTTAATGTTGTCATCCGAAGTATTTTGTATAATTCTAAAAATAAGTATCTTTCTTTTTCAGTTGGTAGTGCTATAACGTCATTATCGACTCCTGAAAATGAATACGAAGAGTGTTTATTGAAAGCTAAAGCGATGTTTGAAGTTTTGAGTTAAATATTTCTTACTTTTGAAAATGCTTACAAAATTCGAAAATCATCTTAACCAAAATTTTTCTTTTCTTCGCGATAAGAAGATTTTTCTTGCCGTAAGCGGCGGAATTGATAGCCTAGTTTTGCTTGAACTGTTTTATCAATTAAAATATGAGATTGCAGTTCTTCATTGTAATTTTTCATTGCGTGATTCCGAAAGTGATGGCGATGAAAATTTTGTAATTGCATCTTGTAAAAGTAAAAATATTCCAATAGTTGTTCAAAAATTTGATACGAAGCAATTTGCTTCCGATTATAAATTGTCGATTCAATTGGCTGCAAGAAAGTTACGTTACGATTGGTTTTACGAGCAACTGCGTGAGCAAAATTTCGATTATATAATTACCGCACATCATCTTGATGATAGCTTGGAAACGTTTCTTATAAACCTAACTCGTGGCACCGGAATCGACGGATTAACAGGAATTCCAAATCAGAATGATAAAATAGTTCGTCCGTTATTGTCTTTTTCAAGAGAGCAAATTGAAGTCTTCGCAAAAGAAAATGATATCCTTTGGCGCGAAGATTCAAGTAACTCTTCTAACAAATACCTCCGAAATAAATTACGCCATGATGTAATTCCTATTTTAAAAGAAGTACAACCCAATTTACTTTCATCGTTTGAAAATACGTTAGAAAATTTAAAGAAAGCACAGTCTTTGATTTACGATGCATCGCGAATTATATATAAAGATGTTGTAGCAGAAGTTGATAATCAGATTAAAATTAATAGTAAAAAATTATTGCAATTACCCAATTACCAAGCCTATTTGTACCAATGGTTAAAGCCTTATAATTTTTCTGCTTGGAACGATATTTATGATTTGGTGCATGCTCAATCTGGGAAACAAATATTTTCTGAAAACTATATTTTACTTAAAGATAGAGATTTTTTAATCCTTTACCACAATGAAAACGTAAATGATGAGAAGGAGTTTCTACTTGAGAAGAATCAGTTAGAAGTTAAAATTCCCTTAAATCTTTCGATTTGCAAGGTTGCCGACATTTCTCAAATGACTTCTAATTGTATCTTTGTTGATGAAAATAAATTACAATTTCCGTTGACACTTAGAAAGTGGAAGGAAGGAGATTATTTTTATCCATTCGGAATGCAAGGAAAAAAGAAGTTGAGTAAATTTTTTAAAGATGAAAAGTTTAGTATAATCGATAAATCTTCAACTTGGCTTTTGTGTTCTAATAATGAAATAGTGTGGGTTATTAATAAACGATTGGATGATCGATTTAAAGTAACCACCGAAACAACTAATATTTTAAAAATTTCAGTACCATAATGAAAAAAATCATAACCCTATTTTTAGTATTTATTTCAATTGCAAGTGCATCAGCTCAGATATTAAAACCTGCAAAATGGAAAACCAAAGTTGAAAAATTATCGGACACCGAATTCAATTTAATAATCACAGGAACTATTGAAGACGGTTGGCATGTATACAGTCAATATACTCCCGAAGGCGGTTCGCTTCCTATGGTTTTGACTTTTAAGGACAGTAAAGATAATTATCAATTACTAGGTAAAGCAACCGAAAGCAAGTACAAGAAAGAGTTTAGTGAAGTGTTTGAGGTTGACGAGTATTTCTTTGAAAAATCAGTAACCATAAAGCAAAAAGTTAAGGTCATAAATCCGAAAACTACTTCGATAAAACTACGATTTGAATATCAGGTTTGTAAAGATGCTTGTATTAATGATTTTGAAAATTTTACATTTCCAATTCCTGCAATTCCAGTTACAGCAAGCGCTACTGTTGAAAAGGATACCGCAGCAGTTGTTACTGCTACAACACCAATGGATACAAGTAAGGTAGAAGAAAAAGCTCAAGTTAAAGTAGATAATGCTCCAGTTAAAGTTTTGGAAGATACCTCTGAAAAAAAGGGCTTATTGACTATATTTTTTCTTGCTTTTCTTGGTGGTTTTGCAGCATTATTAACGCCTTGCGTGTTTCCAATGATTCCTATGACGGTTAGTTTTTTTACAAAACAAAGTAAAACTAAAGCACAAGGGCAGAAGAATGCTATTATTTATGGATTTTCAATTATTGCAATATATGTGGTTTTAGGATTAGCAGTGACTGGAATTTTTGGTGCTGATGCCTTGAATGCACTCTCGACGAACGTTTGGTTTAATATAATTTTCTTCGGATTACTAGTAGTTTTTGCTGCTTCATTTTTGGGAGCTTTCGAAATCATGTTGCCTAATTCTTGGGCAAATAAAGTCGACAGACAAGCCGATAGAGGTGGAATCATCGGTATATTATTCATGGCTTTAGCTTTAGCAATTGTATCTTTTTCATGTACTGGACCAATTGTGGGAACGCTTTTAGTTCAGGCTGCATCTAGTGGTGGAATTGCTCCAGTTGTGGGAATGTTAGGATTTTCATCTGCATTAGCGTTACCATTTATGTTATTCGCAATGTTTCCGGGTTGGTTGAATTCGTTGCCTAAATCGGGTGGATGGTTGAATACAGTTAAAGTTTCTCTTGGATTTTTGGAATTGGCTTTAGCATTCAAATTTTTATCCAATGCCGATTTGGTTTTGCAATTGCATTGGTTGGAACGCGAAACATTTTTAGCAATTTGGATTGCCGTTTTTGGCACTTGGGGAATTTATCTGTTAGGTAAAATAACTTTACCACACGATAGTCCATTAACCCATATTTCAGTGGGAAGATTGTCTCTTGCTTTAGTTGTTTTAGCCTTTACATTCTATATGATTCCAGGATTATTTGGTGCGCCTTTAAAATTGATTAGTGCTTTTCCTCCGCCACAAACGTATAGCGAAAGTCCAAACGGTTTTTTTGGAAATAGTGGAACATCTGTAAAAGAAAATTTACCTGAAGGTGCTGAATCTGGACCACACGGAATTACTGTTTTTACAGATTATGATAAAGGTTTTGCTTACGCTAAAAAAGTAAATAAACCTGTTATGCTTGATTTCACGGGTTATGCTTGTGTAAATTGTCGTAAAATGGAAAACAATGTTTGGTCGGATGAACGAGTTTTAAAGCTATTAAAAAATGACGTTGTATTAATTTCTCTATATGTTGATGACAAACGTGAATTACCGAAAAGTGAGCAATTTGTTTCAAAATCTACTGGTTCAGAAATAGAAACAGTTGGCGATAAATGGACTGATTTTGTAATTACACGATACAAAACCAATACACAACCTTATTATGTTCTTACTGATTTGAACGAACAAAATTTGAATAAAGCGGTTAGTTACACACCAAATGTAGAAGATTATTTGGCTTGGCTAAAAGAAGGAATTTCAAATTTTAAAAAGTAAATTTGTAATTTGTAGGTAAAAAAAATCCCATCAAAAAAATATTTTTCTGATGGGATTTTTAATTTATTAGTAATTACTTCTGATTGTGTTTTTCCTTATAAATAGTATTCAATTGGCTTTGATGGTTTTCAAAATCAATTTTTCTACCTTGAATGAAAGTTTCATTTAATTTGTTTGTTCTCATATCCAAAGCATCGCCATCAGAAATAAATAACGTGGCGTCTTTTCCAGTTTCTAATGTGCCGCACAACGAATCTATGCCTAAAATTTTAGCGGTGTTCGATGTGATTAACTGAAGCGCTTGTTCTTTTTCCATTCCAAAAGCAACACAAGTTCCTGCAAGAAAGGGAAGATTTCTAGTGTTCATACGTTCCATATCACCACTATTTTCTAAACCTACCAGAATACCTTTGTCAGTTAATAATTTGGCTAATTTAAAAGGTAAATCATAATCTTGATCATCATTTACAGGCATGCTGTGCACACGTTTTAATAAAACAGAAATATTGTTTTTCGCCAATAAATCGGAAGTTTTAAAAGCTTCGTAACCACCAACTAGTACAATTTTTTTGATTCCTTTTTCTACAAATAATTGTACTGCGTCGATAATTTGTTTTTCTTCATCGGCATGAACAAAAAGTGTTTGCGAACCATCAAATAAGCCTTTCATACTTTCTAAAACTAAATTTCGTTCCTTAGAAATTTCGCTGTTATAAGCCTTAGCATTTGCTATGAATACACTTATTTCTTCAATCTGTTTGATGTAGTCTTTGTTGGCTTCGATGATTCCATTTTCTGCACCACGACCTGTTCTAAAACTGTTAGGAAAGTTAAGATGTATTCCGTCATTTTCTTTTATCACCGCATCTTTCCACGTCCAAGCATCCAATTGTACGACCGATGATGTTCCAGAAATTCGACCGCCACGAGGCGTAATTTGCG
Source organism: Flavobacterium sp. SP2 (assembly GCF_057626655.1). Lineage (NCBI taxonomy): Bacteria > Pseudomonadati > Bacteroidota > Flavobacteriia > Flavobacteriales > Flavobacteriaceae > Flavobacterium > Flavobacterium solicola. Next base: position 45,747 of record NZ_JBVHBT010000008.1, read on the forward strand.
CTGTTAATATTCCGTTAGAAAGTACAGTTTGTGTAACCGCCGATTCCGAATTATAAGCAATTAAACTGTGAATATTTGGATTAAAACTTCCAATTTCATCTTCATCATCAGACGATTTTACGGCATCAATTTCTACTAAACCTAAAGTAGAATTAGGAGCAATAAATCCAGGATAAACGTGCTTTCCTGTTGCATCAATTTTGATGTCATAGGCTGTCATATCGATTCGTACTAAAGTGGCATCTGCAACTAAAACAATTTTTCCATCTTTAAAGCTAACAACGCTATTTTCAATAACTTTACCATTTCCTAAATGCGCAGTTGCATTCATTATGATAACCGATTTAGTTTGCTTTGCAGCTGGTTTATGTTGGGCATTTAAGCTTATCGAAAAACTTAAAAATACGGTAATTATAAATAAATTTTTCATATTAATTTTCTTCTAAAGTATCACAGTGGTATTCTTTTTTCTCTTTCTTTTTAGGCTCTTGTGTAACAATTCCTTTGTTTTTTTCTTGTAACAGTTGACCTATTAATTCGTTTTTTTCATTGTTAATTGCCAAGCGTTGTTGTGCGTCTTTTACGCTATCAAAATATACAACTCCTTCGATAAGTGTTTTTTCTGCTTTGGCATAAACCGATAATGGATTGTTGTTCCAAAGCACTAAATCGGCATCTTTACCCACTTTTACACTTCCAACTTTATCATCAATATGAAGTAATTTCGCCGGATTTAAGGTTACAAATTTCCAAGCTTCTTCTTCAGAAATGTTACCATATTTTACAGCTTTTGCAGCTTCTTGATTCAATCGTCTAGACATTTCGGCGTCGTCAGAATTGTAAGCAACTAATACTCCAGCATTGTGCATAATTGGTCCGTTGTAAGGAATGGCATCGTTGACTTCAAATTTGTACGCCCACCAATCTGAAAAAGTAGATGCACCAACACCATGTTCCTTCATTTTATCGGCAACTTTATAACCTTCCAAAATATGAGTAAACGTATTCATTTTGAAATTGAATTTTTCAGCTACATTCATCATCATTAAAATCTCGGATTGAACGTAGGAATGACAGGTGATAAATCGCTCTTTATTGAGTATTTCGGCTAAGGTTTGTAACTCTAAATCAATTCGTGGCGCTTTCGATTTTTTAGTATTTGATTTATAATTTTTCCATGCCAAATCATATTCTTTAGCACGTTGAAAGTAATCGGTAAAAACCTGTTCAACACCCATTCTTGTTTGCGGAAAACGCGTCGGATTATCAATTCCCCAATTGGCTTGTTTTACATTTTCACCCAAAGCAAATTTGATAAATTTTGGTTGGTCTTTGTATAACATTTCGTCTGGAGATAATCCCCATTTCCATTTCACAATGGCCGATCTTCCTCCAATTGGATTTGCCGATCCGTGAAGCAATTGTGAGGTTGTAACTCCACCAGCTAAATCTCTGTAAATGTTTATATCATCCGAATTTACTACATCTTCAATCGTAACTTCTGCTGTTGAGTTATGTCCAGATTCATTCACACCGCGTGAAATTGCAATATGCGAATGCTCGTCAATAATACCCGAAGTTAAATGTTTTCCTTTCGCGTCAATTATTGTAGCATTGGCATCAGAAAGATTTTTAGCAATAGCAACAATTTTTCCATTCTTAACTAATACATCTGTTTCTTCTAGAATTCCTTCTTTTTCATTGGTCCAAACCGTTGCATTTTTAAATAACAACGTTTGCTGAACTAATTTTTGATTGTTTCCAAAAGGTAAATTTGGATAAGTTACTGGAAAAATTTTAAGTGGTTTTTCTACTTCAACAGTATCCTTTTTTATTTCAAATGGAGTAGTTTTTTTTGCAGTCCATCGTACTTCATCACCATTATTTTGAATGGCTTTACCATATAAATTGTCAACGTTTTCAATATAACCTGATAACCTACTTATAGAAGGATTTACTGTATCTTTCGATCGAATCATTAAAGTAAGCCAATTGTTCGAAATCGTTAATTTGGAATTTACTTTCTTTTCGTTTGCCGATTTTATTTCAACTTTAGGCGAGGCAATTTTGCCATCAATTTTCATTTTATAGACATCGTTATCGATTGTCAAATCATAACTTCCTCTAATATCTTTAACATTAAGGTCATTTACAACGTACTTTGTTCCTTGTACCCAATTTTCAAATAAGGTAGTTTCTTCGTCAAATAGTTCACCAGAAGTAATTACAAAATTAGCATAACTACCTACTTTCAGACTTCCAATTTCATTACTTTTTCCTAGAATTGAAGCCGGAATTGTGGTTAACGATTCTAATGCTTTGGTTTTATCGAATCCTAGTTTTATTGCTTTTAGCAAATTGGTTCTAAAATCTTCAATTTTTTTCAATTTATCAGTAGTCAAAGCAAATACGATTCCGTTTTCAGATAGAATTTTTGGATTTGTTGGTGCTTGATTCCAAAAACGTAAATCGCTCAATTCCATTTGACTGGCCTGATAACTGTTGGAAACATCGTAGGCTTCTGGAAAGTTAATCGGAATTATGAATTTTGCATTGGTTTTTTTGATTTCGTCAATGCGTTCAAATTCATCTCCTGAACCTTTTAAAATGTAATTAATCCCGAATTCTTTTCCAATTTTTGCTGCACGTAAACTGTTTAATTTGTCTTCGGTTGCAAAAATCTGAATTAGTTTTTCGTTCTTTGTTAAGGCTTCCAATGATAAATCGGTAGTTTCAGAATTTCCTTTTTTATACCAATCCAAATCGTAATACATTTGGCGTAACAATGCCATCATTCCCATTAACGAACTAGGATAGGATTGATCTGAAGCTACACTTCGGGTAAATCCAAAATGATTAGAAACCGAGTTGGTTATAATTTTACTATTTTCAGATGAATTATTTAACGCAATAAGCGAACCTGTTCCTCTAGCCACACCGTCTTGAACATGTGTTCCAACCACTCCAAAACCAAGTTTTAAAAACTCCTCGGCTTTTTTAGAGTCATATTTAAATGATTCGAATGCATTCACTTCTGTTCTAATGTGCTCATTCCAGTAAAATCCTTTCCGTTTGGAATCGTATAGCGGACTTGAATCGGAGCTATTGGCTGACTTAGGTTTGTCCACTCCAAAATTGGTGTAAATATCAATAAACGATGGATAAATTGATTTTCCATCAAGATTTACTGTAATACAATTTTTAGGAATTGTGACCGAAGTTCCAACTGCAATTACTTTTCCGTCTTGAACGAGTAAAGTAGCTTTTTCTAGCACTTGTGTTGGAGTTACAAAAATTTTAGCGTTCGTAAAAGCGGTAAAATTTTTGCTTTTGTTTTTGATACTTTCATTATTTGGAAAGTATTCTTGAGCTGCAATTTTAGGAATAAAAAGGCTCAGAAAAATTAGAAATAGAAATTTTTTCATAAATTGGTTGGTATAATTGATAAAAGTAAAAAAGGTTTTAAGAATAAAAAATTTTTATGAGTTGTTTTTGCTATTTCAATTTTAATTTTTACTGCAATGAATTGAAAATGAATTAAATTAAGCTTATTTATTTGATAATTTATTTTTTTTTAGATATTTGTAAAATAAAATATAAGCCATGTTAGTAAAAGTATTTGGAAGTGCCGTTTTCGGTGTAGAAGCCACAACCATAACCGTAGAAGTGAATATTGATAAAGGTGTTGGTTATCATCTTGTAGGATTGCCAGACAACGCCATAAAAGAAAGTAGTTATCGTATTGCGGCTGCTTTAAAAAATAATGGTTATAGTTTACCAGTTAAAAAAATAACTATAAACATGGCGCCAGCCGATTTACGAAAAGAAGGTTCTGCCTACGATTTAACTCTTGCAGTAGGAATTTTGATTGCTTCTGGACAAATAAAGGGCGATGATTTAGACCAATACATGATTATGGGTGAGCTCTCGCTCGACGGTGGATTGCAACCGATAAAAGGTGCTTTATCTATTGCAATAAAAGCTAAAGAAGAAGGATTTAAAGGTTTTTTTCTTCCGAAGCAAAATGTGAAAGAAGCCGCAATCGTATCGGGATTGGATGTTTACGGAATTGAAAATGTAACCGAGGTCATTGATTTTTTTGAAGGAAAAGGAACATTAGAACCAACGGTAATTGATACTCGAGAAGAATTTTATAAGGAATTGGATTTTCCAGAATTTGATTTTTCAGATGTAAAAGGTCAAGAATCTATTAAGCGATGTATGGAAATTGCGGCTGCTGGAGGACATAATATTATTTTAATTGGTCCGCCAGGTTCTGGCAAAACTATGTTAGCCAAACGATTGCCAAGTATTTTACCGCCAATGACATTGAAAGAAGCATTAGAAACAACTAAAATTCACAGTGTTGCTGGAAAAATTAAAGACGCCGGATTGATGAGTCAACGACCTTTCCGAAGTCCGCATCATACCGCTTCCAGTGTGGCGCTCGTTGGTGGTGGAAGTTATCCGCAGCCCGGAGAAATTTCGTTATCGCACAACGGAGTTTTATTTTTAGATGAGTTACCAGAGTTTAAACGAGAAGTACTTGAAGTAATGCGACAACCTTTGGAAGATAGAGAGGTTACTATTTCTCGAGCCAAATTTACTATTACGTATCCATCATCTTTCATGTTGGTTGCAAGTATGAATCCGAGTCCCGGTGGTTATTTTAATGATCCAGATGCGCCTGTAAGTTCCTCTCCAGCCGAAATGCAACGTTATTTGAGCAAAATTTCTGGACCACTTTTAGATCGAATTGATATTCATATTGAAGTTACTCCAGTTCCATTTGATAAACTCACCGAGACCAGAAAAGCCGAAAGTAGTGTAGATATTAGAAAACGTGTAACAGCAGCAAGAGAAATTCAATCCAAAAGATTTGAAGAGTTTGAAAACATTCATTATAATGCTCAAATGAGTTCGAAACAAATTAGAGAGTTTTGTGCCTTAGACGAAGCTTCTTTGCAACTATTAAAAACTGCAATGGAAAAATTGAATTTGTCAGCAAGGGCTTTTGATAGAATTTTAAAGGTAGCTAGAACGATTGCCGATTTAGAAGTTGCAGATGTTGTAGTTGCTCATCATATCGCTGAAGCCATTCAGTACCGAAGCTTGGATAGAGATGGTTGGATGGGATAATTATTAAATCTGTTTTATGAGATATGTTATTTTTAATTTATTTTTTGTATTGACTTCAATTTGTGTTTTTGCACAAAATATACCAGCGGTAAGTTCGGGGAAAATTGAACGTATCGAGAATTTTAATTCGAAATTTGTTTCCAATAGAAATATCGATATTTGGTTACCTGAAGGTTATTCTGAAAATAAAAAATATTCTGTTTTGTACATGCACGACGGACAAATGCTCTTTGATGCGGCAACAACTTGGAATAAGCAAGCATGGGAAGTTGATGCGGTTGTTTCAAAACTTATATCAGAAAATGCAATTGAAGAGCTTATTGTAGTTGGTATATGGAACGGAGATAAAACAAGACATATTGATTATTTTCCGCAGAAGCCTTTTGAAAGTCTACCTAAAAGTGAGCAAGATTCTTTGTACAATGCTAATAGAAGTAATGGCTCTAGCGTTTTTAATGGTAAAGTAAAGTCGGATGATTATTTGCAATTTATTGTTAAAGAATTAAAACCATATATAGACAAGAACTTTTCAGTTTATAAAGATAGAAAACACACCTATATTGCCGGAAGTAGTATGGGCGGATTGATATCACTCTACGCTATTTGTGAATATCCTACAATTTTTGGTGGTGCAGCTTGCATTTCTACGCATTGGCCTGGAATTTTTTCTTTAAAAAACAATCCAATTCCTAATGCTTTCTATGCTTACCTTACATCAAATCTTCCTAATCCTAAAAATCACCGTATTTATTTTGATTATGGCACAGCAACTTTAGATGCAATGTACGAACCATTGCAATTAAAAATTGATGAAATCATGAAGTCTAAAGGTTTTGATGACACTAATTGGATTACTAAAAAATTTGAAGGTGAAGAACACAGTGAAAAAGCTTGGCGTAAACGTCTACACGTTCCAATTGAGTTTTTGTTGAAAAAATAGTGACCTACTTTTAAGAAAATTTATAATATCGTGCACCGACTAATACTGGATTTTCATTTTCAATAAAATCTAAATAAAATTCATTTTTAGGTTGAAGTACCGATTCTTTTCGTTCTTTTTTGTGCAATGAAATGTAGGTTCCAAAATCAATTTCGTGACTGTTATTTAATGTTTCAAATAATGGAACTTTGGCAATGGCTTCTTGCCAATTTTCTTGAATTTTAGCTTCAAATACTTTGGCTTTTGATCCGCTACCGTATGCAATAAAACCAAACATTTTGTTATTAATATTGGTTTCGTTTTGATAATGATAGCAAAGCGTAGACAACATTCCTAAGAAGATAGAGCCCGTATACATATTTCCAATTTGTCCCGAAGCTATCTCTGATGGAAAAATAGTTTTGTTTACAAAATCTAGATATTCTGTCGATTTTGAAATTACTTTTACATCGTCGGTAAGTTGATTTTCTTTTGCAAATATCTCTACAAATGTGCGTCTTGCCTGAAAACAATAGGGTAGATGCATCAAAATGTTTTCCCAAGATTGGTATAGCTTATCGGTAGTATTGGTTATTTCTTTGTAATGATTGTAGGCTTCTGTTATTCTGTTGATGTAGCATTGGTTGGAATATTGACCGTCAAAAACAGGTTGTTCTTTGTAAAATGCAATTTCGTTTTCTAAAATTCCGAACCATTCTGGATTTTCTGAGGTATTTAATATGTCGTTTTTAGCAACATATCTGCGTGGTTTAAAAAAGTCGAAAACACCTTGTGTTGCAACGCCAACTTCTTGTGAAAATGCTAAAATTTTTGGATTAGAAGTTAGTAACATGGCAATTGCTCCAGCGCCTTGGGTATATTCACCAGTTGAATTTAGATCATATTTAGCATTGTCTGTAGCAACTACTATGGCTTTTTTTGTTGGATTTAATCGGATGAAATCTAGATTAACCTGAAGTGCATCTACAGCGCCAATGCACGCAAATGTCATATCAACCACATCGCAATTGCGAAATGCTGCTTCACCAAATTGCTGTTCTAAAAGTTGAACGATGTAAGAGGCAATTGGTTTGGAAGCGTCTAAACCACTTTCTGAACCCACATATATTCTTGAAATATCTTTTGGTTGTAAATTTTCTTGTTGAATGAGTTTGTAAACGGCATTGGCGGCAAAAGTTACTACATCTTGATGAACGTCAGGGAAACTCATTTTGTGAAGTCCTAAACCTTTAATGAGTTTTTCGGGTTCAATATTTCTATTTTGTGCAAGAGTTGTTATAGGTAGATGTAATTTTGGTATGTCAAATGCTATGCTGCTTATTCCTACTTTCATTAGTTTTTTTCAAATTGGTTCACACAAATTTATAAATTGGTTTTCTAATTATGATTTAACAATTTATAAATATTGACTTCCCGCAGTCGATTTACGAATGTGATAAAAAAATGTCGATGAAATTTCAGATTTTGTATTTTTAGCACTTTTTTTAGCCCAGATAGAAGTGAAAAGCAAAAGTTCAAGAAAGAATAATTTTGCATAAAAAAAGAGCGACCAACGGAAGCTCCTTTTTTTATATTTTGCAAAATATTCTTTCTTGAACTTTTCCTGTAACGGATAGCTGGAAGTTGCTCCTAAAGATCTAAACCGTATTCTTGAAATGTATTTCCTTGATTTATATCGCCTGAAGCGTAACCTTTTTTGAACCAATATTTACGCTGTTCTGATGTGCCGTGAGTAAAAGTATCGGGTTGTACGTGTCCTTGCATTTTACTTTGAATAGCATCGTCACCAACGGCATGCGCAGCCGAAAGTGCTTCATCGATATCGCCTTCTTCAATATATTTTTGATTGTATTTTGCCCAAACTCCTGCATAAAAATCGGCTTGTAGTTCTAAACATACCGATAGTTTATTGGCATCGGCTTCGGACAGTCCTTGTTGAGCTTGACGCATCTTACGAGATGTACCTAATATGGTTTGTATGTGATGTCCAACTTCATGTGCTATTACATATGCCGTGGCAAAATCGCCTCCTTTGGCACCAAAACGCGTTTTTAATTCTTTAAAAAATTCTAAGTCCATGTATACTTTTTGATCTCCTGGACAATAAAAAGGTCCTGATGCCGCTGTGGCACTTCCACAAGCTGTTTCTACAGCGTCTGAAAACAAAACCATTTTTGGTTGTTCATAAGTCATGTTGTTTTCTTGAAAAATTTGGTTCCAAGTATCTTCGGTGTAAGCGAAAACGGTTTTGGCAAAATCGCCAGTTTCTTTTTGTTCGGCAGTAAGTTCTATGGGTTCGCCAGATTGCTGTGATTGTTGGCTTTGTTGATTTTGAAGTGTATCTACAAATGGTGCTGCTTCGGGGAAAAATGCTTTAACAAGTAGAAAAACAATGGCTATAAGACCACCACCTACTACTGTTTTTCCTCCGCCAGACATGCCGCGTCTGTCTTCTACGTTATCACTTTGTCGGTTTCCTATCCATTTCATAATTTGTTGTTTTTAGGGTTTAACTTAAATTTTTAACCATTTGGTTATTATTTTTTCTAGGGTTTCTTTAATAATTGGTTTTGAGGTGTAATCGTTCATGCCGCTTTCAATGCATTTTTCTTTTTCGCCAATAACGGTTCCAGCGGTAATTGCAATTATAGGTATGTGTTTGCCTTTTTTAGTTTTTCTAATTTTTACTGTCGCCTCATATCCATTCATTTCGGGCATTTGCACATCCATCAATATTAAGTCGGGTTGTATTATTTCAAATTTTTCAACTGCCTCTTTACCATTATTTGCTAAATATATTGAACAATTTGGAATAATTTGCTTGACTAAAGTCTTGGCAAGAAGCATGTTTATTTTGTTGTCTTCAACTACTAGAATTTTATAATTTTCTTGCCCAAAATTATTTTGTACTTCTTTAATTTCACTTGAATTGGGTTGTGATGTTGTTTCGTCAGAACTTTCGTTAGATGTTTTTAATAATATATCAAAATAAAACTGACTTCCTTTATTTTCCTCACTAATTAGTTTCAATTTGCTGTTCATTACAGCAAGTAATTTATTGGAAATTGTTAAACCTAATCCGGTTCCTCCAAAGCGTCTTGTTGTGGAATTATCACCTTGCGAAAAAGCATCAAAAATGATGTTTTGAAATTCTTTTTTTATTCCGATTCCGGTATCGGTTACAGAGAAACGAATGGTACTGTGATTATCGTCTTGGTGTTCCAACAGCTCTATTGATAGTTTTACAGAACCTTCGATTGTAAATTTGATGGCATTACTCAATAAATTTACAAGTACTTGCTTAATTCTAACAATATCAAACCAGGCGAAAGTTGGAACTTGCGAATCGATATAAATCTCTATTTGTAATTGACGTGTATTGGAATCATATTTGATCAATTCAATGACTTGATTCGCCAATTGCGAAACGTTGTATTTTTTAATATCTAAAACAAGTTTTCCTGATTCTATTTTAGAAAAATCTAAAATGTCGTTTATAATTTCCATCAAAGTATTGGCCGATTGGTTGATGGTATTCATGTAACTTTTTTGGATTTCTTCTAATTTTGTATTTTTCAATAAGTTAGTAAATCCTATTATTCCGTTCAAAGGTGTTTTAATTTCGTGACTCATGTTGGCTAGGAATTCTGATTTAGCTTTGTTTGCAGCTTCAGCATATTCCTTAGCTTTTATAGCATCATCGGTTGCTTTCTTTTGAGTGATATCAATAAAAATTCCTTCAATATAATCAATTTTGTCACCGTTGTAAATGGTATCTCCAAACTCTTCAACCCATACTATTGAACCATTTTTATGAATGATTCGGTATTCTGAATGAATTTTTTGTTTGGTTAAAACAGCATTATTGATTTCATTTTTTAATCGGGTGTAATCGTCGGGATGTATTAAATCGGAAAAGAATATTTCATTTTGTAAAAATGCTTCTTTAGGGTAACCTGTCAAATTTACTATTTCGTCATTAAGATATAGTTTTGTCCATTTTTCATCATAATTAGATAAATATACCGTGCCTGGAATGTTGTCGGCAAGTAACCTAAATCTTTTTTCGCTTTCTAATACTGTTTTTTCATTTTCATTACGTTCTATCGCTGAAGAAAGGTTATTTATTAAGATTTGAAGAATACTAATTTCGTCTTCTGTCCAAATTCGCTCAATTGTTGAATCGTCGAAAACTACAATACCATAAAGATTTTGATTGATGTATATTGGAAAAAAAAGTATCGATTTTATTTTTAATTCGTCTAGAAAAGCTTTCAACGGTTGTGATGAAATTTCGGAAACTAAGGAAGCAAAATATTTCTTTTCATCAAATGCTTCCAGTACTAGTTTTATTACGCCATGCGGTACCAATTTCAATTTTTCATTAGGCTCGGTAAGTCCGTTGATGGTTTTGAGCCAACGAAATTTTTGAGTCAAAACATTTTGATTTTCTTGGTTTTCAAAAAACGATAGTCGGTCAACATTTATAAAATGACCAATAGAGTTCAAAGTATCTTTAATTATTTGGTCGGTACTTTTATTATTTAAAAATTGAGAACTGTTTCTTGCAATTATCGAAAGCATTTCGTTTTTATAAGCAAGTCGCGCTTCGGCTTGTACTCTTTGACTAGTTTCTATAGCTATTGCAATAAAATCGGATATTGATCTGGCAAAATTGATGTCTTCATTATCCCAATACTTGATTTTGGTTGTTGATTCGATACACAATACACCAATAAGTCTTCCGTTAAGATATATTGGAGTGTCAAGTAAGGATAATGCTTTTTCTGTTTTGAAATAGTTTTTGAAAAATTCTTGGAATGCATTGTCAGCAAATAAATCTGATATTACAATTTGATGTACACTTTGTATTTTTTCAAAATAGTTAGGATATTCCTGCTTATCTAATGTAAAACCGTTTTCAAAAAGATTTTTATTGGAAATATATTGATTTTGACATACTAGTTTTTCGTTTTGATATTCCCAAAAACCAACTCGATTGACATCAATTTTTTGGGCTACATTTTCAAGTATATAAGGTAAAATGCTTTCAAAGCTGTTGTTGTTATTGTAACTTTTTGCTGTAAGTGTTTTGATGAAGTCGTTATATTTTCGTATCTTTTTTTCTTTTCGAGCCGTGTCAATTTCGATTTGTTTGATCAAGGTGATGTCTCTAGCAATTGCTGAATAACCGATTATTTCGTTAAACTGATTTACTTTAATACTAATGTTTTGCGACAGCCAAACCGTTTCTCCAGATTTGTTTACTGCTGGAAAAATTAGTGTTGAAAACTCATTTATGGCAATACTATGGTTGTAAAAATCTAAAACTCTTTTTTTGTAATCTTTACGTATTAAATCTTTAAAGTGAAGCTGATACAGTTCATTTAAAGTATATCCTAATATTTTTTCAGAATATTTATTAATGTAGGTGTATTTTCCTTGTAAATCGGTTTCAAAAATAATGTCTGTTGCGTTTTCAATTAAATTTTTATATCGATTTTGGATTTGAACCTGTTGTGTAACGTCTTGACCGATACTAATTATTAAGTTATTTGAAAATTTTTTATCTTTCCATTGTATGTGTTTATACTCACCATTTTTGCACCTTAAAATCTGAGTATGTAAATTGTTTTCTGAAATGTTTTCATCACTAAAATCGATAAATGGTTTGTTTTGAGTGAGTTTCCAAAAATTGCTACCTAAAACTTCCCCAGGATTATACCCAAGAATTTCTAGAATAGATTCACTACAAAATGTTACTTCACCAGATTTATTTATCGCGATTGTTAATGAATTTCCTTTGTTTACAATTTCATCGGCAAAAATAAATTTATTTTTTTCGTTGCTTAAGGTTATGTAATGAATGTAATTAATTACGGAAATAATAACGCTGTAGCTAAAAAGTATTACAATTGTTTTAAACGGAATAATTTCAAAAACTGAAGATACTAACAGAAAAACTATATTTATAATAGCTAAAATCCAGTAATACTTTAGCGGTTTAATGATAGAAAACCCAAAGAAAAAACAAACGATAAGAGCAATTATGGGGATTAAATCTGTTTGATGAAGTATTATGTTTTTGATTATCAAAAGATAATAAATAAAATAAATACTGATAAAAATGATTCGAATATTTTTAAATAAAAAACTGTTGTTTTTACTTAAAATATAAAGCAACAGAAGTGATGCTCCAATTGTAATATTTGTTGAAAGCAGACTTTGCGGACGAATTTTAAAAAGCTCTAATACAATTTCAATAAGTATTATGAGTGAACCCAAAAAAAACAAATACAACTGATATTCATTATTATTGGTATTTATTTCTGAATATTTTTCGTAAAGCTTGAGTTTAAGTTTCGACTTAATTTTAACCGATTTGTAAAATAGCAGTCCTAGGATTAAAAATAAAACTATTTTTAAAAAAATTAAAAAATTAGTTTCATTAAAAATTCCTACACTAGTATGTTGAAGTTGAAACATATACAATTGGTTTACAAAACAGCTTTGTCTACTTCTTAGAATTACTACTGAAATATGAATGTAAAAGCTTTTAAAGTGTGAATTTAACTTTTTTAAGTTAATCCGTTACGAAATAGTAACTATAATTGAATAATTAATTTAATATTAAGTTAAATTCAGATTTTTTATAAAAATCCCCATCTAAAACCTGTGTAAATATCACCTTGCTTGCTATCGCTTGCCAAAGCAGTTATTATTGAACTTGATCCAAGAAAGAATCCTCCAATTCTAAATCCTATTCCGCTACTAAAACCAGAAATTTCGGTATTAGAAATTGGTGCAAACACTTCAAAAAAACCAGTTGTAAATCTTGGCGTAATTGTAAATAAATTCTGAGCAGTTATTTGATCATTAGCACTGTTGTCATTAACTCTTCTTTGTAAATAACCGGTAATAAATAGTTTAGAAATCAATTTTACATCAGCATAAGCAGAAAATGTAGTTGGAAGTTTTACAGTGAAATCTTTTTTATTTCTAGAAGCATCAGTACCTAAATAGCCTTCGTTAATTAAAATTGTTTCAACTTCTTGTAAGCTTTCAATATTTTCAAATTGATTTAAATTCAAACCTTGTGGATTATCAAGCGTTGATTGAATATTTAAAACATAATTTGTTGAAAAATTATTATCATCTTTAAATGTCATCGAACCAATATTTCTAATGCTCATTCCAGCATTGATTTTATATTTATTCTGATTTTTTTTCGGATTATTTTCAGGTTGGTCTTTCCATTGATAGTTAATTCCAATATCGCCAGAAAATCCATTTAATCCGCCTGCAATTGATTTGGTATAGTCGTTAAAATTTGAAAAACTTTCAGCTAAACCACCCGAGTAAGCTACGTTTAGGTTTACATCAGAAACGTTATTTAAAAAAACTTGTCCTCCTGTATTTGTAATTGTTCCATTAAACTTATCTAAACCTAAATTTGAATACGAACCTGGAAATAAAAGTTTAAAAGTTGCTCCTACATTAAATTTATGAGTTGCAGTATTGAAAACATTTAATGCGCCAGATAATCCAATTTCACCCCAGGTTGTTCCGCTTAAACGTTGGTTGTAATCGTTGCTGATTGTGTTTGAACCAAATAAACTATTTAAACCTGAGTTTACTAAACCGTCGGCTAAATTGGGATCGACATCAATAACATCCAATTTTCCAGTAATTTTAGAAGTGATTGCAACAGCAAGTTTTTTAAATTTCATACCAAAACTCGGTCCGTAAATCTCAGAATCAATTTTTAAATTTACTGGAGTATTTCCTGTAAAAAGTATCGATTCCAAATCAGTATCAGAAAAAAGGTCGCTAAAACCAATTTTGTTATTTGCTACATTGGCACTAATCGAATACAATCCAACTTCAAAAGTATTGGACATGTTAACCAACTCGGCAGGATTATTGGATACAGATATCACACCAACGCGATTAGAGGTATTTAAACCTGCAAAATGTTCTTGTGCGTAGTTGATGTAACTGGTTAGTATAACAATTGGGATAAGTATTTTTTTCATAATAGTTTTTTTATAGGTTATAGTTTAGGTAACGTAAATATATAAATTTTAGTTTAAACTGCATTCCAAATTGCATCTATTGGAGTAGGTGCTATAATTTCGATATTTTCTTTAGAAACCGGATGAATAAAAACCAATTTTCTTGCATGAAGATGAATACCACCGTCAGGATTACTTCGGTCAAAACCGTATTTTAAATCGCCTTTAATTGGGCATCCAATGGCTTGTAATTGCGCTCGAATTTGATGATGGCGACCTGTATGAAGATTGATTTCTAGAGCAAAATAATTATTCAATTCCTTGATGATTTTATAATCCAAAGAAGCCAATTTACTATCTGGAACTTCGTTCAAATGTGCTTTAGAAGTATTATTTTTTTCGTTTCTTTTTAGATAATGAACCAATTTATCTTCGGTTTTTGGTGGTTTGTTTTTAACAACTGCCCAATAGGTTTTTTGAGTTTCTCTTTTACTAAAAAGTTCATTTAAACGAGTTAAAGCCTTACTAGTTTTAGCAAAAACTACAATTCCAGTTGTTGGTCTGTCGAGTCTGTGAACCGTTCCTAGAAATACTTCTCCAGGTTTATTGTATTTATCTTTTAAAAACTCTTTTACAACATCAGATAATGGTTTATCGCCAGTTTTATCACCTTGAACTATATCTCCAACGCGTTTGTTTACCACAATAATATGATTGTCTTCGTGAAGAATTTGAAGGTTAGATTTGTCGGAAACAATTTTCAAAATAAATTAATTAGATTGTTGGATTTTTAGATTGTTGGATTTTTAATGTAGTACGGAATTTAGATGTCATTTTTATAATTATATCTAAATTATAAAGTAATTCGTCTAATTTTGACTGATTTATATATCCTAAATCAAAAGCTATTAACAATTGAGTTTCAATTTCATAAATTGAACCAATGGCTATTTCAAGAAATCTTGCAAAATCTTTATTACTGCTTCTAGAACAACCTTCTGCAATATTTGAAGGCAGTGAAACAGATGCTCTTCTAAGTTGATTAGTCAAGCCGAATTTTTCATTATCAGGAAAATTAGATGTCACTAAATATAATTGCGAACAAAAAGATCTACTTAATTTCCAAATCTCTAAATCTTTAAATCTATGCATAAATCAATTGTTCTACTAATCTAAAAATCCAATAATCTAAAAATCTGCTATCTAATATTGCTCACTAGCATTCGGAAAATCTTTGCTTTTCACATCGGTAACGTATTGGCTTATTGCGCCAGTCATTTGATCATACAAATCCAAATAGCGTCTTAAAAATCTTGGACTGAATTCGTTATTCATTCCAAGCATGTCGTGAATTACCAAAACTTGTCCATCAACACCGCCACCAGCACCAATTCCAATAACTGGAATAGAAATACTTTGTGCCACTTTTTCAGCTAAATGTGCCGGAATTTTTTCTAATACTAAAGCAAAACAACCTAATTTTTCAAGTAATTTGGCATCTTCCATTAACTTTTCGGCTTCAGCTTCCTCTTTAGCACGAACAGTATATGTTCCGAATTTATAAATAGATTGTGGTGTCAATCCCAAATGTCCCATAACTGGAATTCCAGCGTTTAAGATTTTCTTGATAGAATCTTTAATTTCGCTTCCACCTTCTAGCTTCACTGCATGTCCGCCACTTTCTTTCATGATTCTGATAGAAGATCGCAACGCTTCTTTAGAATCAGATTGGTAACTACCAAATGGTAAATCTACAACTACCAACGCGCGATCAATTGCTCGAACTACGCTTGAGGCATGGTAAATCATTTGATCTAAAGTAATTGGTAATGTAGTTTCGTGTCCGGCCATAACATTACTGGCAGAATCACCAACCAAAATAATATCGACGCCAGCAGTATCAACAATTTTTGCCATGGTATAATCGTAAGCTGTGAGCATCGAAATTTTCTCACCATTGGCTTTCATTTCAATTAATGACTTTACTGTAATTCTTTTGTAATCTTTTTTGGCTACTGACATTTGATTAGTTATTTAAGTTTGTAAAAGTAGTAAAACATATTCTTATGAAACAAAAAAAATGGGCTCGATATACATCAAACCCATTTTAAAATAAATATAATAAAGAATGTTATTTTTTTAAATCTGTAAATTTCTCATCTGCTGCAAAAGCTGGATTTGTTTTTTCAACAACCAATTCCTTAGCAACTTTAAATTCAGCAGTTTTTTTAGTATTTAAAGAAGATGTTCCAACCGCAACTTTATACGATCCTGCTTCGGCAATCCATGCATTTTTCGAAGCAACAAATGAAGCTAAATCTTTAGCATTTAATGCTAATGTTATGGTTTGACTTTCTCCAGGTTGTAATAAATTGGTTTTTGCAAACGCTTTCAATTCTGAACTAGGCTTGTCGGTATTTTTAGCTGGAGCTGAAAGATATAATTGAACTACTTCTTTACCAGCAACTTTGCCTGAATTCTTAACAGTTACAGTAACTGATATTTTATTAGAAAAAGAGGTAGAGCTTAATTTTAATTCAGAAAAATCAAAGTTAGTATACGATAATCCGTAACCAAATTCATAAGCTGGCTTTACTCCAAACGTGTTGAAATATCTGTAACCAACATACACTCCTTCTTCATAAGTTACGCTGGTTGGGTTTTCAGCAGGTGTTCCAATCCAGTTTTTAGCTGATGGTGTATCTTCATATTTTACAGGAAATGTCATGGTTAGTTTTCCCGAAGGATTTACTTTTCCTGAAAAAACATCGGCAACAGAGTTTCCTCCTTCTTGTCCAGGTTGCCATGGTAAAAGAATTGCATCTACTTTATCGCTCCATGAAGCCGTTTCAATAACGCCACCAATATTTAAAACAACAACAACTTTTTTACCTTTGGCATGAAAAGCTTCAGCTACTTTATTGATTAACGAAACTTCATCTGCAGCTAAATTAAAATCTTCATCGATAACTCTATCACCAGCTTCACCAGCATTTCTTCCGATAGTGATTAATGCAATTTCTGAAGTAGCAGCAGTTTTTTCGATAAACGTTTTGCTCAATTCTAATTCTGATAATCTTTTTGGAGTTGCCAACAAACCACCTTCTTTTTTACGACGTTCCATTTCTTTTTCTTTTTGGCCGTCGGTGTACGGTTTGTAAACATTTTCCAAATCTTTTTCGATAGAAAAACCGGCATTGGTCAATCCGTCAATTAACGAAATAGAGTAGGCTTCGTTAACATCGCCACTACCTGTTCCTCCAGAAAGAAAGTCATACGAAGTAACTCCAAAAACGGCTACTGGTGAAGACTTAGAGCTAAAAGGTAATGTGTTTTTATCATTTTTCAATAAAATTGTTCCTTCCGATGCTGCATCTCTTGTTACTTTTGCATGGGCTTTCAAATCAGGTTTGTTAGAATAAGAAAACTTACTCATTGATGGCGATTTTAATGCCAATTCTAATATTCTGCTCACGTCTCTATCTACAACTTCTTTTGATAATTTTCCACTTTTTATATGGTCTAAAATGGCTTGTTTTTGAGAAGGTAAACCAGGCATTAATAAGTCATTTCCTGCATCCAATTGCGCTTTTACATTGCTAACCGACTTTGGAGAAAATGGTTCCATAAAGCTTTTGTAACCACCAAACCAATCGGTCATAACCAAACCTTTAAAACCCCATTCGTTTCTTAAAACTTTGGTTAATAAATCGTTATTTTCCGATGCAAAAATTCCATTAATCGAATTGTAAGACGACATTACCGTCCAAGGTTGCGCTTCTTTTACAGCTATTTCAAAACCTCTTAAGTAAATTTCTCGCAACGCTCTTTCGCTTACATGAGCATTAACACCCATTCTGTTGCGCTCCTGATTGTTCACAGCAAAATGTTTTATTGATGTTCCAACGCCATTCGATTGAATTCCATTTACCATAGATGCCGCAATTTTTCCTGTTAATAGTGGATCTTCTGAATAGTATTCGAAGTTTCTACCGCATAACGGATTTCTATGAATATTCATTCCTGGTCCAAGAATGACATCAACGCCATACTCTCTTACTTCATTGCCCATCGATTTTCCAACTGAATTTATCAATTCTGTATTCCAAGTTGATGCTAACGATGTTCCTACTGGAAATGCTGTGGCATAATAAGTGGATTTATCTTTTTCACGAGTTGGATTTATACGTAAACCTGCTGGTCCATCAGCTACAACTACCGACGGAATTCCCAATCTTTTTATTTCCAATGTTCCTCCTGCAGCGCCAGGAACTTTTCCTAAATCAGCTTCTGGATTAAATGTAAACTTAATTGGATCAAAACCCGGCATTCCAATGCCTGAAAGCATGTTGGCTTTTTCTTCAAGGGTCATTTTACTTAGTAAATCTTGTACTCTTTCTGTTATTGAAAGTCGGTAATCTTCGTATTTATCAAGTTTTCCGTTGCTATTTAAATCTTCAAATGTAAATCCGTTTAGGGTTACAATTGGGTAAATAGGATCATTTTTTAAATCGTTATTTTTCCATGCTATACTTGAAAGAACAAGCGCTGTTAAAAGCGAAGTCTTTGCAAATTTGTTAAGAATTGGTTTTTTCATTTGGTTAATTTTAAATGTTAAATAATTTTATTGCTTCATTATGAAGCAATATTAATTATATTTTTTCGATATTTGTAAAAAAAGTGTACTTATTTTTAGATTATACTGTTTTTAACTGTTAAAATAGTAATCAATTTTGTATTTTTGTAACCAATTTAAGACAATGGAGTTTAAAAAAATATTAGAAGAAAGATCTGACAAAGCTTGGGAAATTTACATTCCCAATTTATCAATTGACTGCGTTGTATTTGGTTTTCATAATGCTACTTTAAAAGTTTTAGTAACCAAAATCAAAGATCAAGATTTGTGGGCGCTTCCTGGAGGTTACGTTCTAAAAACTGAAAATCTAAGAGATGCTGCCTCGCGAATTTTATATAGTAGAACTGGCGCAGATAATATTTATTTACAGCAGTTCCGAGTTTTTGGAGATTTAAACCGCTCGGAAGGTTTTTTTGAAGATTATGATGATACATTATGGAATAAACAGCGATTTTTATCAATCGGATTTTATGCTTTAGTAGATTATTCGAAAGTAAATTTGGTTGTAGACGATATTTCTGATGCTTGTGAATGGCGAAATATTGATGAATTACCAGAATTCATGATGGATCACCGACAAATTTTTGATAAAGCGTTGATCACGTTACGCAAACAATTATTTCACAAACCTATTGGATACAGCTTGTTGCCAGAAAAATTTACAATGCCTGAACTTCAAAAATTGTATGAAATAATTCTGAATAAAAAATTAAATAGAGGCAATTTCTATCGAAAAATGCTTCGTTATGATATTCTTGAAAAATTGGATGAAAGCCGCAAAGGTGGTGCACACAAAGCTCCAGATTTGTATAGATTTGATGTTCAAAAATATGAATTGGCGCTTAAAAATGGCTTTAATGAAGGATGGTAATTCTTTTTTTAACTGTAACATTTTTATCTTCCGTAGTACTAATTTATTAGATGTAAATTTTAAAATAGTACTAGCATGGAAAATTCTAAAAAATGGATTAAAACCAACGAATTAAGTTATGCTTTTGAAGTTGATGGAAAACCAATTGGGACATTAGAAATTAGTTATACTAATTTTGATAGAAAAGCACTATTCCTTATCCATAACCAAAAATTTACTTTAAAGTACAATGGTTTTTGGAAAAGCAATTTTGAAATTAAAGATGAAAATGATACTGTAATTCTTAAATCATTTACCGAAAAATGGTACGCCAATTCTACTATTTTAGAGTATAAAGGAATAAAGTTCAAATTAAAAATTAGAAATAATCCACTAGCTGAATATGTAATTTTTGAAGATGACAAAGAAATCCTAGCCTATGGATTAACTACAAATTCAGGGAAAGCAATTGTTAGAATTAATTCCGATACTTCTGATTTTCTTTTCGATTACCTGTTATGGTCTGTTTTTGTACCAATAGCTCAAGAAAATATGGGCGATAATTTTGTATTTCAAAGTTTATTAATGAATCAATAATCGGTACTTATGAAACGTATTTTACTCTTATTTGTTATTCTTTTTGGAATTTCGGGTAACGCTCAAAATCAAGACGTACAAAAAACGATTGAAGATTTCTTTGTGGCTTTTCATGCAAAAGATACGTTGAAATTAAAAACCATTTGTTCTGATAAAATCATTTTGCAATCCATTCAAGAGAATGCAAAAGGAGGAAAATTATCAGATGAATTAGCTTCTGAATTTTACAAATCCATAGCTTCAATTCCAGCAAATTTTAATTTTAAAGAGAAGATTTTGAGTTGTTCTATTCAAGTCGATGGCACAATGGCGCACGCTTGGACGCCTTATGAATTCTACATAAATGATAAATTCAGTCATAAAGGCGTGAATGCTTTTACACTTTTTAAAGAAAATGGTATTTGGAAGATTATTTATGTTATTGATACTAGAAGAAAGTAATTCTGTAATTTTGCATTCTAATTTAATTGCAAATTGAAAAACATTCTTATAATTGACGACGAAGAAAAACTTCGCGGACTTCTGGCTCGAATAGTAAAATCGGAAGGTTTTGATGTAATTGAAGCAGGCGATTTAAAGTCGGGTTTTAAGAAATTAGAACAAAACGAAATCGACGTAATCTTATGTGATGTAAAACTTCCAGACGGAAACGGCGTGGACTTTCTTGAAAAAATTAAAGCTAATTTTCCTTTAGTTGAAGTAATTTTGTTAACTGCTTTCGGCAAGATATCCGATGGAGTTCAAGCCATGAAAAACGGCGCATTCGACTATATTGTAAAAGGCGATGATAACGATAAAATCATTCCACTTTTATACAAAGCCATCGAAAAATCGCAATTGCAAAAGAAAGTAAAACAGCTTGAAAAACGAATCTCCGATAAATATTCCTTTGATACCATAATCGGAAAATCTAAAGCGTTAGAACAAATCATTGATTTAGCTAAAAAAGTCGCCAAAACCGATTCGACCGTTTTATTAACAGGTGAAACCGGAACTGGAAAAGAAGTTTTTGCACAAGCGATTCACGAAAATAGTACTCGTGTTGGAAAATCATTTGTAGCCTTAAATTGCAGTACTTTTAGCAAGGAAATTTTAGAAAGTGAATTATTCGGACATAAACAAGGCGCTTTTACAGGAGCTTTGAAAGATAAAAAAGGTTTTATAGAAGAAGCAAACGGTGGCACTTTATTTTTAGACGAAATTGGAGAGATGCCCATCGATTTGCAAGCTAAATTACTCCGTGTTTTAGAAACTAATGAGTACATTCCTGTTGGAGAAACGACTTCCAAAAAATCTAATTTCCGTTTAATAGCAGCAACAAATCGCGATCTAAAAACCGAAAGTGAAAACCATACATTTCGTTCTGATTTGTATTTCCGATTGAATATTTTCGAAATTGTAATTCCGCCATTGCGTGAACGTGTAAAAGATATTTCACCGTTAACCAATTATTTTGTCAAGCAATTTTCTGAAAAAACCAATAAGAAAGAACTTCAAATTGCACCAGATTTTCTTCAAAAATTAGAAATTTATCATTGGCCAGGAAATGTTCGGGAACTAAAAAACATAATTGAACGCTCGGTTATTTTAGCGGATGATGTCTTAACTCAAGATGTTTTGCCCTACGAAATTCAGCACCAGCAAGGGAATTCAAATAAAACAATGTCGGCTTTTTCAATGCAAAGTATTGAGAAACTGCACATTCAAAAAGTGTTGAATTACACCAAAGGAAACAAGGCAGAAACCGCAAGATTGCTAGAAATCGGAATTGCAACTTTATACCGAAAAATTGATGAATTCGGATTATAACTTTTAAGAAAATTCAACTATGACAAGCAATTTAGCGGTAATTAAAAGATATCTCAAAACAGTTTTAAACCTAAAAACCGATCAAGAAGCGGAGCAAATTACTTACGACGAAATAAAATCGGGCGTCATTTTTAAAGGCACCAACTTTTGGATTATGGCATTTGCGATTTTCATCGCTTGCATTGGATTGAATATCAATTCTAAAGCAGCCGTAATTGGTGCCATGATTATTTCGCCTTTAATGGGACCAATTTTTGGTATCGGATTTTCACTCGGAACTTCCAATACTACTTTGTTGAAATTGAGTTTGAGAAATGTTTTCAGAATTGTAACAATTTCAATCTTGTGTTCCACATTATATTATCTACTTTCTCCCTATCACATTGCTACAGACGAATTATTGTCGTTTTCAAAACCTACAATTTTTGATATTTTCTTAGCGTTTATTGGTGGAATGGCCGGAATGATTGCCATATCACGCCATGATGGAAATCGTGTATTAGTTGGAATCGCTGTTGCAACGGCATGTATTCCACCACTTTGCACTGCTGGTTTCGGAATCGCAACATTGCAATGGGAATATATTTTAGGCGGATTGTATACCTATTTTATCAATGCGCTTTTCATTTGTTTGGGTTGTTATATCATTACTCGATATTTAAAATTTGCTAGATTTTCCGAAAGTAATATCAAACATATCAACAGCTATTTTGGTATTTTGGCTTTTATTGCAATTATTCCTGCACTTTATTTAGCTTATAATCTTTGGATGGTAAATGTATACAATGACAAAATCAAATATTTTGTTACTAACGAAATTGAAAAAACGCATCATGTAATTCACACTGCTATTGATGTTGAAACTAAAACGCTTACAATAGATGTTGTAGTGGACGAATACGAAGAAAATCTAGCTAAATCAGTCGAAAACAAACTCTTAAAATATGATTTAAAAGATACAAAAGTTAAAGTATTTCAAACCATAAAAGCAATAAATAACCGATCAGAAATTCAAGTCTTACAAAAACAACTTGATGAGTTAAAATCCAAACTCGAAAAAATACAATAACATCTTCTTATATTGATAAAAGCCTATCATTTTGATAGGTTTTTTTATGCCTAATTTTTGGCACACTAATCACAAAGCCAACAATCACAACACCTTACAAAATTTTTATTTTATTGGAATAACTTTTGGAATTAGGCGAATGAACATAAAAATTCATTCACAATGAAATCGCCATTTCTCAACTTGATATTTGATTTGGTTAATGGCGATTCCATGTTCCATTAAAAAACAAATAATAAATACACATGAAAAATCAGGTTACTACCATTTACAAACAAGCCGAACGCTTTGCTGAAATTACCAAGTCAGCTATCGTTTCCGGAAACATTGTAAGAGCAAAAAACTGCTTGGCACTTGCCGAACGATTATTTGCAACTGGAAGTTACGAAACCAAAAACGCCATTGCTAACGTTTACGTTTTCTCGGTTTCTACTTTTATGGAATTGCGCCATTGCAACATTTCCAATCTTTTTCCTCAATCGCTTAAAGCGGAATATTTTAAACAAATAAATACTTCTGGAGTATGATGGCACTTATCCTTTCTGTAAGCGGATTGATTTTATTCGCTTTATTTTTTAAAATGATCGAAATTTTTGAAAAAATCTAAATTATGACAGCACTTTTTAGCATCGCAATAGCAGTATTTCTTTATATCTGTTATGTATTATTTAAACCCGAAAAATTCTAAAAATGAACTCAGAGATATTAGGAATTATCGTTATGTACGGACTGGTTATGCTTTTAGCCATTCCGCTTGGTCGTTACATCGGCAAAATATTCAATTATGAAAGTACTTGGTTGGACAAAATTTTCAATCCAATTGACAAATTATTTTTCAAAATCGGAGGAATCAATCCAACGAAAGAAATGAACTGGAAACAACATTTGGTAGCACTTTTAACCATCAATGTAGTTTGGTTCGTTATTTCGATGTTGGTGCTTACAAATATGGTTTGGTTGCCTTTAAATCCAGACGGAAATCCATCCATGAGTGGCGATTTGGCATTCAATACCACAGTTAGTTTTATAACCAATACCAATTTACAGCATTATTCAGGCGAAAGCGGATTGTCTTATTTGGGACAATTAACATTAATGCTTTGGCAATTCATCAGTGCTGGTTGTGGAATGGCAATTTGTGCCGCTGTTTTTATGGCAATGAAAGAAAAAACATCAGAAACTTTAGGCAATTTCTATAGTTTTTTTGTTAGATCATGTACAAGAGTTTTATTGCCTTTATCATTTGTAGTAGCCATAATTTTAGTGATGAATGGAACGCCAATGACTTTTGAAGGGAAAGATACCATCACAACTTTAGAGGGAAATGAACAAAATGTAAGTCGTGGTCCAGTTGCCGCTTTTGTAGCAATCAAACAATTAGGAACCAATGGTGGTGGATTTTACGGTCCGAATTCGGCCAATCCTATGGAAAACCCGAATTACTTAACTAATATAGTTGAGAATGTTTCGATTGTTTTAATTCCGATTGCGATGATTTTTGCTTTAGGATTTATTCTGAAACGCAAAAAATTATCTTGGACAATTTATAGCGTGATGACCTTGGGTTTTCTCATTTTATTGATTCCGGCCGTAATTAGCGAAATGAATGGAAATCCTGCGATTTCTCACATGGGAATATCCCAAAATATGGGAAGCATGGAAGGAAAAGAAGTTCGTTTTGGTGCTGCTGCTTCTGCAAATTGGGCAACGTACACAACAGTTACAAGTAATGGTTCTGTAAATGCAATGCACGACAGTATGACGCCAATTGCAGGAATGACAACACTTCTTGGAATGATGATCAACTGTTTTTATGGTGGAGTTGGAGTAGGATTTTTGAACTTTTACATCTTTATAATTCTTGGTGTTTTCATCAGTGGATTGATGGTGGGGCGCACACCGGAATTCTTAGGTAAGAAAATTGAAGCCAAAGAAATGAAAATCGCCATGATTATCGCCTTGCTTCACCCATTTTTAATATTGGTCGGAACCGCTTTGGCAAGTCATTTATATGCATCAAATCCAGAAGCATTAGCTGGTTGGTTGGCTAATCCTGGTTATCATGGATTTAGTGAAATGTTATACGAATTCACATCATCATCTGCCAATAACGGAAGCGGATTTGAAGGTTTAGGCGATAATACTCCGTTTTGGAATATTGCTACAGGAATTGTGATGCTTTTGGCTAGATATTTACCAATCATCGGACCAGTTGCTATTGCAGGAATGTTAGCCCAAAAACAATGCATTCCAGAAAGTAACGGAACCTTAAAGACGGATACATCTACATTCGGATTGATGGTTTTTGCAGTGATATTTATCGTAGCAGCTTTATCGTTCTTTCCAGCTTTAACTTTAGGTCCAATCGCTGAATATTTTTCAGCTAAATAAGTAGTAAAAATTTTAACCCCATAGAAACATAGAAAAGCGAAAATACAGAGTTTTACAAAAATGTCATTTTTTACATAGCTATGTTACTTATAAAAAAGCAAAGCTTTCTTATTCATAAAATAATAAATCTATGTTTCTATGTGGTTCAAAAATAATTTGATTTTCAAAATATAAATTTAAATATCATGAGTAAATCTCAAAATAATTTATTTCAAAAAGAGTTGGTTAACGAAGCCTTAAAACAGTCTTTCGTGAAACTCAACCCCAAAATAATGTTCAAAAATCCAGTAATGTTTACTGTCGAAATTGGAACAGCTGTAATGCTTTTTGTATGTCTTTGGATTTTAACCGGAGAAGGTTCACAAGGAAGTTTTGCTTATAATTTTACTGTTTTTCTTGTCTTATTTCTAACGTTGCTTTTCGCAAATTTTGCTGAAGCGATTGCAGAAGCAAGAGGAAAAGCACAAGCCGACAGTTTAAGAAAAACGCGTGAAGAAACGCCTGCCAAATTAGAAAACGGACAGACAATTTCGTCTGCACAATTGAAAAAAGGAGACATATTTGTTTGCGAAGCTGGAGATATTATTGCAACCGACGGAGAAATCATAGAAGGTTTGGCAACAATTGACGAAAGTGCCATAACTGGAGAAAGTGCTCCTGTAATTCGTGAAGCTGGTGGCGATAAATCATCGGTAACTGGTGGAACAAAAGTACTTTCGGATAAAATAAAAGTAATTGTAACTTCTGAACCAGGCGAAAGTTTTCTTGATAAAATGATTGCTTTGGTAGAAGGTGCAAGCCGTCAAAAAACACCAAACGAAATTGCATTGACCATTTTATTAGCAGGATTCACTTTAGTGTTCATTATTGTAACCGTAACCTTAGCGCCATTTGCAAAATATGCGAATGCACCAATCACAATTGCATCATTTATCGCGCTTTTCGTATGCTTGATTCCAACAACTATTGGTGGATTATTATCAGCTATCGGAATTGCTGGAATGGACAGAGCTTTGCGTGCTAACGTGATTACAAAATCTGGAAAAGCGGTGGAAACTGCCGGAGATATTGATGTTTTGCTTTTAGACAAAACTGGAACAATCACTATCGGAAACAGAAAAGCAACGTCTTTTTATCCAACCAAAGGAATTTCTCAGGAAGATTTTATCAAATCGGCTGTATTGAGTTCGCTTGCAGATGATACGCCAGAAGGAAAAAGTATTGTGGAATTGGCTGGTCAGGATGTTGCCAATAAATTATCAATCGAAGGTGCCACTTTAATCAAATTTACAGCCGAAACCAGAACTTCTGGTGTGGTTTTAAAGGATGGAACTAACATTAGAAAAGGTGCTCAAGATGCAGCGAAAAACATTTCTGAAACTGCAGGAAATCCATTTCCACAAGATACAGCGCAAAAAGTAATTGATATTTCGTCTAACGGAGGAACTCCTTTAGTAGTTATCAAAAACAATCAAGTGCAAGGTGTGATTGAGTTGCAGGATATTATCAAAACCGGAATGAAAGAACGTTTTGAGCGCTTGCGCAAAATGGGAATTAAAACCGTAATGGTAACAGGAGATAATCCTTTAACTGCCAAATTTATAGCAGAAAAAGCTGGTGTTGATGATTTCATCGCGGAAGCCAAACCAGAAGATAAAATGAATTACATCAAAAAAGAGCAAGCCGAAGGACGATTGGTTGCTATGATGGGTGATGGAACAAATGATGCTCCAGCTTTGGCTCAAGCGAATGTTGGTGTGGCAATGAACAGCGGAACGCAAGCAGCAAAAGAAGCTGGAAACATGGTCGATTTAGACAATGATCCAACGAAATTAATTGAAATTGTAGAGATCGGAAAACAACTTTTAATGACTAGAGGAACGCTTACAACATTCTCGATTGCAAATGACGTTGCGAAGTATTTTGCTATTATTCCGGCACTTTTTATTACTGCGATTCCAGCGTTACAAGGTTTGAATATTATGGGATTACACAGTCCGGAAAGCGCGATTTTATCGGCAGTAATTTTTAATGCGATTATCATTCCGTTCTTGATTCCATTGGCATTGCGTGGTGTTGCTTATAAACCAATTGGTGCTTCAGCCTTGTTGCGTAGAAATTTATTTATCTACGGAATTGGTGGTGTAATCATTCCGTTTATTGGAATAAAATTGATTGATTTAGTGGTGTCGTTATTTGTTTAAGAAGATAATAGACGGATAGATAATAGACGGATAGATAATAGACAGATAGATAAAAGATAAAATAAAATAATACTTCATTATGAAAGAAAATATAATACCAGCAATTAGATTAACATTGTTTTGTGCGGTGTTTTTCTCCGGAATTTACACATTAAGTATTCTTGGAATTGCGCAATTGGCTCCTAATCAAGGAAAAGGTGAAATTGTAACCGTGAACGAAAAAAATCATCACATTAATGTTGCTCAGAAATTTGTAGAAAATAAGTACTTTTGGTCACGTCCATCGGCAGTAGATTATAACGCTGCTGGCTCTGGAGGAAGTAATAAAGGAACAAATAATCCTGATTATTTAGCAGAAGTAAAAACTAGAATTGATACTTTTTTAATTAAAAATCCTTCAATTACAAGAAGCGAAGTTCCATCGGAATTAGTAACTGCTTCTGGAAGTGGATTGGATCCAAATATTTCAGTTCAAGGTGCGAAAGTTCAGGCGAAACGTATTGCTGAAAGTAGAAAAATTTCGGAAGAAAAAGTGTTAGAAGTGATTCAGAAAAACACCGAAAAACCACTTTTAGGAATGTTGGGTACTGAAAAAATAAATGTGTTGCAATTGAATATTGAATTGGATAAATTAAAATAGTTTTGCAGAACTCCGTCAGAGTTTTAAATTCTGACGGAGTTGAAATAATAATAATAATAAAATAACAGAAATTAGCATCGAAAGATGCTGAACTAAATTCAGCATGAAAATGAAAAAAATAGTATTTACTGCTCTTGTAGCATTGGGAATTACAAATGTTAACGCTCAAGAAGTAGCAAAAGAGAAAAGTCCGTTGACGTTTTCAGGATATATTGAAACGTATTACAGTTATGATTTTGGAAATCCGGACAATCATTTGCGACCAGGATTTGTATACAGTCACAACAAACACAACGAGTTGAACCTGAATTTAGGTTTGGCAAAAGTGAATTATGCAAAAGATAACGTGCGCGGAAATTTGGCAATTATGGCCGGAACCTATGCCGAATATAACTTGGCAGCAGAGCAAGATTTGTTGCAGAATGTTTATGAAGCCAATATTGGTGTGAAAATTTCTTCCAAACATAATTTATGGGTTGATGCTGGAATCATGCCTTCTCATATTGGTTTTGAAAGTGCGATTGGAAAAGATTGTCAAACATTAACTAGAAGTATTTTGGCTGATAATTCGCCTTATTATGAAGCTGGAGCCAAGATTGGATATACTTCTAAATCGGAAAAATGGTATTTGGCTGCGATGTATTTGAACGGCTGGCAGCGTATTCAGAAGATTGATGGTAATCAAACGCCAGCTTTTGGAACTCAAATTACGTATAAACCTAGTGGTAAAACGACTTTGAATTGGAGTACTTATGCAGGAAATGAGCAACCAGATTTTGATAGAAAATGGAGGTATTTCAATAATTTTTATGGACAATTTAAATTATCTGATAAGACAAATTTGACCGCTGGCTTTGATATTGGTTCGCAACAAAGTGCCAATAAAAGTGATAAATACGACACCTGGTTTTCGCCAGTTTTGATTTTGCAATACAAACCAACAGCTAAAATTCAGTTGGCAGCAAGAGGTGAATATTATGATGATGAGAAAGGTGTAATCATTGCAACTGGAACTGAAAATGGATTTAAAACCTACGGATTTTCTGCAAACTTTGATTATTTAGTTTCTGATAATGTGCTATTCAGAATTGAAGCTAGAAACTTGGCAAGTAAAGATGAAGTGTTTTTGAAAAATGGGAATCCGACGGATAATAATACTTTTTTGGCTACTTCATTGGCGATTTCGTTTTAATTTTTTAAACCATTAAGATATTAAGTCAATTAAGTACTTTCTTAATGAAACTTAATATCTTAATGGTTCATTTTTTTAAGATATAATGGTTTTGAGAATAAAATACTGAAACGAGTTCAGCATAAATGGAACAAGAAAAACAAAATAACGCCCAGCATTTCCTTGATTTAATTCAGAAATCACGAAAAGGAAAATTCAAAATTTACATTGGCATGAGTGCTGGTGTGGGCAAAACCTTTCGTATGTTGCAGGAAGCTCACACACTTTTAAAAAACGGAATTGACGTTAAGATTGGTTATATCGAAACTCATTTTCGTAAAGAAACTCATGAATTGCTGGATGGATTACCAATAATTCCTCGAAGAAGTATTTTCTATAAAGGAAAAAATCTGGAAGAAATGGATGTGCAAGCGATTATCAATTTGCGTCCAGAAGTTGTAATTGTGGATGAATTGGCGCACACCAACATTGAAGGAAGCAAAAATGAAAAGCGTTGGCAAGATGTTCTGGAAATTCTTGAAGCTGGAATTAACGTAATTTCTGCGATAAATATTCAGCATATTGAGAGTTTGAACGAAGATGTAAAACGCATTACAGGCGTTGATGTGCAAGAACGAGTTCCAGATAATGTGCTGCGTTTGGCGGATGAAGTTGTGAATATCGATTTGACTTCAGAGGATTTAATTTCACGTTTGAAAGAAGGAAAAATTTATACACAAGATAAAATCCAAACGGCACTAACCAACTTTTTTAAGTCGGATCAAATTTTGCAATTGCGGGAATTGGCATTGAAGGAAGTTGCAAGTCAAGTGGTTCGAAAAGTAGAAAATGAAGTTCCGAAAAACCTTGCTTTAAAGCACGAAAAACTTTTGGCGTGTATTAGCAGTAATGATAAAACTGCCAAAATTGTTATCAGAAAAGCAGCACGACTAGCCAGTTATTATAACGGAAGTTGGTACGTTTTATATGTGGAAACGCCAAAGGAAAGTCCGAATAAAATTGCGTTAGACAAACAGCGTCATTTAATAAATAATTTCAAGTTGGCGACACAACTAGGAGCTGAAGTAATTAAGATTGAAAGCTCCAATATTACAGATGCGATGTTGAAAATTGTAGATCAAAAAAGCATTACAACTGTTTGTATTGGCAAACCGCATTTTAATTTATTTAAAGTAATTTTGTCTACCACTATTTTTAGAAGATTGCTCAATAGTTTGTCGCAATCGAATGTTGATTTAGTGATTTTATCTTAAAAAAGTAAACCATATAAGACATTTAAGGTCATTGAAGCAATTATTTAAAAACAACCTTTTACTTATATGTTCTTACATGCCTTAAATGGTTAATTAAACAGTTTAAATCTGTAAAAAAAATGAAAATTAAAACCAAATTAAATCTCGGAGTCGGATTATTATTTATCTTAATAATTATCCTTTCATTGGTGAGTGCTTTTTATATTTTTTCGATTAAAAAAGACACTCAAAATATTCTTAAAGCCAATTATATAACATTGGAATATTCTAGAAACATGCTTTTATCATTGGATGAAATGACTAAAGATGAACCAAAAGCGATTGTTCTTTTTGAAACCAATTTGAAGAAACAATTGGCGAATATTACTGAGACGGGCGAAGATAAAGTGACGTACAATCTTCAGAAAAACTTTCAATTATTGGAAAAAAATACTTCAGATGAAACTTTAAAAGCTTCAATTAGGCAAGACATTTTTGAAATAATGAAACTCAATATGAATGCCATAAAAGTGAAAAGCGATATTGCTAAGGAAACTGCGGAAACCGCCAATTTATGGATTGCAGTTGTGGGAACTTTATGCTTTTTGATTGCTTTTAATCTAATGGTAAATCTTCCAAATAATATTGCCAATCCGATAAAAGAATTGACAGAAAGCATCAAGCAAATTGCAAATCGAAACTACTCGGAACGCGTTCATTTTCAAAATCATAATGAGTACGGAGATTTAGCTCGATCGTTCAACACAATGGCTGAAAAACTGGAAGAATATTCTAATAGTAGTTTGCACAAATTGACTTTTGAAAAAAAGCGATTGGAAACTTTGATTAACAATATGCACGATCCAATTATCGGATTGGACAACCAAGGGATAATTCTATTTGTAAATGATGAAGCGCTGAAAATTATTGGTCTAAAGCAGGAAGAAGTTATTGGTCAATTGGCTACAACTTTGGCTTTAAAAAACGATTTAATGAAGTCGTTAATCATCAATGAATTGGAAAGTCCGAAAGCGCATCCAATGAAAATTTACGCCGATGGAAAAGAAAGTTATTTCGAAAAGGAAAATGTAAATATCACCATAAAACCTACTGGTGAAGACCAATTAATTGATATTGGAAATGTAATTATTTTGAGAAACATCACCATTTTTAAGGAATTGGATTTTGCTAAAACGAATTTCATAGCTACCGTTTCACACGAATTGAAAACACCAATTTCTTCTATCAAAATGAGTTTGCAATTGCTTGAAAATACTTCTACTGGACCTATAAATGAGGATCAAAAACAACTGATAGATAGCATTAAAGAAGACAGTCAGCGTTTGTTGAAAATCACTGGAGAATTGTTAGAATTATCGCAGGTTGAAACTGGTAACATTCAATTGAATATTGAGAAAAGCAATCCAAATGCTATTGCAAAATATGCTATTGAAGCGGTTAAAGTTCAGGCAGAACAAAAACAGATTGAAATTATATTAGAAGCTGATACTAATCTATCGGAAGTTAAAGCTGATAGCGAAAAATCATCATGGGTTTTAATTAATTTTCTCACAAATGCCATTCGGTATTCCTCAGAAAATAGTGTTGTAACTGTAAAATTGAAACAAGAGAAGAATCAAATTGTTTTTCAAGTTACCGATAAAGGAAAAGGAATTGACAAGCGGTATCAGTCGAAAGTTTTTGACAAATATTTCCAAATTCCAGGCAGCCATAAATCGGGAACTGGATTGGGTTTAGCTATTTCTAAGGAATTTATTGAAGCCCAAAATGGAACGATAGGTGTAGAGAGCGAATTGGGTTTAGGAAGTACTTTTTATTTTAAATTGGGAATGGTTTAAAGTTGGATTTTTGATACATTATTAAATAATTATGTAACTATAAAACAATGATTTAGAATAACTTTATCTTATCAATAATTTAAAAAATTAGGTCATGGAAGAGAAAGATTTAGGTTCTAAAAAAATGAACAACAAGCAAAGTAATAGCAATATTATATCGGAATTGAACCAGGAAAATCGGTCAGATTCTTTAATGAAATCTGAAATGGTAACCGATAAAAATGGTGTAACAAAAATTGTCGAAAGAGCTAGAAATACAGATCATGATGAACAAAATCATGAACCTGAAACCAATAAAGTTTTAAGCACA
Organism: Flavobacterium sp. SP2; assembly: GCF_057626655.1. NCBI lineage: Bacteria > Pseudomonadati > Bacteroidota > Flavobacteriia > Flavobacteriales > Flavobacteriaceae > Flavobacterium > Flavobacterium solicola. Next base: position 78,630 of record NZ_JBVHBT010000008.1, read on the forward strand.
AAACCAAGTACTGCAAAAGAAGAAGTTGGAAAAGTAATGCTTGAAAACAGAGATAAAAATTTTGATATTACCAAAAAAAGATATTCAAATTCAAGTCCAGAAAATCAAAAAAGTCCTAAAGAAGAGAATTAGCAATCGGCCATATTCACGGCAATTGCAAGTCCGCCTTCCGAAGTTTCTTTGTATTTAGAATTCATATCCTGTGCCGTTTTCCACATGGTATTGACTACTTTATCCAAAGGAACTTTTGCATTTTTAGCATCGGTTTCCATGGCTAATTCGGCCGCGTTTATTGCTTTAATTGCGCCCATTGTATTTCTTTCGATACACGGAATTTGAACCAAACCACCAATAGGATCACAGGTTAAACCAAGATGATGTTCCATTGCAATTTCGGCTGCCATTTGCACTTGGTCAGGCGTTCCACCCATAACTTCGCATAATGCTGCTGCCGCCATTGCGCTAGAAACACCAATTTCTGCTTGACATCCACCCATTGCTGCAGAAATTGTCGAACCTTTTTTGAAAATACTTCCAATTTCGCCAGCAACCATCAAAAATTGTTTGATTTCTTTTTCGCCAGCATCATGGTTTTCAATTACCAAATAATACATTAAAACGGCTGGAATTACGCCAGCACTTCCATTAGTTGGAGCCGTTACCACTCTTCCTAACGCTGCGTTTACTTCGTTTACTGCCAATGCAAAACACGAAACCCATTTTAAGATTTGACGGAATTTTACTTCAGTTTGTCGAATGCATTCCAACCATTCTTGCGGATTGTTATAATTTGATAAACCAATCAAACCTTGATGCATGTCGAAAGCTCTTCTTCTTACATTTAATCCGCCTGGAAGAATGCCTTCTGAATGACAACCAATGTACATGCATTCTAACATGGTGTTCCAAATTCGAATTAATTCATGATCAATTTCAGCTTCCGTTCGCATTGATTTTTCATTTTCATATACGATTTCTGAAATGGATTTATTTTCGGAATTACAATAATTTAAAAGTTCTTCGGCGTTTTGAATTGGAAATGGAAAGGCACACTTTATTTCTAATTTTTTCTTAGCATTGACACGCTCTTCTTTCACCACAAATCCGCCACCGATAGAGTAGAAGGTAGTTTGGTATTCTTTATCATTTGATAAAAAAGCGGTAAAAGTCAGTCCGTTGGCATGAAATGGAAGGAAATTCTTGTTGAAAACAATGTCTTGTAAAAAGTAAAACGGGACGATAATTTCGTTACCCAAATTGATTTCGTTTTTATTTTCGATATTTTTGATAATTCCATCGATATCTTGCACCGGAATGTATTCAGGATCTTGACCAGACAAACCTAGCATTACAGCCAAATCGGTTGCGTGACCTTTTCCAGTTAACGAAAGCGAGCCATACAAATCGACTTTGATTCGGGTTACATCTTGAAGAATGTTTTCTGTTCTTAATTCCGATAAAAATCGTTCGGCAGCACGCCAAGGTCCAAGTGTGTGTGAACTTGATGGTCCGACACCAATTTTTAACATATCAAAAACCGAGATGCATTCTTCCATAAAATGAAAAGTTTAGTTTGTATGGCAAATATAATTTTAATACCATAATATCACATTGATTTTATGATTAAAAATTGTTAAATTCTCAATATCAGTTGTAAATTTTATTAATTCATTAAAATCTTAGATCTTATTAGTATTTTACTAGCAATCCCAAAAAGATATAATTCAAGAAATTGTATAAATGTTTTTCGGAATTAAGTAAAGCGTTATGAAGTAAAGATGTTTATTTTTGAAAACAAAAATTTACCATACAATGAAAAGGTTTTTCATACTACAAAATTATAAAGATTTTTTTACGGTTTTAAAAAATACATTTCTCAGTTTCTTAAATGACCGCGGATTAAAATTGAGTGCGTCTTTATCCTATTATACTATTTTTTCACTGGCGCCATTGTTGTTATTGATGATTTCATTAGCAGGATTCTTTTTTGGACGAGAGGCAATTCAAGGTCAAGTTTTTAACGAAATTAATGGTTTGATTGGAAATTCTGCTGCGGCACAAATTCAGGATATCATTAAAAATATGGAACTTTCTGGAAAAACTAATACTGCGTTGGCGATTGGAATCGTAACATTATTTATTGGCGCAACTAGTGTTTTTGCAGAGATTCAAGATTCGATAAACATTATTTGGAAGGTAAAAGCCAAACCTAAACGAGGTTGGTTAAAAATTATTCAAGATCGTTTGTTATCTTCTTCATTGATTATTGGTTTGGGTTTTTTACTTATTATAACTTTTGTGATTAATGGTGTTTTACTTTCATTAAATCAATGGATGCAAAGTTACTTTCCTGATATTACAATTGTATTATTTCAAATTATAAATATCGTAATAAGTTTTGCAGTAATTACGACTTTGTTTGGTGTAATTTTTAAAGTTCTTCCTGATGCAAAAATTGCTTGGAAAGATGTTACTTACGGAGCATTTTTTACCTCATGTTTGTTTATGATAGGTCGTTATTTTATTGGCTTATATATCGAAACTACGAATACTGGTATAGCCTATGGCGCAGCAGGTTCATTGATTGTAATTTTAGTTTGGGTGTATTACACAGCTGCAATATTATTTTTGGGTGCCGAATTTACAAGAGTTTATGCCGATTTTAAAGGAAATATAATTCAACCAGCTTCTTATGCTGTTGTAATTGAAGAGCGTGAAAAAGAGCGCGAAATTGAATTTATTCCACCTAGAGAAATTAAATAATTTTCTTAAAATGGATATCCAATGGCTAAGTTGAATACCATATTATCGCTACGCCAAGAACCACTTCCTAGATTGATTTGATCTAAAACCCATCGTTGTCCGTCGGGTAAATAGGGTTTTCTAATAGGAAAGGCTAAATCGGTTCTTAACACTAAAAAGTCAAAATCAAATCGTAAGCCAGCTCCAACTCCAACCGCTAGTTCATTTAAAAAATCGCTAGAAAATTTAGAGCCAGATTTATCTGTATTGTTGTTCAGCAACCAAATATTGCCGGCATCAACAAATAGTGCGCCATCTATAAAACCGTAAATTTTACCTCTGTACTCGGTATTAAATTCTAGTTTAACATCTCCCGATTGGTCTGCTAGAAAAGAGTTTGTTTCTTCCTGTCTAAAAGTTCCTGGTCCAAGCGAACGTGCTTGAAAGGCGCGAATACTGTTGGTTCCACCAATAAAAAACTGTTTGATAAACGGCATTTCTTCTGAATTTCCGTAGGCAAAACCTGCGCCTGCGATAAATCGGCTTGCCAATTGCGAGTTTTTACCCAATTTAAAATAATGTCTAAAATCGCTTTCTAGCTTTACAAATTGGCTAAATGGAACTCCAAAAACTTTGGTTGTATCGCCGTTTTTTATATTTGAACCTGATAATAATCCGGTAACATTACCTGCCAAGTCGATTGAAGCTCTGTAATAAAACGTATTTTTCTTTCTTTTTTGAGCTGTATTAGTGTAAGTATAACTGTATGTTGGCCCGAAAATTAATTGTTTTTCGATTACTTTTTCTAATGATGGATTGTCAGCAATTTGAGATTGGTATAATGCAGTTACGTTTTGCGGACTTGCATACGTGATTTCTGTAATATTCAATTGATGTTCTTTTCTTGCATTTTCTTTCCACAGATATCCAAACGAACCTTTCAAAGTTTGAAGTGAATACAATTGCGTTCTGTTTTGGAATTCATATCCTAAAGTTGCTTTGGTCTTTGGAACAAATCCGCTGGATGATTTTAGTTTGAATGGTGAAATTAGCCTCGGCCAAATTAGATTGGCTTCGGTACCAAATCGATACACGTTAAATCCATTATTTTGCCCAGAAACCTGCACTTCAATTCCTCCAAATGCTGAAATTGTAAGCAATTCTGCACCACGAAACGTATTTCTATTACTCCAATTGATGTTTAATTCAGTTCCAGTATAATTCGCAGAATTAGTTTTGGCTAACACTTCTACTCGAAAGGACTTTCTTGGTAATGGTGTCAAATAATAATATGTGTCAAGATAATTTCCAGTGGTATCAGCTACTTTGAATTGATTTTTTACAAATTTAAAAGTTCCTAAATTCACCAATCGATTCAAAGATAAATTATGATTGGTTCGGTTGTACAAATCACCTTTTTTAAAATATAAAGAGCGATCAAAAATTCGCGGTTTGAATAAATTTTCTTTATCAATAATTGTAAAATCTTTGTATTTTACTACCGAAGAGTCGGTTGCTATGCTCAAACTATCGGCATTTACAGAATAATTTGGATATACAATTATGTTGTTAATTCGGTATTGTTTTGTTGCAATTTGAGGTGTTTCGTCTTTAATTTTTAAAATCAAATCTACCTGATAATCGGCAACGGTACTATCAACTTGAACCTTTAAATAATCGGAATTGAAGTAAAAAAAACCTTTTTCTTTTAATCGATTATCAATTCGTTCACGTTCGGCTTTAATAATGTCTAAACTGTACGGCTGTCCTACTTTTAATAAACTTCTACGTTGTGTTAAGCTGACTGCTTTAGCCAATTCAGTTGAATCTGAAGGAAATAAAACGGACTTAATTTTGTATTGATTTCCTGGTTTAACTACATATTTTACTCTAGCTTTTTTTCCTGATTTAGTAGAATCAGCCTCGGTTTTGGTTGTAAAGTAACCGTTGTTTTCAGAAAAATTTTGTAATACACTTTTATTGTATTCCATATCTACTTGACTGAAGAAGACTGGTGGTTCGCCCACTTTGAACTTTAGCCAATACCAAAATCCTTTTTCTTTAGTAACTTTTCCAGCCAGATTATGAAAGAATAATTTAGGACGCATTCCTAAAAACTTTTTATTTGGTTTTGGTCGAACTAATTCAGACAACTGTGATTGTAGTTCGTTGCGTTCCTTTTTAGAAATAGCAGTATCTTCAACTTTAACTTGTGCACCAACATAAAGCAATTCACCTTCTGGTAAACTTTTAGTTCCGCTGCATGAAACTATAAAAACTACTATAAAAAATAGCGCAATTAGTCTTGAATTAGTCATTCGATTTCTTTTTATTTTCTTTCTTCTTTTTTGCCTTAGCTTTTTGATCTTTATTTTTACTAAACAATTCTCGAAATTTGTTATAATCTATGGTCAAGATAAAGGCAACTCCAGTTTCGACAACTTGTCCTTGCAAGGCAACTTGGTATTTATTTACACGATAAGCACGAACTTTATAACGACCATCTTTGGTAATTTGATAATCCAACGATACATCTCCAGCAATAGTATTGGATTCTTGATTGGCTTGTTGTGTGCCTTCCAATCCAAAATTACTTCCCACAGTAACTTTCAATTTATCGTTGAGTAGTTTTTTGGATATCCCAACGTTCAAATCTGTTTTGTTTTCTTTTTGGCCAGTTGTATAATCTTCTGTCGATTCGATATCAAAGTTTATTTCAACTCCTGATATTAGATCGCCAGCAAAGTTGTTAAGCTGTTGCGATAAAATTTTACTTGCACTATCTCTTGCCAATCCGGTAGCTGTTGTACCGCCACTTTCACTAGAAAACGGATTTTCTCCGATGAAACGATTTAATAATAACAACGCAAAAACTTGCTTGTTTAATTCATCGGGTTGTTGTCGCAGTTGAGTAAGTTTGGCCTGAGTGGTATTGATAACTTCTGTCGAAACATTGTTGTTCCCATCGGGTAACACAATGTCAAAGCTGATGACTGGTTTCAGCAATTCGCCATTTAATTTTAGTTCGGTTTCAAACGGAATTCGTTCTTTATAAGTATTTCGTTCTTCTGGAGTCATTTCGCCCAATTGATCGTTTACCAAGTCAATTGGAGCGGTTTCCGATTTGTAAATGGCGGTAATATTCATGTCGGCCATTGTTGGTTCGCCAGTCCAAAGAATGTAGCTTCCTTTTTTGATGTCGAATTTTCGTTTGATTAAATTAAAATTCATTTCATACGAACCTTCAGTAAATTCATATCGACCAGTTAAAGTAGTTTTTCCAGAAGGATCAATGCCACCATTCAGTTCAGCTTCACCTTTTAATTTCAAGAAATCTCCGTTCGATTTATCAATAATAATTGATATTTCTGCATCTTTATCAACTTCGATATATACTGATGCCAAAATGCCTTTAATTTCGGTCTGACTTAATTCTTTGTCAAATGCTACTTTGCTAATTAATTGCGGCTGATCTTGGTCAATAAACTCAACAATTCCTTCTCTATCTGCAATTGAAGGATCGGATTGTGGCAAAACGACTGTGAATTTGGTGTCTTTATTAATTTTAATATCGCCTTCAACAACCGGACTTTCCATAGTTCCTTTAATTGTTAAGCGGTTGTCTAAATACAACTCACCATAAAATAAATCGTTGTCTTTTGCTTTAGAATTTAAGGCTTTAAAATTTTCCGCATTTACTTTTAAATTGAATCCGACGTTAGTTAAATCTTTACTATCTATAGTACCATTGATGGTTAAATCGTTATTTTTTTCATCTTTAATTATGAAATTATCTAATGAAATTAGGTTCTCAGTAAATGTAATATTGTCGTTCATCGACTTGAACTTGGCATTCAATTGTTTTACTTTAAATCCAACTTCATTAAATTTCAAATCACCAATAATTTTTGGACTTTCGGTTGTTCCAGTAATTTTTAAGTCGCCATTTAAAAAACCTGTACTTTCAGTAATGTTACCAAAACTAAAACCTTGAATACTTTTTACATTTAGTTTTTGAATGTCTAAATTCAAGTCGAAACTACTTGTTGAAGTCTTATAATTTCCGTCCAAGTTTACTTGATTGTCAAAACCCGTAATTTCAACATTGGCGTTGTAGGTGTTCGCAATTTGATTGTCAACTTTTACTTTTAAGTTTCCAACCGTATCTTTTTGAAAGGTGAAATTATCAATTGTTATATCGGATGTGAATTTTACCGTTTGCATTAAATCTTTCAACTGTGCATTTCCATTAATTTTCCCACCAATTTGTAAATCACTTTTTTGTGCAATATTGGTGATGGTTTCTATTTCAAAATCTTTAAAATCAACTGATAATGGTGCGTTTGGTTGCGTAGATTCGGATTGTATTTTAATTGAATTTCCGTCTTTGTTCAACTCAAAATTGTTGGCGTAAATTCCGTTTTTACCTAATCGAATTAAGTTTTCTTCGGATAAATTCCATTTTTCGTAATTCAGAATTAGATTCGCAGGATTCAAATTGATATCTGAATTTCCATTTTTTGCTTTTAGAGTTCCAACAATTAAGTAGCGCTCTTTGTCTTTTATATCTTTTAATTGTACGGAATAATCAACAACATTATTTGAAACTTTTCCAGAAATATTGGTAAATGGCAATTGAAAACTTGGATTCTGAATGTCATCTACCACTAAGCTGTAAACTAGCGCATTATCTTTTGTGTCCACTTTTAATAGTGCTCCAGAAATGGTATTAGCTCCATAAACTAGTTTCGGAATCGAACCACTTAAAACTATCGAATCGTTAACCGAATTGTATCTTCCAGAAAGTGCAATTGGTGACAAACTTTTTAATTCGGGAATGAATTTCAGCAGAATTGGATTGTCTTTTACATCAATTTTAAAAGCAAACTGTTGGTTTTTAACTTGAGTTTTTCTAGAATTTGAGTTCGTATTATAATATTTTGAAATCGAATTTTGTAACGCCGTTGCAATTTTAGAAAGTTGGTATTTTCCATTGATATCGGCATTCATGAACTGCGATTTTAGCAGCAGTGTATTCTTTTCTGCAGTTGATGTTGCACTAAGATTTATGGAATCTAAAACAAATTGTTCTTTTTCGTTGGCAATTATAAAGTTATTGGCACTTACTTTTCCGTTTAAGTAATCTAAATCTGCCGATTGAATATCTGCATCAACAACGCCGCGTAGTTTTAACGCACCAGCATGAAGATTCAATTTGTTTAAATCGGCAATATCTACATTCAGTTTTAATTTTCCTGATGGATATTTATCTCTAAAACTTCCACTAGAAACCAAATCGAATGTTAAGTTAGAATCATTGGCTTTGGCGTTAACATTGAATAATCCGTTGTTTATTTTTCCTTTTAATTTCAAATTGGTATACACATAATCATTGAAATCAGCTTTTAAAATCGTTCCGTCAACAGTTGTATTTGCAGTTTTTGGATTCAATCCCGAACCTTTTACATTGACTTTCAAAGATATTTTTCCGATGGAATCGTTTTTGATTAATTTGCCTAAATCAAAATTGTCCAGCTCGGTTTGCGCATTATATTTTTCGTAATCTTTTTTTCTTTGGTCGAATGTAGCTTTGATTTTGGCATTTCCAAAACTGCTGACCAATTTTAAATCGGTTGCAAAATTGTTGATTGTTCCTTTAAAAGTTCCTTTGGTGTTGAATTTTGATGGCAATTGAATGTTGCTTGGAAGTGTTCCTTTTGGTATAAATTGCGCTACATCATTGGAACTTGATTCTAAATTTTTGATGTTCAAATCGAAATAGGCTTTGTTCATATCAGGAAAACCTACAATTTTTCCGCTCGCCTTTATTTTGGTGCTACCAATTCCAGAAACTTCTAAATTGGGGATAGAAATGTTATTCAGTTTACCTGAAACAATTGTATTTACATATAAAATTGCATTCGGATTACTATTAAACGGAGTTGTATTTTCTAAGGTTGACGCGAATAATAAAATATCTTTAAAACCAATTTTACTATTTTTTAAGTTGGCTTTTACACTCATTTCACCCAAATTTTCTTGTATACTTGAAACAGATGGATAACCAACAATTACTTCATCTTTTAGCGATGTTTGTGGAGTTTTTAAATCTAAGTTTTTTAGCGAAACGCCATTATTATTGTAATTGAAATCGGTTTTTAAAGCTTGAATGTTTAATCCGCTTTTGTCTTTTACGCTTAGCGAATTTATTTTTCCAGAAGTATTTTGCTCACTATAATCAATGTTTTCGGCATTAAGATTTAAATTTTGAATGTCTAAATGTTTGTAATCAATACCTTTATTTGTTGCAACTGAACTAGCGTCATCAAATTTAAAATCGACTTTTTTCAAATCGACTTTTTTTACTTTTATTTTCCAATTATTCGACGATGCAGAAGAAGTAACTTGGTTTTGAGTTATAATTCTCTCCAGTTTTCCGAGATCTAAAGTTCCTTTAGTATTTTCTAACGCTAACGATTCAATGTCAATTAATTCCTTGTCTAAATCCAATGAATTGAAAGTCACATTTAGTTGATCAAAATTTACTTTAGTTGCTAATTTTGAGGTTTCATTTTCATAGTCAATATTAATTTTAGACAAATCGATTTTGCCTAATTTTATATTCAAATTGGTATTAGATGATTTGCTTGGAGTTTTTGCAGCAGGTTTCATTGTTGCAATTCCTTGTTTTAATTTCAATTTCAATCCGTCGATTTTTGCATTTGGAACATCAAATTCCGTTTTGTTTAAATCGAATGTTTTTATGTTTGTGTCAAAGTGATTTAAGCTAACCGAAATATCATTTTTGGAAGTCGCATCGGAGTACTTGAATTGTACTTTGTCTATGTTTATTTTATCGATTGAAAATTCCATAGGTTTGGAATTGTCTTCTGGTTTTGGAGGCGATGCGAATGCTGCAATGATGTAATCAAAATTGAATTTTTCGTTTTCATCACGGGAAATGGTTGCAGTAATATCTTGTAAATCGACCGAATTAATTTCGATTTTATTATTCAATAATTGAAACAAACTAATATCTACAGCCAATTTTTTTCCAGCAAGCAGTGTGTCTTTTTGTTGGTCTTCAAAATAAAAACCTTCTAGAATTACTTTTTTTGGAAGTCCTATTTCTATTCTTTCAATGGCAACTTTAGTATTTATTTTTCCTTCTAAGTAACTAATGGCTTGATCTTTGGCAAAATTTTGAACAACAGGAATTTGTAGTGCAAGTACTAATAACAAGAAAATTGATACAATGGAAACAATAATCCAAGCAAAAACTTTAAGCGTTTTTCTTATATAATTTTTAACTGAAGCTTTGGTACTGAGTTTCAAATTGATCAAAATTGGTTTGCACAAAGTTCTGTTTTAGCTGGCAAATAAAGTTACATAATTACTAATGAATGTTGTAAAATTTAGTTTATACAACGTTCTTAATAATGTTTTCTGCTACTATTCTTCCAGATTTCATAGCTGCATTTATAGAACCATTTAGTAAATGATCGCCACAAATAAATAAATTTTCATCGATTTTAAAATCGTTTTCAGCCATGTTATCTTTTAAAGATTTTATATTAGGCAAAGCATAATTAATTTTATAAATCGTAAGCAATTCCCACTTTTCAACTTGATTTCCAAACCACTGTTTTAGCTCATTTTTGATATTGGAAGCCAAAGTTGCATCTTCAATGTCTATAAGTCCGTTTACAGAAACAGATAGTAAAACCTTGCCTTTTGGTGCGTAACTACTAGATAAATTGGTCATAACCGACAAATTATTCACCCATTTTTTATTTTCAGAAGCGTTTAAAATCACAACTGCTTTATTTGTTGGAGCTTCATTTGCTTTAAAATATACATTGGTTACCTGATGTGATTGGGTTTGTGTTTCTGGTAAATATTTTTTGGCAAATCCTGTCGCTTCAGTTGCAATGATTATTTTATCAGATGTAAAAGTTAATCCACTCTCAGTTTCAATACTATTATTATCAATGTTAGTGACTCTTACATTATACTTTATCGTATCTTTTGGTAAAAGTGCAACCAATTGTTTCGGAATTTCTTCCATTCCCAATTCTGGAATTGCTGCATCGCCTTGCGAAAACATTTTCATTACAAAATCGAACATTCGGTTGGAAGTCGATAATTCATTTTCTAGAAAAATTCCTGAGAAAAACGGTTTGTAGAATCGGTTAATCATTTTGTCACTAAAACCATACTTTGATAATTGCGACAGTGTTGTTTCTTCTTTTTGATTAAAGATTTCGGGAATTGTAATTTGTACTAATTTGTTTTTTAAAAACAAGGTGTTTATTTTGTCTTTAATAGAACCAACAGGAGCGAAGAGTGTTGAAAAAGTTGCCGATGGACGACGAAAAGGATCGGCAATTTCAAATTGACCACCGTCATAAAGTACTGTTGCGCCTGGTAAAAAGCGTTTTAAATTTAGTTTTTCGTAATTCAATAACGCTTTGCATTCTGGATATTCTGTTAGTAACACTTGAAAACCTTTATCCAATCGAAATCCGTCAATAAGATCTGTTTTTATTCTTCCGCCTGCTCGGTCTGAAGCTTCTACTATTTGTACATTAAATCCGTTTTGGTGCAAATAAACTGCAGCAGTCAATCCAGAAATTCCAGCACCTATAATTGTAATCGTTGGTTTCATTTTTAAGCAATTGAATATTGTTCAAAAATAAATAATCTTTGTAACTTAAACTATGTAAACCGTGTTTTTAATTTTTTCTTGATTGGATATTCAGTACTAATTTTGTTGAATTTTAATTTAGATAGAATTAGTTATGTACTTATTTATAACTTGAATCGGACTTTTTGTAAATGAGAATTTATCACTTCGTGTCAGTTTGTCATATGAATTTGTGTCAGTTAGCTATATTTATGACAATTTATTGCGTTTTTTGTTGTGGCACAATCATTGCTTTTTGACAGACAAGTTTAAAAATTGAATTTTCTAAAATTAATTAAATATAAAAATGGGAAAAATTATTGGAATTGATTTAGGTACAACGAACTCTTGCGTTTCTGTAATGGAAGGACAAGAAGCAGTAGTAATTCCTAACTCAGAAGGAAAAAGAACGACACCATCTATCATTGCATTTGTTGAAGGTGGCGAAATTAAAGTGGGTGATCCAGCTAAAAGACAAGCTGTGACTAACCCAACTAAAACGGTTGCATCTATCAAACGTTTTATGGGACATACTTTTTCTGAAACTACAGAAGAAGCGAAAAGAGTACCTTATTCAGTAGTGAAAGGTGACAACAATACGCCACGAGTTGATATCGATGGTCGTTTATATACAGCACAAGAATTGTCAGCAATGACTCTTCAAAAAATGAAAAAAACTGCTGAAGACTATTTAGGTCAAACAGTTACAGAAGCAGTTATTACTGTTCCTGCTTACTTTAATGATGCGCAACGTCAAGCTACGAAAGAAGCTGGAGAAATTGCTGGTCTTAAAGTAATGAGAATTATCAATGAGCCAACTGCTGCGGCGTTAGCTTACGGATTAGACAAAAAAGGAACTGATCAAAAGATTGCTGTTTACGATTTAGGTGGTGGTACTTTTGATATTTCTATCCTTGAATTAGGAGATGGAGTTTTCGAAGTATTGTCTACAAATGGTGATACACACTTAGGTGGAGACGATTTTGACCAAACCATCATTGACTGGTTGGCAGATGAATTCAAATCTGAAGAAGGAATTGACTTGAGATTAGATCCAATGTCATTACAAAGAATTAAAGAAGCTGCTGAAAAAGCTAAAATTGAATTATCATCTTCTGCGGAAACTGAAATCAATTTACCTTACGTAACAGCTACTGCTTCTGGACCAAAACACTTAGTTAAAAAATTATCTAGAGCTAAATTTGAGCAATTGTCAGATTCTTTAGTAAAACGTTCTATGGAACCAGTTGCTAAAGCGTTGAAAGATGCAGGTTTATCTACATCTGATATTGACGAAGTTATCCTTGTTGGAGGTTCTACAAGAATGCCAAGAATTGCTGACGAAGTTGAAAAATTCTTTGGTAAAAAAGCATCTAAAGGAGTTAATCCTGATGAAGTTGTTGCAATTGGAGCAGCTATTCAAGGTGGAGTTTTATCTGGAGATGTAAAAGATGTATTGTTACTTGACGTTACACCTTTATCTTTAGGAATTGAAACTATGGGTGGCGTTATGACTACATTAATTGAGTCAAACACAACTATTCCTACTAAAAAATCTCAAATTTTCTCTACAGCTGCAGATTCTCAACCAACTGTTGAACTACACGTTCTTCAAGGTGCAAGAGCAATGGCTGTTGATAACAAAACTATCGGTCGTTTCAACTTGGATGGTATTCCACCAGCACCAAGAGGAGTTCCACAAATTGAAGTAACTTTTGATATTGATGCTAATGGTATCATCAAAGTTTCTGCAACTGATAAAGGAACTGGAAAATCTCACGACATCCGTATCGAAGCTTCTTCTGGTTTAACAGCTGAAGAAATCGAGAAAATGAAAAAAGATGCTGAAGCAAATGCTGGAGCGGATAAAATTGCAAGAGAAAGAGCTGAAAAAATTAACGAAGCGGATAGTTTGATTTTCCAAACTGAATCTCAGTTAAAAGAATTGGCAGACAAAATTTCTGACGAGCACAAAACAGGCATTGAATATGCATTAACTGAATTAAGAATGGCACACCAATCGCAAGATGTTGAAGCTATCCAAAAAGGTTTAGACAATGTTAACGCTGCTTGGAAAACTGCTACAGAAGCTATGTATGCTCAAGGTGAAGCTGGACAAGCGCAACCACAAGCTGATGCTCAAGGCGATACTACACAAGACGTAGAATTTGAAGAAGTGAAATAATCTTTTCAAATAAATTATACTAAGAAGAAACCGAGTAAGCAATTACTCGGTTTTTTTATTTTGCATTTTGATGATTATAAAAGTATGCGGAAAGGTAATGGCTGCAAGAAAAGAAAAAAACAAGGCGTTAAATAATTCCTCATCTTTAAAAAGTAAATATAAACCAGCAATACCTATAAGTGAAAGTATCCAATAAGGAAACGCAGACTTAAAATAAGCTGCAAAATTTTTGAATGAGAAATCACCATACAAATAATTGATTTGCTCTTTAATTGAGGGTATACTGTGCCATATTACAAAGTAAATTGCGAAAGCCCAAATTAAATCGGCTGTCCTAAAAACTATTGCAAATACAAGAAGATAAAAAAGATTAATTACAATATGATTTTTGAAGTCAAGTAGTATTCGGTTAATGTACAATGAGATTAAAAGTAATGTTACACCTATTATAACAGTAATCAATTCTAAATTTATATAATCTATATTTTTATGGATAATTGCTTTTACTATTGTTTTAACTTCAATTTCATGAAAGTAAAACAACATCGAAAATAAAAATAATCCATAAATGGTTTGAAAAAGAATCAACATTTTTTCTTTGCCATTTTTTTCTAAAAATCCCCAATGTTGCTCTCCAAAATGGTATCCGCTAAAAAGTATAAATAGCAATAATGCTATTGTAGGAATGCTGTAAAATAAGAATGCTCCAAAAATCACCACCAAAATATAATAAATTAGTATTTTTTGGAAAGATTGCCGCGATTTAGGGTTATCAATTTTATTAAAAATAGCTATATCGTTTGAGCCGTGAAGAATTCCGAATAAGAAAATTATTACAAATCCGATAATTTGTTGATTCTCAGAAGAAAAATGCGAGTTTATCCATAAGCCTAAAGAGCTTAGTACAATCCCGAATCTATTAGTATTTGTCATTTAAATTTGTTTTTATTTTGTTTAAAGATAAATAAAAAATGTTAAACAGAATTATTTTTTTTGTTTAATACTTTTTAAATTTGTTTAAACATTATTAATCAAATCTTTATATTATGTCAAATTTTATGTTCATTTCTGCAACAGTATCTAAGTTGCTTCCTACTGATTATGTAGGTTTTACATTTTTTGTTGGATGTATGGCAATGATGGCCGCATCTGCTTTTTTCTTTTTATCATTAAATCAATTTGATAAAAAGTGGCGTACATCAGTTTTAGTTTCGGGTTTAATTACGTTCATTGCTGCAGTTCACTATTATTACATGAGAGATTATTGGGCTGCATTCCAAGAATCACCTACATTTTTTAGATATGTAGATTGGATTTTAACAGTTCCATTAATGTGTTTAGAGTTTTATTTAATTTTAAAAGTTGCTGGAGCAAAGACTAATTTATTATGGAGAATGATTTTCTTATCTGTAGTAATGTTGGTTACAGGTTATTTAGGTGAAGCTGTATTCCCAGATAGCGCGGCATTATGGGGATTCATCTCAGGATTAGCTTACTTTGTAATTGTGTACGACATTTGGTTAGGTAGCGCTGCAAAATTAGCAGCAGCAGCTGGCGGAAATGTTTTAGCGGCACACAAAATTTTATGTTGGTTTGTATTAGTTGGATGGGCAATTTATCCTTTAGGATATATGTTGGGAACTAACGGTTGGTATACCGACTTGATAGGAAGCGGTAGCGTAGACGTTGCTTACAACATTGCTGACGCCATTAACAAAATTGGTTTTGGATTAGTTATTTACAATTTAGCTGTAAAATCTACTTCAAATTAATAATTGTTTTATTTGAAATATTTCTGAACCGTTTGTGTAAGCGAACGGTTTTTTTTATTTAACATTTTTGAATTTATAAAAATTGTATATTGGAACCTTATTAATAAATTCAAAAAAGCAATGAAAAAACGATTGATTTTAATGCTGGTACTTCTGTTGAGCATTTCCAATTACGGACAGAAAAAGAAAGCAGCTACAGCAACTAAAACTACGCCTGTCTTAGCCAAGGTTGATAATTTGGTTGCAGAAATTAAAGGTGGAAATTTTCAAGTAACAATTAACGAAAACAACAAACCAAAAGATGCGATAGTTGTGAAAACTGCTGATGCAAAATTTACGCCAACCGATTGCAAATTAACCGCTTTCAAAGCCAATGGTGTGACATTGTATTTGCTAAATTGGACTGAGAAAGCATTGAATAAAACTGATTTGAAAACCGAGAATATTACAACCATTTATTCAAGAGTTTATGAAGTTGCTACCAAAACCGAAGTTTTTTCTAACTATCAAACTACCAATAATATTGTCGAAAAAGTTTTTTTAGACAAACTAAAAAATGCTAGTGAAACACAAGAAAAAGTCAGAAGAGAAGGTTTCGAATTTATTCTAAATCCAGATGGATCAATTGTACAAAAGAATAAAACTCAAGAAAATAAATGGGTTTACGATGCCAAAGCTGTTAAATATATTGATGCTAAAAAGAAGAAATAAGATATAATTCATAAAAAAACCGATAAGTAATTATCGGTTTTTTTATGCTTATTTGTTAATTTTAATTTCGAACATCTTATCCCAGTTTTTACCGGTAACAAAAATAGTTTTGGTTTTAGGATTGTAAGCAATTCCATTTAAAACATCGGTATCAGGAAGTTTAGTGATTAGTTTTTCAAGTTTAGATAAATCGATAATGGCTTCAACACTTCCATTTTTAGGATTGATAACTGCAATGGCATCTTTTCCGTAAATGTTTCCATATATTTTGCCGTCAATCCATTCGAGTTCGTTAATTTCTTTAACTTTATCTTTCAACGAATAAACATTTATATAATCTACTTCGTTTAGTTCGCTTGGATTTAATTTATATATTTTTTCCGAACCATCAGATTGATACAAGTTTTGTCCGTCATTGGTTAAACCCCAACCTTCAATTTTTTTGAAATATTGAAACGTTTTTTCTTTTTTAAAGGTGTCGGCGTTGTAAACATAGCCTTCATTGTTGAGCCAAGTCAATTGATACACTTTATTGTTTAAAATGGTAATTCCTTCACCAAAATATTTTTCTTCCAATTCTACTTGTTTGAAAACCTTTCCAGTTTTATAATCTGTTTTCCTTAGACTAGAAATTCCTCTTAAACCAGTTCCATTTCCTGCGCCATTTCCAGTTCCTTCATAAAGTGTATCTCGGTAAAATTCTAATCCTTGTGTGTACGCTTTTATGTCGTGCGGATAGGTGTTTACAATGGTGTAAGTAAGAAGTTTTGGCTGCACGCTAGAAACAAGTTCAACTCTGCTAGAATCAACTTCGGTTTTACCTTCAAAAAAAATTGATGCTACAATATTTTGGTATCCTAATTTTTGATTTTTGAATTCAAATTTCAATTCGCTTGCGCCTTTTACCGATCCGATTTTGGTATTGTTTATTTGGTAAACAACGCTATCAATTGTTTTATTTTCTTTATTTATTATTGATAACGAAAGAGCATCTTCTGGTTTATATTGCGCTTCGAGTTTATTTTCGTTTAGGCTAAAATATTTTTTTGTTTCATTACAACTGCTTAGTAAAGTTGCTAATAAAATGAATGTTAATAGGTTATAATTTTTCATTATTTTAATGTTGATTTTATTACTACAAATGTATTTATTATGTTGCTAATTTCTTGCAAAAATATAAAAAGATTGTATCTTTGCATCGGCAAGTCCTACACGACCAGCTCCTGCAGAATCCTCCAGGATGGGAACATAGCAAAGGTATGTGGTTGAGCGGTGCGATGTAGGTCGCTTGCCATTTTTTATAAAATAGCATTAGTAGTCTTCCAATATTGGAAGATTTTTTTTGTTTATAAAGTTTTCATATAAATACTCTTCCTAATTTTTTACCATTTTCTTTTACACTATCTTTACTAACATCTTCTCAGGAAAATTGTTTATTTCCTAGTTTTTAATCTATTACAATTAGCTTAAATAATAACTGATTGTCACTTCTGTACAACCTTTTTCTAGTTGAAATAAATCATAAAAACAAGTGATTTATGTAACTAATTTAAAATGATGTGTAATTGATACCCTTAAAGTTGTTTCAAGTTTGTAGTATTGATTTTTAACATTCGTTTAAACATAATATTTAATCCATTCCTAACTTATTATTTAAAATAATGAAAAAAAACAATGACAATTCTGAATTAGAAAAAGCTAAAATTCACATAATTGTGCAAATAATCGAGTACATGCCCAATGCCGTAGTAAGTCGCACAATTATAAAAAAAACAACTGGAAATGTTACGGTAACTTCTTTTGATGCTGGTGAAGAATTGGATGAAAAATCATCTGCATTTGATACCTATATTCAAATTATAGATGGAGTTGCCGAAATAATAATAAATACAAAGGTTTATAAACTTAAACTTGGAGAAGGAATCATTATTCCTGCTCATTCCAAGCACCAATTTAATGCCAACGAGCAGTTTAAAATGATTGCTACAGTGATAAAAAATGGTTATGAAGAATAAAAACTTTACAAATTACGAAGTCAAAAGTACATTATATTTTACTCCATAAGTTATTTATGACAAAACAATAGCACTATGAAGCTCTACATAAAATATATGGTTAGCACACGTTGCAAAATGGTTGTGAAGGACGAACTTAAAAAAATGGGACTTCATTTTGTTATGGTTGATTTGGGCGAAATTGAAATTATGGAAACCCTATCCGATCAAAAACGACTCGAATTAAAAAAGGCGCTTTTGCAATCGGGTTTAGAGTTAATGGATGATAAACGTGCAGTTTTAATTGAAAAGATTAAAAATGTCATCATAGAAATGGTACATTATACCGACGAGTTGCCCAAAGTCAATTATTCCGATTATATAAGTGAGAAATTAAAGCACGATTATACGTATTTGTCTAACATTTTTTCTGAAGTAAAAGGCATAACCATTCAACAATTTATTATCATTCATAAAATTGAACGTGCTAAAGAATTGCTTTTGTATGACGAAATGAATTTAACCGAAATATCCTATTTATTAAACTACAGTAGTGTGGCACATTTATCTAATCAGTTTAAAAAAGTTACAGGACTTTCTCCTTCGCATTTTAAAAAATTGAAAGATAAACGACGACGTCCTATTGAAGAAATCGGAAATTGAATAGCTATGACAAAAAAAATCGAAAAACTGTACGAGAGAAGCTTAATTGAAGCAAGTTTGGATCCATTGTTTACCATAAGTAATGATGGAAAAATTACCGATATGAATAAAGCCGCTGTCGAAGTAACAGGAGTTTCTAGAGAGAAATTACTTGGAACCGATTTTTTTATTTATTTCACCGATCCTCAAAAAGCCAAAGCTGTTTATGAAGTAGTATTTGAAAAAGGTTTTGTAAAAGACTATCCTTTAACTATTAAAGATCATGTGTTTACAGAAGTCCTTTTTAATGGTTCTGTTTACAAAGATGCTCAAGAAAATGTTCTTGGCGCCGTAATTGTGGCACGAGATGTTAGCGATCAAAAAAAAATAGCTAAGGAACTTATTGAAGCGAAAAGAATTGCTGAAGAAGAGCAGGAGAAAGCCGAAAATGCTACAAGAATTGCAATAGATTCGATGAAATCTAAGCAACAATTTTTATCAAATATGAGTCATGAGATTCGTACACCCATGAACTCCATAATTGGTTTTACCAAGGTCATCTTAAAAACAAATATTACCAGTAAACAAAGAGAATATTTGCAAGCAATAAAAATTAGTGGTGATTCCCTAATTGTTCTTATAAATGATATTTTAGATTTGGCTAAGATCGATTCTGGGAAAATGATTTATGAAAATATAGCGTTTAAGATGTCGAAATCTATTGATGCGGTGATTCATTTATTTGAAATTAAAACTCAGGAAATGAATATCGAACTTGTCAAACAATATGATACTAAAATTCCGAGCGTTTTACTTGGTGATCCAGTTAGATTGCATCAAATATTATTAAATCTTATAAGTAATGCGGTAAAATTCACACCACAAGGAAAAATAACAATTAGTGTGAATTTAATAGATGAAAACGATGACGATGCCACTTTAGAATTTGCTGTAAGCGATACCGGAATAGGTATTGAAAAAGATAAAATCGAATTTATTTTCGAAAATTTTAATCAGGCAACTTCAGGTATATCAAGAATTTATGGAGGTACTGGTTTAGGTTTAGCAATTGCAAAACAACTTGTTGAAGGTCAAAACGGAACCATTAAAGCGGAAAGCGTTATTAATGAGGGTTCTACATTTAGTTTTAAAATATCATTTAAAAAAAACAATCAAGATGCCGAAATTTTTGAAGATGCAATAGCCTTGAATACCAATGTAAAAAACATTAAAGTTTTGGTTGTAGAAGATATTGCACTCAATCAATTATTGATTAAAACATTACTTGAAGATTTTGGATTTAGTATCGAGATTGCTTCAAATGGAAAAATAGCCATAGATAAAATGCAAAGTATCAGTTTCGATATTATCTTAATGGATTTGCACATGCCTGTTATGAACGGTTTTGAAGCTACTCAGTACATTCGTGAAGAAATGAGATCTACAATACCAATTATTGCTTTGACTGCCGATGTTACCTCAGTAGATTTAAAAAAATGTAAAGCAGCTGGAATGAATGATTATATTTCTAAACCCATCAATGAAAGTGTCTTGTATAGCAAAATTGTAAAAATTTTAGAAAAAATAAACAATGAAGCTATAGTTGAAATGAAAAAGGCGAGATGCATTGATTTGAATTATCTCATGCGATGCACGAAATCCAATCCAGTTTTGATATCCGAAATGATTTCGCTATACCTGCAGCAAACTCCCGTTTTAATTTCAGAAATGAAGAAAAGTTTTGAAGATAAAGATTGGCATACACTTCAAGAAACGGTGCATAAAATGATTCCTTCCTTTTCAATTGTTGGTATATCTAAAAACTTTGAGGAAATGGCAAAAAAAATTCAGGATTATGCTTCTAAACAATTTCAAGAAGATTCCATACTTGAAATGGTATTGCAATTAGAAAACATCTGTGTTCAAGCGTGCTTTGAACTTGAAGAAGAATTGGTAAATTTTAATAAAGTTTCGTGATGAAAAATGATGAAAGAATAAAACTATTTTTGGTAGATGATGATCCTATTTTTCTTATATTGCTAGAAATTGAGTTTCACGACAGTGCCGATTTTATAATAAAAACCTAGTTAACAGGAGAATTGTGTGTTCAAAATTTATTTCTTCACCCGCATTTGGTAATTTTAGATTATCAACTTGACGGAACTGATAAAACAGCCATGAACGGACTTCAAACCTTAGACGCAATTAAGAAATTCGACCAAGAAATTCCAGTAATCATGCTTTCAGGCCAAGACAAAATTGAGGTTGCAATAAAATGTATGCAGCATAAAGCAACCGATTATGTAGTAAAAAGTGAAACCGCCTTTTTTAGACTAAAGCAGATAATTTCAAAAATTTTGCATTCTAAAAAAATTGAAAACCAACTCAATTGGTATATGGATAGAATGTAGCAACATGCAATTGTTGTAACGATTTAATGTTTTGATGTAATACTTTGCACTTTAATTAGCAACACCTTTGTAAGCTATTAATGCTATTTTAAGATTATAAAAAAATGACAGTTACTGATGCTATATCGACTAATTTCGCTACTCAATATTCCATTGCTGAGGTTCAAAATGCATTAGATTTTCACAATCAAATTGCCGATTATCTTACTTCTGCATCCAATTTAAATAATTTAGCTACGGTATTGCATCAAAACGGTGATCACGAAAAAGCATCGCATTATCATCTTAAAGCCTTCGGTAAAATGATGATGGCCGTTAACTTACAAAAAGAAAATTTCTTAAATCAGGCTCTAATTTCAGTTTGTAAATAATTCAAAAGGTTTAAATTATTTGAACAATCTAAAAACCAACATAATTTAAAAGTGTACTTTTGAAAAAATGTTGAAAACAAGTTGCAAATGATTTTAGGCTGGAGCATTATCAAGTTTGATTTAAAGGAAACATTTTCCATTGCTTACGGAAATTATTCTCATCGTGATGCACTAATCGTTTCGCTTCAACACAATAATAAAACCGGTTACGGAGAATGTACAGCAATTGATTACTATGCAATTAATTTGGATGATTTTACAGTCAAATTGAAGCTTATAAAAAACGAAATTGAAAAGCATAAAATCACATCGCCTATAGAATTTTATGATTTTTTGATTGGAATAAATCTACATTCATTTCTTCGTTCCGCATTAGATTGTGCTTATTGGGATTTGTTTGGAAAGCTTGAAACTAAATCTTTTGTCGAACTGAATTCAATCAACACCAACTTTTTACCAGAATCATCAATTACTATAAGTGTTGATAAATTAGAAAATCAAATCGAGAAAATCAAAAAATCGAAATGGTCTAAATTTAAAGTCAAATGCAATCACTTTGATAAAGAAGCTATTTTAAAATTATCGGAATTGGATTATCAAATTGCTCTAGATTCCAACGGAAGTTTTAGCAAAGAAGATTGCTTGTGGTTGGAAAATGAAAACCAAATTTCTAAATTTTCTTATTTAGAACAACCCATGAAAATTGGTTATGAAAACTTTGCAGTTTTAAATACTACTAAATTTGCCAATTGGATGGCAGATGAAGATTGCCAAGACAAAACCTCATTAGAAAAGTTGCAACCACATTATAAAAGTATCAATATAAAATTGGTCAAATGCGGCGGATTAACTCCTGCTTTGCAACTAATTCAGGAAGCCAAGAAATTGAATTTTCAAATTATGATAGGTTGCATGACCGAATCTACAGTAGGAATTTCGGCTGCAGCTGTTTTGGCTCCTTTTTGTGATTATGCCGATTTGGATGGTGCCAATCTTATTGCAAATGATTTGGCTGTTGGTACCAAAATTCACAATGGAAAAATCCAACTTTCAGAAAATCCTGGATTGGGAATTGAAGTAATATAAATTGTATTTTCTATCTTTACAATCTCAAAATACAATTGATTTTTAAAATAGAGCAGTTGTAGAATTATTTATATCAATAAAATGCAAAAAGTTGTTTTGATAACTGGCGGTTCATCAGGAATAGGAAAGTCTGTTGGTGAATATTTACATCAAAAAGGATTTATAGTGTACGGAACTAGCCGAAATCCTGAAAGAATTACAACTTCTGTTTTCCCATTACTTGCATTAGACGTTAGAAATCCCGAGACCATAAAAAATGCCGTTGCACAAATTAGTGAAAAGTCGGGTAGGATAGATGTTGTCATCAATAACGCTGGAGTTGGAATTACTGGACCAATCGAAGAGATTCCTGCTGAAGAAATTAAAAGTCACTTTGATACCAATTTTTTTGGACCAATTGAAGTTATGAAAGCCGTTTTACCGCAAATGCGGTCGCAAAAATCGGGTTTGATTATCAATATTACTTCGATTGCTGGATACATGGGATTGCCTTATCGCGGTATTTACTCAGCTTCCAAAGGCGCATTAGAGTTGATTACCGAAGCCTTGCGTATGGAAGTTAAAGCGTTTGGAATTCATATAACAAATGTTGCTCCAGGTGATTTTGCTACCAATATTGCTTCAGGTCGTTTTCATGCACCACTCATCAAAGGTTCGGCATACGAAATTCCGTATGGAAATACCTTGAAAACAATTGATAACCATGTAGATTCTGGAAGTAATCCATTAGAAATGGCCAAAGCTATTTACAAAATCATCCAAACACCAAATCCCAAGATTCATTATAAAATCGGAGCGTTTTTACAAAAGTTTTCTATTGTTCTAAAAAGAATTCTTCCTGATAAAGTATACGAACGCATATTGATGAATCATTATAAGCTTTGACAAAATTCAACGTCAATGTTAACTTCAAAAATCAAGTAATACATAACTCAAAATTTGACTTTTTGAAGTTGAAATTTGCAATTGATTTTTGAAAAGGAATTTGTAGTTTTGCACATCAAATAATAAAACACAACTTTTAATTATATAGTATGAAATTTTTTATTGACACAGCCAACTTAAACGAAATCAAAGCAGCACAAGCACTTGGAGTTCTTGATGGCGTAACTACCAATCCGTCATTGATGGCGAAAGAAGGTATTACAGGAAAAGACAACATTTTGAAACATTATGTTGACATTTGTAACATTTCTGATGGTGAAGTAAGCGCTGAGGTAAATGCGGTTGACTACGACGGTATGATTCGTGAAGGTGAAGAACTAGCCGAATTGCACGAACAAATTGTGGTAAAACTACCTATGACTAAAGAAGGCGTAATGGCTTGTAAATATTTTTCTGATAAAGGAATAAAAACCAATGTTACTTTAGTATTTTCTGCTGGTCAAGCGTTATTAGCTGCTAAAGCTGGTGCGACTTTCGTATCACCTTTTATTGGACGACTAGACGATATCTCTACAGACGGATTGAACTTGATTCAGGAAATTAGAGAGATTTACGATAACTATGGTTATGAAACTCAAATTCTAGCAGCTTCTGTGCGTCATACCATGCATATTGTTAATTGCGCTAAAATTGGTGCCGATGTCATGACTGGACCACTTTCTGCAATTTTAGGATTGTTGAAACATCCTTTAACCGATATTGGATTGGCTCAGTTTATTGCCGATTTCGAGAAAGGAAATAAATAATAGTTTTCAGATTTCAGTATTCAGTGAGCAGATTTCAGTAATTAGTGATCAGTAATCAGTATTCAACGTATGTAGTATTCAGTGTGAATTTGAAAGAATGTTTATTGATTTATTTTACAATTATAAATACTTTGGATAATAAAAAAAAGCGATTTTCAATTTAGAAAATCGCTTTTTTTAGTATTAATTTTTTTAATCAGATCAAGCGTTTACTGAAAACTGAAAACTGCAATCTGTTCACTTAATATTGAAACCTAAAAACCTACTGTAGTTCTTTTTCAAAATTCACGTCAAACATATTAGTAAAACCATTTTTAATCGTTTTGTCGGAATTAACAACAATAGTTCGATGTACTTTGGTTATTGCCCATTTGGCTTTCAAATCTTCAAAATTGGTACAGTGCAATTCAATAATATTTTTAAAATTATAATTGGATAAAATTCGTTTAAATTGTTCAGCAGATTTATCTAGATTAATGGCTACAAAGTCATAATTAGGATATTTTTCATGCAATGCCAAAACTTTTTTATGTGAAAGCACAAAATGTGAATTGGATTTCTCCGACCAGAAAAAGAAAACAGTATTTTTTTTAATCACGTCGTTGGATGAAATTATTTTGCCATCGGTGTCTTGTAATTTTACTTCTGGCAATTCTTTGCCTTGCGTAAGCAACTGTATGGCATTTCCTATTTTTAGAATTTCATTTTTCTTGCTTTTATCCGTAGAGAATTTATGATATATTTCTAAAAACTCCTTGTTGTTCACCATGTTTTGATCTTCCAACAAGTATTGAAATGCAATGTTGTTGAGAACAATATTTTTTACTTTTTCGTTTTTGATTAAAGTATCGGCAATGTTTAGTTTGTTGATATTTGTTTTAAGTTCCAAATCAACTTGAGAAAAGTGATTGTGGTATTTAACTGCCGAAACATTATTCAACATGTGATTTAGATACATTACAAAAGGCGAAAAATCAGTCAATCCTTCGTTACTGTAATCTACTTTTTTTCTGAAATCATAATAATCTGCAGGCAATTGTTCAATTACATCTTTGCCGGTACGCATTTTATGAATTATAGGGTAAATTTCTTTTTTGGTATAATAAGGAAACTCATACAAGGCGTTGGCATAAACATCAAACTCATCGTTCCATTTTATTTCCTCTTTCTTTTTATTGTAAAATGCTTTGTTGGCTGCATTCGTTTTTTCAAGATGTGAATTGAATTTTTTGAAGTCGTAATCAAAAACTACAAACATGTTGTTTTTGTCCTTTTCGTTACGCAAGTACATTTCCATTAAATAGTTGTTTTTGCGATCGCCACGACCACAAAATACGATTGATTCGTCAAAATCTTTGGTGTCAATGCTAACTTTTAAACTATCGTTTTTGTCAAAATATACATATTGGTATTCTGGCTCGTGCTTGAAAGTGTATAATCCAGGAGCAAGGGAGTCAAATTTTTTGAAAAAAGTATTGTTTTTGTTTAACGGAATTGTATCAATAACAACGTTATCCTTACAAAAAAGCACATAAGGATTGGTAGGATTGGTAACCTCGCCTCCAAAATAAGCTACATAATTATCGCTAGCAAATTCTTTATTACAAGAACTTAAAAGGCTTAAAATAAAAACAGGAACTATGTAGGTTGTAAAAAAGTGTACGGTTTTCATTAATTATTCAATTACAAACAAATGTATTTATATGGAACTGAATATTTTGTTAAGTTCACGTTAAAGTATTGTTAGTGGTTTTTGGTACTTATAAAAAAGTTATTACAGTTAGTTTTATTTTATACGTTGCTAATCAAATCTTGAGAATCGATGCTGAAGTTTTATCTTAGGTTTAGATTTGTGGCGACTTTTTAAAAGAATTAATTTTATAAATAAAAAAAACGCAAAGTCAGGAGACATTTGCGGAGGTTTTTATGGGAAGATCTTGTGTAGTTTGGTTAATGTCTGTTGCGGATTAAGTAAACCAACAATAGTAGTTTTGCTCTGACTTCAAATATACAAAAACAAACTTTAATTAAGCCTTAAACCCGCATTAGCCTCAAACCTGTGATGTTTGAACTCTTATTTTTTTATTTATAATTTAATTTTATGTTTCTAACTTACACCTTCGCTATTTTTAGATGTATTATTGTTATTTATTGATGGGTATAAGTTATATATTGAATTTTAAAAGTTATTTGCGTATCAATAAAAGTTAAATGGATGTTGATAATTGTTGTTTTTAAATGACTAAAAGTTAATGTTACATAATTGAAAGTTAGTTGATGATTTATGAATGTTAACTATATAGCTTACATAGTTTTTTTGCGATTACTTAATGTGCAACTTAGTAATGCTATTGTTATGTAGTTATTTATTAATGTAATTAGTAATAGAAAATAAGCAAGATGCGACCGATTTTGCTTATTTTCTATTTTTCTATTTGATATCTTTAAATTTTAGTTTTACAAATGCTTTGTAGTAAGGTAGACCTTCATCACCTAAAGATTTAAGATATGATTTAACCTCTTGCATTAGTTTAATTACGTTGTCTTCATTATAATATAAAACATCATTTCTGCCTTTTCGAGCAGTTATTAGAGCATTACCAGCAGAGTTGACTAAGTTACTTGATGCAGTTAAATCTTGGTGATAGGATTGTAACGAAGGTATTTGTATATCAATTTCATTTGGTGCGTACTCTATATGTGATGAAATTTGATTGATAAAAGTATCAAGATTTGCGATCCTACTATCATAGCTCATTTGTGAGGTTGAAATGCTTTCACTTTCGCTAGTGTCTGGGTTTATCTTTTTAGATGCTTTGTCTCCTCTTATTTTTTTTACTTGACTTGCTACATTTTCTTTATCTGTTGTTGAGACGTTTAAAGATTTAAAAAAGTTAAGTGATTTGGTTATTCTTTTACTTAATTGTGAAATAAGGATTTCACGATTGGCTACTGCGTTTTTATAGATTGGTTTTTTCTCGTTTAATATTGTAATAGTGCCGTTAAGTGTTGTTTTTATAGGATTTAAATTTGACAGAAAGATATTAGAATTTGTGGGATTATATAATGCTCCCATTTCTTGTAAAATTTGAATGCCTGATGTTAAATTAGCAACGTTTTTGTTGTGACCAACTTCTGATGATGAAGCCATAAGATTAGTTTTTTAGTGGTTATAAATTAAATTTGAATACTTTTTAATATATAGTATTGACAATAAGAGTATGTAGAGAAAAAAGTTAATAAGTTTAAGATTGAACTCGTTCTTATTTATATATAAAATATTTGTATAAAAAAACAGAAATAGTTATTACTAAAAATAAAATAAAAACCTCTCCAATTATTTTTTTAAAATCATTCTTGTCTTTATGCTCTTTAATTGTATTATAGAGTGACTTTAATCTTTCATATACTGAAATAATTATTAATGAATGAAAAAAGATATCTGAAACAATTTCAACTATAGTCATTTG
This sequence comes from Flavobacterium sp. SP2, assembly GCF_057626655.1. Classification (NCBI taxonomy): domain Bacteria; kingdom Pseudomonadati; phylum Bacteroidota; class Flavobacteriia; order Flavobacteriales; family Flavobacteriaceae; genus Flavobacterium; species Flavobacterium solicola. Next base: position 106,391 of record NZ_JBVHBT010000008.1, read on the forward strand.
AAATAATAATTTATTGGTCTGTTACCGATTTATTGCATGTTTTGCCTGTTTGAGTACATGCGCTACAGCGCCAATTAAGATCACCTTCACTGTCCATCCAGTGTTTTGGGTCACAACCTTTCGTACAGCTTCCTGAACAAGTACATGTACCAGATGCTATCATAAATCTCGACGAAAATGTAGCCACAAATATATTATTTGAATTTAGTTCTAAATCAAAAGCTATTTTAGTATCTCCACTATCATTCTGAGCTACTAGTATATAATATTCTTTTGCAGTGTTTTCAATTACATCCTTTTTTATTTCAAATTTTGTTAATTGTGCTTCGTTTTTGTCTTTACGAAGTTGTATTTCTAAAACTTCTTTTAAATATTCTTTATCAATTGTAACTGAATAAACACCGTTCTTGTTACTGCCAATTTCTTTTTGAGTTACTTGCGAATGTCCTGTACAGCTAATTGTAATAATTGCAATTATGCCGAAGATTAATTTTCTCATACTGTTAAGGTTTATGTCTTTTTTTAATTTTTACCTGATAACTAATTCTGAAAACCTCAGGTAATTTTCAAAATTCTACAAAATAATCACAAAAAGTGTAGAAGCAGTTTTTGGCATATCCAAAAACTGCTTTAGTTTATTCTTGTTTAACCGTTATGGTTATTTCTTCATTGAATTTGTATTCGCCTCTTTTGAAAACGTCTTTGTTGGCTAATAGTATTTCATATGTATAAATGCCTTTTGGAATATCAAAAACACATTCTTTTCCGTCTTTTTGAATAACCATTTCCTTTTTAATAGTATTATCTTCTGCATCTTTACCAATAATACTAAAAGTAATTTTGTCAGTTAGTTTGTTTTTAATGCAAACACTTTCAATAATTTTAGAATTAGCTTCCTTAGCTTCGGATTTATCTTTTTTTAGAAATGATAATCCATTAACTATTATTTCTCCACCTTTGAGTACTTTGTCAATATCTGATTGTGAATATACACAAAATGGAAATAAAATTAATATTAAAAATCTCATTAATGATTGATAAGTATAGGTACATTAGCAGTAATAGTTTTTGTACATCCACTTCCTTCAACACACGCTGTACATTTCCAATTTCCATCGTCTTTTAATTTAAGATCGCAACCATCTGGACAACCTGAACAAGTTACTGTTTCACTTGAACCTGCTTTTTTGTTATTAAATGGAATGAAGCTAAATTCATTATTTATTAATTGAAGTTTTCTGCCAATTTTTATACTATTATCACTGTTTTTGGCTAATAGTAAATAATATGTTTCATTCGATGAATCGAGTTTATCGGCTATGATTTCAAAGCTCACTAATGTTGCAGGCGTTTTTTGATTATTCAGTACTAACTCCCATTCTTTTTTAATGGCGTCAGTATCACAAGTGATTTTGTAATTGTTCTTTTCTATTATGCCAATTGTTTGTGCACATGATGTAATTGATAATGTGAGTACTGAAATTAAGCTTAAAAATAAGTTTTTCATATTTTGAAAGTATTATGTCATTTTTTAATTGTTTTTAAAAATGACGAATTATTTAATTTTTTACCTGATAACTAATTCTGAAAACCTCAGGTAATTTTCAAAATTCTACAAAATAATCACAAAAAGTGTAGAAGCATTTTGTGTTTTTTGCAAACAATTTGACCTATTTAGATAGCTAACCGTTGCTTCAATTTCCTTGCTTAGATCTTTTTTTGTCTGCAAGCGATTTTCCGAAAACGCTGGTCTAAAATTGCAAAAAAATGTACTTTCAAAATTGTAAAGTATTTTTTTATGTTTATCAATGAAATTTTAATGACATAATTTTAGAACAATTACCAATGGTTACAAAAATTTTTACATTTTAAATTTGTTTTGTTGCTCTAGTATCATTACAAACATAGAATTAATTTTTTATCTACAAAGTGTTTTTTAGATTTTATTTTTAAATTTTTTGATTAAAAAAATAAAATCTATTAAATGTATAAAAAAATCGTTAAAATACACTGTTTATATGAATTGGACTACAAATAGTATTCTTAAAATGTTTTAAAAATATTCAAAGTACTATTTTTTTTGAAGTTGCTACCTAGAAAGTAGTGTTTTTATGTGCACTATTTTCAACCTTTTTCATACAATTATTGGATAGGCGCAACAACATTACCACATTCATCACAGTTTTGGTGGTTTCCTTTTTATTGGGTTTTGGTTTGGGTAGCTGTTGCTTGTGAGCACGGATTGCATCAGTACTATTGGGTAAGAGTAGTGGTGACTTTTTTAAGAATTAATTTTATGTATAAAAGAACCGCAAAGTCAGGAGACATTTGCGGAGGTTTTTATGGGAGGGCTTGTATAGCTTGAAAAATGTCGCACAACGTTCCCAGGCTTTATGTTTGTTGCTGATAGTGTCACTGACGAAATCAAATATACCGAAAACCTTAAAAGAAAAATCGTGATAAGAAAGATAATGGAACAAGCCGTTAAAAAAGCCAACGTGAGCAATAGCATAGAACTTGTATTGGCAGAAGACTTTATTTTACTCGATTCATTATAACAGGATTTTGTCTAGTATCAAAAACGTCAAAAATTTCAATAACATTTTTTTCAAGAATTACTAAGTAAATGATTTTGTAATTTTTGTAAACCAAATATCTAAATTCTCTTGGATCATTTTTTAATAAATCTTCTTCTTGACCAATTTCAGGATGTTTTTTTAGTTTTAGAGTTTCTTTAGCAATTCCAGAAACAAGTTTTTTGGCTACATTAACACTTGCTTTTTCTTTGTAATATTCGAATATGTTTTTAAGTTCTTTTTTAGAAAAGTCAGTCCACTTAATTCCTAACTCCATTTTTCAATTTCAGATATTAAGTCTTCAACATCAGTAACTTTTCCATTTTTAGAATCTTTTGTAGACTTTTCAATTCTACCATGGAATTCACTTATCGACATTGGATTAAACTCAGTATTATTAACAGTCTCTTTTCTAAGTAAATTTTCAAATTGAGCAATTGCCTTTTCACTCTCTAACTTTAGAAAGTCTTGAATAAAGTTTAATTTTCGAGTTTGTAAATCCATTTCAATATCTTTTTTTCAAAATTACAAATAAAAATAATAGTAACGATTTTTTTAGGCACAGTTTTTCAATCAGTTTACTGTCCAACTATCAAGCAGACACAATCAAACCAATCACCTCCATCACAAATATACCATTTCCCTACCAATCCCAACCGCGTACTTTTACCTGTTTTTCAACAAAAAAATGTGTGTAAGTTACTGAACACTAAAAACTGAACACTGATTACTAAAAACTGAACACTTTTCACTACTTTTGCACCCAATTTAATTATAATTATTTTATATGTTATCAGTTTCTAATTTATCGGTTCAATTTGGTAAAAGAGTATTATTTGACGATGTAAATACGACCTTCACACAAGGAAATTGCTACGGAATTATTGGTGCGAATGGAGCCGGAAAATCTACATTTTTAAAGATTTTAGCAGGAGAATTCGATCCAACGTCTGGTCATATTCATCTAGAACCAGGAAAACGTATGTCGGTTTTAAACCAAAACCACAACATGTTTGACGAACACACCGTTTTAGAAACCGTGATGATGGGAAACAAAGTGCTGTTTGCTATCAAGCAGGAAATGGACGCTTTGTACGCCGATTATTCTGATGATAAAGTAGATAGAATAGGCGAGTTGCAAGTAAAATTTGAAGAAATGAACGGTTGGAATGCTGATTCTGCTGCAGCGTCAATGCTTTCCAATTTAGGAATTGCTGCCGATATGCATTACACCATGATGAGCGAAGTAGAAGGGAAACTGAAAGTTCGTGTACTTTTGGCACAAGCCCTTTTTGGAAACCCCGACGTGCTTATTATGGATGAGCCAACCAACGACTTGGATTTTGAAACCATCACTTGGTTAGAAAATTTCTTGGCCAATTATGAAAATACAGTAATTGTAGTTTCGCACGATAGACACTTTTTGGACTCTGTTTGTACGCACATTTCGGATATCGATTTTGGTAAAATTAATCACTTTTCTGGAAACTATACCTTTTGGTACGAATCAAGTCAGTTAGCAGCAAAACAAAAAGCACAACAAAATAAGAAAGCTGAAGAGAAGAAAGCCGAATTGGAAGAATTTATTCGTCGTTTTAGTGCGAATGTGGCAAAATCGAAACAAGCAACTTCTCGTAAAAAGATGATTGACAAATTGAATTTAGATGAAATTCGTCCGTCAAGCAGAAGATATCCAGCCATTATTTTTGATGTTGAAAGGGAAGCAGGTGATCAAATTTTGCATGTTGAAGGATTAGCAGCATCTGTTGATGGTGAAGTATTGTTTAGAAATGTAGATTTGAATATGGCAAAAGGCGATAAAGTGGTAATCTTTTCTAAAGATTCTAGAGCTACAACCGCTTTTTATGAAATAATAAATGGAAATCAAGTTGCCGATGCTGGAACCTACGATTGGGGAATAACAACCAATCAATCTTATTTACCTAATGATAACAGTCAGTTTTTTACAGATGGAAGTTTGAATTTGGTAGATTGGTTACGTCAGTTTGTGAAAACCGAAGAAGAACGTGATGAGGTATATGTTCGTGGTTTTCTTGGAAAAATGATTTTCTCTGGAGAAGAAGCTTTGAAAAAATGTACGGTTCTTTCTGGAGGAGAAAAAGTACGTTGTATGTTGTCTCGAATGATGATGATTCGTGCTAACGTATTGATGCTTGATGAACCAACGAATCACTTAGATTTGGAATCGATTACCGCATTTAATAATTCATTGAAAAACTTTAAAGGTTCGGTATTGTTTACAACGCACGATCATGAATTTGCTCAAACTGTTGCCAATAGAGTTTTAGAAATTACACCAAACGGCGTAATCGACAGATACATGACATTTGATGAATATCTTGATAACGAAGGTGTTCAAGAATTAAGAAAGAAAATGTACAATTAAATTATAGCAACCGTTTCAGAAATGAAGCGGTTTTTTTTGGTATTTGTAGTAGTATTAAATTTTTAATTTTAAATTTGCCTAAACATCACATTCCATGAGTCAAAAAACGTTACTCACTTCCCAAGAAGTTACGATAATCTTACATCGACTGGCTTGTCAGTTGATCGAAAAACACCTTGATTTTTCTAATACGGTTTTGATAGGTTTACAACCACGCGGAAAATATTTGGCACAAAGAATCAAACAAATTTTAGAAACCGAATACCATTTGAATAATCTTCAACTTGGATTTTTAGATATCACCTTCTTTAGAGATGATTTTCGCCGAAGTGAAAAACCATTAGAAGCCAATAAAACCCAAATCGATTTTTTAGTAGAAAATAAAAAAGTAGTTTTTATTGACGACGTACTGTATACAGGAAGAAGTATTAATGCTGCATTAACAGCTATTCAATCGTTTGGAAGACCATCAGAAGTAGAACTTTTAGTACTTATAGATAGACGTTTTAGTCGTCATTTACCCATTCAACCCGATTATAGAGGCCGACAAGTAGACGCTATAAATGATGAGAAAGTAAAAGTAAATTGGAGCGAAAATGAAGGCGAAGATGTGGTTTATTTAATTACGAATTAAAAATTAATAATTACAAGACTATTTTCAACGGACTAACAACTAAGGACTAACAACTAAGGACTAACAACTAAGGACTAACAACTAAGGACTAACAACTAAGGACTAACAACTAAGGACTAACAACCAAGGACTAACAACTAAGGACTAACAACTAAATACACACATAACTACAAATAAATGAAAGAATTAAGTGTAAACCATTTATTAGGAATTAAATATCTTGTAAAAGAGGATATCGACTTAATATTTGAAACTGCCGATCAATTTAAAGAAGTTATCAATAGACCGATTAAAAAAGTACCTTCTTTACGTGACATTACTATAGCTAACATTTTTTTTGAAAACAGTACGCGAACTAAGTTATCATTCGAGTTGGCTCAAAAAAGGCTTTCAGCCGATGTTATTAGTTTTTCAGCGGCACAATCATCGGTTAAAAAAGGCGAAACCTTGATTGATACTGTTAATAACATTTTATCGATGAAAGTTGATATGGTAGTCATGAGACACGCCAATCCTGGTGCGGCTTATTTTTTATCACAAAATGTAAAAGCAAGCATTGTAAACGCTGGCGATGGTGCACACGAACATCCAACTCAAGCATTGTTAGACAGTTTTTCTATTAGAGAACGACTTGGTGAAGTTGCTGGAAAAAAAGTTGTAATTGTGGGCGATGTATTGCATTCAAGGGTAGCACTTTCTAACATTTATGCGTTGCAAATGCAAGGCGCAGAAGTAAAAGTATGCGGACCAAAAACATTAATCCCTAGATATATTGATAGTCTTGGTGTTTCAGTAGAACCCAATTTGCGAAAAGCATTAGAATGGTGCGATGTTGCCAATATGCTTCGTGTTCAGAACGAACGAATGGATGTAAATTATTTTCCATCAACTCGGGAATACGCCCAACAATATGGAGTAGATAAAGCGTTATTGGATTCTCTCAATAAAGAAATTATAATCATGCATCCTGGTCCAATTAATCGTGGCGTAGAAATTACTTCAGATGTTGCAGATTCGCAACAATCGGTAATTTTAGACCAAGTAGAAAACGGAGTTGCAATTAGAATGGCGGTAATTTATTTATTAGCAAGTAAAATAAAACAGTAATTTAAAAGGTTACTAGTCACTCATAAAATCAGCATCTCACAAAAGAATTCAAATGAAAGTAAATCAAAAAGGACATACTACTACAATTAAAGATACTCAAGGTAGCATCAATTTGTTTCTTGAAAAACTGACACTAGAGCATACTAGTTTTAAGTCTCAAAATTTAATTTTGGATGTTACACAAGACAAAAATGTAACGTTAAAGGATATTAAATTGTTTTCTGAATTATCAAAGATTCATAAAAAAGGCAAAAAATCATTTGTAATTGTTGCCGATGGAATTGATTTTAATGCAGTACCAGTTAAAATGGTGGTTGTGCCATCGTTATTAGAAGCCCATGACATTATCGAAATGGAAGAAATTGAACGCGATTTAGGATTTTAAACAACTCATTATGATGCTTTCCAACAAAGTCAAATTGTATATTTACGTTCTATTTTTATTTGTCTTCACTTATTTGTTCACAAGTCGTTTAATTAGTGGTTTTAAAACGAACAATTTTGACGTCTTGAAACTAATTATAAATGCATTAATAATTGTACTTTCTGTCGTTCAAATCGTGCGTTACAGCAAGAAAATCAATGAAGAAATTCCGAAATAAATGTAATATTGATAGTTAATGAAACTTAAAATTTTTCTTCTAATAGCCTTTTCTATTTTACTATTTGTAAATTTATATCTCTATTTTACCAATCTAACTCAAAATTATTTTGGAATTATTGCCAACCTACTTTTTGTAATTTTATATGCTGTACAAATTTATAAAGAAACTCAAAAAACTAAAAATTTGTAACCAGTAGCAAAATGAAAATCACAATACTAGGCTGTCATGCAGCAACACCACGCACAATATCCAATCCAACAGCGCAAGTTTTAGAAATAAAAAATAAAACATTCCTAATAGATTGTGCCGAAGGAACGCAAGTGCAACTTCGCAAAAGCAAAGTTAAATTTACCAAAATCAGTCACATTTTTATTTCGCACCTTCATGGCGACCATTTTTATGGCTTAGTTGGTTTAATATCAACTTTTATGTTGCTCAATCGTGAAAACGATTTGCATATTTTTGGACCTAAAGGCATCAAAGAAATCATCTTGTTGCAACTCAAATATTCAGGTTCGTACACTGGTTATAATCTCTATTTTCACGAATTAGAAGCTACAGATTCACAAACAATATTTGAAGACGATACAGTAGTGGTTAAAACCATTCCGTTGGAACATCGAATCTATACCAATGGTTATTTATTTCAAGAAAAAAACACACAACGCAAAGTAAATATTGATAAAGTAGAAGAGTATCAAATCGATAAGGTATATTATAACAAAATCAAAAATGGCGGTGATATAACGTTAGAAAACGGACAAATAATTCCCAATTCAGAATTGAGTTTTCCACCACAACCCAATAAGTCGTATGCATTTTGTAGCGATACCAAGTACAATGAAAGTATTATTCCAATAATTCAAAATGTAGATGCGCTCTACCACGAAAGTACCTTTTTAGAATCAGAACTACATCTTGCCGAAAAAACAATGCATTCCACTGCAATTCAAGCCGCAACTATAGCCGCAAAAGCTAATGTTAAAAACCTTATTTTGGGACACTTTTCAACACGTTATGGCAACACACAGTTGTTTCAAGACGAAGCACAAACCGTTTTTGAAAACGTAATTTTGGCTCAAGACGGAAAAGAAATAGAAATCAATTAGGAGCAAATGGCTTGGTCTTTATTTATTTAGGTAATTCCAGCTTTTCGATACAATAAAAAATGTTCCAAAACAATTGGAACATTTTTTATTTTCACTACAATCTGGGCTATTTTAAGTTATCATTTTATTATTTATTTCAGTTCCAAAAATAAAACTTAGTAACTTAGCAACTCAGTAACTCAGCAACTATAAAAACATGAAAGATTTAAGCAATTACAGAAAATCGTACGATAAAAGCGAACTTGTAGAAACCAACATACCCGAAGATCCAATCAATCTTTTCAACACATGGTTTCATGAAACCGAAGATTTTGGCGGCGTTGATGAGGTAAATGCCATGACAGTTGCAACAATTGGACTAGATGGTTTTCCAAAATCAAGAGTCGTACTATTAAAAAAATTCAACGAAGAAGGATTTATATTTTACACCAATTATGAATCTGAAAAAGGTCTTGCAATTGCGAATAACCCACATGTTTGTCTTTCTTTTTTCTGGCCAACAATAGAACGCCAAGTAATCATAAAAGGAATTGCAGAAAAAACTTCAGATACAATATCAGATAATTATTTCAATTCACGACCAGATGGAAGCAAGTTGGGCGCCATTGCATCCAATCAAAGTAGGGTAATTCCATCTAGAACTGTTTTAGAACAAAGGTTGCAACAATTAGAACAAGAATTTGAAGGAAAAGAGATATCTCGACCTAGCAATTGGGGTGGTTTTTTAGTAAAACCAGTTGAAGTAGAATTTTGGCAAGGACGTCCCAATCGATTGCACGATCGAATTCGATATCAACTCGAAGAAAATTACAATTGGAAAATAGAAAGACTTTCATCTTAATTGTAAGAAATATACAGAGATTTTTGTAAATTTTATGTATTTCATCGATTTTATTTGTCACTTAACCGATAATAGTAGTAATATTGTACAACGAAAACAGAAACACGTTCTTACAATAACATAAAGACATTTGCCCCACATCTATCTTTAAAAAACAAAAAATTAATTCTAAAGAAATTTGCCCCACATCTATCTTTAAACTTAACCCTACTACTATGAAAGCAAAATTACTAGTTTTGTTAATGTCGCTTACGTTGACATTTTCGATGACATCATGTTCAAGTACTGATTCTGAAGAAAATTCAGAGTCAACTGTAAAAGTTGTAAACAATTACACTTCTACACCAGATGAAATAGAATTAGCTCAAATCATAAATGATTACCGAGTAAGTATTGGATTGAATAGTTTACAAACTATCAACCACATCTCATTCAAGTCGCAAGAACATAATTTTTACATGATTGAAAAAAATGTAGTAAATCATGATTATTTTCAACAACGTTCTAACAACATTATTCAAGTTTTAGGTGCTGTGAAAGTTGGTGAAAATATAGCTTACAATTTTTCAACACCAAATTCAGCATTACATGCATGGTTAAATAGCCCAGGGCACAAAGCTAACATTGAAGGAGATTATACGCATTTTGGAATTTCTATTTCAATAAATCCTGAAACTGGGAAGAAATATTATACTAATATTTTTATGAAAAAATAATTTATATAGTTTGTTTGATTTTGAAATGAATCGCACCAAAAGGTGCGATTTTTTTGTTTAAAACCATTTGACCTAAATTATTTTATAAATAATTCAATATTTGGTCTATTTTTTTATAATTTATCAAACAGTTCTTATCTTTGCTAAGTAATTTTCAAAAATTAAAATGGAAAAGATTTTCAATAATACACAAGTTGCCTTCTCTTTAAAAAGTGATACTGAATTAGATAGAGCCTATTTTTTATTCAAAATGATTGCTAATGAGCCGTTAGTGCGCATAGGAACAGCGGTTACCAATTTTGCATTAAAAGCGCATTTACCTGTAGAAGGTCTAATTCGAGCAACTGTTTTTGATCATTTTTGTGGCGGAACCAATGAAGAAGATTGTCTTTCTGTTGTTGATAAAATGTACACTAAGGGCGTTTCGTCAGTTTTAGACTATTCAGTAGAAGGAAAGGAAGAAGAAGCACAATTTGACGCTGCTTTAGAAATGACTTTGAAAACTATTGAGTTTGCTAAAGAAAAAAAGGCAATTCCTTTTGCAGTTTTTAAACCTACAGGTTTAGGTCGATTTTACTTATATGAAAAGTTAGGAGAAAATAAAGCGTTAACACAAGACGAACAAGCAGAATGGGCTAGAGTAGTAGCACGTTTTGAAAAAGTGTGTCAAACAGCGCACGACAAAGATGTAGCCTTGTTAATTGATGGTGAGGAAAGCTGGATGCAAGACGCTGCCGATGATTTGGTAGCCAACATGATGAGAAAATACAATAAAGAAAAAGCAATCGTTTTTAACACGTTGCAAATGTACCGTTGGGATCGATTGGATTATCTTAAAAAACTGCACGAACAAGCTAAGAGTGAAAACTTTTACATTGGAATGAAATTAGTTCGCGGTGCCTACATGGAAAAAGAAAACAAGCGTGCCGAAGAAAAAGGATATCCAACACCTATTTGTGAAAGCAAAGAGGCAACCGATAAAAATTATGATGCAGCAGTAAATTACATGATGGATCATCTAGATTGTATGTCGATATTTGCAGGAACACACAACGAAGAAAGTTCGTATATGTTGATGAATTTAATGCAAAATAAAGGTATTGATAAAAGTGATCAGCGCATTTGGTTTGGTCAGTTGTATGGTATGAGTGATAACATTAGCTATAATTTGGCAGCAAATGGTTTTAATAATGCCAAATACTTACCATTTGGACCAGTCCGCGACGTAATGCCTTATTTAATTCGTCGTGCCGAAGAAAATACTTCGGTAGCAGGACAAACCAATAGAGAATTGGAATTGATTAAAGCAGAACGAAATAGGAGGAAAGGCAAGTAATTTTAAACCTAAAAAAAATCCAAACTTGTAACAGTTTGGATTTTTTTTATTTTTTGCGGATAATATCTTCTAAAACCGCTTTATTTTTATAGTTTATTACTCGTAATGTTATCGTGTCTTTTTTGGTAGTTTGCCCTTCTATAATATATATTTTCCCTTTTTCATAAGCAATATTGCTTTTGTCGAAATCTACATCACCGTAAGTAAGTGTATTTTTTATATCAACCGTATCAATCCAATCTTCCGATAGTTTTCTGGAGGCTTCAATACTGTACTGAAAAGGTTTGTTACGCAAATCGTTTAAAACTCTTGCATTAGGAAAATAATTGCATCGTGTGTCTTTTCCTGAAAGTACTAGCGCAACAAAGAAGCAACCGATAACTAATCCTACTAAATAATATGCGAAGCGTTGGTAAAATTTCATGAAAATTATAATTTTTTACAAAAGTAGTGGATATAATTTTTAATTAATAATTTCTATTAAATTTTATTTGTAAGTTTTTCAATAGTACTTCAAAAGTTCGATAAAACATGTATGGATTTAACTATTTTCTATCAAGTAAAAACATAATTAAGGGTAGAAACTAAAATACAATCAAATTGATATCGCTATCAGGTAAATCAAACCAATCGCCTATGGCTTTATTGGTTAAGATTCCGTGGTACAGATAAACACCATTTTTAAGTCCTTTATTACAACGTAAAGCGCTTTCTATGCCGCCATCTTCAGCAATTTGAATTAGGTAAGGCGTAATTATATTGCTTATAGAGAGTGATGCCGTTTTGGAATAACGAGAAGGAATGTTAGGAACGCAATAATGAATAACGTTGTTTTTAATAAAAGTTGGTTTTTCGTGAGTCGTAATTTCTGAAGTTTCAAAACAGCCACCAGTATCAATACTTACATCAACTATTACTGAACCTTTTTTCATGTGTTCAACCATGGTTTCAGAAACAATTACTGGACAACGTTCTTTGCCTCGCATGGCACCAATAGCTACATCACAGCGACGCAATGCTTTGAGTAATGATTTTGATTGAATCGTTGAAGTAAAAACGCGTTGGTTAAGATTATTTTGCAGTCGGCGCAGTTTGGTAATTGAATTATCAAAAACCTTAACATTGGCACCAAGTCCAATTGCAGTTCTCGCGGCAAATTCTCCGACAGTTCCAGCTCCAAGAATAACTACGTCAGTTGGTGGAACTCCTGTAATATTACCAAAAAGTAATCCTTTTCCAAATTGATTGTTAATCATCAATTCAGCAGCAACCAATATAGATGCTGTTCCGGCAATTTCACTTAAAGATTTGACTGCAGGATAAGATCCGTCTTCATCTTTTATGTATTCAAATGCTAGTGCAGTAATTTTTTTCTTGGTTAACGCTTCGAAGTATTCTTTTTTACGGGTTTTCAGTTGTATGGCAGAAATTATGATGGCATTGCTGTTTACCATTTCAATTTCTTTCATAGTAAGTGGTTCCACTTTTAATAGAATTGGACACGATAATACTTTTTGAGTATCGTTGGTAATTTCGGCACCAGCATCACTATATTCTTTATCGCTATAACTTGCACTTTCTCCAGCTCCAGCTTCTATCAGAACTCTATGTCCGTGAGATGTTAGCGAATTCACAGCATCGGGTGTTAAGCAAATGCGTCGTTCTTGATAGCTTGTCTCTTTAGGAATTCCTATAAACAATTCGCTTTTATGACGTGCAATTTCTAACTTTTCTTCTTGCGGAAGCAATTGTTGCTTTGTAAATGGTGATAGTGACATAGAATGCAATAATATTGGCACAAGTTACGAAAAATCAGTTGCAAAAAATCAATTTCAAATTCAAAAAAACTAAAGAGAATTTTAGTTTAATTTGAGATGGCGTTTTCCATCCGATACTACCTCGATTGAAATAACCGAATGTTCTTCGGGAATTAAATTTGGAATGTTTTCTGCCCATTCGATAAAACACCAATTACCAGAATACAAATAATCTTCAATTCCCATATCTAATGCTTCTGTTTCGTTTTTTAAACGATATACATCAAAATGATACAAGTAGTGATTTGGTGAAATTAAATATTCATTTACCAATGAAAATGTTGGGCTGCTTGTAGCATCGTTTATACCAAGATTTTTAGCTAATGATTTAATTAAAGTTGTTTTTCCTACACCCATTGATCCATTGAAAAGAATTACTTTTTTAGGATTTTGAGCTAAAATTTGCTGTGCAACTGCATTTATTTCATCAAGACCAAAAACTATTTCCATATATTTCTAACAATTATTTAAACAACCTAGTGTTTTACTTTTTTGAATAAAACACTAGGTTTTGATTGCAATTTATCGTGGGTTAAAAACTAAAAACGGCACAATTACTTCTTCTAAAGAAATACCGCCATGTTGGTACGTATTTCTGTAATAACTTACATAATGGTTGTAATTGTTTACATAAGCCAAAAATAAATCATTTTTTGCAAATATATAAGAACTACTCATATTGATGGCTGGAAGTCCAATTTTTTTCGGGTCTTTAATAGCATATACGTCTTTGTCTTCGTAGCTCAAACTTCTACCAGTTTTGTATCTTAAGTTTAGACTTGTATTCTTGTCACCAATAACTTTGGATGGATTTTTCACGTTTATAGTTCCATGATCGGTTGTAATGATTAACTTAAATCCAAGTTTTTGAGCTTGTTGAATTATTTCTAAAAGTGGCGAATTTTTAAACCAACTTAAGGTTAATGAACGATAGGCTTTGTCATCTGACGCAAGTTCTTTCACAACATCCATTTCGGTTTTAGCATGAGAAAGCATGTCAACAAAGTTGTATACAACAGTTACAAGATTGTTGTCTTTTAGCGATTTAAAATTTTCTGCCAATTTTTTACCCGATGCCAAGTTGGTGATTTTGAAATAATCTTCTTTTATATTTAAACCAAGTCTTTTTAAATGTGCAGTAAGAAATTCGGCTTCGTACAGATTTTTTCCTCCATCGTCAACATCATTCTTCCAATATTGTGGAAACTGCTTTTCCATCTCCAATGGAGTTAATCCAGAGAAAATTGCATTTCTAGCATATTGAGTTGCTGTTGGTAAAATCGCATAATAGGGAGTTTCTTTCTCGAGTTTGTAATGATTGTTAACTACATTTTCAAAAGATTTCCATTGGTCATAACGTAAATTATCAATTACAACAAACAATACTGGTTTTTCTTTTTTTACTAATTCAGGCACAACCAATTCACGAAATAATGTGTGCGATAAAATAGGTCTGTCCGCCTTTGGATCAAACCAATCTTCATAATTTCGCTCGATGAATTTTCCAAATTGCGAGTTGGCTTCTACTTTTTGTGATTCTAAAATAGCAATTAAGTTCGTGTCTTCAATACTTTCTAATTCTAATTCCCAAAAGATCAATTTTTTATACAACTCTGCCCAATCTTCAAAAGAATTTACCATCGATAATTCTAAAGCAATTTTTCTAAATTCTTTCTGATAGTCTAATGTTGTTTTTTCAGAAATCAATCTTGAATGGTCTAAATTCTTTTTTAAACTCAGTAATATTTGATTTGGGTTTACAGGTTTTATAAGATAATCGGCTATTTTTGAACCAATTGCTTCTTCCATTATGTATTCTTCTTCACTTTTAGTAATCATAATTACTGGTGTTGAAGATTTTTTTTCTTTAATTTCGGCAAGCGTTTCCAAGCCACTCATTCCGGGCATGTTTTCGTCCAAAAATACAATATCAAAATTGTTGTCTCCAAAAACATCAACAGCATCTCGACCATTATTACAAGTGGTTACCTCGTAGTTTTTTTTCTCTAAAAATAGTATGTGTGGTTTCAATAAATCTATCTCATCATCAACCCAAAGTATTTTGATTTTATCCATTTTAGCGTATTTTTTTGTGCAATTTAGTATTTATTGAACGATGCGATTCCTAAATTTATTGTAAATAAAATCTAATTTATGCCAAAAAATCTTAATAAGTGAATTATTACAAAAAAATCCGCTCAATGGCGGATTTAATATGCTGATTTATCGTTCTAGTTTTTGTAAACTTTTAATGCTTCTTTAAGTATTAAAACCGATTTAATTAAATCTTCTTTTTTCAATACATAGGCGATACGAACCTCATTCAAACCAACATTAGGAGTTGAATAAAATCCTGCAGCTGGAGCTACCATTACCGTTTCGCCATTGAAATCGTAAGTTTCTAGTAACCATTGTGCAAAATGGTCGGCACTTTGTACAGGAAGTTGCGCAATGCAATAAAAAGCACCTTTTGGGCTTGCAACTTTTACACCTTCAATTTTATTTAACTCTTCAATAAGTGTATCTCTACGTTCTTTATATTCTTCGATAACTTCGTCAAAATAACTTTGTGGCGTTTCCAAAGCTGCTTCACTAGCAATTTGTGCAAATGTTGGCGGACTCAATCTTGCTTGCGCAAATTTCATCGCTGCGCCCATTACTTCTTTATTTTTAGATACGATGCAACCAATTCTTGCACCACACATGCTGTATCTTTTAGAAACGGAATCAATCATGATAGCATGTTCCTCAATACCTGGCACATTCATTACTGAATAATGTTTTTCAGATTTATCATAAATGAATTCGCGGTACACTTCGTCTGCAATCAAGAATAAATCGTGTTTTTTAACTAATTCTGCCAGTTGTTGAATTTCTTCATTCGAATACAAATAACCTGTGGGATTTCCAGGATTACAAATTAATATAGCCTTAGTTTTTGGTGTAATTAATTTTTCAAAATCGGCAATTGGAGGTAAAGCAAATCCAGTTTCGATTGTTGAAATTACGGGAACCACTTTTACACCAGATGCTGTTGAAAAACCATTGTAATTCGCATAAAATGGTTCAGGAATTATAATTTCATCGTCAACATCCATAGTGCTTCCCATGGCAAAAAGTAGGGCTTCAGAGCCACCAGTTGTGATAATGATGTCTTGTAATTCTATCGGTAAACCATGGTTTTTATAATACTGCGAAAGTTTGGTTCTATAGCTTTCAAAACCTGCTGAATGAGAGTATTCTAAAACTTTAATATCTACATTTTTAACAGCGTTTAGTGCTACTTCAGGTGTTTTAATATCTGGTTGACCAATATTTAAATGGTATACTTTATGACCTTTTTTCTTAGCAATATCTGCATAAGGAACCAATTTTCTAATTGGCGATTCGGGCATTTGTTGTCCTTTGTTTGAAATTTTTGGCATGATTGAAAATTTAGATTTGCAAATTTGCAATTTTTTATTGTATTTATTAATAAAAAAACGATTTACAAATCATAAATTTTATTAAATTTATTAAAAATATAATTAATGAATTTTAAAGTTTTTTTTCTCTTATTTTTTTGTTGCATTTCAAAACTTTCATCCCAAGAAGGTTTTCAAATCTTAAATGATAAAAATAAGATAACAGTTCCATTTAAACTTTTAAATAATTTAATTATTCTACCAGTTGAAGTGAATGGTGTATCACTCAATTTTCTTATTGATACCGGAGTTGAGCAATCAATTCTGTTTAGTTTGGATGAAACTGATGAGGTGCAATTTGAGCAAATCGAGAAAATCAAAATCAAAGGATTTGGAATTAATGATGCATTCGATGGTTTCAAATCGGTGAAAAACACGTTAAAAATTAATGATTTTGTAGATTACAATCACACCTTGTTTTTAGTATTGGATCAAAATATCAATATTTCTTCACAAGTAGGATTTCCTGTAAACGGTATTTTGGGTTATCATTTTTTTAAAAACCACAAAATAAAGATTGATTATAACAACAACAAGATTACGTTTTATAGTTCTAAGAATAAAACTTTGGCTAAAAACTTAAAGTCCTTTTCTTCAATTCCAATAATTTTTCACGAATCCAAACCTTACTTGTATTCGCAATTATTAAATACCGATAAATCTACTTTACTTAAGGCTAAATTATTGATTGATACAGGCAATAGTGATGCAGTTTGGCTCTTTGAAAACCAAAATGATTCCATTCAAATTGCCGAAAAATACTTTGACGATTATCTAGGTAGAGGTTTTAGTGGCGATGTTTTTGGTAAAAGAGCTAGAATATTAAAATTTCAAATTACTGACTTTGAATTTTCCAATCCGCTTATATCGTATCCAGATGCTATTGCATCGAGTGCCATAAATCCTTTGATTGGTAGGGTTGGATCAGTCGGTTCCGAGTTGTTACGACGTTTTACCGTAATTTTTGACTATCCTGAGAACAAAATGTATCTTAAGAAAAATTCGAAATTCAAAGAGGCTTTCAATTTTAATATGTCGGGTATCGATATCCAACATCAAGGCTTGCAATGGGTAACGCAAACGTTTGAAGAGAAACCATTGTTAAATAACAATTTGTACGATTCCAACGGCACGGCTATAAAAAACAATCTTAAATATAAGTTTGAGTTAAAACCGATTTATATTATTACAAACATTAGAAAAAATTCTCCAGCTGAACTAGCCGGATTAAAAAAAGAGGACATTATTAAAAAGATAAACAAAAAAGAAGCCTACAATTTTTCATTGCAAGAAATTAATGATTTACTCAAGTCGGAAGAAGGAAAAATAATAGAATTTGAAGTAGAGCGAAATTATAAAGCAATTAAATTCAAATTTCAATTAAAAAGTATGCTATAAAAAAAGCCTCATGACAGAGGCTTTATTATTATTGCATTGGACTAGATTTCTTTTTTTCTAGTAAATTGATTTCTTGTTTAACAATTACTTCTCCTTTTATTTTCAAAGCTACACGACCGCCATCAACATTAGTTGCATTACTCTCAACTGTAATAGTTTTTCTAATCGGTCCCGGATTCATATTGTACTTTACGTCAATTTTACCAGTTTTACCAGGCATAATTGGTTCAGTAGGCTTAGTTGGTACCGTACAACCACAAGTAGATTGTACATTGGTAATAATCAATGGCGCATCACCTGTATTTGTAAACTCAAAAGTTCTAACACCACTATCACTATCTTTACTTACAGTACCATAATCAATGGTATTGTCTTTCGCTTTAAAATCAATTTTAGCTTGAGAAAAACCCAAACCAGTAATTAAAAAAGCTGTAAAAAGTATAATTTTTTTCATTTTATTCATAATTTGGTTACTGTAAAAATAGACACTTTAAATTAATACACAAAAATTTAAATCTTAATTTTTTATAAAAGTACAGATTAACTACTTTTGCATACATAATACAAATAGTGTACCAAGTTTTATTAGAAGCAAATGGCTCGGGATTTATCAACAGTCCTTATTCCTGCTTTTCACTTGTAGTCACGATAAAAATCGTGAGCTACCGTTTCAATCAGGGCTAGAGAACCAACTATTGGAACTTTTATAAATTTTAAAAACAATTCAACATAACTCTTAAATATAAATTCATTAGAATATAGATTCTTTAAATCCTAAAAACGACAACTTTTTAAAATCTAAGAATCCAACAATCTAAAAATCAAACAAGCTATAAATATGATTCCTGCACAATTCAACGCCAAAGAAATCGAAAACAAGTGGTACAGCTATTGGATGAAAAATGACTATTTCACCTCTAAACCCGACCACAGAACACCATATACAATTGTAATTCCACCACCAAACGTGACTGGAGTTTTGCACATGGGACATATGTTAAACAACACCATTCAGGATGTATTAATTCGTCGTGCACGATTAAAAGGATTCAATGCTTGTTGGGTTCCAGGAACCGATCACGCATCCATTGCAACCGAAGCTAAAGTTGTTGCCAAGCTAAAAAGCGAAGGAATCAACAAAAGCGATTTAACGCGTGAAGAATTTCTAAAACATGCCTACGATTGGACCGATAAATATGGAGGAACAATTCTTGAGCAATTAAAACAATTAGGTTGTTCTTGCGATTGGAGTCGCACCAAGTTTACTATGGACGAAGATATGTCGGCATCAGTAATTTATTCTTTTGTAGATTTATACAATAAAGGATTAATTTACCGTGGTTACCGAATGGTAAATTGGGATCCAGAAGCCAAAACGACCTTGTCAGATGAAGAAGTAATTTTCGAAGAACGCCAAGGAAAATTATATTTTTTGAAATATAAAATTGAAGGTTCAGAAGATTTTCTAACTGTTGCAACAACACGTCCTGAAACTATTTTTGGAGATACGGCAATTTGTATCAATCCTAACGACGAACGTTTTTCGCACTTAAAAGGGAAGAAAGCAATAGTTCCTATTTGCGGCCGCGTAATTCCGATCATCGAAGACGAATATGTTGATATTGAATTCGGAACTGGTTGTTTAAAAGTGACTCCAGCACACGATATGAACGATAAAACGCTAGGCGAGAAGCACAACCTTGAAATTATAGATATCTTTAATGATGATGCAACATTAAATTCTTTTGGATTACACTATCAAGGAAAAGACAGATTTGTAGTTCGTGATGAAATTTCAAAAGAACTTGAAATTTCTGGAGCTTTAGCAAAAACCGAAACGCATTTAAATAAAGTTGGAACGTCTGAAAGAACTAAAGCTGTGATCGAACCTAGATTGTCAGACCAATGGTTTTTAAGCATGGAAGAGTTAGTAAAACCTGCAATTAAAGCCGTTTTAGAATCAGATGAAATTAAGTTGTATCCATCACGTTTTAATAATACTTACAAACATTGGCTAGAAAATATCCGTGATTGGAATATTTCTCGTCAGCTTTGGTGGGGACAACAAATTCCGGCTTACTACTATGGAGATGGAAAAGAGGATTTTGTTGTTGCCGAAAACAAAGAAAAAGCTCTTGAATTAGCGAAGGAAAAAACACAAAATCCCGAACTAACAGCTGACAATTTAACGCAAGATGCCGATGCCTTGGATACTTGGTTTTCGTCATGGCTTTGGCCAATGGCTGTTTTTGGTGGTGTTGTGAATCCGGAAAACGAAGATTTTAAATACTATTATCCAACGAACGATTTAGTAACTGGTCCAGACATTCTATTTTTCTGGGTTGCTAGAATGATTATCGCAGGATATGAATATGCAGGAGAAAAACCATTTTCTAATGTATATCTAACTGGCTTGGTTCGTGATAAGCAAGGTCGTAAAATGTCCAAACAATTGGGTAATTCACCAGAACCACTTGGCTTAATTGAACAATTTGGTGCAGATGGAGTTCGTGTTGGATTATTGTTGAGTGCTTCTGCAGGAAATGATATTATGTTTGACGAAGAACTTTGCAATCAAGGGAAAGGATTTTCTAATAAAATTTGGAATGCTTTCAAGTTAATTAAAGGATGGGAAGTTTCTACTACAATTCCGCAACCAGAATCGTCTAAAATTGCGATCGAATGGTATGAAGCCAAATTACAGCAGACACTTCTGGAAATAGAAGATCATTTTGAAAAATACAGAATTTCAGATGCCCTGATGGGAATTTATAAATTGGTTTGGGACGATTTCTGTTCTTGGTTTTTGGAAATGATAAAACCAGCTTACCAACAACCAATAGACAGCACGACATTTGCAAAAGCAATAGAAATGATGGAAAACAACATGAAATTGTTGCATCCATTTATGCCTTTCTTGACTGAAGAAGTTTGGCATTTAATTGCTGATAGATCTCCAGAAGAAGCATTAATTGTTTCAACTTGGCCGGAGTCAAAAGCTTTTGATGAAAAATTGATAACCGATTTTAATCAAACTATTGAAGTAATTTCTGGTATAAGAACTATTAGAAAAAACAAAAATATTCCGTTTAAGGATGCAATAGAATTGAAGATTATCAATAATGATAACGCTTCTGCCTATTTTGATGCTGTTGTTTCTAAACTTGGAAACATTACTTCATTAGACTATGTTTCAGAAAAAGTTGATGGAGCATTGTCTTACAGAGTAAATTCTAACGAATATTTTATTCCGATTACAGGAAGTATTGATGTTGAAGCAGAAATTGCAAAACTGACAGAAGAGTTGAATTATAATAAAGGTTTCTTAAAGTCTGTTCAAGCTAAATTATCAAATGAGAAATTTGTAAATGGCGCACCAGAAAAAGTTTTGGAAATCGAACGTAAGAAAGAGGCAGATGCACTTGCTAAAATTTCTACATTAGAACAAAGTATTGCTGGTTTGAAATAACAATAATTATAAAATCCCAAGTTTCGGCTTGGGATTTTTATAACAATAAATTTTAAATTAGCATTTATAATTTTTCCAAACTGCAATGGTTTTTATTTTTTTCCAATTTCCATTAGACTTTCTATAAATTTCAGTTTGACCATTTCCACCATATGTTCCAAAAGAAATAATCGCAGTTTTGTAGTTTTTACTAAATATAGGTAAACTTATTTCATCAATTTTTTCATTAACGTATTCATCATTTAGAGTATTTTCCCAATAATTTTCAGATTTTTTGTTCTTGTCTTGTGGTTTAATAAGAGATTCAAATGGTACAGTAATTCTGTTTTTTATTAAATTATTTTTTAGTCGAAAATGATATCTTTTATCCAATTGACTTTTCATAAATGTAACATCATTTTTGTCAAAAAAATTATTCATAGTTTCGATTCCAAAATATTCGGCTGTTGGTATTGGTGTTGGAAAACATTCTGTCAAATATTTATTTTTATTTTCTTTTTGACTTAATTCAGTTTTGATAATATAATTTATAAAACTATATATTTCGTTTTCATGAACAATATTTTTCGAGTCTTTATTGCAGGAAATTAAAGATAAGAATATAGTTAAATAAAATATTTTTTTCATGTAAAATTATTTTGCTTTACACTTAATGATATGGACAATTTAATTTTTGCAATGTAAAAAATCCCAAGCTTAAACTCAGGATTTTTAAAAGTAATTATTTCTTTAAAGCGGCTTCATATTTTTCACCTACTTTTTTCCAATTAATGATATTGAAAAAATTGTCGATGTAGTTTTTTCGTTTGTATTGATATCCTAAGTAATAGGCATGTTCCCAAAGATCTAACGCTAAAATTGGAGTACCTGATAGTATCGCTTTTGGCATCATTGGATTGTCTTGGTTTGGAGTATTGGTTACTTGTAGTTTCCCAGTTTTGTCAACTACTAGCCAAGCCCAACCGGATCCAAATTGTTTTGTTGCAGCATCTTTAAAAAGCGTTTTGAAATTTTCAAACGAACCAAAATCTTTATCAATAGCACCAGCTAAAGTGTCTTGTGGATTGCCACCAGCTTTTGGACCCATTATTTCCCAAAACAAGCTGTGATTATAATATCCTCCAAGATTATTTCTTAAATCGGTATTGTTTAAATCTAATTTTTTAAAAAGCTCTTCGATAGTTAGATTTTCAATTTCGGTACCCGCTAATGCTTTATTTAAATTGTTAGTGTAGGTTAAATAATGTTTAGAATAATGCATTTCCATGGTTAATGCATCAATATTTGGTGCTAAAGCATCGTACTTGTATGGAAGTTTCACCATTTCGAATGCACCTTTGTCAGCTTTTACATCATCTGGTGAACCAATACTTATTTTTTGTTCGGTAGATGGTAAAGGCACTTCAACGACTTCAGTGTATTTTCTCTTTTTACAAGAGGTAAGGCTTGAAATAATTACAATAATTATGAATAATAAATTTACTTTTTTCATTTATTTTAAATTTACTTTTCGAGATTATCTTTTTTAGCTAGTTTTAATATCGATTCAATATACATTTCTTTAGCTTCATCTATGGTAAGATGTGATATTTGCATCCAAGCGTTCGTTTTAAATGCGTTTCTTAAATCATAAACTGGCGAGATTCTGGTATCAATAGTTCCATGAGTTGCTTGCTTATAATAAGCATACAAACGCAATTGCACATCTTGAGGCAAATCTGCTTGAGTCATTGTATTGGCAATAACTACAGCTTCTTCAAATCTTGTATCTAAATCTTTTTCTTGCATTTATATTATAGCGACTATTGTTTTTCCACCAACGGCAACTTCGTTTAATTTTACATTAACTTTAGTTCCAATTGGAAAGTATAAATCTACTCTTGAGCCAAATTTTATAAATCCGGCATCTTCTCCTTGCACAACTTGTGTACCTTCAACTGCGTAGTTTACAATTCGTTTAGCTAAAGCACCTGCAATTTGTCGGTAAAGTACTTCGCCAAATACCTTATTTTCGACTACAATTGTTGTTCTTTCATTTTCGGTACTTGCTTTAGGATGCCATGCTACAAGATATTTTCCTGGATGGTATTTACTGTATTTAACAACTCCATTAACAGGATAACGAGTGACATGTACATTTATTGGCGACATGAAAATAGAGACTTGAAGTCGTTGGTCTTTAAAATATTCTGGTTCGAATACTTCTTCAATAACTACAACTTTTCCATCTACCGGCGCTAATACGTAATCGTCACTAATCGTGATAATTCTTTTAGGGTTTCTGAAAAATTGCAAAACAATGATTAAAAAGACTAATGCAATTAATTGTACAGTAATTTCTAACCATTTTATTGGAATAAAAGCTCTGGACAATAATAAAATTGCAAGCATTGAAAGTATTGAATAAAAAATAATTCGGGATCCTTCTTTATGAAACATAATTTAAAATTTGGTAAAACAAAAATACAAAAGGTGCTACAAATATAACACTATCTAGTCGATCTAAAATGCCTCCATGACCGGGCATGATTTTTCCGCTGTCTTTTACGCCAGCAATTCGTTTAAATTTGGATTCGATCAAATCGCCAATAGTTCCTAAAATCCCTACTAATAAAGCAATTGTAACCCAAATTAAAATTGATCGATCGCTGAATTGTGGACTGGCTTTGATGTAAAATTTAGAGATTAAATATCCTGCAAGAGCTGCAAAGATGATCCCTCCAAGAAATCCTTCTATTGTTTTTTTAGGCGAAATTCGTTCAAATAGCTTATGTTTTCCAATTGATTTTCCTACTATATAGGCAAAGGTATCATTGGTCCAAACCAAAATAAAAAGTCCAATTATTATCTTAGGATTATAATCATTGATACCAAATGAAATTTTAGTAATGAATAAAAATGGTAAAATAATGTAGCCTATTAAATATAAGTACTTAGAGGAAGTGCTTATTTTTTGTACTTTATCGTAAAATAAGAACAAGATACTTTTAACCGATACGACGAGTGTAATTACTAATAAAATTATGTTGAGCTGATTGCTGTTTACAGTAATTGAAATTTTTTTGTCTATCAATTGTTCCAAAAAAGTTTCAGTTTCGGTTCTGTAAAAACTTATTAATGTAACAGTAGTGTAAAAGGTGAAAGCAAAAAGTAGCGGAAAAATTTTATTAATTTGAATTAAACTACAAAACTCATAAACTGCAATTAATAAAAATACACCAAATAATATAAAAAAACTTTCAGTAGAAAATAGGATGGAAGCTAGTAACAAAATAATGTAAATGGCTCCTGAAATTCCTCGTTTTAGAGTTTCATTCATTACTATAAATCTTCAAGTAGCAGTAAATACATGTTTTTGGCACAACTTCCATAAGTCAAGAAATCTTCTTCTTGAACTTTTTCAAAATATTTTATAGTAGTAATATTTGTTGGATAATCTTTGTCGTATTTTTTCTTAATGACACGTAAACCGTCACTTTTAGATTCAAGAATCTGGCTTGTTGTTGCTAAAATAACAATATTATCAGGAAGTTCGTTTGGTTTTAATTGCTTGATTTGATTGGATGAAAAAAGAACAGAACCTTCATCGGCAATAAGATTTTCACATCCTGCTAATAAAAATTTTGGTTGTTTTATATTTTGGTATATTATATTATTTTCAACTAATAGGTTAAACAATTTTGGTTCGTAACACAAGGCTTCGCTTTCAAACCAGTCGTTTTCTTCTAATATATTTTCGAATTGTTCTCTAACTTCTTCAAGGTTTTCACAATAGATAAATTTACCACCATTTTTCTTAAAATTAAAGGTAAATAGCTCATCTACTGGAAGTTCTGAATGTTTTGGTGTGTTATATTGACTTTGGCTTTCCTCGTCGGAAGCATCGCTGCTCGAACCAAATATTTTTTTAAAAAGACTCATAATTATTGTTCAAATTAGTAATTTCTCACTTGAAAACCTTCAAAGATAAAAAAATCTTAATTCAAAAAATGATTTTGAATTAAGATTTTAAGTTTTTGTACTAAATTTATTAATTACGCTATGATTTCAGCTAAATCTTCGTTGTCTTTTTGATACGGACGTCTTCCAAAAATAGTTTCTAAATCGTCTTTAAAGATTACCTCTTTTTCAATAAGAATATCGGCAAGAAGTAGTAATTTATCTTTGTTTTCAGTAAGTATTTGAATCGCTCTTTGATATTGTCCTTCTATTAAAAGTGAAATTTCTTTATCAATTGTGATTGCTGTATCTTCAGAATAAGGTTTGCTAAAATTATACTCACCTTGACCAGAAGAATCGTAATACGTAACATTACCTAACTTTTCGTTCAAACCATAAATCGTAACCATTGCACGAGCTTGTTTGGTAACTTTTTCCAAATCAGATAATGCACCAGTTGAAATTGTATCAAATACTACTTTTTCAGCGGCTCTTCCGCCCATGGTAGCACACATTTCATCCAGCATTTGATCAGGACGCACAATAAGCCTTTCCTCCGGAAGATACCAAGCTGCACCAAGACTTTGACCTCTTGGAACTATGGTTACTTTGATAAGCGGCGCTGCGTGTTCCAACATCCAGCTTACTGTAGCGTGTCCAGCTTCGTGAACTGCAATAGCTCTTTTTTCTGCCGGAGTTACAATTTTGTTTTTCTTTTCTAAACCTCCAACGATACGGTCTACAGCATCAAGGAAATCTTGTTTGTCTACTGCCGATTTGTTGTTTCTTGCTGCAATTAAGGCAGCTTCGTTACATACATTGGCAATATCTGCTCCAGAAAATCCTGGTGTTTGTTTCGCTAGAAAGTCTGTATCCAATCCTTCTACTTTTTTCAAAGGAGCTAAATGCACTTCAAAAATTTCTTTTCTCTCACGAATGTCTGGTAAATCAACATAAATTTGTCTGTCAAAACGTCCAGCACGCATCAAAGCTTTATCTAAAACATCAGCTCTATTGGTAGCAGCGATAACAATTACATGCGTATTTGTTCCAAAACCATCCATTTCTGTAAGTAATTGATTCAATGTGTTTTCACGTTCATCATTTCCGCCAGACATACTATTTTTTCCTCGTGCACGACCTACTGCATCAATTTCGTCAATGAAGATAATTGCTGGTGATTTTTCTTTTGCTTGTTTGAATAAATCTCGAACTCGTGAAGCACCAACACCTACAAACATTTCAACAAAATCAGAACCTGATAAAGAGAAAAAAGGCACTTTAGCTTCACCTGCAACAGCTTTCGCCAATAACGTTTTTCCTGTTCCTGGAGGTCCAACAAGTAATGCTCCTTTTGGTATCTTACCACCTAAAACAGTATATTTTTCTGGATTTTTAAGAAATTCTACAATTTCCTGTACTTCTTCCTTAGCGCCTTCTAATCCAGCAACATCTTTAAAAGTAACTTTTACATCAGCTTTTTCATCAAAAAGTTTAGCTCTAGATTTTCCGATGTTGAAGATTTGACCTCCGCCACCGCCAGCACCTCCGCCAGACATTCTGCGCATAATGTAAATCCAAACTCCAATGATTAAAATAAATGGAAGGAAACCAATTAGCATTTCTGTCCAATCACTTTTTTGCTTAAAGTCGTAAGATTTAAGTTTCTTATCTTGTGAAGCTTTTATTAATTTATTTTCAAAATTCTGAGCATCGGCAATTTCAGAAGTGTAATGCGGTCCTTTATTTGGATTTCCAAATACATCTTTAGCAACCTTGCTATTACCTTTTTCTTTTATTGCTGAAGCAGATAAAAATACTTCTGCTTGTGATTTATTGTAAACGACAATTTTATCAACTTTTCCTGAATTTAAAAGTTCATCCAACTTAGATGATGAAATTATAGATGGGTCTTGCATACTTGAACCACCAGCAATATTTAAAACTACAAACATTGCAATAATAATTCCTAAAATCCACCATGGGCTTATTTTCATGCCATTTGGTTTTTTATTCTCTGCCATTATCTAGTATATTTTTTTTTAGTATTTATTTGCAATTGTAGTAATTTTTGCATCACCCCAAAGTCCTTCAATGTTATAGTATTCACGAATTTCTTTTTGAAAAACGTGTACAACGATGCTTACATAGTCCATTAAAACCCATTCGGCATTGTCTGTACCTTCAACATGCCAAGGCTTGTCTTTAATTTCCTTAGAAACTAGTTTTTGAACCGAACCAACAATCGCGTTAACTTGTGTGTTTGAATTTCCGTTACAAATGACGAAGTAGTCACATACGGCTGAATCTATTGCTCTTAAATCAAGAATTTCTATATCGTTTCCTTTTACTTCTTCTATTCCTTTTATTATGTTTGCTAATAAAATATCGGTACTAACTGTATTTTTTGTCATTTAATTATTTTGTATATTACATGCAAAGGTATCAAATTTTGTCATTATTTTTGATGCTTAACATAAGTTTAAATTCTGTTTCACAAAATTTCTTACATGAATATTATCAAACTCGATGCCATAGATTCTACCAACGACTTTTTGAAAGAAATTTCAAAGAAACAGTTAGTAGAAAATTTCACAATTGTTACTGCAAGAAATCAGACAAAAGGACGAGGTCAAATGGGTGCTGTATGGCAATCTGAAAGTGGTAAAAACTTAACAATGAGTATTTTGATAAAGGATGTACTGTGTAATCCAAGTCAAATATTTGATTTAAACATCGCTGTTTCTCTAGCTATTATTGAAGTTCTTACAATTTTTAGCATTCCAAAATTAGCAGTAAAATGGCCAAACGACATAATGTCAGACACTAAAAAAATTGGTGGCATTTTGATTGAAAATAGCTTTAAAACTGACACAGCCATTGAGTCAATAGTTGGAATTGGATTGAATGTAAATCAAACCGATTTTGCCAATTTACCGAATGCTTCATCCTTAGCGGTTGTTTCAAAAACTGAATTTGATTTGGATGAAATTATAAACAAAATTCATTTTCAGATTAAAAAAAATTGCGAAATTATAATTTCAAATCAATCGGAGAACTTATGGGAAAAAATTCATCAGAATTTATTTAGAATTGGAGTTCCGATGCCCTTTGAAAATGTTGAAAAAAATAGATTTATGGGAATCATTCAGGGAATTTCATCTGATGGAAGACTTGAAATTCTTTTGGAAGACGACTCGATTGAAAGCTATGGAATTAAAGAGATTACGATGCTTTATTAATTATTTTTAGCAAAAAAGGTTAGTTTTCAAAATAGTTACAAGAAACAAATTTAAGAAAACTACCTAATCACTATTTTCCCATGTTAAAATAGCACTTAGATGATTAGGAAGATTTTCTAATAAATTTAAGTTTTTTATTTTTACAAATATCCAAGATTCGTGGGATTCACTTTTTTTATTTTCATCAATGATGATGATTTTATCAAGATTATATTTTTTTAATATTTCAGTAAGATTAAATATATCCTCATCATCAATTCCAGATATTGCGCCGGTTCCAGAATACTTTGGTCCAATAAAATAGTTATACAAATCAATTGAAGGACTTATTAATTGATTGTCGGGTATAGATAGATCATTACACAATGGAATATAAATTCCTTCAATTCGAGAGTGGCGACAAGAAGTTCCACCAGTTTGATTTGAAAATATAATTCCTGAAGGATAATTAATAATTATTCCTAGTCCAACAGTGTCAAATAGATTAATTATTGGCTTAACCATTAGACATTTATAAAGTTATTCGTAAGTATCTCCAGCATTACAATTTATGCATATTCTCAGCTAAAGTTTCAATAAACTTAGAAATTGGTCCTTTAATCATCATCGCCATCATGGCATTGAATTCGCCATTAAAATCTAGTTTTATTTCGCTTGAATTTTCTGAAACTGAATCAATACTTGCAACTAATGTAAATGGAAGTTTATCGCTTGCAGCAGCTAAATTCACTTTAGAATACGGAACGCCTTCTTTTAATCGTAACTTAATTTCTGGCATGCCTTTTAATCCGAAATTAAAAATGTCATCTCCAAGAACTTCAAATTTTGAAATAGTTTCGGGCATTAATTTCTCAAAATTTTTAACATCAGACAGCGCGTTGTAAATATATTCTGCCGATTTTTCTACGGTTACTTTTTGACTTTCTAAATTCATTATATTTTATATCTAAAATTTGTTATTTATACGTTCCAAGTTGATGGACTTTTTCTCCATTCTTGAAGTGTAACTTGTTCTTCTTCTGTAATGTATTGCTTTTCAACAGCTAAGTCTAAAAGATGTTCGTAATTGCTTAACGTGTGTAATTCAACATTTGCATTTTTAAAATTTTCTGCAGCTACATCAAATCCGTACGAGAAAATTGCTAGCATTCCTTTTACATTTGCGCCAGCTTCTTTCAAAGCGTCAACTGCGTGCAAACTACTATTTCCTGTCGAAATTAAATCTTCAACAACCACAACATTTTGTCCTTTTTGTAAAAAACCTTCCACTTGATTTTGTCTTCCGTGCTTTTTTGCCTCTGGTCGAACGTACACAAATGGTAGTCCAAGTTCTTCTGCCACGAGTATTCCAATGCCAATTGCACCAGTTGCAACGCCAGCAATTACGTCGGGCTTACCATAAATTTGTTCAATTTGTTTAGAAAATTCATCGCGTATGTAATTTCTAATCGCTGGAAATGAAAGCGTTAGTCGGTTATCGCAATAAATAGGAGAGTGCCAACCTGAAGCCCATAAAAAAGGATTTTTAGGATTCAATTTAATTGCATTTATTTGCAAAAGTAATTCGGCAGTTTTTTCGGCTGTATCTTTATTAAAAATCATAGTACAAATGTATAAAGTTTTTGTGAACGACAAACCACTTTTTTTGACAAATGAAATCGAGAAAGAAACCGATTTTCAGTTTTTCTTGCTTGAAAGTATTGATATTGAACAGCTTATTATAAAAATGTTCAATAATAAAATTTTAAAAGCTTACTTGTATTATCCAGATGAGAAGGAAATTCTTAAAAAGATGAAAGAACAAATTCCAGTTAGAAAAGCTGGAGGTGGTTTGGTGTACAATAAAAAAGGAGAAGTTTTATTTATTTTAAGAAACGGAAAGTGGGACTTGCCAAAAGGCGGAATCGAAAAAGAAGAAGATATTGAAGATACTGCAGTGCGTGAAGTTGAAGAAGAAACTGGTGTAGGAAAGTTGAAAATTACTAAAAAGCTTCAAAAAACGTATCATATTTTTAAACGCAACGGAAAATACCGATTGAAAATTACGCATTGGTTCGAAATGACTTCCGACTTTGATGGCATCTTATTACCGCAGGAAAATGAAGGAATCGAAAAAGCGGCATGGCTCAATCCAGAGCAAGTTAAAGAAGCTTTGAAAAATTCGTATGAGAATATTAAATTACTGTTTGAGCCCGAATATATCAAAAAGTAATTACTTTACAACTCGGTAAACAGGATATTGCAAATGCGCTTTTTCATAATAGGGCGATTTCTTGTAAATCCAGTCCAATTGTGAGGCTGCGTTTTCTGAAAAGGTTTTATCCGATTGTTTTTTAGCTTCAAATTCGGCTTTTATTGTGGGATTTTTATCTAAGAATTCTTTGGCTAAATCTTCAAAAACGTAAGCCGAAAAGTACTCTTTTTGTTGCAAAACAGTATCGAAGAAATTCCAATTGAAAAATGAATCAACGGCTTCTGGTTCAAGAGTTTCTAAAACATATTTTACATTAGGTTGCTTAGTATGAAACACATAATCACCGTAGTAAAATTTAATTTTCTCGATGCTTTTGGCAACTTTGGTTTCATAATGTCCGTAATGTCCTTCGTAAGGTGATTTAGAAGTTTGATAACTTGCAATTTTATACGATTCGACTTCAATGACGGTATCTTTTTGAATTTGAGTAAATTCGATGTTGTTAAGTTTCAATAAATCAATAACTTGCCATTGTGTTTGTGGAATGATGTAACTGTTTGGAATTGTTATGAATTTGGTTGCTTTATAATCGGCATAAAACGGTATTTTCTTGGTAAATGGTTTTTTTCTGTCGTAAAATAATCGGTCTTTTCCAGTGACTTCGCTTTTAATATAACTTCCGTCAAAGCCTTTAAAATCTATCGATGAAACTTTGGAAGAATCAATTTCCCATTGAATTGGATACTGATTTCCAGCTGCATTTTCTTTCCAACTTTCGTCCTTTATTTTTTTGATTTTCTGCCAATTGGCATCGGTGTAATTGATAACGCTCAACATAAATTCGTAAGTAACTTTTACTCGGTCTTTAAATGGTTTGAGCATGTGCGTTTCAGGTACAAATCCGAGTGTGTTGAACAAAGTGGTGTAACCAGTTGCGTATCTTGGTGTGTCAGAAAATTGTTCGAAACCCTTGTCTGGCGTAGTGCTGTGAACATTTACGTAAGGAACAACATCGATTTTTTTACGATTCATGTCTTTCACAATTTCTGGGTAAAATTCGTTTTTAAAATAATTCCCCATACTTGTTCCTAAACGTTCGTGTTGCGTTGCAATGCAGGTAAAAGTATATTGATAATCGGCGCCATTGGAAACGTGATTGTCAATGAAAACTTCGGGATTTATATTGACAAATAACTCTTGAAAACTTCTAGAATTTTTGGTATCCGATTTTATAAAATCTCTATTCAAGTCGTAATTTCTTCCGTTGCCGCGAAAACCATATTCTTCTGGTCCATTTTGATTGGCTCTAGAAGCGGT
Source organism: Flavobacterium sp. SP2 (assembly GCF_057626655.1). Lineage (NCBI taxonomy): Bacteria > Pseudomonadati > Bacteroidota > Flavobacteriia > Flavobacteriales > Flavobacteriaceae > Flavobacterium > Flavobacterium solicola. The sequence continues at coordinate 138,562 of NZ_JBVHBT010000008.1, forward strand.
ATTTCTATTAAGCATTCCATCGATATTGTACACCGGAATTACAATTACCATCGTGTTTTTTGGAACTTTAATCTTTCCTGACGCCAAATCTCGCATCAATAGCATTGATGCATCAATTCCGTCAGGTTCGCCTGGATGAATTCCGTTGTTGATTAAAATTTTAGCTTTATTTTGATATACATTAAAATTTTTATTTTCTGAAAAAATTACAATGTGCAACGGTTTTCCACTATCAGTTTTACCTTTTGCAATCATTTGAATATTGTCGAAGTTTTCATCTAAATTTTCATAATAACTAATGCATTCTTCATAGGTTGTAGATTGGTTTCCGTTTCCTTTTTCAAAAGGTGTTTGAAATTCATCTTTAACTTGTGAAAATAGAGAAGTAGAAATCATTAAAAGAAATAAAGGGAAAAATCGCATGGTGTTGTGTTTATGAAATTCAAATGTAAAGAATTTCAATGTCAATATCAATATCAATGTCAATGTCAATATCAATGTCAATATCAATATAAATATCAATGTCAATATCAATGTCAATTTCAATATCGAATACATATAGTTTAAGATTTTTGCTTCTTCAGAATGACAATTTTGTAATACTTGAAACTTAAAACTTGCAACTCACAATTTAAAAAAACTACCTTTGCAAAATGAATAAAAATCCACATTCCAATAATTTGCTTTTGAATCTTGGTATCGAAAGTTTGAACGAAATGCAAGAAATGGCGCAAGATGCTATTTTAAATGATGCTAATGTTTTATTATTATCGCCAACAGGTTCGGGAAAAACGCTTGCTTTTTTGCTACCACTTTTCGAAATGTTGCAGCCAGAAATCACTACTGTTCAGTGCTTAATTCTGGTTCCATCGCGTGAATTGGGTTTGCAAATTGAGCAAGTTTGGAAAAAAATGGGAACGGATTATAAGGTAAATGTTTGTTATGGCGGGCATTCTATTGATACTGAAATTAAAAATCTTTCGAATCCACCAGCGGTTTTAATTGGAACACCTGGACGAATTGCCGATCATATTGATAGAGGAACTTTTAAAACTGATGCTATTGTAACGTTGATTTTGGATGAATTTGACAAATCGTTACAACTTGGTTTTCATGAGCAAATGTCGTTCATAATTTCAAAATTAAATAAATTGAACAAGCGAGTTTTGGTTTCGGCAACGTCTGATATTGAAATTCCAAAATATACACGAGTTGTAAATCCGACCGTTTTAGATTTTATTCCAACCGAAGAGCAGAATTCTAATCTGACTTTGAAAATGGTGGTTTCGAAAGAAAAGGATAAAATCAATGCACTTTTTAATTTAATTTGTTCTTTAAAATCGCAATCGGCAATTATATTTTGTAATCATCGTGATGCTGCCGAGCGAATTAGTGATACGCTCAACGAGAAAGGAATTTATTGTACTTACTATCACGGCGGAATGGATCAGGACGAACGTGAACGTGCTTTGATTCAGTTTAGAAACGGCAGTGTGAGTTATTTAATTACAACCGATTTGGCTGCACGTGGTTTGGATATTCCCGAAATGAAGCACGTAATTCATTATCATTTGCCTTTAAAAGAAGACGAATTTACCCATAGAAACGGTCGAACTGCGAGAATGTTAGCGTCTGGAACTGCCTATATTATTGTTCATGAAAGTGAGAAAAAAATGGAGTATTTAGATTATGGAATGCCAGTTTTGAATGTTGATAATGCTACAACTTTACCAAAACCACCAGAATTTCAGACGATTTACATTAGTGGTGGAAAGAAAAACAAATTAAATAAAATTGATATAGTTGGTTTCTTTTCTCAAAAAGGAAAATTGGAGAAAGGTGATTTGGGATTGATTGAAGTAAAAGATTTCATATCATTTGCAGCGGTAAAATCTAAAAAAGTAAAAGCGTTTTTAGGCAATATTCGCGACGAAAAAATGAAAGGCAAGAAGTTTAAAATTGAAGTTGCCCGAAAAGTTATTAAGAAGGAAGAATAAGAAAGAATAAAAAAAGGAGAACTAAATTGTTCTCCTTTTTTATGATTAGATTTTTTTCGGTAACGGTTTTTCAGCCATAAAAAGGAAATAAAATCCGACAATTATGAACGGTATACTTAGCCATTGACCTGTAGAAAATATTCCTAACGACTTTTCAATTCCGCCTTGACTGCCTTTTACAAATTCAACTATGAAACGCACAGTCCAAAGTAGAATTAGGAATACTCCAAAAATAAGACCGTGTTTTTGTGCTGCATTTGTTTTCCAATACAAGTACATCAAAATTGCGAATACGAAAACATAGCAGAAAGCTTCGTACAATTGTGTTGGGTGTTTTAATGGAACTTCATTTAGTAAACTCAAAAATTTAGGATCATTTTCAACTGCTTTATAAGCTGCATCTACATTTGTGATGTTCGTTCTTGCTACAATATCTTGTGGGCTAAAATAATCTCGTATGAATTTGATTCCAAAAGTGGTGTTTGACGTTTCTTTACCAACAATTTCAGAATTAAAAAAGTTTCCTAATCGTACAAATATGGCACCGCTTGCGACAGGTATAACCACACGGTCTAAAACCCAAAGAATAGGTTTTTTGATGATATTTTTACTATAAAAATACATCACAATTATTATCGAAACCGCTGCACCATGACTTGCTAATCCAGCAAATCCTGTAAATTCAAATTCGGGTTCAAATCGAAATGGAAGTAAAATTTCTAATTTATGATTGCTGAAATACTCCCAGTCATAAAAAAACACATGTCCAAGCCTCGCACCTAATAAAGTAGCAAGAACGGTCCAAATGAATAGCGTGTCTAATTTATCAAGTGACTCATTTTCTCTTTCAAAAATGCGTTTCATGATGTACCAACCTAGTCCAAATGCTACTACAAACATCAAACTGTAAAACCTAATATTTATAGGACCTAAGTGTATTCCTTCAGATGGATTCCAAATCATATTTTGGGATAATTTAATTTAATATTCAAAAGTAAATATTAATTATTTCTTAATTGTGAATAATATGTTATTTGTGAGCACATTTTTTTTCGGGTACAGGATCATATCCTTTTTTACCCCACGGATTACAACTAATAATTCTTTTGATACCAAGATAACTTCCGTAGAACAATCCGTGAATCTTTAGCGCTTCAATAAAATAGCTGGAGCAAGTAGGTTCGTACCGACAAGAAGAAGGCAAAAATGGTGAAATCGCTACTTGATAAAAACGTATTAAAAGAAAAAGAGGATAAGTAATTATTTTAGAAAGCGATGCCATTGTTAATTTGAAATTGTAAACCCAGTACTTTCTTTACCGTCTTTTAATTGAATACCAAGAACCAATAACTTATCGCGAATTTCATCAGACAATGCCCAGTTTTTATTGGCTCTTGCTTCGTTTCGCATTGTAATCAACATTGCAACAACTCCTTCTAATTTATCTGAATTATTACCTGCCGTTTTTTCATTTTTAATCCCTAGAACATCAAATGTAAAATTCTCTAAAGTAGCTTTTAAAGTAGCTAAATCTTCAGCAGTAATGGTTTCTCTTTTATCATTTAAAATATTTACGAATCGTACTCCTTCAAACAATTGTGCTATTAAAATTGGTGAATTAAAATCGTCATTCATAGCGTCATAGCAACTATTTTTCCAAGATTCAACATCTAGAGTAGAGGTAGAACTAGTTTCAATTTCCTTTAACAATTCAATACCTTCCATCAATCTGTAAAACCCTTTTTCGGCGGCCAGTATAGCATCATTAGAAAAATCCAAAACACTTCTGTAATGCGCTTGAAGCATAAAAAATCGTGCAACATTTGGTTCAAATGCTTTGCTTAAAAACGGACTTTCTCCAGTAAAAATTTCACCTGGCAAAATATTATTTCCAGTAGATTTTGCCATTTTTTTTCCGTTCAACGTAAGCATGTTGGCATGCATCCAATAATTCACCGGTGAATGCCCAGTACAAGCCTCATTTTGAGCAATTTCACATTCGTGATGTGGGAATTTTAAATCCATTCCGCCACCATGAATATCGAATGTTTCGCCTAAATACTTAGTACTCATTGCTGTACATTCCAAATGCCAGCCTGGAAAACCAGTTCCCCAAGGTGATGGCCATCTCATAATGTGTTCCGGTTCTGCACGTTTCCATAGTGCAAAATCTTGCGAATTTCTTTTATCACTTTGTCCATCGGTATCACGAGTATTGGCAAGCATGTCTTCAATATTTCTGCCGCTCAATTTTCCGTAGTCGTGTGTTTCATTAAATTTCACTACATCAAAATATACACTACCATTGGATTCATAGGCAAATCCGTTATCGATAATTTGCTTAACAATTTCGATTTGCTCAATAATATGTCCGGTTGCAGTAGGCTCAATACTTGGAGGTAAAAAATTGAATTTATCCAAAATAGTATGAAAATCAACGGTATATTTTTGAACTATTTCCATTGGTTCCAATTGTTCTAATCTGGCTTTTTTAGCAATTTTATCTTCACCATCGTCTACATCATCAACAATATGGCCAACATCGGTAATATTTCTTACGTATCTTGTTTTATATCCTAAGTGCAACAAATACCTAAAAATTACGTCAAAACTCATAAAAGTTCGCACATTTCCCAAATGCACATTGCTGTAAACTGTTGGTCCGCATACATACATACCAACGTTTCCTTCATGAACAGATTTAAAAACTTCTTTTTCGCCGCTCAGCGAATTATAGATTTTAAGCGTTTGATTTTTGTATAATGACATAATTTTATAATATTTTTTTGAAGCAATTTCCAGCTTTTCATTTCAAGCTTGCTTGTAAAATTGGTTTTTTCTAAACGTTAAAAAAGCTTCCGCTGGTCGCTTCTTTACCGCAAGAAAAATCACAATTTTCCTTCACAAGGCTTTCCATTTCAATCTGGGCTAGTACTTATTGTTACCTAATTTCTAAAACAAAATTTAAAACGAAGTATCTAACTTTATATAATCTAGAAATTCTCTTCTTACATTTTCATTTTTAAATTTACCGCCAAATTCGGCAGTTACTGTACTACTTTCAATATCTCTAATTCCTCTAGAATTTACACATAAATGCTTTGCATCAACAACACAAGCAACATCTTGAGTATTTAAAACTTTTTGCAACTCTCTCACAATTTGAATTGTAAGTCGTTCTTGTACTTGAGGTCTTTTAGAAAAATAATCAACAATTCGGTTCATTTTAGACAATCCAACCACTTTACCATTTGATATATAAGCAACGTGCGCGCGACCTACAATCGGCAATAAATGATGTTCGCAAGTAGAATATACTACAATATTTTTCTCAACGAGCATTTCATTGTACTTGTATTTATTTTCAAATGTTGAAGAACTTGGTTTTTTATTAGGATTTAACCCACCAAAAATTTCTTTTACAAACATTTTAGCAACTCTATTAGGAGTTCCTTTTAAGCTATCGTCAGTTAAATCTATTCCTAGTGTTTGTAAAATATTTTCTACATCCTTTTTTATTAGCTCAATTTTTTCCTCATCAGACTTTTCAAATGCGTCAATTCTTAAAGGTGTTTCTTCGTTAGTTGCAATGTGATTGTTACCAATTTCATCACTTAAGTCTTCCTGATTTATCATTATATAATTAATAAGATTTTTTTTAACAAAATTTAATTGCAAAGATAAATATTATTGAAATATAAAAGGCTAAGAGATTATTATTTTTAAAAAAATCAAATTTTAAGATAATTATTAGTTAAATTTATGTAAATTTCGCACTTAAAAAATGTTAATAAAATGAAAAAAGGTTTACTATTATTATTACTAAGTTTTCTGTTTATCAATCATTTACATTCTCAAAATCTACTTGTAAATGGTGATTTTGAAAGTGGTGGAAACGGTGTTGGTTTTAACATAAACGGTGTTGGTTACAACTTAATAACTGCGCCATTTTCTGGAACTACCACTGCAGGAGATTATGCTTTTACTACAAATCCATTACCAATGAATCCTACCTTTTTTATAGCAGGTGGCGATCATACAACTGGTACTGGAAATATGATGGTAATTGATGGTAATAGTGACGCTACATCACCTCGTTTTTGGCGTGCTGGTAATACTGGTGGAGGAATTTGTGGTTTAACAATTGGAGCAACTTACAGGTTTTCATATTGGATAAAATCAGTTTCAACTTCGGTAACCAATGCTGCAACTCAAGCAAATATTGGTATTCAGTTTAATAATGTTTCTTCATCCTCTTTACTTTCGGGAAGTGCCGTTGCGCCATTACCGGCAAGCGGATGGCAAAAAGTAACGTATACATTTGTACCGAGTAACACCTGTGTTAATATTGAATTATGGAACATAAATACTAGTTTGACAGGAAATGATTTTGCTGTTGATGATTTTGTTGTTTCAAAACCTTTAGCGTTGACTTACTCAACGATTCAGCAGTCATGTCCAGGTTTGAATGACGGTGCAATTAATGTTTATGGAATTGGTGGTGTTACTCCGTATGTAACGTACACTATTTCAGGAACAGCTTCTCAAACTAATACTACAGGTGTTTTTACTGGTTTAGCAAATGGTGCTTATACTGTTTCAGTAACCGATACTAATGGAACAGTTGTCACACAAGCTGGCGTAGTAATAGGTGCTTTGGCAAATCCATTAGTTACATCTTTCAATAGTACAATATGTGTTGGCAGCCCAAGAACTTTATCAGTTACAGGTGGAACGACTTATTTGTGGACTTCATCACCGTTGGATCCAACTCTAACAGATCCAACTAGTGCTACTCCAACAGTTACTCCAACAGTTGCAACTACATATACTGTAACATCAACTGTTACTCGTCAAAGAAATTTAGTTTTCAATGGAAATTTTAGTTCAGGAAACATAGGTTTTACTTCCGATTACCAATTTTTAACAGCTTCAACACCTACAGGAGTTCAAGGTGCTTATGGAGTTGTGAATAATCCAAGTACATGGTTCGCTCCATTTTCTACGTGTGGTGATCATACCAACGGTACTGGAAATATGATGGTTGTAGATGGTTCTATAGCGAATGGCGGTAACGATAGACTATGGTGTCAAAACATTCCTGTCACTCCAGGTTTAACTTATACTTTTAGTTATTGGATTCAAACTGTTGCAACTCCAAATCCAGCATCAATAGAAGCAACTATTAATGGTTCTTCTCTTGGAATTGGAATTGCTCCGTCTGTAACTACTTGCGGAAATTGGACACAATATACTTACACTTGGAATTCTGGTGCAGCGACAACTGCATTGATATGTTTGTATGACAGAACGGTAACTTCTGCAGGAAATGATTTTGCAATTGATGATATTTCTTTTACAACTCCAACAACTTGCGTTTTTACAAGAAATGTTGTAATCACGCCAGTGACTCCACCTACAGTTACCATGTCAGGTAGTACTAATATTTGTCCAAATTCAACAGCAGTTTTGACTTTTACAGGTACACCAGGTGCATCAGTATTATTTACAGATAATATTACTGGTTCATTCTATACAGTATTTTTAAATGCTTCTGGAACAGCAAGTTTTACTACTCCTCCAATTCCTGTAACTACAACTTTTTCATTAGTTAGTGCAAATAGTAGTCCGCCAGGATGTGTAAATAATAATGTAACAGGTTCAGCAGTTATTACAATCAACTCTAATGGTTGTGCTACGGTATTGAGTGGTGGAGTAGCCATCGGAGCGGCAGTACCACCAATATGTAACGTTGGTGAATGTAGAACAATTACTTCTACATTTGTTGACTTAGGAACAACAACTAGCTATGCTGTAGAGTCAATTCCATATTGTCCTCAAGCTGCTTTTTCAGATCCAACATTTACAGGCTTAAATGTAACAACGGATGATGTTTGGTCAGGAGCAATACCGCTTCCATTTCAATTTTGCTTTTTCGGACAATCTTACAATTCAGCTAACATAGGTTCTAACGGAGTTGTAACTTTTGCTGCTGTGACTGGAGGATGTCCTTGGGCTTATAGTCAAACTATACCAAATGCAGGTTTTCCAATATTAAATGCAATTTATGGTGTTTATCAAGATATCAATCCAGCTGTAGCACCAACGCCACCAGCAGTAATTAGTTATAATTATAAATTGGAGGGAACTTATCCTTGTAGAAAACTTATTGTAAATTTTGCAAATGTTCCGCAGTTTTCGTGTGGAAACAGTGTAGGTTTACAAACTTCTCAGATTGTCCTTTATGAAATTTCAAATATTATAGAGGTTTATGTGCAAAGACGTGTGCCATGTACTTCATGGAACAGTGGTAATGGTTTAATTGGAATTCAAAATGGAGCAGGAAGTTTAGCTTATACTCCTCCGGGAAGAAATACAGGTGCTTGGACAGCAATGAATGAAGGATGGAGATTTAGACCAAACGGTCCTTCAGCTGTTACTTTTCAGTGGCTTCAAGGAACAACAGTTGTTGGAACAACGCCTACATTAAGTGTTTGTCCAACAACTACGACTACTTATACTGCTCAAGCTTCCTATAATGTGTGTGGAGTACCTACAGTAGTTTCTGATGATATTACAGTTACAGTTTACCCTGATTTGACTCAAGCACCTCAAGATATTACGCAGTGTACTAATATTTTTAATTTGAATTCAAATACGCCAATAATGTTGGGAACATTAAGTCCATTTGATTATTCAATTTCTTATCATACAACTTTAGCAGATGCTCAAAATACTGCAAATCCAATAACCAATACTGCTGCATTTCCAAGTTCAGGACAAACTATTTATGTTAGTATTTTAGGACCTGGTAGCTGTGTAATAGTTAAAGATTTTGATTTAATTGTTTCTAACTGTTTTGTTTGTGAAACAATAACAAATCCGTCTGTAGATCAAACTTTGTGTATAAATGATAATCCTACACCATTTTCGGTCAATACAGGTTATACCAATACGAATTCAATTTCTTTTGTATATTTTAATACTCTTCAAACTGGTACAAATATGTATTCAGGAGGAACACTTTTGGGTAATGTTACTCCAGTAGGTACAGTTGCAACTTATGATGCTGGAGTTCTTGGTACACCAGGATCACTCCCAAATGTTCCCGGAACATATTATGTTTATGCTATAGCAAATCCGCTACCTTCCGATCCAACTTGTAGACCATTTCAATTAATAACTGTGGTGGTTAATCAACAATTTACAGCTGGAACATCTGGAGGAGTAACAATTTGTGAAACCAATACTGCTACGATTGATTTGTTCAGTTTGATTACAGGAGAAGATTTAGGTGGAACTTGGACGCAGGTTACAGGTTCAGGAGGATTTTTTGATGCAGCAGCTGGAACATTTACTCCATCAATTGGATCAACTACAAGTACATTTAATTACACCGTTGCATCATTACTTCCTTGTGCAAATTCAACTAGTACTGCAACAGTAACTATTAATCCGCAGCCAGTTGCTGGCACTGATGGCTCAATAACTATATGTGATTCTAGTACTACAACAATAGATTTGTTTAGTTTAATTTCTGGAGAACAAAGTGGTGGAGTTTGGTCGCAGACTAGTGGATCTGGCGGTGTTTTTGATCCAATCGCAGGAACTTTTACACCTGCATTAGGTGCAACTAGTAGTACGTTTAATTATACTTTAACTGCTACTTCTCCTTGTATAGATGACTTTAGTGTTGCCACGATTACCATAAATGCACAACTTTCTGCAGGTACCGATGGAGCTATAACAATATGCGATTCAAGTACAACTATTGTTGATTTATTTAGTTTAATAACAGGAGAAAATACGGGTGGAGTTTGGACTCAAATTTCTGGAACTGGTGGAGTTTTTGATTCTGCAGCAGGAACATTTGCTCCAACTGTCGGTTCTACAACAAGTATATTTGAATATTCTGTTCCAGGAACTTTACCATGTGTCGGCGATACAAGTTCAGTTACAATTTCAATTAATTCGCAGCTTAACGCTGGTTTGGATGGATCAATTACAATTTGTGAAACAAACACTACTGTGATCGATTTATTTAGTTTAATTTCTGGAGAGCAAAGTGGCGGAGTTTGGTCACAAACTAGTGGATCAGGTGGTGTTTTTGATCCTACAGCAGGAACATTTACTCCAACTGTAGGTGCAACATCAAGTACATTTACGTATACATTGTCAGCAACTTCACCTTGTTTACCAGATAGTAGTGTTGCTTCTATAATTATAAATTCTCAACCTAATGCAGGAACAGATGGAAGTACAACGGTTTGTGATTCTAGTACTGCTACAATAGATTTGTTTAGTTTGATTACTGGTGAACAACCAGGTGGAATTTGGTCTCAGACTTCAGGTTCTGGAGGTGTGTTTAATGCAATTGCCGGAACGTATACTCCAGCGCCGGGAGCAACCAATAGTGTATTTACGTATGCTTTTGATGCAGTAACTCCTTGTTTAGACGACACCAGCACGGCAACAATCAACATCAATCCACAGCCTACAGCAGGATTGGATGGATCAACAGTTGTTTGTGAGACAAGTTCTGCAACAATCGATTTATTCAGTTTGATATCAGGAGAGCAAACAGGAGGTGTTTGGACGCAAACTTCAGGATCAGGCGGAACTTTTGATGCAATTGCAGGAACATTCACACCAGCAATAGGAGCAACAACAAGTGTATTTCAATACGAAGTAATTGGAACCGCACCATGTGTAAATGATACAAGTACCGCAACTATAACAATTAATGCG
>NZ_JBVHBT010000009.1:0-148231 GCF_057626655.1 Flavobacterium sp. SP2
AGCTTTATATGAACGTTGCCCTTAAATGCGAGTGCAAAAGTAATACTCTTTTTTAATCTCACAAGCCTTTTTTATCCCTTTTTTTAAAAGATTTTTTAAGAGCCTGAAATCAAGATATTTGAGGGCGAAAGTTTTTTTCTTCTTCTCATATATAAATTTGATTTCACAGTAATAGTATCTCTTGAAATTCAAAATCTATTCAAATGGTTTATTCTAATAGCCCCGATTGTAGTGGAAATAAAAACTGTTTTTTCTTAAAAACAGCTTTTATTGCAGCGAAAGCGGGAAATACCTTTGATGAAAATGCCCGAAACTTTCGCTGCTGAAAATACTTTAAGATATTATACCTATATATATTGTATGTGTTTTGGTAATCTTATATATTTGCAGTCCATAAAATTTAAGGAATGATAAAGATTACTCTACCTGACGGTTCGGTTAAGGAGTTCGTAAAAGATTCGACTCCGATGGATGTTGCAAAAAGCATCAGTGAAGGATTAGCAAGAAATGTGATTTCGGCTGCTTTTAATGGTACAACAATAGAAACTTCGACGGAATTGACCACCGACGGTTCTCTTATATTATATACGTGGAATGATAAAGAAGGTAAAAAAGCGTTCTGGCATTCTACTTCTCACGTAATGGCTCAGGTTTTGGAGGAAAAATACAATGGTATTAAATTGACTCTTGGGCCTGCGATTGATAATGGATTTTATTATGATGTGGATTTTGGCGATAATAAAATAACTGACGCCGATTTTAAAGCTATTGAAGATCGAGTTTTAGAAGTTTCAAGAGAGAAGCATGAGTTTAAAATGCGTCCAGTTTCAAAGGCAGATGCTTTGGAAGTATATAAAGATAATGAATATAAAACTGAATTAATATCAAATTTAGAAGATGGAACGATTACTTTTTGTGATCATGCCAACTTTTTTGATTTGTGTCGTGGTGGTCACATACCTAACACTGGGATTATCAAAGCCATGAAAATCATGAGCGTTGCTGGAGCTTATTGGCGCGGTGACGAGAAGAACAAACAGTTGACACGTGTTTACGGAGTTTCATTTCCTAAACAAAAAGATTTAACTGAATATCTAGAATTACTAGAAGAAGCAAAACGTAGAGACCACAGAAAACTAGGTAAAGAACTTGAATTATTTGCTTTCTCTCAAAAAGTAGGTCAAGGTTTGCCTTTATGGTTACCAAAAGGAGCAGCTTTGAGAGATAGATTGGAACAATTTTTGAAAAAAGCTCAGAAAAAAGGTGGTTACGAACAAGTTGTAACACCTCATATTGGTCAGAAAGAACTTTATGTAACTTCTGGACATTATGCAAAATATGGTGCAGATAGTTTTCAACCAATAACTACACCTGCAGAAGGAGAAGAGTTTTTGTTGAAACCAATGAATTGCCCGCATCACTGTGAAATCTATAATGTAAGACCATGGTCGTACAAAGATTTACCTAAACGTTACGCTGAATTCGGAACTGTTTATCGTTACGAACAATCTGGCGAACTCCACGGCTTAACTCGTGTTCGTGGATTTACTCAAGATGATGCACATATTTTCTGTACACCAGATCAATTGGACAGTGAGTTTAAAAAAGTAATAGACCTTGTCTTATATGTATTCGGTTCTTTAGGCTTTGAGAACTTTACTGCACAAGTATCTGTTCGTGATTTAGAAAATCCAGATAAATATATTGGTAGTGTTGAAAATTGGGAAAAAGCAGAGAATGCCATTATCAGTGCTGCAAAAGACAAAGGTTTAAACTATGTAATTGAAAGTGGTGAAGCTGCTTTTTATGGTCCAAAATTGGATTTCATGGTTAAAGATGCTTTAGGAAGAAGCTGGCAGCTTGGAACTATTCAGGTGGATTATAATTTACCAGAACGTTTTGAATTGACTTATAAAGGTGCTGATGATAAACTTCATAGACCAGTTATGATTCACAGAGCACCATTTGGAAGTATGGAACGATTTATAGCAATTTTACTAGAGCATACCGCAGGAAATTTCCCACTTTGGTTGATGCCTGAACAAGCTATTATCTTATCTTTAAGTGAGAAATATGAAAATTATGCTAAAAAAGTTTTAAATCTGCTAGAAAATCACGAAATTCGCGCCCTAATTGACAACCGCAACGAGACTATAGGTAAGAAAATCAGGGATGCAGAAATTCAAAAAATGCCGTTCATGCTTATCATAGGTGAGGAAGAAGAAAAAAACGGAACCGTTTCTATTCGTCGTCATGGACAAGAAGGAAAAGGAAATATCACGGTTACAATTGAAGAATTTGTGAAAATTGTAAACGAAGAGGTTGCCAAAACATTAAAAACATTTGAAGTTTAATCTACCTGTCGATAGACAGGCTAAAATAATTACGCCATAGCAATTAGAAACAACAGAGGTTATCAACCTCGAGTAGAAAAAAAAGATGAACACAGAATAAACAATTTTATTCGTGTGCCTGAAGTACGTCTTGTTGGAGACAATGTAGAACCAGGTATTTTTAAAACAGCAGATGCTATGCGTCTTGCTGATCAATTAGAATTGGATTTGGTAGAAATATCTCCAAATGCTGAACCACCTGTATGTAAAATAATGGACTATAAAAAGTTTGTTTACATGCAAAAAAAGCGCGATAAAGAATTGAAAGCTAAATCTACCCAGATTGTAGTTAAAGAAATTCGTTTTGGTCCGCAAACTGATGAGCATGATTATGAATTTAAAAGAAAAAATGCAGAAAAGTTCCTAAAAGAAGGTTCTAAACTAAAAGCATTTGTATTCTTTAAAGGACGATCAATTATTTATAAAGAGCAAGGTCAAATTTTATTATTACGATTAGCTCAGGATTTAGAAGACCACGGAAAAGTAGAAGCATTACCTGTCCTTGAAGGAAAGAGAATGATTATGTACATTGCTCCAAAAAAGAAAAAATAAGACTGTTAAAATTCGAAAGTTGGAAAGTCAAAAGTTCTTTAATGACTTTCAGACTGTAGACATTTGACTTTAGACTCAAAATAGTAAGTAAGTTAAATTTAAATAAATTAGGGAAATTATGCCTAAAATGAAAACCAAATCTAGCGCCAAGAAACGATTTAAAGTTACTGGTTCTGGAAAGATCAAAAGAAAACACGCTTTCAAAAGCCACATCTTGACTAAAAAGTCTAAGAAGCGTAAATTAGCTTTAACACATTCTGCATTGGTTCACAGTACAGATATGAAAAGCATCAAACAACAATTAAGAATCATCTAATAGTCGAAAGTTAGAAAGTCTTAAAGTCATAAAGTCCAAGACTTATGACATTCGACTTTAAAAACTTTAGACTAAAGAGTTCTTTAGGTTAAAACAATTTTAAATAACCTTGGAGTACGGCCTCAAGTTTCCTTGATTCAATTCGGAACGCCTGCTACAAAAACACAAGAAAATTATGCCAAGATCAGTAAATTCAGTTGCTAAAAGAGCAAGAAGAAAAAAGATAATGAAACAAGCCAAAGGTTTCTTTGGTCGTCGTAAAAACGTTTGGACTGTTGCTAAAAACGCAGTTGAAAAAGCGATGGTTTATGCTTATCGCGATAGAAAACAAAACAAGAGAAACTTCCGTGCTCTTTGGATCATGCGTATCAACGCTGGTGCAAGATTAGAAGGATTAAGTTACTCTCAATTCATGGGATTAGTTAAGAAAAACGGAATCGAATTGAACCGTAAAGTATTAGCAGATTTAGCAATGAATCACCCAGAAGCTTTCAAAGCTGTTGTGAATAAAGTAAAATAAAAAACGTTTGTACAACCTGTTTAACTTACTTACAAATAAAAAATCCCGGTCGAAAGATTGGGATTTTTTTGTTAACATAATAATTATGTTATCTTAATTTTCAATTAACAATCATGTAATAAACTTTGTAATAATTAAATTATATGACAAAAAACGAAAAACTATTGTGGGAAAAAGTTTCTCAATTCAATTTTAACGATGATGATAACGATTTCAAATTTTCAAATCGTTTAGCAAGAGAAAACGATTGGTCTCTTGATTATGCAAATAAGGTGATTGAAGAATACAAAAAGTTTATATTCTTATGCCACATTACCACTACTGGAGTGACACCTTCAGATCAAGTAGATCAAGCTTGGCATCTACATCTAACTTACACCAAATCCTACTGGATAGATTTATGTAAAAATACTTTAGAGAAAGAAATTCATCACAATCCTACAAAAGGAGGTACTTCTGAAGCGACTAAATTCGACTCTTTTTACTCACAAACTAAAGAAGATTACAAAGCAATTTTCAAAGTCGAACCGCCAATAGAAATTTGGCCAAATAATGAAACTCGCTTCAACGACATTCATTTCAAGCGCATTAACATCAATCGCAATTGGATTATTAAAAAGCCGTCTTTTCAACAAAAAAACATCTTTACGACGCTAATTATCGCATTAACATCACTGCTCTTTATCAAAGCTACTAACTACAGTGAAACATTTATAACTATACTAATCATTATAGTAATAGCAATTTTATTGTATAACGCTTCAAAGGATGGTAAAAACAATGGAAATGGTGGATCAGGTTGCTCAGCAGGATGCTATACTGATTCTAGTCACAGCGGATGCTCTGGAGATAGTGGCTGTTCGGGTGGTTGTGGTGGTTGTGGTGGTGGAGACTAATTCCTACCCAAAAACTTCTTCCTTCTTTCCATCAAAACTTGCATAAACCATACTTGGATGTGAATCTTGGTGGAATATATTTCCGTTTTTATCAATAGCGATTGCGCCTGCAAAACCATCGTAAGGTTTCAATTCAGTAAAAGTTTTCTCGAATGCTTTATCCAACGAAAAACCATCTGTAACTCGAGTTACAATTTTGGCTGCCGTAGCATTACTTACAATGTCTTCACCTACTCCAGTTAAGCTCACACCACAATATTCATTAGCATAATTTCCTGCAACAGTAGCACTATCGGATATTCGTCCTGGAATTTCAAATCCTTTTCCACCAGTTGATGTTGCTGCTGCGAGATTTCCATTTTTATCCAATGCTACACAGCCTACTGTTCCTGTACCAGTTGCGGCTAATTTTGCTTCATATTCGGCTCTTCGTTGTGGAATTTCTGTAGAAAATTTTTCAAATCCGTGTAGTCTAGCAAAATTCGTAGCTCCACTTCCACCCAAAACTCTATCATCAACTTTCATCAACTGTAAAGCAACCTGAATCGGATTTTTAACTTCTTCTATATTAATAACGCCACTAAATTTCTGAGAAGTTCCATCCATCAAAGAAGCACTCATTCTAATCTTCCCATCGCTCTGAATCTGCGAGCCAATACCAGCATTAAACAAAGCATCATCTTCTAATAAAGATACGGCATAAACAACAGTTTCAACAGCTGAATGACTTTGTAAATATGCATAGGCATCTTTCACAATTCGAAGTAAGGCCTCTTGCTTTGCAACTTTAGTTTCCTGATTAGTAGAAGATTCTGAAAAAAAACCACCGTGAATTATTATTTTCATTTTTTATATTAGATTTTAAATATTTGATATTAGATATCTAATATGTAATTAAATGTACTGTGAAGATTTAATAGTCATTTTGAAAGTATGGATATTAAATGTATCATTCATACTCATCACATGAGTAACCAGATGATTTATTGAAATCGGCTGACCTAATTCTACTTGAGTCAAATTGGTATCTTTAATCTCACGTCCATCAACTAAAATTACCAGTCCTGATCCTATAGCTTCCATCTCATTGTTGTTTTTTATTAATAATCCGGTATCTTCACCTAGACCAATTCCAAGCACTTTAGGATTTCCTACTACACTTTGAAAAAGTCTACCAATTCTACCTCTTTGTACAAAATGAGTATCAATAATTACTCCATCAATAAGTCCAAGACCACTTGTAATTTTCACTTCACCTTTCAGCAATGCTTCGCTACTACTTCCTTGATAAATCATGTTATTACTTGCCGCAGCCGCACCTGCCGATGTTCCGGCATAAATAAACTCCTCATTTTTATACTTCTCCAATAAAATATCATGAAAAGGAGTTCCACCAAGAATCGAGGTAAGTCGCAACTGATCGCCGCCTGTAAACATAACTACATCGGCAACTCTCAAACGCTCCAAAATTTCAGGATCCATAGCTTGTTCTCTACGAACAACATCTAAAATATCAACATTCTTTGCACCCAAATAACTCAAAGCTTTTACATATTCTGGACCAATCTCCTTAGGGATTTTAGATGCAGTTGTAACAACTTCAATTCTCGAATTTTCTTTATGTTTGGATTCGCTTATCAAGCGTTTCAAAATTCCTGTTTCAAAAAAATTTAAGTTCTTAGCCGCATTTTTATCCAAATCGGTTTCTGTAAAACTGCCTTTATCAACAGCACCACCTATAATAATTAATTTTCCAAGTATTTTCATTTTGTAAAAATAGAAAAATCTAATTTTAAACCAACTAAATATTTACTTTTTGAAGCATTATGGCAAGCGCTTTTTCAACAATGGCAATTCCTGCTTTCCGTTTTAGTGCCGTAAAAACGGCAGCTATCACTGCAATCAGGGCTAATAAGTTTAGATCTTACATCAAATAAAAAAGAAACAATACCTTGAAAATCAACCTAAAAATAGAAAATACAAATAAAACATTTAAAAATATTGATTAAACTCAATAAAAATTAGCGCTATATAACAAATATTTTTTATTTTTAACAAAATCATTACAACCTATTCAATAATACAAGTAGCAATACCCATGGAAATTTTAAAAATACAAGCATTACGAGGACCAAACATTTGGAGTGTACAACGCAAGAAACTAATTCAAATGCGACTGGACCTTCAAGAAATGGAGCAATTTCCTACCAACAAAATCGAAGGTTTTCGCGAACGAATCGAAGCCATGTTTCCTACCATGATCGAACACCGATGTTCCGAAGGTTGTCGCGGTGGTTTTTTCTCAAGAGTAGAACGTGGTACTTGGATGGGACATGTCATAGAACATATTGCCTTAGAAATACAATCGCTAGCTGGAATGGAAACCGGTTTTGGACGCACTCGAGAAACCAAAACTTCTGGAATATACAACGTAGTATTTAGCTACACCGAAGAAAATGTGGGAATGTTTGCTGCCGAAAGTTCTGTTGCAATTGCAGAAGCTTTAATTGCAGGTACCGAATACGACGTAGAAGCTGATATTCAAAAAATGCGCGAAATTCGCGAACGCGTCCGTCTAGGTCCAAGTACAGGAAGTATCGTTGAAGAAGCCGTTGCTAGAGATATTCCATGGATACGTTTGGGAACAAACTCTTTAGTACAATTAGGTTATGGCGTAAACCAAATGCGTTTTCAAGCCACAATAACCTGCAAAACAAGTAGCATTGCTGTAGATATAGCTTGCAATAAAGAACAAACCAAACGAATGCTAGATCAAGCATCTATCCCAGTAGCTAATGGTGGCATTTGTGTTGAAGAAGAAGATCTAGAGGCTATTATCAATAAAATTGGTTATCCCATAGTAATAAAACCACTAGACGGTAATCACGGCAAAGGTGCTTCAATAAATGTAAAAAATATTGAAGATGCAAAATCGGGTTTAGCTTATGCAAAAAAATACAGCCATCGTGTAATCGTAGAAAAATTTATAACAGGATTCGATTTCAGAGTATTAGTAATCGACAATAAACTAGTTGCTGCAGCAAAAAGAGAACCTGCACACGTAATAGGAAATGGCAAAGACAGCATTCAACATTTAATAGATATAACTAATCAAGATCCTAAAAGAGGTTACGGACACGAAAATGTACTAACACAAATCGACGTTGATAGAGACACATTAGATTTATTAGAAAAATTAAACTACACCTTAGAAACAGTTCCAAAAGCTGGAGAAACTGTATATCTAAAATCGACTGCCAACCTAAGTACTGGCGGAACTTCTGTTGATGTTACAGACATGATGCATCCCGAAAATATTTTCCTTTGCGAACGAATTTCAAGAGTGATAGGATTAGACATTTGCGGCGTAGATATTATGGCCGAAAACCTAACCCAACCTTTAAAAGAAAATGGCGGTTGCATACTAGAAGTAAATGCAGCGCCAGGATTTAGAATGCACTTAGCGCCAAGCGAAGGATTACCAAGAAACGTAGCTGCACCAGTTATAGACATGCTATATCCACCAGGAAAGCCAAGTAGAATTCCGATTATTGCAGTTACTGGAACTAATGGGAAAACCACAACTACACGACTAATTGCTCATATTGTAAAAAATAATGGTTACCGTGTTGGCTTTACAACTTCTGACGGAATTTATGTACAAAATCATTTGATGGAAAAAGGCGATACAACAGGTCCAATTTCTGCCGAGTATATTCTAAAAGACCCAACGGTAGAATTTGCTGTTCTCGAAACCGCTCGAGGTGGTATTCTTCGTTCTGGTTTAGGATTTAGCCGTTGTGATATCGGAATCATAACCAACATTCAAGAAGACCATCTTGGGTTGTCAGATATTCATACCCTAGACGATTTAGCAAGAGTTAAAGCCACCGTAGTCCGTAGTGTAAAAAAAGACGGTTGGGCAATTTTAAACGCCGAAGATGATCAATGTATGAAAATTGCCAACGATTTGAGCTGCAACATTGCTTATTTTAGTTTGAACGAAGACCATCCAAGAGTACAACAATTTGCCAAAGAAGGAAAAATTGTAGCAGTTTTTGAAAACGGATTTATAACAATCAAAAAAGGAGAATGGAAAATACGTGTAGAACGAGCAACCCATGTTCCGTTAACGTTGGGCGGAAAGGCCAAATTTATGATTGCCAATGTTCTTGCAGCTACTTTAGCCGCCTATTTGCAAGGTTTTAAAACAGAAGATATTAGTTTATCATTACAAACATTCATCCCGAGTGCGGCACAAACACCAGGTAGAATGAACATTTTTGAATTCAAAAAATTCAAAGTTCTAATTGATTTTGCTCATAATGCATCGGGATATCGTGGTGTTGAAGAATATTTAAGCAGTGTTGAAGCCACCAAAAAAATCGGAATCATTGCCGGAGTTG
Source organism: Flavobacterium sp. SP2 (assembly GCF_057626655.1). Taxonomy (NCBI): domain Bacteria; kingdom Pseudomonadati; phylum Bacteroidota; class Flavobacteriia; order Flavobacteriales; family Flavobacteriaceae; genus Flavobacterium; species Flavobacterium solicola. Next base: position 9,084 of record NZ_JBVHBT010000009.1, read on the forward strand.
GTGATCGTCGCGATGAAGATATTAAAGAATGTGCTAAAATTGCAGGACGAATGTTTGATCATATCATTATCAGACAAGAAAAATACCTTCGTGGTAGAACCGAAGACGAGATAATTAATCTTATACTTGAAGGAATTTCAGAAAGCGGAAGAACAGTTACTCATGAAATTATTCCTAAAGAAGTTGAAGCAATTAAACACGCTATAAACAATGCTGTCGAAGGAAGTTTCATCACCGCTTTAAGCGATGTGGTTACCAATGCTATCAATATTGTCCAAGAATATTTAGATAAAGAACAAGAAGAGAATATTTAATAATTAGTATAAGAAATGGCAAATATCTGCTTGAATTTGAGTGGATGTGTCAATTTATTTTAGATATAAATATTTGAAAACAACAAAAAGACTATTAATGAAACATCTTTATTTAGTAATAATTTTAGTTCTCACTATCAGCTGTAATAATGAAAGACCAGAACCAAATTTTTATAAAAATCTTTACACTGGAGAAATTTTGAACAAAACTGAATTTGAAGAATTTAGGAAAACTCTATCTAAGGAAAATTCGAATTCAAAAGAGAAAACTAATTTAAATTTTGTTTTTTTTAAATTAGAAATGTCCTCTGACTCTATCATTCAGAATTTTAAGTACGACCTTAGAATTGGAGATGAGTATAAAAAGCGCGCGAATAAATATGAAAAAGTCGGAATGAAAATTCCACAACAAGATTTCACATCAATGAATGGAGAAAAAATAACTATTGGTGGTAAACAGAAAAAACCAACATTAATTAATCTATGGTTTATTCATTGTCCGGGCTGTGTAGCAGAAATTCCTGCTTTAAATAGACTTAAAGAAAAATATTCGGATAAAGTTAATTTTGTTGCTATAACTTATGAAAATAAAAATGACGTAACTGAATTCTTGAAAAATAGAAAATTTGAATTTACTCATATAGTAAATGTCGAAAACTACATTAAAGAAATTGGCTCATATCCATATCCTGAAAATATATTTATTGATAAAGAAGGATTTATAAAGAATATTGAAGGTCCAATTCCAAATCATAATGATAAAGATTTAGATAAATCAATCGAATATTATGAGCAAATATTGCAAAAATTACTATAAAAAAAACTATGTTTAAAATTGAAAATTATTGAAAGCATATAATAATAGGCTTCCAATTTCCCAGCTAGCGTGAGCTTCAAGCTCGTGCACACAAAAAATATAAAACTTAATATTACCACAGCTAGCGCGCGCTTCTAGCTCGTGCACACAAAAAATATAAAACTTAATATTACAACTTTAGAAATAGATATGAATTAGAGTGTGGGCACGAGCTAGAAGCTCGCGCTAGCAAATGAACAATTTAATTTTGTTATAAAAATTATAAAGCCTGTTTGAATAAAAATCAATCAGGCTTTTTTTATTAATTTAAATACAACAAAAACAATATGTTAACATTAAAACAGAAAGCTTTCCATCAGAATTAGTTATCTTTATGTAACTAAATCAAAATAGGATGAAAATCAATTGGGTACTCATTTCAATAATAATCTTTTTTGCACTACTACTAATTACCTTTCTTATTAAAAGAAATAGGAAAGATGAAAAAAATCTTGAAAAGTTTTATAACAAGCAAAGTAAATTAGAAGAAAATGAATCGGAATTGAATGAAGATGAAGAAAACTAAAGTCTAAAAAATACTTGAAAGATTAAATTAAGACGACCGTTTTTAAATAAATTACGTAAAACCACAAAAAAACATAAGACTGAATTAGAAATCTCCAATAAAATATAAGAACTTTGCAGACTTTTTAGCGTAAAAAACAACACGTTAAGACTAAGCAATTTCAAAAAATGAAAAAGAAGATAGAAATACTAGCTCCTGCAAAAGATTTAATTCACGGAATGGCAGCTATTAATGCTGGTGCAGATGCAGTGTATATTGGTGCACCGCAATTTGGAGCGCGATCAAATGCCCACAATTCACTTGAAGATGTAGCAGAATTGGTAAAATATGCACATCTATTTAATGCCCAAGTTTTTGTAGTGATCAATACCATTATATATGATAATGAACTGGAAACTTGTCGACTACTTATTTGGGATTTATACAAAATTGGAGTTGACGCTCTAATCATACAAGACATGGCAATTTTAGAAATGGATTTGCCACCAATTGTACTTCATGCCAGTACGCAAGCAAACAATCGTGATGCAAACAAAATAAAATTCCTAAAAGATGCAGGAATGAAGCGCGTAGTTTTAGCTCGAGAATTGAATTTGCATCAAATAAAAGAAATTAGCGAAGCAAGCGATGTAGAACTAGAATTTTTTGTAACTGGTGCATTATGTGTTTCGTTTAGCGGAAATTGCTATATGAGTGTTGCCAACGGAGAACGTTCTGCCAATCGTGGTTCGTGTGCTCAAAACTGCCGCTTGCCTTACAATTTAATTGATGGGCATGGCGATACTTTAATAAAAAACAGCCACTTACTTTCTATCAAAGACTTCGATGTTTCAGACCAAATTCCGAATTTAATTGAAGCTGGAATAGTGTCCTTTAAAATTGAAGGTCGATTGAAAGACATGGTATATGTAAAAAATAACGTGTCCTATTTACGTCAAAAATTGGATGCCTTCCTCGAAAAAAATAGTGATAAATATACCAAAGCATCATCTGGAAAAAGCACTTACACTTTTGAATCATCATTAGACAGAACATTCAATAGAGGTTATACCGATTATTTTGTAAACGAAAGACACCAAGCTATCGGATCTTGGGAAAGCCCAAAATCGAAAGGACAATACATCGGAAAACTAATTAGAACCTTAGGAAATTCGTATGAAATTGAAAACGGTCACGTGTTGAATAATGGTGACGGACTTTGTTTCATCAACGAGAACAATGAAGCCGATGGAATTTATGTCAATCGAGCTGAAAATGGACTTGTATTTCCAAATGTTCTTAAAGAAATTAAAGACGGAACCTTTATTTACCGTAATAATGATGCTGCTTTTATCAAAATTGTAGAACGCGAAGACAGCGCAGTTCGAAAAATAAGTACTAGTTTATTATTATTTGAATATGAAAACGGATTTGAATTAACCGCAACTGACGAAGACGGAAACGTAAGCTCGGTAAAGTTATCACATCCTAAAGAAACTACTAAAAACAACGAATCTCTAGAAGAAAACTTCAAGGTCAATCTTGCAAAAACTGGTTTTACACCTTATACTGCCGATGAAATAAACATTGTGTTTTCAGAAAATTGGTTCATTCCTATTTCAAAAATCAATGAAATGCGTCGTAATGTATACGAGCAATTATCAGAAATTAGATTGGCAAATTATCACAGAGAAGAGCATCAAATAAAAAAAACATCGCATCCATATCCCGAAACCAAATTGGATTTCATGTATAATGTTGCCAACAAACTGGCTCGTCAATTTTATGAAAGACACGGCGTTACTGAAATTGAAAAGGCATTTGAATTGCAATGGGATCCAGGAAAATCTCGCGTAATGACAACTAAATATTGTATTAAATACGAATTAGAAAAATGTCCTAAATACCACCGAGATACCATGGAAACTAAGTTAAAAGAACCTCTGGTATTGAAGCAAGGCGAATTAGAATACAAATTAAAATTCAATTGTAAACCTTGCGAAATGGAGATTTGGGAGAAAGATGCCGAATTTGAAATTGAAGAAGATTAGGTTTTAGATTGCAGAATAAGCAATATTATTTAAACAGTATAAGCAAGGATAATGATTTTAGTCTAACTAATCATTATCCTTTTTTTATACCTTTACAAAACAACAAAAAAATAGTAATCATGAACAAAAAAATTATTGTTTTCTTTAGCTTATTACTAGCTTTTACAGCGCAAGCACAATTAAAGAAAATCACATTAGAAGATGGCGTTTTACAACAAGGACGAAAATTTGGAGCCGATAAATTAACTGGTTTTCAGTGGATTCCAAACTCAAACAAATACGTTTATTACACCGATGGTTGGAGCAAAATGGTTACTGCAACTACTTCTGATAAAAAAACATCTGAATTAGTAACTCTTGCAGAAATTAATTCGGGCTTAGGTACGAAACTGAAAAATTTCTTCGGATTGCAATGGATTGATGCCAATACAATCATAATTTCGGAAAACGGAAACTATTATACCTACTCATTAACCTCAAAAACGGGTAAAAAAATTCAAGATGCTGTTGAAAATGCTGAGAATCTAACCTTTGATAAAGCCAATCAAAACCTTGCTTTTACTGAAGGAAACAACTTATACATTTTAAATAAAAACAAAGAAAAAATTGCAATAACTTCTAATTCTGATAAAAACATCGTTTCGGGACAAACTATTTCTAGAAGTGAATTCGGAATTTCAGGTGGAATTTTCTGGTCGCCAAAAGCAACCTTACTAGCTTTTTACCAAAAAGATGAAACCGATGTTGCCGATTATCCTTTATTAGACATTAATCAAACTCCAGGAAAATTGGTTTCGATTAAATATCCTATGATTGGTCAAAAATCAGAAAAACCTAAGGTTGGAATTTATAATCTAGCGACAGGAAAAACAGTTTTCATCAGTCCAAGAACTAATTCTGATGATTACTTAACTAATCTTTCGTGGACACCAGACGAGAAATATGTATTGATTGCTGAGTTAAACCGAGGTCAGAACGACATGAACCTGAATTTATACGATGCAAATACTGGTAAATTCATCAAAACGTTACTAAATGAAACCAATCCAAAATGGGTAGAACCAGAACACGATGCTTTTTTTCCAAGTGAGAAATCTAATAATTTTGTGTGGCACAGTGAAAAAGATGGATTTCAAAATTTATACTATTATACAATTGAAGGCAAATTGATTAAACAATTGACCAATAATAAATTTGTCACCAGAGATATCATTGGAACTAATACTGCTGGAACCGAAATATATTTCAAAGCAACAGGACCAAATCCGACGAATATGCTAGTTTATAAAGTAGATTTAAAAGGGAGACAAACTTTAATTACGAAAGACGAAGGCGTTCACAACGTTTCAATTTCATCTGATGGGAACTGGTTTTTTGATGAATATACCAATCATTCTACTCCATCAAAATCGGTTTTGTATGATAAAAATTTAAAAGCTACTACTTTATTAGAAAGCAAAAACAAATACGACGGCTATGAAATGGGTTCGGCTGAAATTAAAACAATTAAATCGGCCGATGGAACAACCGATTTATACACGCGATTAATAAAACCGAGTAACTTCGATGCTACTAAAAAATATCCGGTGATGGTGTATGTTTATGGCGGACCGCATGCGCAAATGATTACAAATTCCTATTTAGACGGAGCGAATTTATGGATGTATTGGATGGCAGAGCAAGGCTATTTAGTATTTACCGTTGATAATCGTGGTTCAGACAATCGCGGATTTGCATTTGAAAGCGTGATTCATGGAAAATGTGGAACCAACGAAATTGAAGATCAAATAAAAGGAATAGAATATTTAAAATCGTTACCTTTTGTTGATGGAAATCGTCTTGCTGTTCACGGATGGAGTTACGGCGGATTTATGACTAACTCCTTAATGTTAAGAAAACCAGACGCATTTAAAGTGGGTGTTGCCGGCGGACCAGTTGTAGATTGGAAATGGTATGAAGCTATGTACGGCGAGCGCTACATGGATACACCAGCAGAAAATGCAAAAGGTTTTGAAGAAGCGAGTTTGCTAACTTATGTAAAAGATTTGAAAGGAAAATTACTCTTAATTCACGGTACAAATGATGATGTCGTGGTTGAACAACACAATTTATCATTAGTGAAAAAGTTTGTAGAAGCGGGAAAACAAGTCGATTATTTTCCTTATCCTATGCACAAACACAATGTCACTGGAAAAGATCGTGTGCATTTAATGACTAAAGTATTGAATTATATCATTGATAATAACAAGTAAAATAAATTTCAACATAAAAAAATTCCAAATTCCATTATTTACGTTTTGGAATTTGGAATTTCTTTTTTGGTATTTATTTAAAAGATTATGTTTTTTGTTTTTTCTTTTTCGCAGCTGGAAATAATACATTATTCAAAATAAGTCTAAAACCAGGAGAATTTGGATGTAAGTCTAATACTGTTGGCTCATCTCCTACTCTATGTTGGTAATCCTCGGGATCATGACCACCGTAAAAAGTAAAAAAGCCTTTACCTTTTTGTCCATGAACATATCTTGCTTCTTCATTTAATTGATTTTCTCCTAAAACTAAGACGTTGGATTTGATTAACTCCCTTTCAAATGAAGTAGTTTGTCCCATAAATCCTTTTACCAACTGGGTATGATTTTGACATAACATACTTGGAATCACATCCCATTTGGCAGAATACTCCATCAGAGTAAAATAATCTTTTTCCATCGGAATTCGTCGCTTTTCGGTCATATCAAGATCAGAAAACTCGTAGTGATCGGGCTTACGATCTAGTATAAAGTTTTTAAAAGCGAAAGTTTTATTGTAATCTATTTTAGATTGGTAATTTGCTTCACTATCATCACCATCAAACATCGGCTCACAGATATCTACACCTTCGGCAGCAAGTGCAATATCAAAACTATCAGTTGCTGAACACATAGCAAACATAAATCCACCACCAATAACAAAATCTCTAATTTTTTTAGCAACAGCCAATTTTTCTTGAGAAACTTTAGAAAAACCCAACTTTTTGGCTAATGCTTCAGCTTCTTTTTTCTGATCAATATACCACGGTGCATTTTTATAAATTCCATAAAATTTACCATATTGACCTGTAAAATCTTCGTGATGCAAATGCAACCAATCATACAACAGCAATTGATCGGACAAAACTTCTTCGTCATATATTGCGGTAAACGGAATTTCAGCATAGGTCAAAACCATAGTTACTGCATCATCCCAAGGTTGTTTCCCTTTTGGAGTATAAACCGCAACTTTTGGCGCTTTTTCCAACACCACAGTTTCCATATTTTGTGAAGGCGATGCAATTTCATCCAGAATTTGATTGGCTTCACTGTCAGAAAGCAATTCAAAACTAACTCCGCGTATTTGACATTCTTTACGAATTTCTGACGCATCGGGTAAAAGAAATGAACCACCTCTATAATTAAGTAGCCAACTTGCTTTGTATTGTTTGTCTAAACACCAATAAGTAATTCCGTATGCTTTAAGATGATTTTTTTGACTTACATCATCCATTGGAAGCAATATAAAATTAGCTTTGGCTTGAAGAGCAAAAACTAAAAAGAGTAGTAAATATAGTGACTTACAAGATTTCATTTTTAAAAATATTTTATTCGAAGATACCATTTTACTATCAAATACCAAACCAATATGAAGTTAAAAAAAATTAGATAAAAATTAAAAAACAGGTAGAAATACGTATATCCAGTTTAAAATATCTCTTTACTTTTGACATTATTAATTAACCAAAAGATTATGAACAACAACGAAATATTTGAAAAAAACAATTATGGAAGACTTAAAGTAGTTCAAAAAATTGGATTATGCCTCTTTATCATTATTGCACTTGTATATTTGGTTCTATCAATCAAATTTATACTTTCATAAACTATCATCAATCAGTTTTAAAACTTTCAAACGAAATAGTGTCTTCGGCAAGATTATCGAGAGAAATAATTTTATTTTGAATTGCATAAACTACTAATCCGGCAACATTTCGTGTTCCAGATTTTAGTAAAATATTGTTACGATGTCCTTCAACTGTTCTTGCACTAATAAAGAGTTTTTCTGCAATCTCACTTGTATTAAACTGTTCGCATACAAGTTGTAAAATTTCTTTCTCTCTTACAGTAAAAAATTCTGAGTCCAACAAACTTCTGGTAGTCGAAGATTTTATAATATCTTCTTGAATTACTTGTAAAACAGTTTGGTTGTAAAAAAATCCTTTTACCGCAACTTCATTGATGGTATCAATCATTTCTTTTGGTGAAGCACTTTTAACTAAATAAGATGCGGCACCAACGTCTATCATGTTGGCAATAAACGATTTTGTATTATAACTGGTTAAAGCGATTATTTTTACACCAGCAAAATTTTTAAGTATCATTTTAGTAGCTTCAACACCGTTTATCAAGGGCATTTTTAAATCCATCAAGATAATATCAGGATAGGTATCGTTTTCGTTTAAAAAGTCGATTAACTCTTTCCCATTGGATGCTTCATATAAAATTTCTATATTTTCTTCCCGTTGAAGCAAAAAAGAAACACCTTTGCGAAACAATTCTTCATCGTCAGCTAGGATAATTTTTATTTTATTCTCCATATCTAAAAATTAAATTGTACTTCAATTCCGTTATTTAATGATGATTTTATTTTTAAATTTCCGTTCAAAAAGCTTACTCTACTCTCTATATTTTTCATTCCCAATCCCTTTTGGCATTGTGCGTTTTTTTGATCAAAACCTACTCCATTATCTGTATACAAGCAGGTTTCTCGACCGTCTATAGTATCAAATTTTATGGAAATGTGGGTTGCTTTACCGTGTCGCATGGAATTATTGATTAGCTCTTGCAAAATTCTAAAAATATGCAAATGGCGTTCTGTTTGTTCAAAATCGAATTTTAAATTGTTTTGATAATCTACGTTGACCGTTTTTCCACTGGTAACCTCAACAACTAATTCTTCAATACCCGAGTGCAATCCAAACTTTTCAAGTACTGGTGGTAATAAATCATGGGCAATTCGTCTTGAATTTTCTAGTGCTTTCTTGGTCAAATTAATAATATTATCGGTGATTTCTGAAAATTCTACAACCGACAAATTAGGTGTTTTGAGCAAATGACTGTTAAGCGAAACAATATTTAGCTTGGAACTAATATCGTCATGTAAGTCCTGAGCAATTCGCCTACGTTCGTCTTCTTGAGTAATAATTATAGAACGTAATAACGATTTTTGATGCTTTATTTCTAAGTCTTTTTTCTCTAATTCATTCTTGATAATTTTTTTTCTAGAAAAGTAAAAAAACAAAATCACGACGGAAGCCATGAGCAAAAAAGCCAGGAAAATGAATCCCACAACTTCATTAATTTCATTTTCAAAAAATGCTAAGTTTTTAGTTTCTTTCATAACTATTTTTTGATATTCTGTGCTTCCATTCAATAAAAATAAGAGTTAAGTATACAATATACAGTACAATATTCAACATTTGTAAAACAAAACTAAAATTTCGTCCATAAAATACGTGTAAATTTCTCAATAAAAAAGTAAGAGTACTACCAAATAGATAAATGAGGATACCACAATTGATAAAGTAAAATTCTTTTTTTCTAGATAACATATTGTAAAAATGGAAAGTACTGTATGTAATTAAAGTTATTGAGGTTAAAATAATTTCAATTAATGAAAACTCATGAAGTTGATCAGGATTAAGTATAAAATTTACAAGCAAAATAATGGGCACAGCGATTAATGCGTAATTTATTATTTTTCTTTGATTACTTTCATTTAAAAGTTCTAAAAAAAACAAACTCAATAAAATAAATTGTCCTGTGAAATAAACGTGTGAAAAAATTAAATTCTCATAACCTAATAGTACTACTACTCTTATTGTAATTTCAATTAAAACAATTATACCTAGATATATTGTAAATATTTTATATGCTTTTGTCTCTTTTTTAAAACGAAAAAGAAACAGCAAAAAATTTACTATCAAAAATATAGTAGAAAAGTATCGTATTAGATTAAATACCTCTTTCATAATTTAAACAAAGGACTATTAAAATCACAATCAGGTTTGCAAGCAGATGAGAAATCATAAATATATTGACCTCTACTATCATCAATTAAATCATTTCCATTAGAATCTACACCAACAATCATTAATTTGCATCTATCATTTTCGTCTATGCCTAAGTAGGTTCTTACATTAACCGTTTCAGGCTCAGCAATAACTTGCGTTAAGTCAATTTCTGGAATCAAAAATGCGATAACGTCAGGATTTGGATTTTTTCTCCAATTTGCAGCCCATAGTTGTGCTTGCTCTAAAGTAATTGTGTTTTGTGTCATTGTTTAGTTTTTTAGGGTTAAAAATAGTACTTGTTACTCGTCACCACTATAAATTCTTTTCCTTGAGGTATTGAAAATAACTATTAAAAGGATGGCAAGCGAAACAAATATAAAAAATAGAATGGTTACAGATTCAATTATTGTCGATTCATTTACATTGATCAATTTCATGCTACTATTTTTTTAGAGAAACTTTGTTTCCATTCAACAAATAGTAACAGTTGATACACAATGTAAGCCGACATATTAATATAAAATAATAAAGTGCTCGTGTCGGTTGTAATATTCACAATAATATTTCCGGCAAGAAAAATTACTAAAGTTCCTAATAAATAAATCAAAAGACCAACATTGGTATAATAAAACTTCTTTTTAGAATCCAACATGTTGTAAAAATGAAGGACAGCAAAAACTATTATGGGAACATAAGTAATAAAAACTTCTAGAGTATTGAAATTACTAAAAATAAAATTTTCTGAAAAGTAGGTGTAAATTAAGATTAGTAAAACAACAGGTATCGTTAATAAAACTGCTACTTTTTGTTGTTTTTTAGTAAACAAAGAATAAAAAAATAGACTCAATAACACAAATTGAAATACAAATAAAAAATGCGAAAAGAAAACGGAACTAATGTTAAGATTAAAATAAACAATAGATGCAATTTGCAAAACAAAAAATCCGACTAAATAGACCGTAAAAATTTTATAGGAATTACTGCTATCATAACGCAATCGTATGAGATACAAAATTACGTTTAATGCCAAAACAACAGTACCAAAATAGGCGAAAAATTCTAAAATCATAAACTAGTTTCTTTAGTCAAAATGTATAATCGATACTAAAATTATAATAATATTGTAACACTAAAAAATTTAGGACTAAAAACAGGTAGTTTTACGTGGTCAAATTGTAAGAATAAAAAACAAAAAAAATCCCGATATTTTCGGGATTTATAAGTTAAAAAGGAACATCGCTATCATCAATATCCGAGTTGATGTTGCTTCCAAAAGCTTCGTTTGCAGAAGGTAAATTCTTGGTTAAGAAAGGATTATCATCAAGATTCATTTTGGATGGCAAATCGTCAAACCCACCACTGTAATCTTCAAGATTGTCAAATTTACCTAAATTTCCAATAAACTTTAATCTTACATTTTCTAAACTACCATTACGGTGTTTTGCAATGATAAATTCGGCTTGACCAGCTGTTGGCGATTGTTCGTCATCATCCCATTCATCAATTTTATAATATTCTGGTCTGTAAATAAACGATACAATATCGGCATCTTGCTCAATCGCTCCAGATTCACGTAAGTCGGAAAGTAGTGGTCGTTTACTAGAACCACGTGTTTCTACCGCACGCGATAATTGCGACAAGGCAATTACAGGAACTTCAAGTTCTTTGGCCAATGCTTTTAAGTTTCTTGAAATTGTTGAAATTTCTTGTTCACGATTTCCGCCTCCTTTACCATTTCCACCTGCTGTCATTAATTGAAGGTAATCTACAATAATAAGTTTTATTCCGTGCTGAGAAGACAAACGTCTTGCCTTGGCACGCAAGTCAAAAATAGAAAGTGAAGGTGTATCGTCAATAAATAAAGGTGCTTTTTCTAAATCTTTTACTTTAACAGAAAGTTGTTCCCATTCGTGTTTTTCTAGTTTTCCCGTTCTCAGTTTCTCAGAAGACAAACCCGTTTCGGATGAAATCAAACGTGTAATCAACTGAACTGAGGACATCTCCAAAGAAAACAACGCTACAGGATGCCCAAAATCTATAGCTACATTTCGCGCCATTGAAAGTACAAATGCGGTTTTACCCATACCCGGACGCGCAGCAATAATTACCAAATCGGAAGGTTGCCAACCCGAAGTAACTTTGTCTAACTTCTCAAAACCAGTCGCAATTCCAGACAAACCTTCTTTTCCAGCTATTTCCTCGATTCGTTTCTTAGCTTGAATTACTAAACTCTGTGCTGTTTCAGAACTTCGTTTGATATTTCCTTGTGTAACTTCGTAGAGTTTGGATTCAGCTTTATCTAATAAATCAAAAACATCTGTTGTTTCATCGTACGATTCTTCTATAATTTCGGATGAAATTCGAATAAGACTACGCTGTATGAATTTTTGAAGAATAATTCTAGAGTGGAACTCAATATGCGCTGATGAGGAAATCTTTTGTGTAAGCTGAATCAAATAAAAATCACCTCCAGCTAATTCCAACTTTGCGTTCTTTTTTAGTTGTGCCGAAACTGTTAATAAGTCAACCGGCTGCGAATCTGTGAACAACTGAAAAATAGCTTCAAATATATGCTTGTGCGCATCTTTATAAAATGCTTCAGATTGCAAAATATCTATCACATCATCCACACCTTTTTTATCAATCATCATGGCACCAAGAACCGCTTCTTCAAGGTCTAGCGCTTGTGGTGGTAACTTGCCTTTTTCTAAATTAATAATGGTTGTTTTATCAATTTTTATTGGGCTGATATTTTGCATATTTTCCATAAAGCGAAAGTAACTAATTTTATAAAAAGTACACCATCTAGTTGTTAGTGCAAATTGTTTATAAGTAAATAAATATTGTTGATAACCAAAAAAAAATCCGAAACCATTGGGCTTCGGATTAAGTATAAATTTGTAAGAATTTACTCTTTATATTCGCCCATTTTGCTGTATTTGTCCATTCTTTGCGCTACTAAATCAGTTGTTGATAAATCTTTCAACTCATTATACGCTTTGGTAATGTATTGTTCAACAGTTTTAAAAGTGGTTTCCCGATCATAATGTGCGCCACCAAGTGGTTCTGGAATAATATCATCAACCAACTTCTGTTTTTTCATGTCTGACGAAGTAAGTTTCAATGCTTCTGCTGCTTGCTCTTTGTATTCCCAACTTTTCCATAATATTGAAGAACAAGATTCTGGCGAAATTACCGAATACCAAGTATTCTCCATCATCAAAACTTTATCTCCAACACCAATTCCTAACGCTCCACCCGATGCTCCTTCACCTACGATAACGCAAATAATTGGCACTTTTAAACGGCACATTTCCAGAATATTTCGGGCAATAGCTTCACCTTGTCCGCGTTCCTCAGCTTCTAATCCAGGATAAGCTCCAGGTGTATCGATAAATGTTACTACAGGAACTCCAAATTTTTCGGCCATTTTCATCAAGCGTAATGCTTTTCTGTAACCTTCCGGATTTGCCATTCCGAAATTTCTAAACTGACGGGTTTTGGTATTGTATCCTTTTTGTTGTCCAACAATCATAAACGATTGCCCACCAATTTTTCCTAATCCGCCAATCATGGCTTTATCATCTTTAAAGCTTCTGTCACCAAATAGTTCTAAGAAAGTATCGCCACACAAAGCTCTAACATGATCCATTGTATACGGACGATTGGGATGACGTGATAATTGCACACGTTGCCAAGCTGTTAGATTTTTATATATTTTGCGTTTAGTTTCTTCTAATTTCTTTTCTATTTGTTTACAAGTATTGGTTACATCAACATCTGATTCTAAACCAATAACTTGACATTTATCCAGTTGGTCTTCCAATTCTTTAATAGGAAGTTCAAAATCTAAATATTCCATAAAGTTTTATTATTCTTATTAGGTTGTACAAAGATAAAATTTTATATCGTCTGTAAAAGAAAATTTATGTTTTAAGTTTCAAACAATTGTTAAGTCGCTTTGGTTCTGCTTTTTATAATTCCGTTTAAAATTACTGTAATCAATATTATAGCGGCACCAATGTAAAATTCGGTACTCATTTTCTCTTTGTCTTCAAAAATAAGTACTGCCAAAATAATTCCGTAAATAGGTTCGAGATTTATGGTAAGCATTACGGTATATGGTGAAAGATATTTCATTACCGCTGTTGAGGCTATAAAGGCATAGGCGGTACAAACAGAACTTAAAATTAATAGATAAAATAAATCGGAAACCGATAATTGAAAAAATGACACAGAGAAACTATTGGTAAACGCCAACATTATCGAAAGGAAAAGTACGCCACCGCCGAGTTCATAAAATGATATTGTTGTCGGATTGTGTTTTTTTACAAATTTACTATTGATAACTGCAAAAAGTGCCGATAAAAAAGCAGATGTTAAAGCCAAAAGCATGCCTTCGAGATAACTACCTTCTACATTAAAAATAATATAAAGTCCGAAAACGACAAGTAAACCAAAGAATACTTCATACCAAACTACTTTTTTTCCGAAGAAAATGGGTTCTATCAACGAGGTAAAAAAAGCTCCAGTTGAAAGACACGCCAACGTAATTGAAACATTACTTACCTTAATAGCTTTAAAAAAGGTAAACCAATGCATGGCTATGATAAATCCAGCGACTAAGAATTGCAGTAATGTCTTCTTGGAAACTTGCATCGGTATTTTTTTCCATTTGATGTAAACGAAAATAAATCCAACGGCAAACAACATTCTAAACCATACAAGTGGCAAGGCATCTAATGATATCAATGCGCCTAGAATTGCTGTAAATCCCCATATAAAAACTATTAAATGAAGATGTAAATAACTTTTAAGATTATCGTTTGGCATTGCGTAATAAAAATATAGCTAAAATTCCGAAAACAAAATTTGGAATCCAAACAGCAATTATTGGTGGCCACGTAGATTTTTCAGCCAATACACCAAAAACTTTATCTAAAAATACAAAGGCAAATGCTAATAAGATTCCGATAGCAAGATTCATTCCCATTCCGCCACGACGTTTCATTGACGAAACAGAAACAGCAATAATTGTTAAAATAAAAGCCGAAACTGGAATACTATATTTTTTATAAAGTACCACCAAATATGTGTTTATGTTCGACGAACCTCTTTCTCGTTCCTTATCAATAAATTTTGTCAATTCAAAATATGGAAGTGTTTCAGCGATATACACAACAGGAGTTAAATCTTCTAAATCAAATTTAAAAACGGTATCTTTTTTTTCTTCTGAAAATAATTGATCGTTAACTTCGCCTATTTTTCGTTTTTTATAATTAAAAAGTGTGTATGTTTTTTTCTTTTCATTCCACTTAATTCTACTTGCAGTAACTTTATATTTTAGCTTGTCTTTGTCAAATTTTTCCATAGAAAAATCGAAAGCCATTTGAGAAACATTGTTAAAACTACTTACAAATATATATTCATCTTTACTGATTTGTCTAAATACATTCGAGCTTTCTCTCATTTCACTTTGGCCACCACCAATTAAGTACATGTATCTAAAGTTTTTAAATCCATCACTGGCTTTCGGTACTAAGAAAAAGCCCATCAAAAGGGCAAATATTGAAACAATTACCGCTCCAAAAATGTACGGTCGTAAGAATCTAGTAAACGAGATACCAGAACTTAGTATGGCAATAATTTCGGTATTATTGGCTAATTTAGAAGTAAACCAAATGATTGAAAGAAACAGAAAAATAGGAAAAAGTAAATTGGCAAAGTAAATTGTAAAGTCCACATAATAGGAAGCAATAGCTTTGAAAGGAACTTTATTCTCAATCATTTTATTGACTTTTTCGGATACGTCAATTACAATTCCGATAGGAATAAACATAAGCAACATGACCGAAAATGTAGCCAAATACCGTTTTAAAATGTACTTATCAATAATGCTTAAAAACTTCATCTACTCTATTTTGTGAAATTAAAAACTTATAAACGCTGACTCATATTTTTAACCATCATGTCTTTCCAAACCCTAAAATCGCCAGCAATGATGTGTTTTCTAGCTTCGCGAACCAACCACATATAAAATCCTAGATTATGAATAGTCGCAATTTGTTTTCCTAAATATTCATTAGAAGCAAATAAATGTCGCAAATACGCTTTTGTATATTCTGTGTCAACAAACGTGATTCCCATTTCATCTACTGGAGAAAAATCGGCTTCCCATTTTTTATTTTTAATATTTATGGTTCCGTTAGCGGTAAATAGCATTCCATTTCTTGCATTACGAGTTGGCATAACGCAATCAAACATATCAATTCCGAGTGCAATGTTCTCCAAAATATTAATTGGCGTTCCAACACCCATTAAATATCGAGGTTTGTCTTCTGGTAAAATTTCGGTCACCACTTCGGTCATGGCATACATTTCTTCGGCAGGTTCGCCTACTGAAAGTCCGCCAATTGCATTTCCTTGCTGATTAGAATTGGCAATATATTCGGCCGATTGTTTTCTTAAATCTTTATAGGTACTTCCTTGAACTATCGGAAAAAATGTTTGCTCGTAACCATATTTGAAAGGCAATTTATCCAAATGATTGATACATCGATCCAACCAACGGTGCGTCATTTTCATTGAGCGCTGTGCATATCTGTAATCGCATGGATAGGGTGTACATTCATCAAATGCCATGATAATATCAGCCCCAATAGTGCGCTGAATTTCCATTACATTTTCTGGTGTAAAAAAATGATAAGAACCATCAATATGCGATTTAAACTTAACACCTTCTTCTTTAATTTTTCTATTTGCGGAAAGCGAATACACTTGATAACCACCAGAATCAGTTAAGATATTACGATCCCAATTCATAAATTTGTGTAAACCGCCAGCCTTTTCTAAAATTTCGGTTTGCGGACGTAAGTACAAATGATAGGTGTTTCCTAAAATAATATCAGGATTGATGTCATTTTTTAACTCGCGTTGGTGCACACCTTTAACCGATGCAACAGTACCAACAGGCATAAATATTGGCGTTTCAATAACACCGTGATCAGTAGTTATTTTTCCAGCTCTAGCTTTAGAATTTGGGTCTTTTTGTAATAATTCAAACTTCATATAACATTTTTACAGTTGGCAAAGATAACAGAAATACGAATTATGGATTACGAATTCTTATTTTTTAATATTGATTTGTGATTTTGATCCCAAAATGAAATGTAATAAGGTAATAATATAACATAAAACCATAATAATATAAGAACTAAAATAAGTAAAATTAGGAACTTTGATTCAATCAAAAATTAACAATTTAAAACCAAAATATCATGAAAAATTTACTCAAAAAAATCATCCCGTTGTTTTTAATCTCGTTTCTATTTACAAGTTGTTCGGTAATTGAAGGTATTTTTAAAGCAGGAATGGGTGTTGGAATATTCATCGTAGTAGCTGTTATTGCAATTATAATTTGGATATTAAGCCGATTCATGAAAAAATAGTACTATTCAACTTAAAATCAGAACTAATTTTACAATACTTTTTATAAATCATAAATACCTAGTTTACACATGTCACTAAAATCTATCAATCCATATACATTTGAAACACTCAAAACATTTGAAGAAACAACCGACGCTCAAGTAGAAAAAGCGATAGATGATGCACACGATGCTTACAACAAGTGGAAGCTAACTAGTTATGAAGAACGTGCTGCGTTACTTGCAAAAATAGCATCAACTTTTAGAGCTAAAAAGAAAGAATTGGCGGAGCTAATTACTAGTGAAATTGGGAAATTAATAGCGCAATCAGAATATGAAATTGATTATTGCGCCAATATTTTTGATTATTATGCTACAAATGGTGCTGCATTTCTTCAGGACGAAAAAATCACAACTGATGTTGGAGAAGCTGTAATAACTAAAGCACCTATTGGAGTTATTCTTGCAGTAGAACCATGGAATTTTCCGTTCTATCAAGTTGCTCGTGTTGTAGCACCAAATTTAATGGTTGGAAATACGATTTTGTTAAAACACGCGTCCAATGTACCACAATGTGCTCAAGCGTTTCAAGACTTATTTACCGAAAATAATGCACCAAAAGGATTATTCACTAATTTATTTTTAGCATCAAAAAAAATAAAGAAAATTATTGAAAATCCTAAAATTCAGGGCGCCTGTCTTACAGGAAGTGAAAATGCTGGAGCATCACTAGCCGAAATTGCTGGAAAAAACATTAAAAAATCAGTACTAGAATTAGGCGGAAATGATCCGTTTATTGTATTAGAAGATGCTGATATAGATCGTGCAACTGATTTGGCCATAAAAGGTAGATTGGTCAATAATGGCCAAAGCTGTGTTGCGTCAAAACGTTTTATAGTTTTAGAAAAAGTTGCCGACGAATTTTTAGAAAAATTTACCAAAAAAATGGAAGCTATTAAACTTGGTGATCCAATGGATTCAGGAACACAACTTGGTCCATTATCAAGTCAAGACGCGCTAGACACACTTTTGGAACAAGTAAATACTACAATCAAACAAGGTGCTAAAGTAGTAACTGGCGGAAAACAAGCTGATTTAAAAGGCGCGTTTATGCAACCTACAATTCTGACCAATTTAAAACCGAACATGCTGGCCTATCAAGAAGAATTATTTGGTCCTGTAGCAAGTTTTTATAGTGTTAAAAGCGAAGAAGAAGCAATTGAATTGGCTAACGCAACCCGATTTGGTTTAGGAAGTTCCATCTTTTCAAAAGATATTGAACGAGCTAAAAAAATAGCTCGACAAATTGATTCAGGTATGGTATTCATCAATCAACCCACAAGATCAAACGAAAAATTGCCTTTTGGCGGAACAAAACGATCCGGTTATGGTAGAGAACTTTCGGCTTTGGGAATTGATGAATTTGTAAATAAAAAATTAATTCACACGGTTACCGAAACCGATAAAATTTAATCACTTTTTTAAAATCCCACTTAGTTGGGATTTTTTTATTTTAAACTATTTTGTTTTTTCTTAAAAGCGCTTAACATTTTAAGGCTTAAAGTACTGTAAACACAAAACGTATAATTTTTATTAGAATATCTAATAGTAAACTTAATAGAAAATTGTAATTTTGAAAGTAAGTTTAATCAAAACCAACCTGTTAAAATGAAGATAAAATTATTTTTTTTGATATTTTTTTGTGGATTTCTTGTAAGTTGTAGTTCGAAAATCGATGAGGAGAAAGCCATTACAGATTTACTCGAAAAAGAATCGGCAACATGGCGTTCTGGCGATAGTGAAGGGCATGCTTCTTGTTGGAAAATCCAGCCTTACAGTAAGGTTTTGGTTTCAACAGCAGATGGAATCGCACTAGACATTCCTCCAACTGCAATGATTGCTCCTATTAAAAACAGCGGTGGTGGAAGTTCAAAAAATACGAATTACAAAATAAAAATTGACAACAACATTGCCTATGTAAGTCATGATGAAGAATCTACCAACAGCAAAGGTGAAAAAACCTATTCTTACGAAATTAGACTATTAGAAAAATTTGATGGAAATTGGAAACTTGTTGGGCAATCCATCCATGCTTACAAGAGAGAATAATTCTACATAAAATCAATCCTGCTACGGCGGGATTTTTTTTGTAGATAACTTTTTAAAACTCTAAAAATTCAATAATCTAAAAATCGAATTATCTGATTATCTTTGCCGAAGTTTAACTTTAACAAACAAAATGAAAACTAGCACACAACAACTACACGATTTTACAACACAAGTACGAAGAGACATTTTAAGAATGGTTCATGCTGTAAATTCTGGACATCCAGGAGGTTCATTAGGCTGTACCGAATTTTTGGTTACTCTATACCAAGAATTGATGGATAGAAAAGAAGGCTTTGACATGAACGGAATTGGTGAAGACTTATTTTTCCTTTCAAACGGTCATATTTCTCCAGTTTTTTATAGCGTATTGGCTAGAAGCGGTTACTTTCCTGTTTCAGAATTAGCAACATTTAGAAAACTAAATACGCGCTTACAAGGACATCCAACAACACATGAAGGTTTGCCAGGAGTTCGAATTGCATCGGGTTCACTAGGACAAGGATTGTCTGTAGCAATTGGAGCAGCACAAGCTAAAAAATTAAACCAATGCAATCATTTAATTTATGCTCTTTTAGGCGATGGAGAATTGCAAGAAGGACAAAATTGGGAAGCAATAATGTATGCTTCTGCTAAAAAAGTAGATAATTTAATTGCTACAATCGATTTAAATGGAAAGCAAATTGACGGTACAACTGACGAAGTTTTAAACATGGGAAGTGTTCGTGCTAAGTTTGAAGCATTTGGTTGGGATGTTCTAGAAATTAAAGAAGGAAATAATATTGAAGCCATCGTTGCTGGAATGAACGATGCTAAATCTAGAACCGGAAAAGGAAATCCAGTTTGCGTTTTATTGCATACCGAAATGGGTAATGGAGTTGACTATATGATGCACACCCACGCTTGGCACGGAAAAGCACCAAATGATGAACAACTAGCAAATGCACTTGCACAAAACGCTGAAACTTTAGGAGATTATTAATTTTAGATTGCAGATTTTAGATTTCAGATTTCAGATATCTCTCTGAATCTTCAATTTTAAAATCTTTTATCTTTCAATTTATTAAAATGAAAAAATATACAAACACAGGAAGTAAAGATACCCGTTCAGGATTTGGAGCAGGAATGACCGAATTGGGACAAAAAAATGAAAACGTAGTTGCATTATGTGCCGATTTAATTGGTTCATTAAAATTTGACGATTTCAAAAAAAATCATCCAGAACGTTTTTTCCAAATTGGAATTGCCGAAGCCAACATGATTGGAATTGCAGCTGGATTAACTATTGGTGGTAAAATCCCGTTTACTGGAACATTTGCTAACTTCTCTACTGGAAGAGTTTACGATCAAATTCGTCAATCGGTAGCTTATTCTGATAAAAATGTAAAAATTTGTGCTTCTCATGCTGGATTAACATTAGGAGAAGATGGAGCAACACACCAAATATTAGAAGATATTGGTTTGATGAAAATGTTACCAGGAATGACTGTTATCAATACTTGCGATTACAATCAAACAAAAGCAGCTACTTTAGCTTTAGCCGATCATCATGGTCCAGCTTATTTGCGTTTTGGTCGTCCAGTTGTGCCTAATTTTATGCCTGCCGATGAACCATTTGTAATTGGAAAAGCAATAGTATTAAACGAAGGTTCAGATGTTACAATCATTGCAACAGGACATTTAGTTTGGGAAGCATTAATTGCAGCAGAAGCTCTTGAAGCAAAAGGAATTTCGGCAGAAGTAATAAATATTCACACAATAAAACCGTTAGATGAAGAAGCGATACTAAAATCGGTTGGTAAAACAGGTTGTGTAGTTACTGCTGAAGAACACAATATTCTAGGTGGTTTGGGAGAAAGCGTTGCTAGAACTTTATCTTTAAACAATCCAACACCTCAAGAATTTGTAGCAGTTCAAGATTCATTTGGCGAAAGCGGAACTCCAGAGCAATTAATGGAAAAATACAAACTAAACAACCAGGCAATTGTTGAAGCTGTAGAAAAAGTTATTAAGAGAAAATAATAAAATTAAGATCCAATCATATCAGCTCTACTTTTTTTAAGTAGGGCTTTTTTTTTGCATTCATACATTTGTTAATCCTATATTAAAGTAACATTATTTATAAGAAAAAACGCCTAATTTTGATTTAAAATTACTACTATAAAAGCTAGAGTAAATCTACTTTAAAAACATACCATAATAAATGATTACCCCAAAAATCCCTACAGATGAAAAAGAACGATTAAAAGCGCTTCTTTCTTATCAAATTTTAGATTCAGCAGCAGAAAAAGATTTTGATGATATTGTTCAACTTGCTTCAGAAATTTGTGAAACTCCAATTTCTACCATTACTTTAATTGACAGTACAAGGCAATGGTTTAAAGCTAAAGTTGGAATTGATTTTACTCAAGATCCACGTGAACATTCTTTTTGTGCACATGCTATAAATGATCCCAAAAAAATATTTGAAGTACAAGACACTCACAAAGACATTCGCTTTCAAAACTATCCAAATGTAGTGGGATATCCACACATTAGATCGTACGTTGGCATACCCTTAATCGACAACGAAGGCTTTGCTTTAGGTTCGCTTTGTGTTATAGACAATAAACCCAAAATTTTAAATTCATTTCAAAAAAGAGCGCTCGAGAAGCTTGCCAATCAAGTTATAAAACTGCTGGAACTTCGCAAAAAAAACTTTGAATTGGTTGAAAACCATAATCTGCTACTAGCAAAATATAAAGATTTAGAGCAATTTGCAGCAATAGTTTCACACGACATAAAATCGCCTTTAAACAACATAAGTTCCTTAACAACTTTAATAAAAGAATCCCCTACTTGTAAACTTGATGAAGAAGGACTGGAAATGCTTTCTTACATCGAAACCTCATCAGACGAACTAAAAAAGCTGGTAGATGCCATTTTATATTATTATAAATATGATAATTTGGAAGTAAATGTTACCGAAAACATTAGACTGAACGACATGCTGTTGTATCTTTTCGATTTACTTGACACCAAAAAAGAATTTCAATTGATACTGCCTGAGAAAAATTACAAAATCAAATCAAATAAAACTGCACTTGGTCAAATAGTATACAATTTACTTAGTAACGCCATAAAATATAATGATAAAGCGGTAGGAGTCATTTCAGTAACATTTTCATCAACTACCGAATTTGATATCATTTCAATAAAAGATAATGGAATAGGAATTGACAAAGCTAATTTTGAGAAAATATTCAAAATTTTTGAAACCCTAGGAAAAAAAGATCGCGCTGCTAATAAAGGAACTGGAATTGGACTATCAACAGTACAAAAACTAATTCAAAAACTAGATGGTAAAATTGAAGTTCAATCTGAAATAGGAATTGGAAGCGAATTTAAAATATATCTAAAAAAAGTTATATAAAAAGCTAACAGCATTCTGAAAAGACTACCTTACAAAAAAAATGACACTAATTAGTAAGGTTGAATTAGTAGAACAATTATTTGCAAAGTTGGAAATTGAAATTAATACTTTTCAAAAAGCCAGTTCATTACACTGCCTCTCTGGCTGCGGAAAATGTTGCACAACTCCCAATATTGATGCTTCACCTTTAGAGTTTTTACCTTGGGCACTTCATCTTTTTGTGAATAATGAAGCAGAAAACATGTTGGAACAGTTAAGTCAAAAAACAACATCTTTATGCACTATTTACAAACCATTAAGCATCGTAGATCAAGAAAATGGCAGGTGTACCAACTATAAATACCGTGGATTAATTTGTCGGCTTTTTGGATATGCTGCAAGTAAAAATCAATATGGTAAATTAAAACTTGCAACTTGCAACTTAATTAAAGAAAATCAAAAAGAACAATACCAACAAACTGCCGAAGCAATATCTAAAGGAATCTACGTTCCAATTTTTTCTGATTATTACATGCAGCTGGCCCAAATTGACTTCGAACTAGCACTAAAACTTGTCCCAATTAACGAAGCTTTAAAATATGCAATAGAAGAAGTTTTACAGTATTATTCCTACCGACCTTTTCCAACTGATTTAAAGGACATTGCTTAAATAAATTTTATAATATGTACTAACTAGTCATTTATTAAAAAAAAGTACATAACGCTAAACAGTTCATAAAATTTTCATAACTTCGTTAACTTTAAGAAGCTGCCCTAATCTTAAACCTAACCAATTACAAATTATATGAATTCCGCTATCCACAAACTACTTTTAGCTGATGATGATGCTGACGATTGCCTTTTTTTTAAAGAAGCTTTGGAGGAATTACCAGTTACATCTTCATTAAAAACTGTTTATGACGGTGAAGAACTAATGAATTGGTTGTATAAGAGTTACGACAATTTACCCGATGCACTCTTTCTAGATTTAAATATGCCTCGAAAAAGTGGTTTTGAATGTTTGGCCGAAATAAAACTTATTTCAGAACTTCAAAATCTTCCAATAATTATTTTCTCAACCTCTATGGATATGGATGTTGTAGACACTTTATACAATAATGGAGCTCATTATTACTTAAGAAAACCAGGAGATTTTTCAAAGTTAAAAAAAGTTATTCATGATGTGATTACGATCATATCTACTAATAATTTTATAAAACCTTCTAAAGATAAATTTATACTCCAATCATAATAAGTTTATGAGTGCTTCAGAAAAAAACAGCTTATATTTTCTCCAAAATGGTGGAGAAATGGGAAAACTTATTAGAGAAAAAGACTGGAGCAAAACAACTTTAGGAAAACCAGAAAACTGGCCATCAAGTTTAAAAACTATGATCTCAGTTATAATAAACAATCCATTTGCAATGATGATTGTCTGGGGAAAAGATTTTATACAATTTTATAATGATGCCTATCGTCCGATACTTGGGTCTACAAAACATCCACAAGTATTAGGACAAAGTTCGTTCGATACTTTCGAAGAAGTGTGGGATATTCTTAGCCCAATGTTCGACGATGCTATGAACGGTAAAATTGTACGACAATCTGATTTCTTTTTGCAATTACATAGAAACGGATCGCTCGACGATTGTTATTTTGACTTTGCTTACAGTCCGATTCATAAAGAAGATGGAACAATCGGAGGAATGCTGGTTACAGTACTCGAAACTACCGAAAAAAACCTAACTTCCAAGCATTTAAAAAAAAGTAATTCTAGATATTTTAAAAACATAATGCAAGCGCCAGTTGCTATGTGTTTTCTGCGTGGCGCAACTTATATCGTTGATATCGCTAATCAATTTATGCTTGATATTTGGGATAAAAAACAAGAAGACATTTTAAACAAACCTCTTTTTGAAGGTCTACAAGAAGTTAAAGATCAAGGCTTAGAAGAATTACTTCAACAAGTTTTTTTAAGCGGCGAAAAATATACAGCTTACGAACGCCCGGTTACACTGCTTCGAAATCAAGTTTTAGAAACTATTTATGTAAATTTTGTTTACGAAGCTTTTCGAGAAGAAGACAACAGTATCAATGGTATTGTAGTGATTGCCAATGATGTTACTACACAAGTAATAGCTAGACAAAAACTAGAAGAAAGTGATCAAAAACTTAGAAGTATTGTAGAAAATGCACCTTTTCCAATTGCACTTTACAAAGGAAAAGAAATGCAAATTGAATTTGCCAACGATGCCTTAAAAAAAGCTTGGGGAAAAGGACCAAACCTTATAGGAAAACGCTTTAAAGACGTTATGCCCGAGATGAAAAGTCAAAATATAAACGAACAACTTGATCAAGTTTTTACATCTGGAAAACCCTATTATGGGAAAAACAGAGAAGTTCAAGTTAGCATAAATGGAAATCTAGAAACTTTTTTTTACAACTATACCTACACACCCATCTTCAATTCTGATGGAAGCGTGTATGGCGTTATGAATACTTCTACCAACGTTACCGATCTAAATTTAGCCAAGAAAAAAGCGGAAGAAGTTGATGAACGATTTAGAAATACCGTAAAGCAAGCTCCAATAGGAATCACTATTTTAAGAGGAGAAGACTTTGTCGTCGAAATGGCTAACGATACCTACTTACTTCTAGTAGACAGAAAAGAGGAAACATTTGTTGGAAAACCTTTATTCGAATCATTACCAGAAGTTAAAGAATCAGTTGAAAAATTACTTTTAAATGTACTAGAAACAGGTAAACCGTATCATGGTATTGAGTATCCTTTAAATGTAAATCGATACGGAAGTAACGAATTATCCTACTTTGATTTTTTATATTCACCTTTACGAGAAGATGATGGATCAATTTCTGGAATAATTGTTACTGCAAGCGAAGTAACTCAATCGGTAAAAGCAAAACATTTCATAGCCGAAAGCGAAAAGCAATTCAGAACTATGGTTATGAATTCGCCTATTCCAATGACAATTCTACGAGGTAGTGAATTTATTATAGAAATGGCAAACAAAGCCATGTTTGAAACCATTTGGAGAAAGAAAGAACACGAAGTTGTTGGCATTGGAATTATCGACGTTTTCCCTGAACTTAAAGAACAAAAATACGTCGAACTGCTCAAGAATGTTTTTAACTCAGGTGTTGCCCATCGCGAAGTTGAATCGGCAGCGCTTGTTAGTGGAGATGATGGTATAAAGAAATTTTATCTTGATTATGAATATGCACCGCTTTTTGAAACAACAGGTGAAATTTCAGGTATTATGATTACCGTAAATGATGTAACCGATAAAGTTGAAGCACGAATAAAAACAGAAGACAGTGAAAAAAAATTTAGACTCCTTGCCGATTCCATGCCGCAACAAATTTGGACATCAGATACAAATGGAAATATAAATTATTTCAATAAATCGGTTTTTGAATTTTCTGGATTTTCTAAAAAACAAATAGACAAAGTTGGCTGGATCGAAATTGTTCATCCAGACGAACGCCAGAAAAACATTGAAGAATGGACCAAAGCAATACGTACAGGTAATGACTTTTTATTTGAACATCGCTTTCGAAGACATGATGGTGCGTATAGATGGCAACTAAGTCGTGCAATACCACAAAAAGACGAAGAGGGAAAGATTGTGATGTGGGTTGGAACCAGCACCGATATTCAAGACCAAAAAAATTTCGTTAACGAATTAGAACGACAAGTAAAACAACGAACTCAAGAATTACAACTTCTAAATAAAAATTTAAAAAGTAGCGAAGAACGATACCATTTAATGGTCGAAGAGGTTCAAGATTACGCCATATTGTATATTAACGCCGATGGAATTGTAGAAAACTGGAACAAAGGTGCCGAAAAAATTAAAGGGTATTCAGCAGAAGAAATCATTGGAAAAAGCTTTACAACTTTTTATACAGAAACAGATAGAGAAAATAATTTACCCGAAGAATTATTAAAAAAAGCATTTCAAACTGGAAGAGCTGTTCAAGAAGGTTGGCGTGTTCGCAAAGACAAATCTCATTTCTGGGCAAACGTAGTGATAACAGCCGTTCGCAATGATTCTGGTGACGTTATAGGATACTCAAAATTTACGCACGACCTTACGCAAAAGAAAAATGCCGAAGATACACTGCGTAAAAATGCCGAAGAACTTCAACACAAAAATGATGCGTTGGAAAAAATGAATAAAGAACTTCAATCATTTGCTTATATTTCAAGTCATGATTTGCAAGAACCTTTACGGAAAATTCAAATTTTCTCAACACAGATAATAGAAAAGGAGTTTGAAAATTTATCAGAAAATGGAAAAGATAAATTTCATAGAATGCAGAATGCAGCAAAAAGAATGCAAACATTAATTGAAGATTTATTAGCCTATTCTCGAACAAACACGAACGAAAAAAAATTAGAAAAAGTTAACTTAAAAACTATTATTGATGATGTAAAAGAGGATTTAGCAGAAGAAATTGCTGCTAAAAATGCGCATGTCGAAATCATTGAAGTATGTGAAGTAAAAATTATAACCTTCCAATTTCGTCAACTTTTATACAATCTTATTAGCAATTCAATTAAATTTTCAAACGAATCTGAAAAGCCGCATATAAAAATAGAATGCAGAATTGCAAAAGGAATAGAACTTAACAAGAGTAATCTTCAACCCAATATAAATTACTGTAACATCAAAATTTCTGACAATGGAATTGGTTTCGATCAACAATATGGTGAACGAATTTTTGAAGTCTTTCAACGACTTCACGGTAAAGAAAAATACTTAGGAACCGGAATTGGACTTGCCATTGTAAAGAAGATTGTCGAAAACCATGACGGTTATATCACCGCCACGGGCGAAATTAATAAAGGAGCATCGTTCGACATTTACTTTCCCGCAATTAAATAAAAAAATCCCAACTTAATTGGGATTTTTTATGAATTCTTTTTAGAAAACTCGGTATAGTTTAAAGCTAAAAATCAGCGGACTGTACGCAGGAATTGAACCTGCAGGACTAAAGTTGTAATATCCAAAAGCAGAAGGCAAGAACATTGCTCCAGCACCAAAATCTTCATACTGATTGGTGCCGATTACTGTTCCCATTTTGAACTCTGGGAAAATTTGTTGCCATCCACCAATTAATTGGTTTAAAGTAAAAGTTGCACCAGTTGAAGCATCGAACGCCGAATTATTTGTCAGAAACCCGTTGTAAGCAACAGTAATTTGATTAGTACTTGACGGACTTGTACCTACTCCTTCGCGAAATTTTAAATAATACAATTTGTGAACCACATTAGCAAAAGTCACATTTTTGACCAATAAGCTAGCTTTTGGAACTGTAGGATTGCTTCCCCAAATTGATTCTTCGCTTAAACTAGGAACCTCAGTGAAAACCGCATTCTGATCGTTCGCTGCTCCAGGATTATTCGTTACAGTTACCGAATGTGTTTTTAAGTAATTTTCAATTTTAGCAATATCAATGTTGTATTGTGTAGCATAGTCAACAGGTGCTGGCGTGGAGTTATTTTCTTCGTCTTTGTTGCAGGAAGCAAATAAAAGTGAAACTGCGATAGCAAGGGCGCTTTTTTTAATTAGATTCATTACAGTCATTTTTTAAATTTTATTTACTTAAATACATTTTTCGTCTAGAATACAATTCATAAAACTGATCGTCTTTTAAATCGTCTATAAACAAAATGCTTTCGCCTGTCGATTTCATTTCTGGTCCGAGTGCCTTGTTCACATCTTTAAACTTACTGAAAGAGAAAACTGGTTGCTTAATCGCGTAACCTTTCAACTGCGGATTGAACGTAAAATCGGTAACTTTATTTTCACCAAGCATTACTTTGGTTGCATAATTTACATAAGGTTCGCCATAGGCTTTTGCAATAAACGGAACCGTTCTCGAGGCTCTTGGATTGGCTTCGATGATATAAACCGTATCATCTTTTATCGCAAATTGAATGTTTATCAAACCAACAGTTCGTAAAGCCAAAGCGATTTTCTTAGTATGATCTTTTATTTGCTGCATTACAAATTCACCTAAATTAAATGGTGGCAAAGTCGCATTCGAATCACCTGAGTGAATTCCGCAAGGCTCGATGTGTTCCATAATTCCGATGATGTACACATTTTCACCATCGCAAATAGCATCGGCTTCTGCTTCAATTGCGCCATCCAAATAATGGTCAAGCAATAATTTATTTCCCGGAATTGATTTCAATAAATCAATTACATGTTCTTCTAATTCTTGTTTGTTGATGACAATTTTCATTCCTTGTCCACCCAAAACATAAGAAGGACGAACTAACAACGGAAAGTCTAAAGTATCTGCTAATTTCGAAGCTTCATCAGCACTTTCAGCAATTCCGAATTGCGGAAACGGAATATTTAATTCGGTTAACAATTCTGAAAAACGACCTCTGTCTTCGGCTAAATCTAAAGCGTCAAATGACGTTCCTAGAATTTTAATTCCGTATTTAGATAATTTTTCTGCTAGTTTTAAAGCGGTTTGTCCACCCAATTGCACAATTACACCTTCTGGTTTTTCGTGACGAATGATGTCGTAAATGTGTTCCCAAAAAACAGGCTCAAAATATAATTTATCGGCTGTATCAAAATCGGTAGAAACCGTTTCTGGATTACAGTTGATCATAATCGTTTCGTAACCGCATTCTTTCGCAGCCAAAACACCATGAACACAAGAATAGTCAAATTCAATTCCTTGTCCGATTCTATTTGGTCCTGAACCTAAGACTACTACTTTCTTTTTATCGGTTACAATACTTTCGTTATGAACGTATCGTTCGCCATTTGCTGTTTGAATTTCAGCTTCAAAAGTCGAATAGTAATAAGGTGTTTGTGCCTTAAATTCGGCAGCACAAGTATCAACTAATTTATAAACACGTTTGATGTTCATGTCATCACGCAATTTATAAACCTGACTTTCCAAACAACTCAACATGTGTGCAATTTGTCGGTCGCCGTAACCTTTCTGCTTTGCTTCAAGCAATAATTCTTTTGGTAAAGTGTCAATTTTATAGTTTGTGATTTCTCTTTCCAACAAATACAATTCTTCGTATTGTTTCAAGAACCACATATCGATTTTGGTAATTTCATGAATTCTGCTCAACGGAATTCCCATTGCGATAGCATCATAAATTACGAAAACTCGATCCCAACTTGCGAACGTTAATTTCTCAATAATTTGTTCGTAGTTTTTATATCCTTTTCCGTCTGCTCCTAACCCATTTCGTTTAATTTCAAGTGATTGTGTTGCTTTGTGCAGCGCTTCTTGAAACGAACGACCAATTCCCATAACTTCACCAACCGATTTCATTTGAAGACCTAAAGTTCTATCAGCACCTTCAAATTTGTCGAAATTCCATCTTGGTATTTTTACGATTACGTAATCTAAAGTTGGTTCGAATAACGCTGAAGTTGATTTGGTAATTTGGTTTTGAAGTTCATCTAAATGATAACCCAAAGCTAGTTTCGAAGCGATTTTTGCAATTGGATAACCAGTAGCTTTTGACGCTAATGCAGATGAACGAGAAACTCTCGGATTGATTTCGATGGCCACAATATCTTCTTTTTCGTCTGGAGAAACGGCAAATTGCACGTTACAACCGCCAGCAAAGTTTCCAATGGAACGCATCATCAAGATTGCCATGTCACGCATCTTTTGGAACGTTGTATCCGATAAAGTCATTGCTGGTGCAACGGTAATCGAATCTCCTGTATGAATTCCCATTGGATCCATATTTTCTATCGAACAGATGATGACTACGTTGTCGTTCTTATCGCGTAAAAGTTCCAATTCGTATTCTTTCCAACCCAATAAAGCTTTGTCAATCAAAACTTCATGAATTGGTGACATTTCTAAACCGTAAGTTAGTTTTTCGTCAAATTCTTCTTTGCTGTGTACAAATGCTGCTCCGGTTCCACCAAGTGTAAATGATGGACGAATTACTAATGGAAATCCGAATTCTTGAGCAATTTCTTTACCTTTTAAAAACGAAGTTGCTGTTTTTGCTGGTGCTGCTGGAATACCTATCTTCTCTAATAATTGTTTGAATTGTTCACGATCTTCGGTAATATTGATGGCATTTACATCGACACCAATCATTCTCACATTAAAGTCTTCCCAAATTCCTTTTTCATCTGCTTCTAAACAAAGATTTAACGCTGTTTGTCCTCCCATTGTTGGAAGAACAGCATCAATTTGAGGATGTTCTTTTAAAATTTGAATGATCGATTTGGTTGTCAATGGCAATAAATACACATGATCTGCCATACTTGGATCTGTCATGATGGTTGCCGGATTGGAATTGATAAGTATTACTTCAATTCCTTCTTCGCGGATAGAACGTGCCGATTGTGAACCTGCATAGTCGAATTCGCATGCTTGCCCAATAACGATTGGACCTGAACCAATAATTAAAACCGATTTGATTGAATTGTCTTTTGGCATTGTAGTTAGTTTGTTGTTGTGTGTTGTATTTTTATTTCAAAATTCGTTATTCCTTATTCATCTGTTCAACATTACATTTTAAAGTTTGAATAACGATTAACGAATGTTGAATTTTGAAGATTTATTCTAGCCCAGATTACCTCACTAAAACATTTATTTTCATAGGTGTTCGGTGAACACTTCGTGTTTGTAATGGAAATCCTTTTAAATTTTTCTTTAAAATTAAAAAGATTGCAATGAATAGCTGGAAATAGCTCCTAAAAATTATTAAAATTTATGAACAAGTTTAAAAAAAAGCCGCTACTAATAAAAGTAACGGCTTGATATTGATTATTGCTAATCATTATTTTTTGTGTCTTGGTTCGCAAGAAACAGTCAATTTATGTCTTCCTTTTGCTCTACGACGCGCAAGTACTTTTCTTCCATTTGGAGTTTCCATTCTGTCCATAAATCCGTGTTTATTTCTTCTTTTTCTTTTCGATGGTTGAAACGTTCTTTTGCTCATGACGTGGTATCTTTAAAATATGATGATAATAATGTTAATAGGTATTGAAAATTTGTCCTTTCAAAACCGAGTGCAAATATACAAACCTTTTTTTTTCTGGCAAGTAGTTTTATAAAAAATATTTTGAAAAACTTTATTACCTTTGTAGCTTAAATATTTTAATTATGTTTCACAAAAATATCAAACTTGTTCTTGCAGGTTTAATCTTAGTTACAGCGGTTTGGCAATTTACAGAAAGTAATATTGGTAATGGGATTTTTCTTATAATAGTGTCGTTAATTCCTGTTTTTTTATACTTTAAAAACGAATTTATACTATTAGCTTTTTTACAATTGCGTAAACAAAACTTTCCTGGAGCTCAAAAATGGCTTTCGAAAATTACTAATCCAGAAACGGCTTTGGTACAGAAACAACAAGGTTACTACAATTATTTGCAAGGTTTAATGCTTTCGCAAACCAATTTATTACAAGCTGAAAAATATTTCAAAAAAGCAATTCAACTTGGATTGAATATGGATATGGATTTGGCTGTAGCAAAATTAAACTTAGCTGGAATTGCAATGTCTAGAAGAAGAAAAATCGAAGCGACAAATCTAATTGCAGAAGTAAAAAAACTGGATAAGCAAGGCATGCTAAAAGATCAAATTACGATGATGAAAGAACAAATGAAGAAAATTTAATCATTATCCATCAATTTCAATAGTCTTAAAAAACGTCTAGATAATTTCTCGGCGTTTTTTTTATCCAATTATTTGGGCGAATAAGTCTTGTTTTTCATTAAGGTATTTGAATTCAAATCCATGTTGTTTCATATTCGTCTTGATAGGTTCAATATCATTTTTATTTTTTAATTCCAATCCAACGACAACCGAACCCATTTCACGACTGGTTTTCTTGGCAAACTGAAAATAAGTAATGTCGTCGTCTTCGCCCAAAATGGTGTTTACAAATTCCTTCAACGCACCAGGACGTTGCGGAAACTGAATCATAAAATAGTGCATCAATCCTTCGTAAAGGAGTGAACGTTCCTTGATTTCGGCAGTGCGTTCGATGTCATTATTGCTTCCAGAAACGATACAAACTACGTTTTTTCCTTTAATTTTTTCTTTGTAAAAATCCAATGCAGCGATTGTTAATGCGCCAGCAGGTTCGACAACCATAGCTTCTTCGTTGTACAAACGTAAAATTGTGGTGCACACTTTTCCTTCTGGAACCAAAATAATATCGTCTAGATTCTCTTTGCAAATTTCAAAAGTCAAATCGCCGACTTGCTTTACCGCGGCGCCATCAACAAATTTATCAATACTTTCTAGCGGACTATTTTCTCCATTTTCAATAGCCGTTTTCATCGATGGCGCGCCCAAAGGTTCAACACCAATGATTTTAGTTTTCGGACTTAATTCTCTAAAAACTGTTGAAAGTCCAGCCGCCAAACCGCCACCACCAATGGGAACAAAAACATAATCTATAAGTTGATTTGTGGCACTCAGAATTTCTAAACCAACCGTTCCTTGACCGGCAATGACTTTATAATCATCAAACGGATGAATGAATTTCTTATAATTTTCTGTAGCAAATTCAACTGCTGATGCATAAGCATCATCAAAAGTATCGCCAACCAAAACAATTTCTACAAACGATTTTCCGAACAATTGCACTTGTTTTATTTTTTGCTTCGGAGTGGTTTTTGGCATGTAAATCACACCGTGAATTTGAAGTAAATGACACGAATAAGCAACACCTTGCGCATGATTTCCAGCACTTGCACAAACAATTCCATGTGACTTTTCGGCGTCAGGAAGCGAACTCATTTTGTTGTAAGCACCACGAATTTTATACGAACGAACTATTTGCAAATCTTCACGTTTTAGTAAAATTGTTGCGTCAAATTCATCGGATAAATTTCGGTTTTCAATCAGTGGCGTGTTTTGAACTACGCCATCCAATTGATTTCTTGCTTGTACTATTTCGTTAAATAAATTCATTTATTTTTTCTTTAAACCATTAAGAAATTAAGAAAATTAAGTTCAAAGTCTATTCTCTATTTTCTATATTCTTTTCTCTATATTCTTTTCTCTATATTCTTTTCTCTTTTCACTCTTTTTACTCCACAATTTTCTTCATCGCAGTCATTGCTTCGCGCAATTCGGCTCCGCAAATTTCAATGGAATGATTTCTAATGGCAGCGTTTATTTTTACCAATTCGAAATTATCTACATTGTTATTACCTGTTGTATTGTAGTTTTTTCCAATCAAATTAGTGTCAACTTTTTTCATAAAATCAGCCAAAAGTGGTTTGCAAGCATGATCAAATAAATAGCAACCATATTCAGCCGTATCCGAAATTACACGGTTCATTTCAAATAATTTTTTCCTAGCAATGGTGTTGGCAATTAATGGCGCTTCGTGCAATGACTCATAATACGCCGATTCGTTTTTAATTCCTGCAGAAGTCATGGTTTCGTAAGCCAATTCCACACCCGATTTTACAAAAGCCACCATCAAAGTTGCATTATCAAAATAGTCTTGTTCGGTAATTTCCACAGTTCCGGCAGGCGTTTTTTCAAAATCCGTTTCGCCTGTTGCTTCTCGCCAAGTCAGTAAATTTTTATCACCATTTGCCCAATCTTCCATCATGGTTTGCGAAAATTGTCCCGATAAAATATCGTCCATGTGTTTGTTGAATAATGGTGTCATAATTTGCTTCAACTCCTCAGCAAGTTTAAAGGATTCTACTTTTGCAGGATTCGAAAGTCGGTCCATCATGTTGGTAATTCCGCCAATTTTCAAGGCTTCGGTAATGACTTCCCAACCATATTGCACGAGTTTTGACGCATAACCAGCATCGATTCCGTTTTCAATCATTTTGTTAAAACTCAAAATCGAACCGGTTTGCAACAAGCCGCACAAAATGGTTTGTTCGCCCATCAAATCCGATTTTACTTCTGCGACAAACGACGACAACAAAACGCCAGCTTTATCGCCACCAGTTCCAACGCAATACGCTTTTGCAATTTCCAATCCGTCACCATCTGGATCGTTATCAGAATGCACTGCGATTAATGTTGGCACACCAAAACCGCGTAAATACTCCGCTCGGACTTCACTCGCAGGCGATTTTGGTGCAATCATAACCACTGTAATATCTTCCCGAATTTGCGTTCCTTCTTCCACAATATTAAATCCATGCGAATACGACAAACACGCACCTTTTTTCATCAAAGGCACAATTTTATTGATTACAGCCGTGTGCTGTTTGTCTGGAGCTAAATTCGAAACCAAGTCGGCAGTTGGAATTATTTCCTCAAAAGTTCCTACTTCAAATCCGTTTTCGGTCGCATTTATAAACGATGCTCTTTTGTTATCAATCGCTTCCTGACGCAATGCATAGGCAACTTCCAATCCGCTATCACGCAAATTTTGACCTTGCGCCAAACCTTGAGCACCACAACCTATAATTACTATTTTTTTACCTTTTAATTTGGCTACACCATTTGCAAATTCGGAGCTTTGCATAAAATCACACTTTCCTAACTCTTGCACTTTTAGTCGATGCGGAAGTGAATTGAAATAATTTGACATTGTATCTATTTTTATATTTGTATTGTTATGGAATTTTGCATTTGATTTTTGATACTGCAATTGAATTTTGACATTGCCATTGAAATCTTACATTTCAAAAATCATACTTTTATGATTCAGAAATTCGTTGTTAATTGGTTGTTTCGTCGGATCATTTTTTTCCATATCCAACACTTTTTTATGAACGCCTTCGCTCGATTTGATAATGGCGATTCTTGAACTTCTAACAAATTCAATCAAGCCATATTTATCCAATTCTTTCAGTAAATTATTCACTTCTTCATCATGACCTGTCGCTTCAAAAACTGTGTAATCTTCTCTAATCACAACCGCTTTTGCACCAAATTCTCTCAGTAAACGTTCTACTTTTACATCTTTCATGATTACAGCTGTTGGCACTTTGTACAACGCCATTTGTTGCCAAATAATTTCGTCGTTGGTATTGTAATACACTTTAAAAACGTCTACGATTTTCTCTAATTGGCGCACTAAATTTTTAACTACCGTTTCGGTTTCTCTAACGACTAATGTAAATCTATAAATGTCTTTTATTTCGCTTGGAGAAGTGTTCAAACTTTCTAAACTAATCTTTCTGCGCGAAAACATAATCGCTATTTTGTTGATTAAACCTACTTGATTTTCGGTGTAAATGGTCAATGTAAATTCTTCTTTCATTGTTTTTTAGTTTAAAGTTTAAAGTTTCAAATTACTTAATCATTTAATAAATAATTCAAATTTCACGACCAACTTCTATATTGTATTATCAAAAATCAGATAATGGTTTTTACAAGAATTTCACTAATTTACACGAATCATTATCTTCAATGATTTCACGAATCTGTTCAAGGCACATAAAATTGATGTGAATTAATTTATACATTTTTTAATTCGTGAAAATTAGTGAAATTCGTGTCTAATTATTTTAATTCGATTGTTCAAGCTAAATTTCATCTTTCGATAAAACAATTTCAGCAACTCCTTTTCCTTGCGGCACCATCGGAAAAACATTGTCTTCGTGAATTACCGCTACTTCCAAAAGAAACGAACTTTCGTGATCTAGCATTTCTTTCAATCCTTGTCGTAATTCTTCACGTTTGGATATTTGCTTTCCATCAATATTGTATCCTTTAGCAACTTGCACAAAATTCGGACTCTGAATGTCCGTAAACGAATAGCGTTTTTCATGAAAAAGTTCTTGCCATTGACGCACCATTCCAAGAAAACTATTGTTTAGAATTAGGATTTTTACATTCGGTTGAAATTGCATAATCGTTCCCAGTTCCTGAATATTCATCTGCGCACCACCATCACCCATAATGGCAACCACTTGACGTTCTGGCGCACCAAATTTGGCTCCAATTGCAGCAGGAAGCGCATAACCCATGGTTCCCAAACCGCCACTTGTAATATTGCTACGAGTTTTATTTTGCTTGGCATAACGACACGCGACCATTTGATGCTGACCAACATCGGTTACTATTACTGCTTCACCATTGGTCAATTCGTTTAGAACATTAATTACTTCGCCCATGGTCAATCCGCCATCGGTTGGATTTAATTCTTTTTCAATTAAAAAAGTGGTTTCTCTTTCTCGTTTAATTTCAAATTCCTTGAACCATTCAGGATGCGTTTTTTGTTCTAACAAATTAGTTAGTAACGGTAAAGTTTCTTTGCAATTTCCCCAAACAGGAATAGTTGTTTGCACGTTTTTATCGATTTCGGCTGGATCAATATCTAGATGAATGATTTTTGCCTGCTTGGCGTATTTGTCTAATCTGCCAGTAACTCGGTCGTCAAATCGCATTCCGACTGCAATAAGAACATCACATTCGTTGGTTAGAAAATTCGGACCGTAATTGCCGTGCATACCTAACATTCCAACGCCAAGCGGATGATCGGTTGGAATTCCGCTCATTCCCATAATCGTCCAAGCTGTTGGCAAACCTGCTTTTTCTATGAAATTTTGAAATTCTTTTTCGGCAGTGCCCAATAAAACGCCTTGACCAAAAATCACAAATGGTTTTTTCGCTTGATTGATTAAAGTTGCGGCTTTTTCGATGTATTCTAATCGAACAATTGGTTCAGGGCGATAACTTCTCACGTGAATGCAAGGACGATAGCCAATATATTCAAACAGTTGGAGTTGTGCGTTTTTAGTAATATCAATCAAAACTGGACCTGGACGACCTGTTTTTGCAAGGTAAAATGCTTTTGCTAGAACTTCTGGAATTTCTTTCGCATCGGTTATTTGGTAATTCCATTTTGTAATTGGAATTGTAATGTTGATGATATCCGTTTCCTGAAAAGCATCGGTTCCTAATAAATGTGCAAAAACTTGACCTGTAATACAAACTAAAGGTGTGGAATCAATTAAAGCATCGGCCAAACCAGTGACTAAATTTGTCGCACCTGGACCACTTGTTGCAAATACAACTCCAGTTTTTCCGCTAACTCTGGCGTAACCTTGCGCTGCATGAATTGCACCTTGTTCGTGACGTACCAAAATGTGATTTAACTTGTTTTTAAAATCATACAAAGCATCATAAATAGGCATGATTGCGCCGCCAGGATATCCAAAAATAGTATCTACATTTTCAGATAATAAAGCATCAATAACAGCTAAACTTCCTGAAGTGGAAATGGGTTGTTTCTGTGCTTTTTCGATGGTGTCAAGTTCTAATGTTTTCATAGTATTTGTATTTTAATCTTCATCAGTTACACAACCTTCAGAAGCATCTTTAACCAATTTTACGTATTTGTATAAAACTCCATTTGTAACTTTTAGTGGCGGAATTAATAGACTTTTTCTTCGTTCATCCAATTCAGAATCGGATACTTTTAAGTTAATGGTATTCGAAACAGCGTCAAGTTCAATGATATCGTTATCCTTTACAAGTGCGATTGTTCCGCCATCGAACGCTTCTGGTGTGATGTGACCAACCACAAAACCGTGTGTGCCACCGCTGAATCTTCCATCTGTAATTAAAGCGACACTTTTTCCTAATCCTGCGCCAATAATTGCCGAAGTTGGTTTGAGCATTTCGGGCATTCCTGGTCCGCCTTTTGGTCCGACATATCTGATGACAATTACATCGCCAGCTTGAATTTTTTTGTCTTCAATTCCTTGAATTAATTCTTTTTCACCGTCAAAAACTTTGGCTGGACCAACAAATTTTTCGCCTTCTTTTCCTGTGATTTTTGCAACCGAACCTTTTGTCGCTAGATTTCCATAAAGTACTTGAAGATGACCTGTTTCCTTAATTGGATTTTCCAATGGTCGGATGATATTTTGATCTTCAAAATTGATAGCTGCAACATTTTCGAGGTTTTCAGCTAAAGTTTTTCCGGTCACGGTTAAGCAATCGCCGTGTAATTTTCCTTTGGATAATAAATACTTTAAAACCATTGGAACTCCACCTTTTTCGTGAAGGTTTTGCATTAAATAATTTCCGCCTGGTTTGAAATCGGCAATTAAAGGAGTTGTATTGCTGATTCTTTGAAAATCGTCTTGAGTGATTTTTACACCAACGCTTTTCGCCATAGCAATCATGTGTAAAACCGCATTGGTACTTCCGCCAAGCGCAATTAATGTTGTGATGGCATTTTCAAAAGCCTTGAACGTCATGATGTCTTTGGGACAAATATTTTTCTCTAATAATAATTTTATATACTGAGCCGCTTGCTTGCATTCTTCGATTTTTTCATCGCTAATGGCAGGATTTGAACTGGAATACGGCAAACTCATTCCGAGTGCTTCAATTGCAATTGCCATTGTATTTGCAGTGTACATTCCGCCACAAGCGCCAGCGCCAGGACAGGAGTTTTTGATAATTCCTTTGAAATCTTCTTCAGATATTTTGCCAGCAATTTTTTCGCCTAAAGCTTCAAAAGCTGAAACGATATTCAAATCTTTTCCTTGGTATTTCCCCGGAGCAATTGTACCACCATATACCATTATCGAAGGACGATTTAATCTTCCCATCGCTATGATTGAACCGGGCATATTTTTGTCACAACCTGGAATTGCAATCACCGCATCATAATAATGTCCAGCAACAACACTTTCAATACTGTCGGCTATGATTTCTCGGCTCACAAGCGAGTAACGCATTCCGTCTGTTCCATTGGTAATTCCGTCGCTGATGCCAATGGTGTTAAAAATTAAACCCACCATGTCTGTGGCATTTACTTCAACTTTTATATAGGAAGCCAAATGATTGAGATGCATGTTGCAGGTATTTCCATCGTAACCCATCGAGGCAATTCCGACGAAAGGTTGTGCCAATTGTGTGTCATTCAAACCAATTCCGTACAGCATGGCTTGTGCCGCAGGTTGCGTTGGATCTTGAGTTACGGTTTTACTGTATTTATTTAATTCCATTAGTAATTTGTTTCTTGTAATTCTTTTTCTAGAACTAAATTTTTATAAGCAGTTTGTAGTTTTTTACCTAAAGTATCGTTCCATTCTTTGGTAAATTTTTTATTTTCTAGTGATTGTAATCCGATGACTTCAGCAGCTGTTCCGCATAAAAAAGCACCATCAGCATTGGCTAAATCTTCGGGTAGAAATTCGCCTTCCACCAATTCGATTTCAAGATTTCTACATAAATCCATAACTGTTGCACGTGTTATTCCTGGAAGAATATTTCCAGTTTTTGGAGTGAATAGTTTTCCATCTTTTTCAAAAAATAAATTGGAACCTGGACCTTCTGCAAGAAATCCTTCGGTATCTAAAAGAATGGCTTCATCAAATCCTTTTTCTTTAGCTTCGGAAGCAGCAAGGATTGAGTTTACATAATGTCCGCAAACTTTAGCTTCGATTTTAGTAGATTTTGGATGCGGTCTGCTGAAGGAAGAAATGGTTACGTTTAGTAAATTATCTCCAAGATAAGCACCCCATTCCCATGCGCAAATCATTATGGAAACGCTATTTGGTTTTGTCAAGCTCATATTTGGACTGCAATAAACTAAAGGTCGAACGTACGCGTTTTTAAAGTTGTTTAATTCTAGGACTTTGTAGGTTTGATCAATTAAATCATCAACATCGTATTCGAATGGAATATTTATTAATTCACAAGAATTTTTCAGCCGTTCATAATGTTCTTTAGCTTTAAAAACGCGAGTTCCGTTATGTGTGTCATAGGCTCGGATTCCTTCAAATACGCCGTATCCGTAGTGTAAAGTTTGACTGTATAAATCGGTAGTTGCATCCGTTGCCTTTATAAAATCGCCATTTAAATAAATTGTAGTTTTTTCGTTGAAATACATTTTCAAAAAGTTTTGGTTAAAAAAAAACCTTTCTCAATTTGGTTAGAGAAAGGTTGGTATAGAGATACAATGTCCTGACTCGTCACGTAATGCGAATAATGATAATCACGACAATAATACTAGTTGCTAAATTTTTCATATATGTAAAATTTATTTGTTATTTGTCATATATGGTATCGCCTTTTTATTTATTGGAGTTTGCTTACGCAAACGTTTTGTTAATGGCGATTTCATGTTTACA
Source organism: Flavobacterium sp. SP2 (assembly GCF_057626655.1). Lineage (NCBI taxonomy): Bacteria > Pseudomonadati > Bacteroidota > Flavobacteriia > Flavobacteriales > Flavobacteriaceae > Flavobacterium > Flavobacterium solicola. The sequence continues at coordinate 49,890 of NZ_JBVHBT010000009.1, forward strand.
AATAAAAAAAACCTCCTAAATTTTAGGAGGTTTCTATATGATTAAATACAACAACATCTCCTATTCCATTTCTGGAATGACAATAATTGAGATGATAATGTTGTTGGTGTTTTTCATTTTGAATTCTAATTTCTTTGACAAATATATTTTATTTATTCTTTTTAATACCATTTAATTCAAATTTATTCTCAAATTCATTAATTTTTATTAATAATTTAATAAAATAAATCAAAATAATAAAATATGTAATTTTACAATATAATAAATCATAATTATATAAAAAAATTAATATCCAGAAAGAGGAATTTCAATTTCGTATTTCTTTTTGGTCGGATTAGATAATTTTTTATCTCTTAACCAAGGATTATGAATTTTTAAAATCTTGTAATTAATCCCTTGTGTTTTAGCAAAAACAGCCAAATCGGTTATGGTAGAATCGACCTCCAATTTTTTGGTCGGAATGATTTCATACAACTCATTATTAGACAATTGAAATCCGTATAATGTTGGATTTTTCATAATTTCTTTCAACGCTAAAATTCTAAAAACGTATCTTGAAGTTTCATCAGTTAAGAGTAAATCATAATAATTGTCAACTTTTTGTTCTGCAATTTTATTGTTTACTCCTGTCATACCGCCATTATAAGATGCTGCGGCTAAAGTCCAAGATCCGAACTTTTGCTTTGCTGACAATAAATATTTACACGCTGCTTCGGTAGCTTTAATTAAGTGGTAACGTTCATCCACAATTTCGTTAACTTCCATACCTTTTTCTTTAGCAGTTTCGGGCATAAATTGCCATATGCCTTTGGCTCCAGAAGGTGAAACAGCATTTGTCAAAGCACTTTCTATTACGGCGAGATATTTAAAATCATCGGGAACTCCATACTGCTTTAAAATGGGTTCAATTATCGGAAACACGCGATTAGCTCGTTTTATAATCAATATTGTGGACGAATGTAAGTTCGCATTTACTAATAATTCTCGGTCAAAACGTTCTTTAACATCTGCAATTTGAAGCGGTGCTTTTTCTCCAGAGAAATCTACTTCAACAGGAAAATATTGCGAAGTACCTTCGTGTAATTGTTTCTTTTTCTCTTCGGTCGATGTTGCGAAAATAAATAATCCGCTTGTAAAAATAATAAATGCAACAGCACCAATAACTTGTATCTTTTTCATAATTTAAAATTTCCTTATTATGGATTTTTTCTTATTCTATTCAGGTATAACGGTAAAACTACAACAATTGAGCCGAAAGTTACAATTCTTGACCTAAAATTATTTTAGGTAAATTTTGATTAAGCCATTTAAATCGGTTCAAAATCATGATGTGCGTTCCACCTTTAATATTTACGAATTTTTTTATGTATTTGGATGGAAAAACCTCATCGGCATCGCCGTGAATGTGAATTACATTTGGATCAATCTTTGTTCGCTCCCAGCATACAACTTGCTCAATTGCCCAATCTAAATATTCTTTGTTACTCATAGATAAATACCTTTCATACAGCTTTAACCGTTGTTTCATTAAATCACCAAAAGCATATTTAACCAGCAAATCCATATTTCCTAAAAGACTAGTTGGCACTAACTTATAGGCTTTTGTAGTTTTGGCAATTTTCATTCTTCTTGGTAATTCTGTATTGCATTTTACACTAGAAATTATGATAATTTTTCTAACTTTAAGAAACTGTGCCATTTCTTGAACCAATATTCCACCAAAAGAAACTCCAATTAAAACTACATCTTCATGCTTAACATTTTCGGACATTCTTTTAGCATAACTAGTAAGTGTTTCCTGTTTTTCTGGTAAAAACCAATCCAATAAATGGATTTCAAAAACATCTTTTGGCAACTCAATTCGTTCAAAAATTGACGAACCAGCGGCTAAACCTGGCATAAAATAGACTGGAATCTTACTCATAATTTTTATATAATTTCGGTTACATATCCATAATTTATTCCGAAATTTGCATAAAATTACTTCTTTTGATTGATTCAGTTATAAAGCGAATGTTATTTTTAACTTAAAATGGAAATTAAAGACAATACTTTTTCACGACAATTTGAAACCTTGGTAGATGGAAAATTGATTTCAGTAGAATATTCTTTTCAAGAAAAGAAAATTTTTCTAACTAGAATCAATGTGCCAGAAGGTTTTACGGATGAAGACTTCATTAACGATTTACTGAAAAACATTATGGAGATTGCATACGAACGCAAGTTAAAAGTGGTTCCTATTCTTCCTAAGATTGCTTTGTTTTTTAGAAAAAATTCTATTTACAAAGATTTATTACCACCAGGAATTAAAATTTAGTTAGCTGGTAGTAGTTAGCAGATAGCAGATAGTAGTTAGCAGATAGTATTTAGCAGTTAGTAGTTAGTAGTTAGTAGTTAGCAGATAGTAGTTAGCAGATAGCAGGTAGCAGATAGCAGATAGCAGATAGTAGTTAGTAGTTAGCAGATAGCAGTTAGTAAAAATAATATATCATAAATAAACGTTTCAGAAATGAAGCGTTTTTTTTATTTTAATAAATTTTATACATTTATCAAATGGATTCTGGAGAACTAAATTTAAAGCTGCTTTCATTTTTTGAGACTATCGACAAATATTATGGATGCAAAACCGAAATTACCGAAGGTTTGTTTTGTAACACAAATACATTAGAAGCAGCCAATACCACTTGGAATTTATCGGAATTTGATTTAAGTCGCTCTGCATACCGAAAAAATGGCGGACGATTTATGTTTGAAGGAAACAAAATGTACTACGAAATTTCAGGCGAAAGAATCATCGATTTCAAACAACCTGGAAGGAACAAATTTGAATTTATTGAACAATATAGTGAGACCGTTTTTAGAATTACAAAAATTCGTTTTCACTATAAATATTAGTTTTATAAAAACACAGTTCTAATTCTGAAACCTCTTATTTATCTCAACTTTTTTAGTTATTTCCATACATTATTCTTTTATTTTACAGCATTTTATTATAAAAATTGAAAATGCAAAAATATTTGGCATCAAATTTGAATTGTCAAAAAATTGTAAATAATTCTCCTAGTAAATCCGGAATGCTAGAAATTATTTGATCAAAAAAAATCAATCTTAATTTCTAAAACCAATTTTAAATGAAAAATTTCCATTTTTATTTAATGGCATCTCTATTGCTATTATTTACCAATTGCAAAAATGCAAATTACTCTGAATCAGCCACAACCGATTCAACTTCAACAGAATCAATTGTAATTACCGAAACCGAATTCTCTGATAATGCATTGCCCGAAGCCAATGATGAAAGTTACGCTGCATTAGAAGAAAACCAATTTGAATCACCAACAAAATCGCCACTTTCTACCTTTTCCATCGACGTTGATAATGCTTCTTACACCAACATTAGACGATTTATAAACAGCGGACAACCAGTTCCTAAAGATGCTGTTCGAGTTGAAGAAATGATGAACTTTTTTAAGTATCAGTATCCTCAGCCGGAAGGCCAACATCCATTTTCAATTAATACAGAATACAGCCAAAGTCCGTGGAATACCAATCACAAACTTTTAAAAATTGGTTTGCAAGGAAAAAACATTCCGATGACCCATTTACCTGCTTCTAACTTAGTATTTCTGGTCGACGTTTCTGGTTCGATGAGTGACGATAATAAATTACCGTTACTAAAAGAATCGATGAAAATTTTGGTAAAAGAACTTCGCGACAAAGACAAAGTTTCTATTGTAGTTTATGCAGGTTCGGCAGGAGTCGTATTGGAACCAACATCGGGTGATGAAAAAGAAAAAATTATGGATGCCTTTGATGATTTACAAAGTGGCGGAAGTACCGCTGGTGGTGAAGGAATTGAATTGGCGTACAAATTAGCGCAACAAAATTTCATTAAAGAAGGAAATAATCGTGTGATAATTGCTACCGATGGCGATTTTAATGTTGGCGCGTCCTCCGATTCTGAAATGGAAGATTTGATTGAAGAAAAAAGAAAATCGGGTGTGTTTTTAACGGTTTTAGGGTACGGAATGGGTAATTATAAAGACAGCAAAATGGAAATTCTAGCCGATAAAGGCAACGGAAATTACGCCTACATCGATAACATTCAAGAAGCTAACCGATTTTTAGGAAAAGAATTTAAAGGCTCTATGTTTGCCATTGCAAAAGATGTAAAAATTCAAATTGAATTCAATCCGAAACACGTTCAAGCTTACAGATTAATAGGTTATGAAAATCGAAAACTAAATGCCGAAGATTTTAAAAATGATGCTATTGATGCTGGAGAACTTGGAAGTGGACACACGGTAACGGCTTTGTACGAGATCATTCCTGTTGGAGTTGAAAGTAATTTTACACCATCTGACTTAAAATATACCAAAGTTAAAAAAGAAGATGTGAATTATGAGGACGAATTGGCAACCATTAAATTTAGATATAAAAAACCTGATGGAGATAAAAGTCTTGAAATGATAAATACGATCGAAAATAAGTCGATTGCCTTAGAAAATAGTTCGGCTGATTTTAAATTTGGTTCTGCTGTGGCTTGGTTCGGTTTGAAATTGAGAGAATCCAAATTAATTACAAATAACTCCTCTGATGCAATTAAAAAATTAGCAAAATCAGGATTATCAAATGATGACGAAGGTTATAAATCGGAGTTTATTAGATTAGTTGATGCTGTAAATTAATAAGATATATATATCTAAAAAAAAGAAACCCTGAAAAATTATTTTCAGGGTTTTATATTTTAAACTTCTACGTTCAAAAATTCTAACCGTACACTTCCGTCTTCATCAATTTTGGTCAAATTAATTTTGTGCAATGTATTTACTAATTCTGGATTCCAAGGCGTTTTCACTTTGACATAATTTTCGGTGAAGCCGTGAATGTAACCTTCTTTATTATCAGATTCAAAAAGTACAGTCCTGTTGGTTCCTATTTGATTTTCATAAAAAGCGCGACGTTTTTTAACCGACAAACCTCGTAGCATTTTACTTCTTTTGTTTCTAACATTCATCGGAACTGGATTTTCCATAGTTGCAGCTTCGGTATTATCTCGTTCAGAATACGTAAAAACGTGCAAATAAGAAATATCCATTTCGTTTAAGAAATTATAAGTTTCCAAGAAATGTTCGTCGGTTTCACCAGGAAAACCAACAATTACATCAACACCAATGCAAGCATGAGGCATCACTTTTCTGATGTTTTCAACTCTATCGGTATACACTTCTCTTTGGTAACGGCGTTTCATTTTACCTAAGATTTCATTACTTCCGGATTGCAACGGAATATGAAAATGCGGTACAAAAGTTCTGCTTTTAGAAACAAAATCTATCGTTTCGTTTTTCAATAAATTCGGTTCTATAGAGGAAATTCTCAAACGTTCAATTCCTTCCACTTCATCTAATGCTTTTACCAAATCAAGAAAAGTATGTTCGTGTTTTTTATTTCCGAATTCGCCTTTTCCATAATCACCAATATTTACACCGGTTAAAACGATTTCTTTAATTCCTTGTTTCGAAATATCGGAAGCATTTTTTAATACATTTTCTAACGCATCACTTCTAGAAATTCCTCTTGCCAGTGGAATTGTGCAATACGTACATTTATAATCGCAACCGTCTTGCACTTTTAAAAACGCACGAGTTCTATCTCCAATGGAATAACTTCCTACGTAGAAATCGGCTTCTTCAATTTCGCAACTGTGCACTTCGCCCATATCATTTTTGGACAAATCGTTTATGTAATCGGTGATTTTAAATTTTTCTGTCGCACCAAGAACTAGGTCAACGCCATCAACAGCAGCAAGTTCTTCGGGTTTTAGTTGTGCATAACAACCAACGGCAGCAACGAATGCTTTATCGTTGAGTTTCATGGCTTTTTTTACAATTTGCTTGAATTGTTTGTCGGCATTTTCTGTAACCGAGCACGTATTGATCACGTACATATCGGCAACTTCTTCAAAATCAACTCGTTCAAAACCTTCGTCTTGAAAATTTCTAGCAATTGTAGAGGTTTCTGAGAAGTTCAATTTGCATCCTAAAGTGTAGAATGCTACTTTCTTTTTATTTTCCATAAGTAAGCTCAATTGATGAAATCGTTGTCAAATAATTGAGACTGCAAATTTAGGTAAAAAATTATAATAAAAGAGCCACAGATTCACGGATTAAAATAAATTCAAAATCTGTGAATCTGTGGCTAAAGAAATGTAATTACTCTTTTCTATACTTCTTCGTTTCTTCAAAAACGTGTTCTAAAATTTTAGCATCTTCATCCGAAAATTCTACATTTCGTCTTGCCATAACAATTTTGGCGGTTTGAAAAGCTTTAGATGTTAAGTAAGTTGTAAATCCAGAAGCGCCACCCCAAGAAAAACTTGGTACAAAATTTCTAGGAAAACCACTTCCAAATATATTGGTAGAAACTCCGACAACAGTTCCAGTATTGAACATGGTGTTGATTCCGCATTTGCTGTGATCGCCCATCATTAATCCGCAGAATTGTAATCCAGTTTTGGCAAAATTCTCTGTTTCATAACTCCACAATTTAACTTCTTCGTAATTGTTTTTTAGATTAGAATTGTTAGAATCGGCACCAATATTACACCATTCACCCAAAACAGAATTTCCTAAAAATCCATCATGACCTTTGTTAGAATAACCCATTAAAATCGAATTACTAACTTCGCCACCAATTACAGAATGTGGTCCAACGGTTGTTGCGCCATAAACTTTCGAAGCCAATTTTACTCTTCCAAATTCGCACAAGGCAAATGGTCCGCGAATTACAGAACCTTCCATAATTTCGGCATTTTTTCCTATGTAAATTGGTCCGGTTGATGCATTTAATGTTACAAATTCTAGCTTTGCTCCTTCTTCAATAAATATATATTCTGGTGCGATTACGTTTACCGATTTTGGAATTGGTTGTGAAGTTCTATCTTCGGTTAATAACTCAAAATCTTCTCTTAATGCCGCGTCATTTTTGGCGAAAATATCCCAAGTATGTTCTACAGTAAGACAATCTTCATTGAAATCTATGATTTCGTAGGTATCAAAATCTACCTGTTCTTGAGATTCATTTGTAAAAAAAGCAATTACTTCATCGCCTTTAAAAATGGCTTGGTTGGTTTCGAGATTTCTCACCATTTCTGACAGCACTTCGTTAGGAAGAAACGAAGCATTTATCATTATATTTTCTTCCAACTCTACCATAGGAAACTTTTCAGAAAGGTATTCTTCGGTCAAAGTTGTAGTGGTCGAACCCAAATATTTCTCCCATTTTTCACGAATAGTTAAAATTCCGATTCGAATATCGGCAACTGGTCTTGTGAATGTAAATGGCAAAAGTGCGTTACGAACGGTTCCGTCAAAAAGTATATAGTTCATTTTAATTTCAGATTTCAGATTTCAGATTTCAGATTTCAGTTTAATGGCTAAACGCAAAATTTTAAATCATTTGTAATGTTTTGCCAAAGTTACAAAAGTTTGTTGCATAAAAAAACCTCGAATAAATTCGAGGTCTTAATAAAGTTTGAACACTTATACAACAATTATTATTTTGCGTGTTTCGCGTATTTTGTTTTGAATTTATCAATACGTCCTGCAGTATCGATAAGTTTAGATTTACCTGTGTAAAATGGATGTGATGTTCTAGAAATCTCCATTTTAAATACTGGATATTCAACTCCTTCGTGAATAATAGTTTCTTTAGTGTCTACTGTAGATTTAGTAATAAAAACATCTTCGTTTGACATGTCTTTAAAAGCAACTAATCTGTAATTGTCTGGGTGAATTCCTTGTTTCATCTTGTAAATCTTTATTTGTTTATGGAATAACTTGTCTTGATGCTTTCTGAAAAAAGGTATCGACTTGCTATAACTTTTAATTATTATTTTTAATTTCAGTTTGCAAAAGTACAATAATATTTCAAATTTCAAATAAATACTTTGCTTTTTTTCATCATTGCAATAAATATTTTTTCGCTTTCGATGTGTGGATAATTGTTATATTTGTAGATTAATTTAAAACACCTCTAAACATGGAACAAAAAACTTCTGCAGCTAAGTCAGGCTTGCAATTTGCCTTACTTTTCGGAGTAATTATGATTTTTGAATTTATTGTAGGTTATGTTTTAAACATCGATCCTCAAACAAACCAGACGTACGGCATATCAATTCAAGTACTTAACTTTCTCGTTTTACCACTCCTATTTATATACTTAGGTTGTACAAATTATAAAATGAAACTTAATTCCGGTTTTATTTCTTTTGGCGAATGTCTTAAAATTGGCGTTTCAATTTGTGTTATTGGAGCTTTACTATACTCATTATTTCAAGCTGCATTTGTTTTAATTTATCCAGAATATTTTGAAGAAATGTTTAAAAAAATGAGAAGTGTAATGTTAGAAAAAAATCCTGCAATAACTTCAGAACAAATTGACATGACCATATCATTTAGCAGAAAATTTATGAATCCAGCCATTGCAATTCCAGCAACTTGCGTGATGTATGCGTTTATTGGCTTGATTTACTCCTTAATAATTGGTGCAATTGTAAAAAAAGACGCCAATCAAAGTTTCTAAGAATTAATGAATCTATCTATAATTATCCCATTATTAAACGAACAAGAATCGTTACCCGAGTTGCATTCATGGATTGAAAGAGTCATGAAAAGTAATAATTATTCGTACGAAGTTATCTTTATAGATGATGGAAGTACCGATGATTCTTGGAATGTTATTGAAAAATTATCTAACGAAAATCCATTTGTTAAGGGAATTCGTTTTCTGAGAAATTACGGAAAATCGCAAGCACTTCATGCCGGTTTTGCAAAAGCTCAAGGCGATGTTATCATTACAATGGATGCCGATTTACAAGACAGTCCAGATGAAATTCCTGGATTGTATGAAATGATAACGCAACAGAAATTCGATTTAGTTTCTGGCTGGAAAAAGAAACGATACGACTCGGTTGTTGCCAAAAATTTACCCTCAAAATTATTTAATTGGGCTGCAAGAAAAACATCTGGAGTTGAATTGAATGATTTTAACTGCGGACTGAAAGCCTACAAAAATGTTGTAATTAAAAACATTGAGGTTTCGGGTGAAATGCATCGATACATTCCAGTACTGGCAAAAAATGCAGGCTTTGGAAAAATTGGTGAAAAAGTGGTTATCCATCAGGCAAGAAAATACGGCGAATCGAAGTTTGGAATGAGTCGTTTTATTAACGGATTTCTCGATTTGATTACCATTTGGTTTTTATCACGCTACGGCAAGCGTCCAATGCATCTTTTTGGTGCCTTTGGAGTAATCATGTTTTTGATTGGTTTTTTATCGACAGCTTTAATCATTATTTTAAAACTTGTCAAATTATACAACGGTTATGAAACCATTTTGGTTGCCAATAATCCGTTATTTTATATAGCATTAACCGCCATGATTATTGGAACACAATTATTTTTAGCTGGATTTTTAGGCGAAATAATATTACGAACCAAAAACAACGAAGAACGTTACAAAATTGCAACTGAAATAAATCTTAATTAATTAAAATTTAGAAAAATGCACATCGAACAAAACATATTAGACAAAGTAAATGAATGGCTTACGCCGACATTTGATGAAGCTACGCACAATGAAATTAAGGAAATGATGACTTCGTCTCCTAAAAATCTGGAAGAAAGTTTTTATAAAAACCTAGAATTCGGAACCGGTGGAATGCGCGGTATAATGGGCGTTGGAACCAATAGAATAAATAAATATACCTTAGGAAAAAATACGCAAGGAATTTCTGATTATTTAAAAAAAGCGTTTCCTAGTGAACAAATAAAAGTGGCGATTGCGTATGACTGCCGTCATAATAGTAATACTTTGGCTAAAATAGTTGCCGATGTGTTTTCTGCCAATGGTATTCATGTATATTTATTTTCGGATATGCGAACTACTCCTGAACTGTCATTTACGGTGAAACATTTAAAATGTCATGCAGGAATTGTATTAACCGCATCACACAACCCACCGGAATATAACGGATACAAAGTATATTGGCAAGATGGCGGACAATTAGTTCCTCCACAAGATGGCGAAATTATTCAGCTAATTGAAGCGTTGAATTATGACGAAATTAAGTTTGAAGCCAACGAAAATCTGATAGAATATATCGATACCGAAGTTGACGCAGCTTTTGAAAAATCTACAGTAGAAAATTGTAGTTTCAACACGCCAACATCTGCTAAAGAAAATTTAAAAATAGTTTACACGTCATTACACGGAACTTCGATCAAATCGATTCCAAGTGTTTTGGCAAAAGCAGGTTATACTGATGTAAATAGTGTTGCAGAACAAGCCGAACCAAATGGAAATTTCCCAACTGTAAAATCTCCAAATCCAGAAGAACCAGAAGCGTTGACGATGGCATTGGCACTAGCCGAAAAAACAAATGCGGATATTGTTATTGGAACCGATCCTGATTCTGACCGACTTGGCGTTGCTGTGAGAAATAATGAAGGAGAAATGATTTTGCTTAACGGAAATCAAACCATGATTATCATGACTGCTTTTTTATTGGAGCAATGGAAACGCGCCGGAAAAATTACTGGAACCGAATTTATAGGTTCGACTATAGTTTCTACTCCAATGATGCAAGAATTAGCATCGGCATACGGAATTGAATGCAAAGTTGGATTAACCGGATTCAAATGGATTGCCAAAATGATTAAAGATTTTCCGAACCAAAAATTTATTGGAGGTGGCGAAGAAAGTTTTGGATTTATGGTTGGCGATGCGGTTCGAGATAAAGATGCTGTTGGTGCTACTTTATTGGTTTGCGAAATTGCAGCACAAGCCAAAGCATCTGGAAGTTCTCTATATAAAGAATTGCTGAATTTATACGTAGATCATGGATTTTACAAAGAATATTTAATTTCCCTTACCAAAAAAGGAATTGCCGGATTGGAAGAAATCAATCAGATGATGGTTGATTTGCGTGAAAATCCAGTTTCTGAAATTGATGGTCAACGTGTAGTTTGTATTGAAGATTACGACAATTCGACATCAAGAAATATGTTTTCTGGAGAAATTGAAACGTTGAATATTCCACAATCCAACGTGTTAATTTACTATCTTGAAGATGGTTCTAAAATTTGTGCTCGCCCAAGCGGAACTGAGCCAAAAATTAAATTCTATTTTAGTGTGAATACTACTTTAGACTCAGTTGAAAATGCCGACAAAGTAGCAGCTGAATTGGACGAAAAAATTAAAAATATAATCGCTGGAATGAATTTAATCTAATGGATGAAAATTTAAAAAAACTTATTCCTTTTGTCAAAGTTTATAAAAAAGACATCCTTTTAAATATTTTCTATAATATTTTTTATGCCTTTTTCTCTACTTTACTAATGGTTTCGATGATTCCAACTTTAAATGTTATTTTTGGATTGAATGAACAAATTTCATCACCACCAAAATATACAGAATTTGGAGAGATAAAGGCCTATGCTGAAGATTATCTTAATTATAAGGTTACAGAATTAACAAACAGTAATGGGTTTGAATATGCCATACTATTTGTAATTTCAATAATAATCATAACCGCATTTTTAAAAAATTTAACAAATTATTTTGCATCCTATCATGTTACAAGATTGCGTAACGGAGTTTTAAAAGATTTACGAGAAAAACTCTACAATGTGATTATCAACTTACCTATCTCCTATTATTCTGAAAGAAGAAAAGGCGACGTAATGTCGAGAATGTTAGGCGATGTCAACGAAGTTAAGAATTCATTTTTTCAAGTTTTAGAACTTGTGGTTAGAGAACCTTTAACCATTTTATTTTCAATAATTGCAATGTTTGTAATTAGTGCAAAGCTTACACTATTTGTTTTTATTTTTATTCCAATTTCAGGCATCATCATCTCAAGGGTTGGTAAAAATTTAAAATCTAAATCAACTAAAGCTCAAGAAGAAAATGGTGTGCAAATCTCAATTTTAGATGAAACTCTTGGCGGATTAAAAGTTGTTAAAGGATATAATTCAGAAAATATCTTTATCTCAAAATTCAATATTTCTTTGCAAAAACTCTTAAGATTATCCAACAGTATTGGAAACAAAAACAATTTAGCGTCACCATTAAGTGAATTTTTAGGTATTGTAACAATTGCTGTTTTACTTTGGTATGGAGGTCAACTTGTTATTGTAGACAAATCATTATCACCAACAACTTTCATAGCCTATATAGCTTTAGCATACACGATTTTGACTCCAGCGAAAGCAATTTCAAAAGCATCTTATCAAGTTAAAACTGGATTAGCGGCTGCAGAACGTGTTTTTACTTTACTTGAACAAGAAAACACCATAATTGACTCACCAGATGCAATTGAAAAAGAAGATTTTAATGATAAAATAACTATTGATAATATTAATTTCAAATATGAAAATGATAATGTTTTAAGTAATTTTTCTCTAGAAATCCCAAAAGGAAAAACAATTGCATTAGTTGGACAATCTGGTTCTGGAAAAAGTACTATTGCTAATTTGCTAACTCGTTTTTATGATGTTCACGAAGGAACTATAAAAATTGATGGAATAGACATTAAAGATATGTCGTTGAAATCATTACGTGATTTAATGGGATTAGTAACACAAGATTCTATTTTATTTAATGATTCCATAAAAAATAACATTCGACTAGGAAAACAAGATGCTACAGACGAAGAGATCATTGAAGCCTTAAAAATTGCAAATGCCTACGAATTCGTAAAAGAATTACCAAACGGAATTGAAACCAACATTGGAGACAGTGGAAATAAACTTTCTGGTGGACAAAAACAACGTCTTTCAATTGCACGAGCAGTTTTAAAAAATCCACCAATAATGATTTTGGACGAAGCTACATCGGCATTGGATACTGAAAGTGAAAAATTTGTTCAGGTTGCTTTGGAAAATATGATGCAAAATAGAACTTCGATTGTAATTGCACACCGACTTTCTACCATTCAAAAAGCAGATAACATTGTGGTCATGAATAAAGGAAAAATTGTCGAGCAAGGAACACATGATGAATTGCTAGCAATAAACGGAACTTATTCTAAATTGGTTATGATGCAAAGCTTTGAGTAAACGTTAAAAGACGAGAATAATGTACTGAATCATAAATTACTGAGACTAAAAAAATTTATTCTAATTCGTACTCCAATTAATGTATAAAAGTAATTCAAATAGTACGCTATCCGAAAATCCAGACACAGTTGTTTGGAAATATTTGGATTTGTCTAAATTTTTGGATTTACTTCTTTCTCGAAAATTATTCATGTCGCGGTCGGACAAATTTGAAGACCAATACGAAGGAACTTTTAGCGAACCAACCTACGAGGAAATAAAAAAACTATCTGAAAACAATCCTGAATTTTTAAATTATTATAAATCGCAGCGTGAAAAAGTAGTCATAAGCAGCTGGCATATCAACGAATACGAATCGTTTGCCATGTGGCAAATTTTTACACAAAACAGCGAAGGATTGGCAATCCAATCTACTATCGGACGGTTGCAAAAAGCGATGGAAGTCGAAAAAGATTTTGATCAATATATAGGAGAAGTAAATTATATCGATTATAAAAAAGAGTACATTCCGTTTAACGATAGCTTCTTCCCTTTTTTGTTTAAAAGAAAAAGTTTTCAGTACGAAAGAGAAGTTCGAATTATTGCCGATTTATCAAATCAAGAAATCAAAATCAATGATGGTTTGAAAATTGAGGTAGATATTACGCAATTGATAGAAAAAATATACATTCATCCCAAATCAGAAAATTGGTATAAAAAATTGGTCATTGAACTAGTTGACAAACTCGGATTTGACTTTGAAATAGAAAAATCTGATTTAGAAAGTGATATTCTAATATAAATGACGATTCATCCTAAAATAATTACACTTCGGTAGTATTTATTTAAGTTCAATTGTTGTTAGTCCTACTTTTACATTATCAATTTATAAGTAAAAAAACTTTGGATATAAAATTCTTTAAACCAAAAAACGAAATTCTTCAAAACTACATTGAAGGTTACTATTTTTTGACTAACTCCAAGCAAGATCAACCTGTAGAATACTTCACCTTTCCTAATAATTACAGTATTGTTTCAATCATTGAAAATGCCGAAATTACTTATTCAGAAAATCAAGGAACTATAACTGAAAAAAAAGGAACTTCATTGCAATCCGATTTAATATGTCACTATAAAAAACCTATAAAACTGAGTTATAGTGGCACTATTAACGAAATTACATTTTATTTCAAACCACTTGGTATTAATGCATTCATAACAAAATCACTTTGCCATTATTCTGCCGATTTTTTTGCAAATTTTATTCCTTATGATGATTACACAACTACATTTAGTTCAATTTTAAAAGAATCAAATCTTGATGTAAAACGTGAAAAAATAGAAGACTATTGGTTATCAAAACTCGTTGGCTTCAATCATCCCTTTTTACATGAATTACTAGTGGATTTTAAAAATGATTATTCGATGAGTGAACTGGCAAAAAAATATACCATTTCGCGGCAAAATATCAATAAACATTTTGAAACTAACTTGTGTAAATCGCCATCTGAATTTAAAAAAACACAACGGTTTAGAGAGGCTTTAAAAATGCAAATGAATAGTAAAAATAAAAACAATTTAACATCTTTATGTTATGACATGCTCTTTTATGATCAATCGCATTTGATAAAAGATTTTAAATCGTTAACAGGAATGACTCCTAAAAAATTTTTCAAAAACATTTCATCTCAAGAAAATAATGAAGTCAATTGGTTGTTTATTTAAGATTACATTTTTACAATTTTTATATTGATAAATAAATTATTTTTACTGAACTCTAATTACAAAAATTTATATTATGATAAATCTAATTGTAAAAATCGTTGTTGCTGCAATAACAATTGTTGTAAGTTGCTTGTTTTAAATTTCTGAAATAAAGAAAAAAAATCAACCAACTCAATAATTTATTTTATTAAATTAACCATTAATAAATAAAAACATGAAAAAGATATTTCCGCTTTTATGTTTGTTATTGCTACTTTCTTGTACAAATCATTCGAAGATTACTGAAACCAAAGCACTGGAAAACAAAAAATTAGTTGCAACCTACTTTGAACATTTCAACAATCACAGATGGAAAGAAATGGCAGAAATGTATACTGAAACTGCAGAATTTAAAGACCCATCTCTTGGTAACGGAATTGTTAAACAAACTCGAAAACAAACAACTAAAAAATATTCAGAACTCAATAAAACATTTCCCGATTTGAAAGACAAAGTGCTTTCGGTGTATACATCAGGTGAAAATCATGTTGTTGTAGAATTCATTTCGACCGGAACTGCGCCCGATAATTCGAAATTTGAGTTGCCAATTTGCACCATTTTCACCATCGAAAACGGAAAAATTACTAAAGATTTTACGTATTATGATAATTTTGAACAATAATGAATTTTAGATACATTCTTTTCGCACTAGTCATTTCAACAGGTTTGTTGGCACAAACTAAAAATCAAAAAATTAAAGTCGTACTTCTCGGAACTTTTCATTATGGAGCTACATCTGATAGAAATTCGACTAAATTTGAAGATTTATTTTCAGAAAAGCGTCAAACTGAATTGGACTCTTTATCCCATAAATTAAGTAATCTTGGTGTGAATAAAATCTTTATTGAAGATATTCCCAGCAATCAAAATCTACAAGACAAAGAATTTGAGCTATATAAATCTGGAAAGTTAACTGATGAAACAAAACTGAAAGACGAAATCGTTCAAATAGCCTACCGCACCTCAGTTTTAAGTAATGCAAAAATTGTTGCTGCCGATTTTAAACAAGAATTGCCTTATGACAAAATAAGTGAATATGAAAAAATTCATGAAAATGATGTCAATCCCTATTTGTTTTTTGAAGCTGAATATCCTTTTAAAGAAAAGAGAAAAAAATTGACCTATACACCATTAATGGAATATTACATCCAACTAAATAATTTGTATTCGCGACAAGCAACTATGTATGACTATCTTCACTATGCTTTGGGTTATGGCGTTAACGAAGACTACACAGGAGTTGCATTTGCAACCTCTTTTTACGACAGAAATTTAAAAATATTTACTAATATTCTTAGAAATATTGATTTAAAAACAGATAAAACGATTGTAGTTTTATTTGGCGCTAGTCACACAACTTTTTTGAGACAGTATTTTGAAAACCATCCCTATTTTGAAATAATAGAATTAGAAACAGTTTTTAAATAATTCTATTATAATCCAATAAAGACTACTGAGATACTAAGCCCTTACACAAAAAAAGTTAAAAGTAGAATGTATTTAGAATACATATATTCAAATCTAAATCGGATTGTACTCTAAGACTTTTAAATCTTTAGATAGTAAGTTCACAAAGTGATAATGAATTTTATCATCTTTATCGAAAGCCCCATTTTTATTACTATCATCAATACTTCTAAAGTATAATTTTCCAGTCGAATCAATAACATTCCAATCGATTAATTCACTCAAATCAGAAGAAATTTTAGTAAAATTTGAACCATCTGCAGTACTTATGTACAATGATTGAATATCATTTCTATCCAACTTCCCATCTTTATTTGTATCCGAATCTGACAAGGTATAAACCATAAATTGAAGTTTGCTTTTGTCAGCAAATGTCTTTAAATAAGTTGCTGTTTCAATAACAATAGGCTTTTCAGAAAGCACTTTTAACGAATCTGAATTTACAGCTTGAAACTTTAAGTTTGTCAAAAAACCTGTTATTTGAAAATCATTGGTGTTGGAAACTGTAAAACTTGGATTGTTTCTAGAACTTGCTGCATCATAAGCTCTACTTCTATCACCAGTTGTAACAGAACCTATTGGATGAATTAAAAAGTTAACACCATCAAAATGAATTGGTAAATCAGCAACAGCTAAAACTGAAGTATCTGCAACCGCTTGTACTTTTTCTTTTGCTGTTTTATCGTACCGCACTTTAGGCATCTCTTTCTCTTGTTTACAACTAATAAAAAGGATCAAAACAGTAAAAAACAAAATATATTTAGACATAACTATTTTTTATCAAATTTAATGAAAATTACAATCTAGCCGACAATTTTATGTTAAAAACTCGCTGGGTAAGATAATTGGGAATTCCATATTGATTTTTAGTCAGTGCATCGCGAACCCAAGTATTGGTAATTGCATTCTGATTATTAAACATATTAAAAATTTCGAATCCTACCGATAAATCTTTGAATTTTTTAAGCCAATGATTATCTGGACGTTCATTATTTTTTTCGGTTAATACATAAGAAAAACCAACATCTGCACGACGATAATCGCGTAATCGAGATTGGTATTGATACACATCAGCATACGATGGTGAACCACCTGGAAGTCCAGTGTTGTAAACCAAATTCAAATACAATTTTACATTTGGTAAATTAGGCATATAGTCCTGAAACAACATTCCAAATTTTAATCTTTGATCGGTTGGACGCGCTATATAACCGCGATTGTCTTGATTTTCTTCTGTTTTCAAATAACCAAAACTAAACCATGATTCAGTGCCAGGAACAAACTGTCCGTTCAAACGACAATCAAATCCGTAGGTGTAAGCAACGGCGTCATTATTGGCGCGATATCTTATCCTTACATTTTCCAAAGTGTAGGTATTAACATCGGTCATGTCTTTGTAATAAAGCTCTGAAACTAACTTGAAAGGTCGGTTCCACATTTTAAAGCTATAATCATTACTCAATACAAAATGCACCGATTTTTGCGCTTTCACATTAGGTTGCACTACTCCATTATCATCGCGAAGTTCTCTGTAAAATGGAGGTTGATAATAAAAACCAGAAGAAAATCTAAAAACCATATCGCGATTCCAATTCGGTTTTAGTGCAATTTGCGCTCGAGGAGAAAATACAGTTTGCGTTTTGGCGTTCGTAATTTCGTCACCAGAAACGGTCCAGTTGTGCGCTCTAATTCCGGCATTCAGCCACAATTGGCTTTCACCCAAACTAGTTTTGGTACTCCATTGTGCAAATCCAGACAAACGATCGATGTTTACAAAATTAATAGCACGTATGTTTTTATAAGGAACTAACGGACCAACATACGGATTGTAAGGTTGATCGTTTACTGGCAAATCTAAAATAGGATTGTTTAATGAAAACCCAGCTGAATCCACTACTTCGTATTCTACAATTCGGTCGCGGATGCTTTCATGTGTGTATTTGAAACCCCAATCTATTTGATGTTGCTTCTTGATGTTGTGGTTTCCTTTAATTTCGGCATTTACAATTACGGCGTCTAAATCATTTCTTGCATGTGTCAATTGTGATCCTGCAGCTCGATTAAATGTAACTTCACCCAGTGTTTCTGAACCAATATTAGTATCTACATCACCAAGAAAATAAGATGCATCAATATCGAAATATTCTTGTTCTTGTGTATGGTAAGCAGAAGCAATGAACTTATAAGTACTTGTTTCGTTTGCAACAAACGTTGATTTTATTGCACCAAAATAAGTTTGATATTCATCTTTTTCTTGACCTTCATAAAAAATTTGTAAAGCAATTGGCTCATCAATTGTACCAAAATTAGTCTGACGTGTTAACGGTTGGTAATTGTATTTATTCTGAGAAATATTTCCTAGAAAACTCCATTGCCATTTGGTAGAAGCATTATAGTTCACACTCGTTTGCACATCGGCAAATGTAGGTCTAAAATTAGTTTGCGTTTCTTGACTGTTCACCAAAAGCGAATTGTCGCGGTAACGAACTCCAGTAATGTTACTCCATTTCTGATTTTTAGAAACGCCTTCAACAGAAAGGCTTCCACCAAGAAAGCTAGCTTCTGCAGAAGCACCAAACTTCGTTGGTTTACGATACGTGATATCTAAAACAGACGACATTTTATCTCCATATTTGGCTTGAAATCCTCCAGCAGAAAAATCTACATTACCTACCATATCGCTGTTGGTAAAACTCAAACCTTCTTGTTGCCCAGATCGAATTAAAAACGGACGGTAAATTTCAATTTCATTAACGTAAACCAAATTCTCGTCGTAATTTCCTCCACGAACTGAATATTGGGTGCTTAGTGCGTTATTGGAATTAACACCAGGAAGGGTTTTTAATATATTTTCTATACCAGCATTTGCGCCAACCATTTTTCGTATAGTTTCTGGTTCAATGCTTATAATATTTTGAACCCTTCTTCTATTACTTGTGATTACCACATCTTCCAATTGTTCTGCACCAGTTGTCATAACCGGATTGAATTCGAAATCCTCATTAGGTTTTAACTGAAAAGTTCCCGTGATTTTAGACAAAGAAACATGTGAAAATACCAAAACCACTTTTTGCTTAGCAGGAACAGTAATGATGTAAAAACCACTGGCATCGGTAATGGAAGATTTACTTTGATAACTTACCGTCACACCTTCTACAGGCTGGTTGTTCTCGTCTAAAATGACTCCTTTAATTCTGGCGTTTTGCGAAAATGAAACTACCGATACCAGTAGAAAATAGAGACAGACTAATTTATTTTTTGCTTTCAAACTTTACTTTTTTTGACTTCTGTTAAATTGCGTTTCAAATATAGTTGAATTTCCTACATTATCGGTAACGACTACTTTCAAATTATTTTTCCCTTCCAACAACAAATTATCATCGAAAACGTGGGTTAATCGTTTGAGTTTGCTTTCGTATTCAAACAATACCCATTGATCATTGATATAACCGTTATAGGTTTTTATTCCTGATAAATCGTCTGAAATGGTTACTACTACACTTTTCTGACTTGAAATCCATTTGTCTTGAATCGGTTTAGCAATAGTTATTTTTGGTGCAATAGTATCTTTAGCTAACTTAAATTGCCCTAGAGTTCGAGCTTTACAAGTAAATGTGTTGTCGTTAAGTCTTGTCGAGATGTAGTATAATTTGGAACCACTTACGCTGGCAATGAACATTTTCTTTTTTTCCTCAACCGTTGAAGTTGTATCTTCAATAGAAATTGTAAAATTAGAATGAGCCGGAATTACATCTTCATGCAAAAATAACGTATTGTTCTTCACATCAAAATTCATGTAAAAATCATCGTAAAAAGTATTGGCTGGAAAAAAAACCGACATATTATCTTTCTCAAAATTAGTGTCGTTTTTAGCCTTTACAAAATATTTGGTCGGTTTACTTTCTATCGGAACTATGGTCGGACCAGTAGAATAGACAATTGGCACAGAAATTTCAGTTTTATTCCCATCAAAATCAGACACTATAATCTTTTCAGTTTCCATATAATTGGGAATAACGTTGATAATTCCGTTATTAAAATTATTTTTTATGTTACTCAATCCGTAGAAGTTTTTCATAAACAATTTTTGAACACGATGGCGCATTTTTTTATACCGGTCATAGTCTATAAAAGCGTTTACATATCGTGCTTCGTCAAAAGCCATGATATCAAATTCATAACCAAAAATAGGTTTACCACTGCTTAATAATTGTGCTTTATAAACGCCATTATTATTATAGGAAACATCATCATAATCGGATGTAATAATCCCAAAACCGATTTTTCCTATCGCAAATAATTTCTCGGCAACATAAGTGCCATCACTTTGTAACGATAAATTCAAAGCTACAGGTCGTTTGGACTGATTTACAACAGCAACATCGTCAATTGGATACGCAAGCAAACTATTTACAATTGGTTTTTTGGTATCTTTTACTTCTAAACCAAAAAAAAGTGGATTTATTATTTTTTCGGTTTTATTATCACGAAATTCAAAATGCAAGTGCGGACCTTCAGAACCTCCAGTATTTCCAGATAATGCAATAATTTCGCCTTTTTTGACCACCAATTCATCAGGCTTAAAAAAAACTTCTATTTCATAATTTTTTTCAGCGTACTGCAATTCGATAATCTTTTCTTCAATTTTTCCAACTGCTTTTTGCAAATGTCCATATACAGTGGTATATCCGTTGTTGTGCGTTACATATATTGCTTTTCCGTAACCTGAAGTTGAGATTTTAATTCTAGAAACATACCCATCAGCGGCAGCATACACATTAAGTCCTTCTTTTTGATTGGTTTTCAAATCGAATCCGGCATGAAAATGATTGGGACGTAATTCTCCAAAATTACCAGACAATTTAATAGGAATATCCAACGGTGATCTAAAATAATCTTTAGGGTAGTTTTCTTGTGATACTGCAGAAAAAGAAACTAAAATGGCGAATACAATACATTTCATGCTTAAAGGTTTTTGCTAAAATATAAAAAAGTTTAGTACTACTCAAAAAAAATAAAACTTCTCAATGATAACAAGCTATTTTACAAATTATTACAAGTGAAACTAAAAATAAATTAATTTTTTTGTTTAAAATATTGCTTTAATTGATTGAGAATTATAAATTTGTATGATTAAGTAATGAATAACGTCATCGATGAGTGGAATTGCAGAAATAATTGATACTCTTGAAATTAAAATCGAAAAACTATTTAGCAAAATTGATAGTTTGGAAGAAAATAATAAAATTTTAAGAGACGAATTAAAAAATGCTGTTCGTTCCAATAAAAATCATCTAGAAGAAATTGCCTCTTTGAAAAAAGAACATGAAACTTTAAAAATGGCAAATTCGTTACTAGGCAGTGAAGATTATAAAAGAGATACAAAACTGAAAATAAATTCTTTAATTCGTGAAATTGATTATTGCATAGCGCAACTATCTGATTAACACTATGGATGAGAAACTAAAAATTAAAATATCAATTGCAGATCGAGTTTATCCGTTAACGGTAGATTTTTCGCAGGAAGAAGGATTGAGAAGTGCTTCAAAAAAAATTGATGTGATGATTAAACAGTTTGAAGAAAATTATGCAGTACGAGATAAACAAGACGTTTTAGCCATGTGTGCGTTACAATTTGCATCACAGGTTGAACAAAAAAAAGTGGATAATGCTATCGATGGAACCGCATCTTTAGAACGATTATCAAAATTAAATAGTCGAGTTGACGCGTATCTTAATAAGTAATAAATACAAGAAATAAACGTTCATTTACATAAACTAAAAATACTGCCTACATTAGTACATTTTTGGTAAACTCAACACTAACAAATTAAAATGAGTAAATCGTCGCTACTATAGCATGCCATCCTTGAGTTGGAAGCTTGAACAGCGAGTTAGCTCAAAACTTGTCGATTCGAGTTTATGCAATCGCCTAATGTAGGTTTTTTTATATCTAAATTTTAACAAACATGAGTACAACATTATTTATAATTTTTGCAGTTCTAGCTGGAATCGGAGGTGGTTTCGCAATTGCAAAATTCTTGGAAAAAAGCAACGTTTCCAACATGATTAAAAACGCTAAAAAAGAAGCAGCTTCGATTTTGAAAGATGCTAATCTTGAAGCCGAAAATACTAAACAAACCAAACTACTTCAAGCTAAAGAAAAGTTTTTAGAATTAAAATCAGAACACGAAAAAGAAATTTTATCGAAAGATAAAAAACTAGCTGAAGTTGAAAAAAGAATACGCGACAAAGAATCACAAGTTTCTAGCGAATTATCAAAAGCTAAAAAAGTAAATGATGATTACGAAGCGAAAACTAAAGAATACAATTCAAAAATAGAATTGCTTGATAAAAAGCAAACCGAAATTGAAAAAATGCATAAAAGCCAAGTAGAACAACTAGAAGTAATTTCTGGATTGTCTGCCGATGAAGCTAAAGAACAATTGGTTGAAAGCCTTAAAGCTGAGGCTAAAACTAAAGCTATGGCGCACATTCAAGATACTATTGAAGAAGCCAAACTTACAGCAGCTCAAGAAGCAAAAAAGGTAATTATTTCAACTATTCAGCGCGTTGGAACAGAAGAAGCAGTAGAGAATTGCGTTTCTGTTTTCAACATTGAATCGGATGATGTAAAAGGTAGAATTATTGGTCGTGAAGGACGTAACATTCGTGCTCTTGAAGCAGCGACTGGTGTTGAAATTATTGTTGATGATACTCCAGAAGCCATTATTTTATCGTGTTTTGACCCTGTACGAAGAGAAATTGCACGACTTGCTTTGCACAAATTAGTTACCGACGGTCGAATTCACCCAGCGCGAATTGAAGAAGTTGTAGCAAAAACAACCAAACAAATTGACGACGAAATTATAGAAGTAGGAAAACGAACAGTTATCGATTTAGGAATACACGGTTTGCATCCTGAATTGATAAAAGTAGTTGGTAGAATGAAATACCGCTCTTCATACGGACAAAACTTATTGCAACACTCAAGAGAAGTTGCTAAGTTGTGTGGAATTATGGCGGCCGAATTGGGATTGAATGTAAAACTAGCAAAACGTGCAGGATTACTTCATGATATTGGAAAAGTTCCAGACGCTGAAAGTGATTTACCTCACGCATTACTTGGAATGCAATGGGCAGAGAAATTTGGCGAGAAAGAAGAAGTTTGCAACGCAATTGGTGCACACCATGATGAAATTGAAATGAAGTATTTAATTTCACCAATTATTCAAGTTTGTGATGCTATTTCTGGAGCACGACCTGGCGCACGACGTCAAGTATTGGATTCTTACATTCAACGTTTAAAAGATTTAGAAGAAATAGCTTTTGGATTTAATGGCGTTAAAAATGCTTATGCAATTCAAGCAGGACGAGAACTAAGAGTTATTGTAGAAAGTGAAAAAGTAAGCGACGAAATGGCGTCAGGATTATCGTTTGATATTTCGCAAAAAATCCAAACTGAAATGACTTATCCAGGTCAAGTAAAAATTACAGTAATTAGAGAAACACGTGCAGTAAATATTGCAAAATAATTTAGTTTAAAAACATAAAAAAAGGTTCATCTTAATTGATGAACCTTTTTTCATTTAAGCTAATGAAGGAAATATTGACTTAAAATTGTCAAACGTCATGGGCTTGTTCAAATACTTCTGAACCTCGTTTTTAAATTGTTCACATTTACTAGTATCAGCAATATCGTTAGATGAACTAACAAGATATACCAAAACATTTTTGGTTAATGATTGTTTGATAGTTTTAAATTCTTCCAGAAATTGCCATCCATCACAGATTGGCATATTGATATCTAAGAGAATTAAATCCGGAATTGTTTTGTTTTGTTTAATTTCTTCAATCGCTTGCAAACCATTAAAGAAATAAGTTGTAGTGACGTTTAATTCAGTTTTAGCAAAAAGTTTTTTCATAATAAAATGATAAACTAAATCATCGTCGACAATAAAAATAGAATTAAAATTTTTCATGAAATAAAAACAAAATATAAATTGGTTATTTAACCAAATATAGTTGTTTTTTAACATAATTAACAAGTTCCACAACATTTTTTAAGAAATGATAATGTTGCTAAGCAAAAGTTTACAATTTAATTAAATTTCATTAAAAATTTTCTCAAATTCCTCCATTGTAATGGGCTTATTGCAATATCTTTTGATATCATCTTTATAACTAGAAGCCTTATTGATATCAGAAATATCATCGGAAGAACTGATAAGATAAATTACAATCTCTTTGTTAAACGATTTTTTTATTTTTTTAAATTCATCCAAAAATTGCCAACCATCGTAAACTGGCATATTAATGTCCAATAAAATCAAATCTGGTGCTACATTAGTTTCTTTAATTTCTTCTAGAGCTTCAAAACCATTTAAAAAATAACTGGTATTGAATTTCATGCTGCATTTAGCAAACAATTTTTTAATAATGAAATGAAATACTAAATCATCGTCTACAATAAAAATATCATTAAACTTCCTCATTGAAATTAATTTTAAATGTTGTACCTTGATTTACTTTACTTTCAACCTCAATAGTGCCACCCATTGATTCAACTTGATTTTTGGTTATAAACAATCCAATTCCGCGAGCATTTTGATTCTTATGAAATGTTTTATACATCCCAAAAAGCTTTTCTCCATACTTTTCAAGATTTATTCCTAAACCATTATCGTGTATAGACAAAATACCTTTTTTATTTTCTCTTTTAAAGGAGTAAGTAATTACTGGAATTCTATCTGGATGCGAATATTTTATAGCATTGGTAGTAAAATTTAAAAAAATGCTATCCAAATACGCTGGGTTAAAATTGACCGTTTGATTGATGTCAATTTCATTAACTATGTGTACCTTATTCTCTTTAATCTCGTTACTTAAAATCTCTAATGTGCGGTTTAAATAACTATTTAGATTAAGATTTTCTTTTTTATGAATTACCGTCGAATGTATATCTACCAATTCTTTCAAATGCTCTATAGTATCCGATAATGCTTCAGAAGTGGTGCGCAAATGATTAAAACATTCTTCTTTGGTTTCTTGGTCATCGTCTGATTCAATAATATTTAAAAGCATCTTAAGATTTCCTGTATGCGATCTTAAATTATGCGAAACTATATGAGCAAAATTGAGTAAACGATTGTTTTGCTCATTAATAATATCGAGATTTCCTAAAAGTTCAACTTCTTTTTCTTTTTCTAAAGTAACATCGGTATGCGTTCCTATTATACGAATTGCATTATTATTAACATCACGTGCAATAACTTTACCACGACTTAAAACCCATTTATAAACCCCATTTCTTGATAAAACTCGTTTAGAATTCTCAAAAAATGATGTTTTACCGTGCATGTGCAGTTCAATATCATTTCGATAGTCTAACAAATCTTCTGGATGAATTCTTGAATCCCATTGGTCGTTGGTAGTAATTCCATCTGTTTCGTTAAAACCAATGATTGCTAAAGACTCTGTTGAAAAAAATACTTGACCAGTGGTAAGATTATAATCCCAAACACCACTTTTAGAAGCTTCTAGAGCAAAATGATAACGCTCTTCAGAAGCTTTAACTTCGAATTCTCGTTTCTTAGTATCATTTATATCGGTTAACCGACCAAAAAATACACTTTCTTGGTTATCATTAATTTCAATTTCGGCATCAACTTTAAGCCAAGTTTCTTGTTTTTCATTAATCTGGACTCTAAATTCATACGACCATGGTTTTTGCTCTCTTTTAGCTTGATGTATAGAATTAAAAAAACCCTCTCTATCTTGATGAAAAATTTTACTCGAAATTACTTTTTTTGGGTTTTGCAAAAGCTCATATTCTGTAATTTCAAAAAAAGACACAATACTACTGTTCACATAAGAGAAGTAGAATTTATCGTCTGAATCAATAGTTAGCTGAAATATTAAATCTGGAATTCGATTTAATAATTTTCTATAAAAACTATTCTTTTCTTCTAATAAGTAGTCCTTAGAATACCAAGTAGATTTCACCATGTACTGTAGGTTTGGGTATTTTATTTGTTAAATACGATTTGGAAGTAGTAACAAACGTTAACAAAAGTAACAATTCATTCGACAAAACGCAATAAATATCGATAAAAAACATATTTAATGAAATTTTAACACCTAATATCGTTAAAATCAGACTATCATGTTTATCTTATAAAAATAAAAATAAAAAATTAATAAGAATTTTACTTTCTTGGATGAAAGCTGTTCACTACTTCAGACAAATGTTTTCTATCTAAATGCACATAAATCTCGGTTGTAGTGATCGATTCGTGCCCCAACATTAATTGTATCGATTTTAAATCGGCGCCATTTTCTAATAAATGGGTTGCAAAAGAATGCCTAAAAGTATGCGGACTAATGGTCTTGTTGAGATCTATTTTTAAAGCTAATTCTTTAATAATAGTAAAAATCATAGCTCGTGTAAGCTGCCTACCTCTACGGTTTAAAAATAAAGTATCTTCATGCCCTTTCTGAATGGGTAAAAAAACACGTTTTTCATTTTTATAAATATTGATGTACTTTTTGGTAAGGCCACCAATGGGAACAAACCGTTGTTTATTTCCCTTACCTGTTATTTTTATAAAATCTTCATCAAAAAAAAGATCGGATATTTTTAAGGCAATCAATTCAGAAACTCGTAAACCGCAACCGTACAATGTTTCTAGCATGGCGCGATTTCGTTCACCTTCTTCTTTAGATAAATCTACTGCATTGATTAGGGCATCTATTTCTTGAATGGATAAAGTATCTGGAAGTTTTCTACCTAGTCTTGGCGCTTCAATTAATTCCATTGGAGAGTTAGACCGATAATCTTCAAAAATTAGATAGGAGAAAAAACTTTTTAAACCTGATATAATTCGAGCTTGAGAGCGCGCGTTAACCTCTTTAGACACGGCATAAATAAATTGCTGCACCTCATCTTCAGAAATTGTAATGGGCGAGACATTGAAATTATTAAATTCTAAAAAAGAACACAATCGCTCTAAATCAAACGAATAATTATCAATAGTATTTTTAGATAATCCACGCTCAATTTTTAAATAAGACTGAAAACTTTTAATATAACTATTCCAATTCATTACTACAAAGAAACGTAAAATTATAGCATAAAAAAACCACTTAATTGCTTAAGTGGTTTCTAATAAATTACTTTTTTATTTACAATTTTAAAACGGCACCTAAATTAAATGCTCCGAAAGAATTTTTTGCATCAAAATCAAATTCTTTTTTGTAAACATCTGAAAAACCACTTAATCCTTGGTAATCAATAAGAATACTAAATTTTTCACTTACTTCAATTTTATAACCAATACCAATATTTAACGAAATTTGCGTAGAATTAAAAGCATCTTTATTATCTCCAAAATTATCTTCTGCACCAGTTAAAAAACTTACGCTTGGACCAAAATTTAAATTCCATTTTCTTGTCGATCCAAAATGCCAGTTTGCATTTACTGGAATTGTAAGATACTTTACTTTTTGCTCATAACCACCATCACCTTCTGCTCCCATTACCTGATAATGTAATCCAGAACGCAAACTCCATCTTCCATTAAAAAAATAATCTCCACCAACACCAAATGTAACATCTGAATGAGCTTCTGGATCGATATCAATATCTCCATAAAAAGTAGAGGACGAGTAACCAATTTGAGGAATCAATTCAATCGTTCCCTTTTCTCTCTCTTGTCCATTGGCAAAGCCGAAAGCACAAACAGCCGCAACTGTTAATAATACTTTTTTCATTTTTGTTATTGTTTATAAATTAGTTAAGTAAAAATATTGTTTTGATTTTTTACTGTAAATAAACAGTAATACAGTTGTTAACAAAGTTATTAACAATTAAAAGTCTTAAATATTTACAAAACTTGAGACAACGTATACTGCTATTATATACATTTACACAAACCAATTTACTTTTATGAAATTACTTATTATAAACGGACCCAATTTAAATCTGTTAGGAAAAAGAGAACCCGAAGTATATGGAACTCAAACTTTCGAAGAATTTTTTCAAACATTACAATCCAAATTTTCAAATATTGAACTGAGTTACTTTCAGAGCAATATTGAAGGTGAACTTGTTTCGAAAATACAAGAAGTCGGATTTACTATAGACGGAATAATTTTAAACGCTGCTGCATACACCCACACATCGGTAGCCATTGGAGACGCAGTAAAAGCAATTACAACTCCAGTGATAGAAGTACACATTTCAAACACATTTTCAAGAGAAGAATTTCGTCACACATCGTACATTTCCAATCATGCAAAAGGAGTGATTCTTGGCTTCGGACTGCAAAGTTATGATTTGGCAATTCAATCGTTTTTATAAAAATATTTTTTTTCATACAACCAATTTGCTTTGAAAAGCGTCTCTAAATAAACTCTAAACCATGAACAAAATTACTTGCTTGCTAATGCTATTACTATGTAGTATTAGTTTTTCTCAAATTAAAGGAAAAGTTACCGACAAAGATGGATTGCCAATTCCGTTTGCAAATATCTATGTCAAAGACACCTACATTAGCACCACTTCCAATGAGCAAGGCTCTTACGAATTGAATGTCAAAATCCCAGGAAATTATGTAATTCTCTATCAATATCTTGGTTACAAAACTCATAAAGAAGTGGTGAATTTTCAAAACACAACTGTAAACTTAAGTGTAACTTTACAAGAAGAAGATTTTCAATTGAACGAAGTTGTGGTATCGGCTAAAAACAATCCGGCAATTTCTATTATCAAAAATGCTATTGCTAGTAGAAAACGAAATTCTGATAAAACTGCTAAGTTTACTGCCGACTTTTATTCAAGAGGAATATTTAGAGTAAAAGAGCTTCCTAAAACCATTATGGGACAAAAACTAGACATGTTTGACGAAATTATCGATTCTACTCGTAGCGGTATTTTATACCTTTCAGAAACTGTGTCCAAACTTAGTTTTCAAAAACCAGATAAAATGAAAGAAACTATTGTAGCCTCAAAAGTTAGTGGTAATGATAGCGGTTTTAGTTTTAATAATGCGGCATCTGTAAATTTTGACTTTTATGAAAACTTTCTAGAGTTTGATGTAAATGTTATTTCGCCTATTGCCGATGGTGCTTTCAATTACTACAAATACAAGTTAGACGGAACATTTGTAGATGAAAACAATCAAGTTATAAATAAAATTAAAGTTACACCAAAACGAGAATCTGAACCAGCATTTGAAGGATACATCTATATTGTTGAAGATTCTTGGGCTATTTATGCAGCAGATGTCAGTATCAAAGGAAGTCAATTGCAAAATCCAGCCTTGAATGTTTTAACACTTAAACAAAATTTCAGCTACAATTCGATCAATAAAATTTGGACAAAAAACACCCAAACCTTAGATTTTAATGCTGGTTTTTTTGGAGTTAACTTCAACGGAAAATTTACCCACGTGTATTCTAATTTTACTTTTCCAGAGAAATTTGAGAAAAAAACATTCTCTAGCGAAGTTTTAAAATTTGAGGAAGGCGCCAACAAAAAAGAAGATGCCTTTTGGGAAACCATCAGACCAGTTCCTTTAACTAGTGAAGAAACTACCGATTATACCAAAAAAGATGCTTTACAAGAGAAGAAAAAATCACAAAAATATTTAGATTCCATTGATGCTAAACGCAATCGTTTTGGATTTTCTGACGTATTGATGGGGTATTCTTATAAAAATTCGTTTAAAAAATGGTCGATAGATTATGATGGATTACTAATGAACACTTCGTTTAACACCGTTCAAGGTTGGAATACCCATACCGGAATATCGTACACCAAGCGCAACGAAGAAAAACGAACTTACACTAGATTAAGCTCCAAATTTGACTACGGATTTTCAGAAGAAAAACTGCGTGTTTCAGGAAGTTTTATTCACAAGTTCAACAATCTAAACAATGCTACATTGAGTATCTATGGTGGTAGCAGCGTAAATCAATTTAACCCAAATAATCCAATTTCAACAATTGTAAACTCGGTTAGTACTTTGTTTTTCAAAAACAACTTCATGAAGTTATATGAAAAAAATGCTATTGCAGCTTTTTACAGTCAGGAAATAACTAACGGTCTAAACCTTAGCGCAAACATAGAATATGCCGAACGCAAATCGTTATTTAATACTTCTGATTATACTGTGATAAAGAATGACGATTTATATACTTCTAACAATCCGTTACTTCCTAATGACAACATCACTCCTATTTTTGACAAACACAATTTGGTAAAAACCGCTGTCTCTGCAAGAATAAAATTTGGACAACAATATTGGACGCGTCCTGATGGAAAATTTAATATCGGAAACGACAAGTATCCAACAATTTTAATTGGCTATCAGAAAGCATTTGCTGCTACTGATAAAAAATACGAATTCGATTTAATAAATGCCACTGTAACGCACGATATTACTTTAGGAAATAAAGGCGAAATGAGATTTAACCTTAAAGGAGGAAAGTTTTTTAATGCTGAAAATATTGCCTTTGCAGATTACAAACATTTTAACGGAAACCAAACTCATATAGGTCTTGGAGAAAGTTATACCAACGTATTTAACTTACTACCCTATTATACAGCAAGTACCAATAACAGCTATTGGGAAACGCACATTGAGCACAATGATAAAGGATATTTTATGAACAAAGTACCGTTATTAAACAAATTAAAATCGCAACTGGTTTTAGGATTTCACAATTTGGCAGTTGCCGACAGAAAACCATATCAAGAATTTACCGTAGGATTGGATAACTTAGGATTCGGAAAATTTAGATTGTTACGAATAGATTATGTTCGTTCGTATCAAAATGGCTTTGTAGGCGATGGCGTAGTTTTCGGATTGAAATTTTTAGGTATTTTAGAATAATTTCATGAAACAACTGATCCTGCTTTCTACACTTTTATTTTTTAATATTGGCTTAGGTCAAAGTAGCATTGAAAATCTTAACACGAAATTAGATTCTATTTACAAAAAATCTAGTTTTCCTGGATTTGCAATTGCTGTAGTAAACGAAAAAGGTATATTGTTTCAAAATGCATATGGCTTTTCGGATTTAAAAAACAAAGAAAAATTTAGCGTAAATTCAGTTCAGAATATTGGCTCTATTAGTAAAACGTTTATTGGCGTAGCACTCATGAAATGTATTGAGTTAGGATATTTTGATTTAGAAACAGAAATTAATGCTGTTCTACCCTATTCGATTACAAATCCAAACAATGATGGTGCGCCAATAAAAATTAAGAATTTAACAACTCACACTTCTGGCATTCTTGATGATGAAGAAGTATATACTAAATCATTTTACGAAAATAAATTTACCGATAAGAAAAATAAACTTTATAAAGCATTTATAAAACGAAATACGATCTCAAATCGCACCGATTTGGAATTGGAATATTTTCTTAAAAATTATTTAGAGCCGAATGGAAAATGGTATAAAAAAAGTAATTTCAATACGAGTAAAGTTGGATTGGAATACAATTATTCGAACATTGCATCGGCACTTGCGGCACATTTAATAGAAATTAAAAGTAAAATGTCTTACGAAGAATTTTGTAAAAAATATATTTTCAAACCCTTACAACTTACTTCTACAAGCTTTCATCTAAGCGATACGATTGTACAAAAACATGTAAAAATATACAATCAAAAAAGACAAAATTATCCGTTGTATTCAGAAATTACCTATCCCGACGGTAGTTTAAAAACTACTTGTAACGACTTATCTATTTATTTATTAGAAATGATAAAAGGTTATGATGGAACTTCGCAATTACTAAATAAGGAATCGTTTCAGATGCTGTTTAAAAAACAATTTGATGATGCTAGTTTACCGGAACATTTCGATAAAAAAGAGCCTAATAGTGGTATTTTTTGGCGTATTAAAAAAAATGGATGGATTGGTCACTCAGGAAGTGATTTAGGCATTACAACCTTTATGTTTTTTGATCCTAAAACTAAAATTGGAAAAATTTTCATGACCAATATTGAGTTTG
Source organism: Flavobacterium sp. SP2 (assembly GCF_057626655.1). NCBI lineage: Bacteria > Pseudomonadati > Bacteroidota > Flavobacteriia > Flavobacteriales > Flavobacteriaceae > Flavobacterium > Flavobacterium solicola. Next base: position 82,248 of record NZ_JBVHBT010000009.1, read on the forward strand.
ACAATCCTGACAACAATTCGATAAACGAAAAATTAGTGGCACAATTTATCGCAATTTGGTCAGCCATAGATAAAATTTAAATTCTAGTTATTTGTAAAAAACATCATATCCAAATCGAATTAATGTCAGAATTACAACTATAAGGAAAAAAATTCTAATAAAACCGTTTCCTTTTTTTATGGCAAATTTTGCTCCAAGCCAACCACCAAAAGCATTACAAACCGCCATTGGAAGTGCAAAAGCCCAAATAATTTTTCCTTTAAAAGCAAATAAGCAAATCGACCCTAAATTGGTTGCTAAATTTACCATTTTAGCATTTGCAGAAGCATGCAAAAAGTCGAAACCTAAAATCGTTACAAAAGCTACAACCAAAAAACTACCGGTTCCTGGACCAATAAATCCGTCATAAAAACCAACACAAATGCTTATAAAAAAAGCATAAATTAATTGTCGTTTTACTGATAAATTTTTCTCTTGATGTAAGCCAAAATTCTTTTTTAGAAAAGTATAAATTGCTAATAGAATCAAAATTATAAACAGCAACGGTTTCATAAAATCGTTACTAACATTAGTTAACAACATCGAACCGAAAAACGAGGCTGTAAATGCAAAAACTGCCATTATTGCAAGTAATTTCCAATTCATTTGCACTTTTTTCAAATATTGAAAAGCGGCAAAACTAGTACCACTAAAAGCTGGTATTTTCAACGAACCAATAATCGTTGCTACAGCATATTGAGGCATTAAAATTAGAGCAACTGGCGTTTGAATTAATCCACCGCCACCAACAACAGCATCTACAAATCCTGCAAAAAACGATGCTAAACACAATAAAATGATAATGTAGTTCTCCACTATATAAATTAAAAATCCCAATTCACATCAAGTAAATTGGGATTGTGTTATTTTTTATGAGGTGTATATTCGTCTTTCCATTCTTTCCATATAATTCCATGAAATTTCCCATCAGTACCAAGCCAAATACGAATTTCATTAACAAATTCGTTTCTCTCGAAATTACCTTTAAATCTGAAAATCTTTGTGTTTCCTATGAACGTATCATCAATAACCTCTATAAGTTTCATGCTAATAAACTTACCATTACGATTATTTAGAACATCGCACGCATACTGCATTTCTTGCAAGGAAAGTTTACTAAGTCCTTTGGTTACCTCTTTTTCTGTTAGCGGAACAAATTTTCTTGTTTCACAGGTTTCGAGTATCCTTTTTCCAAAATCATAAACTTTCTCCCTTTCTTTTTCAGAAATAGAATTTATCGGAACTCTTTGAAAAGTAGTTTTACACGAAGCAAAAAGTAAGATTATAAAAAAATATAATATTCTCATTAAGCTTCTCTAACAATATTAGCGCCAAGAGCACGAAGACGTTCATCTATTCTTTCGTAACCTCTATCAATTTGCTCAATATTTTGAATAACACTTGTTCCTTTAGCAGAAAGCGCGGCTATTAATAATGAAATTCCTGCTCTAATGTCTGGCGAACTCATTGTAGTAGCTTTAAGAATCGATTCAAAATTATGTCCCATAACTACAGCACGGTGTGGATCGCACAACATGATTTTAGCACCCATATCAATTAATTTATCAACGAAAAATAAGCGACTTTCAAACATTTTTTGATGAATAAGCACATCACCTTTAGATTGTGTGGCAACTACCAAGACAATACTTAGTAAATCTGGCGTAAATCCAGGCCAAGGTGCATCAGCAACTGTAAGTATTGATCCATCAATATCTGTTTTTATTTCGTATCCATCAAGATGAGCTGGAATATAAATATCGTCGCCTCTTCGTTCTAAAGTTATTCCTAATTTTCTAAAAGTATTCGGAATTACCCCAAGATTATCCCAAGAAACATTTTTTATGGTAATTTCACTTTTTGTCATGGCTGCAAGACCAATCCAAGAACCAATTTCTATCATATCTGGTAGAATTCTGTGTTTACAACCACCAAGAGCAGCTACACCTTCAATGGTTAATAAATTAGAACCGATTCCAGATACCTTGGCACCCATTGCGTTCATCATTTTACACAATTGCTGTAAATAAGGTTCGCAAGCGGCATTATATATTGTAGTTGTACCTTCGGCTAAAACTGCTGCCATAACAATATTGGCTGTTCCAGTTACCGATGCTTCGTCTAAAAGCATGTAAGCACCTTTTAGCTTTCCTTCAGTTTCTACTCCGTAAAAATGATCTTCACGATTGTATCTAAATTTAGCACCAAGATTTATAAATCCTTCAAAATGGGTATCCAATCTTCTTCTTCCAATTTTATCACCTCCAGGTTTTGGAATATATCCTTTTCCGAAGCGGGCTAAAAGCGGACCAACAATCATAATAGAACCTCTTAAAGAACCACCTTCTTTTTTAAAAGCTTCCGTTTCAAGATATCCTACATTAACCTCATCGGCTTGAAAAGTGTAAGCACCGTGACCAATTTTTTCAATTTTAACTCCTAAATTTCCAAGAAGTTTTATCAATTTATTGACATCAATAATGTCTGGTATATTGGTAATCGTTACTTTTTCTGGTGTTAAAAGTACTGCGCATAAAATTTGTAACGCTTCGTTTTTGGCACCTTGTGGTGTAACATCACCTTTTAGTTGAATGCCTCCTTCAATTTTAAAAGTTCCCATTTCTTCTGTTCTAAGTTATAGCTTATAAGATGTAAATTATAGATTATGTCTAAAAAACACATCCTACAACACCCATTTATTTTGGATTATTGTTATTGTTGTTATTTTTAATAAAAGGTTTTTTGCCATTTTGTGGCTTTTTAAACGCTTGGATTTTTAAGTTTTTTTGCTGTGGCAAAAGTGTTTTATTGGAAATCTTTTTGTTGGTACGAATTAAATCATTGGTAGTAGTAAGCTCTTCTTCGCTTTGTAACAAATTTAATTTACCATCTGAAAGTTCGTATAAATGCTGAAAAATGACTGAATCTTCTACCATATCTTTATTCCAACTCAGGTATGATTTCTTCATATGATTGGCGATTACCTTCACCAAAGCAGCTTTCATATCACTTTCTTCCCATTTGTTAGCAACATCGATCATAAACTTGATGTTATTACCGTAAAAACGGTATTTAGGAAATTTCTGAGGGTAACTTAAAATTTCAGGTTTTAAGTTGATGACATCTCGCGTTGGTATTGGATAAGGAGAATCGGCCACCAATCTGAAATCGGACATAATAAACAATTGATCCCACAGTTTATGTTGGAAATCTGGTACATCTCGCAAATGCGGATTTAAACTTCCCATTACTTGAATAATGTATTTAGCAGCTTTATTTCGCTCTACATCATCCATAATAATAGTAGCCTGATCGATTAGTTTTTGCAAATGACGACCATATTCAGGAATTATTAAATGTGGTCGTTCGGCATTGTATTCCATATTGAACACAACATCGTTGGCATTTTCTTTTATATATTTATCAGTCATAATTAAAACGATATAATTCCTTCAATTTTAGAAACTTGCAAATATTTCTCAATCACTTTATCAGGATTTTCCATCATTACATTTATAGAAATACTTGTAAACTTTCCAGTTTTGGATTGGTGTGTTTTAATAACCGCTCCAAGATTATTAAAGGTATTTTCAACTTCCATCACATTTTCAATACTTGTGGGAACGATAAATTTATACAAATATTCTGATGGCCAAGTAGAAGTATTTTGTAATTCTTCTTTTAAACGTATATAAAATTCTTCGGTTTTCTTATCCATTATTAATTTAAAATAAAGGCAAATATACATTTTTGATATTAGATTTTAGAGATTACAGACTAGATTTTTAAGAAATAGGACTGAACACTATTTTAACATCAACAGCAAAATATTTAGAATTTTAAATTAGTAAGAGTAGCAACCCATCTTGTTTTAAAAAATAAATAATCAAACACCATTCACAATCTAATAACTTTCAATAAATTTGCAACTTATTTCAAAATTTTGGAAAAAGAAATCGTAGTCATTATTGGCGGTCCAGGAACCGGAAAAACAACTGTTATAGATCATTTAGTAAGTAAAGGATACTGTTGTTATCCTGAAATTTCTCGCGAGGTAACCATGGAAGCCAAGCAACAAGGAATTGAACAATTGTTTTTAGAAAATCCGTTATTGTTTAGCGAACTACTTTTAGAAGGTAGAAAAAAACAATTTCACAACGCCGTAGCCGAACCCCATGCTGTAGTTTTTCTAGACCGTGGAATTCCAGATGTTCTAGCCTATATGCACTACATTGGTGATAGTTATCCTGCTTTTTTTGACCAAGCTTGTCGTGAACATAAATATACCAACATTTTTATTTTACCACCTTGGGAAGAAATATATGTAAGTGATGAAGCGCGTTATGAAAACTTTGAACAAGCCAAACTCATTTACAATCACCTTACCGAAACCTATCAAAAATATGGCTACAATCTAATTGAAGTTCCGCGTGACACTGTTGAAAACAGAGTGGAGTTTATTTTGAAAACACTGAAATAGAATTTTCTAAACCAATATAAATAAGTCTTTTCTTTAAAAGCGATGACAGCATAAGTAAACTTATTGTACATGCTATCTATTTTTTATATAGATTTATATTTTCAAATACATTTTCATTGACTCCATTAGAAACGCTTCAAAAATATTGGAAACACGATGCCTTTAGAACACCACAAGAAGAAATAATTACTTCTGTTTTAAACGGCAAAGATACTTTTGCACTCATGCCAACAGGCGGAGGAAAATCAGTAACTTTTCAAATACCTGCCATGATGATGGACGGAATTTGTTTGGTATTATCTCCATTAGTCGCTTTGATGAAAGACCAAGTTGCTAATTTACAAAGTCGAGGAATTAAAGCAATTGCATTAACAGGCGGAATTAGTGCTAACGAAATGATCGATTTGTTGGATAATTGCATGTATGGAAATTATAAATTTTTATATATTTCGCCTGAAAGACTTCAAAATGATTGGGTTTTAGATCGAATAAAAACGTTACCCATTAATCTTATCGCAATAGACGAGGCACACTGTGTATCGCAATGGGGTCATGATTTTAGACCAGCATACCTAAAAATTGCAGTATTAAAAAAACATTTCACTACAACTCCATTTTTAGCTTTAACTGCATCGGCAACGCAGCGGGTTCAAGAAGACATTGTACAGCAATTAGAACTTGAAAATCCGATACTTTTCTCAAAATCATTTGCTCGTGAAAACTTGGCTTATATGGTTTTTAATGTAGAAGACAAACTGCATTTGATGCAACAAATCTTGACTAAAAATAAGCAACCTTCCATAATATACGTAAGCAACAGAAAATCGTGTACCGATGTTGTTCGACAATTAGAAGGTTTGAATAGTACTGCAATACATTATCACGGTGGCTTATCATCTAAAGAAAAAGAAAATAACATGATGCTTTGGATGGATGAAAAAGTACAAGTAATGGTGGCTACAAATGCTTTCGGAATGGGAATCGACAAAGCTAATGTAAAGACCGTTATACATTTGAATATACCACAAAATTTAGAGAACTATTATCAAGAAGCTGGTCGTGCTGGTAGAAACGGTGAAAAAGCATTTGCAATAATGTTGGTAAATTCCTCCGATATCATTCATGCAGAAGCGCAATTTTTGAGCATCTTATCTGATAAAGCATTTCTGAATTTAGTTTTTGTAAAACTTTGCAATTACTTTCAAATTGCTTATGGTGAAGGAATTAATGAGAAGTTTAGCTTTAACATCAATCATTTCTGCACCAAATACAATTTATCTATTTTAAAAGTTTACAATGCCTTACAGTTTTTAGATCGTCAAGGAATACTAAGCCTTTCGCAGGAGTTTTCAGAAAAAATAATGCTTCAATTCATCATTTCATCTAAAGAAGTGTTACGCTATATGAGCCTAAATCCAAAAGATGAAGAAATAATCTTAACTATATTAAGAACTAATCCCGGAATTTATGATGCGCAAAGCGTGGTGAATATTTCGTTGATAGCCAAAAAATCAAATACTACTGAACAAGAAGTTTTGGCTGTATTGCACCAATTACACAAAAAGCAAATTATTGATTTAAATGCCAAAAATAATGATGCTACAATTACTTTAAACGAAGTTCGAGAAGATGACAAAACGATTAATCGAGTTGTAAAATATCTAGAAACCCAAAACAAATTAAAAACAGAGCAACTTCAATCGGTACTGCATTATATAAAAGAAGATAAAATTTGCAAAAGCAAGCTACTTCTTGCCTATTTTGGAGAAACTACTGCAACAGATTGTGGTGTTTGTTCTTATTGCATTGGCAAAAACAAATCAAGTGTAAAAACTGATGACTTAAATGATAAAATAATAAGATTACTAAAAATACAGGATTTGAATTCGAGAGACATTCAAAAACTGACAAAAAATTCAAAAGACGATGTTATCTTTGCTTTACAAAATCTGTTGGAAAATGATGAAATTATCATAAAGACCAACAATTTATATTCGATAAAAAAATAGGAATGGAAAAATTAAGAATTGTATTTATGGGAACTCCAGAATTTGCAGTAGGCATACTGGATACCATTTTAAAAAATAATTATGAAGTAGTTGGCGTTGTTACTGCAGCAGATAAACCAGCAGGTAGAGGACAAAAAATAAAATATTCTGCGGTAAAAGAATATGCTTTAGCAAATAATTTAAGTTTGTTGCAACCTACCAATCTAAAAGATGAAACTTTTTTAGAAGAACTGAAAAGTTTGAATGCCAATTTACAAGTAGTAGTTGCCTTTAGAATGTTGCCTGAAGTGGTTTGGAAGATGCCAAAATTGGGAACATTCAATTTGCATGCTTCACTCCTACCCAATTATCGTGGCGCTGCTCCAATAAACTGGGCGATTATCAACGGCGAAAACAAAACCGGAGTTACTACCTTCTTTATAGATGATAAAATTGATACTGGTGCGATGATTTTAAGTAAAGAAACTACAATTTCATTAAATGAAAATGCTGGAGAATTACATGACAGGTTGATGAATTTAGGATGTGAAACTGTTGTTGAAACATTACACTTAATAGAAAACAAATCTGTAAGTACTACAATACAAACCGAAAATGCCGAAATAAAAACAGCTTATAAACTCAACAAAGAGAATTGTAAAATTGATTTTTCAAAACCAGGAATAGTAATATACAATTTAATTCGTGGATTATCGCCCTATCCAACTGCTTGGTGTACTTTTCAAGATGGTTCGCAGGAGTGGAATGTAAAAATTTACGAAACTTTATGGATCGAAGAAAAACATGATTACAAAATTGGACAACTTATATGCACCAAAAAAGAGTTAAAAATTGCAGTTACTAATGGTTATCTAGAAATCAGAAGTTTACAATTTCCAGGAAAAAAACAGATGAAAACGGCAGAATTGTTAAACGGAATCTCTTTTTCTGACGAAGCAAAAGCGTTGTAAACCCACGTAATCACTGAAAAAAATAAATTATTTCCGATGAAATACATGTATTTATTAACAAATAGCTATACTTATCAACAAAAACAGTAAAAAATACGCTCAACGCTTGTGTAGTGTGTAATTTCTACTAAATTTGTTTTGAGTAAAAATAAAGTTTAACCAACAATTAATAACTATTATTATGAACAAATCAGAATTAATCGATGCTATTGCTGCTGATGCAGGAATCACAAAAGCTGCTGCAAAATTAGCTTTAGAATCATTTTTAGGAAACGTAGGTGCTACTTTGAAAAAAGGTGGTAGAGTTTCTTTAGTAGGTTTTGGATCTTGGTCTGTATCTAACAGAGCTGCAAGAGATGGAAGAAATCCACAAACTGGAAAAACTATTCAAATTGCTGCTAAAAATGTAGTGAAATTTAAAGCTGGTGCAGAATTAGAAGGTTCTGTAAACTAATCAGTTTTATTTTGATATAAGAATGATCACGCCAATGGCGTGATTTTTTTTGCAATAAAATTTGGATTTATCATAATAAATTGTAATTTTAATAAAAAATGATAGCTAATGACATCAGAAAAATTAAAAAAAGGGCAACTTCTTCTTGCTGAACCTTCTATATTTGGTGATGTATCTTTTAATAGATCTGTAGTTTTATTAGCTGATCATAATAAAGACGGTTCGGTTGGTTTTATTTTAAATAAGCCTTTAGAATACTCAATAAACGATTTACTACCCGAAATTAATTCATCGTTCAAAATTTACAATGGCGGTCCAGTAGAACAAGACAATTTGTACTTTATTCATACCGTTCCCGAATTAATTACAAATAGTATTGAAATTTCTAATGGAATTTTTTGGGGTGGTGATTTTGAGTTGACTAAAAACTTAATTAATGAAGGAAAAATCACCAAAGAAGACATTCGGTTTTTCTTAGGTTATTCTGGTTGGTCTGCCAATCAGTTAGAAGACGAATTAAATGCTAATTCTTGGATTATTACGCATAATAAACATCAGTCAGAAATTTTGAAAAAATCTTCCTTACACTTTTGGAAAGAAAAAATTAGTGAACTCGGCGGTGATTATTTAATATGGTCTAATGCACCTGAAAATCCTGTTTTAAATTAAATAATTAGTGAATTTAATTTTTCTAAAAGCACTTTAGCTATCGCATTTTTAAACTCTTTTTTTCGATATTTAGTAATCGATTGAATACCAACAATTACATTTGAAACAAATAACTCGTCAGCTTTCTGCAAATCAAATGGTGATATTATTTCTTCCGCAACTTCAATAAAATCAAGCTCTTTAGCAATTTTAAGAATTTGTTTTCTCATTATCCCATTCAAGCAACCTTCAGAAATTGGTGGAGTTATTAATTTATTATTTAAAACCATAAACAAGTTTCCGTTTAAGGCTTCTACCACATTTTTTTCGTTATTGACTAAAATGCAATTTTGTAAATCATTTTCTTCAGCAAAAATACTACCAGTGACATTAATCATTTTATTGGTAGTTTTTAACGTCGATACTAGTTGTTTGGAAATAAAAAAATCCTTGTATAAATCTACTTCATATGCTATTTCTGCAAAAATATAATTTTTACTTTCTAATTTTGTTGCTTCAATAACATACGAAATCGTCCTTGTTTTCGGTAAATAAAGCCCTCCATCATTTCTAAAAACGCTAAAACGCACTCTGGCTGAATCCTGAATATGTAACGTGCTGACTAATTGTAAAATTTCACTTTCAATAAATTCTAAGGTAAAATTTGAAGGAATTTGCATTCTCACAATTCGCATTGAAGCCATTAATCGAAAATAATGATCTTCCAAATAAAGAATTTTATTATTTACAATTTTCAAAGTTTCAAATAGTGCATCGCCGTAAAGAAATGCGCGATTGCTAGAAGTTAAAACTGTATTGGAAGTTTGGATTTCTCCATTAAAATTTATCATAAAAAAGTCCCGATTATTAGTCGGGACAAATATAAGTGTAAAATACTAATTTTAGGCAGAACCTATAACGTGTTTTAAGTCGGAAACTTGATTTTCCCAAAGTTGTGTCGATTCTTCAATCTCATCTTCAATTGCAAAATCTACTACCATCAGCGAAACATCTTTCGTAATCTCGTCCTCAAGAATTCTTAATTCAAAATAATAATCGGTGTCTTTATTATTTTCATCAAGCCATTTAAATTTTACTTTCTCACCAGATTTTTTAGAAACAAGCCTTGCATTTTCTTCAGAATCGTTCCATTCGAAAGTAAAATATTCACCTCTAGAGTTTACTGTATCAGCAAACCACTCTTGTAATCCTGAAGGAGTTGAAATGTATTGATATAAAAGTTGTGGTGATGAATTTATTGGAAATTCAATTTCGTAACGCACTTTTGAGGACATAATCTTAATTTTTTGGAAATATATAATTTTTATTTAAAAAAACACGTCTAGAAAAAAAATATTTTTTTTCAAATTAAAATTTGGACAATGTTATATTAGTAGTATATTTGCACGCTCAATAAAATTAGCACCAACAAATGGCGAGGTAGCTCAGTTGGTTAGAGCGCAGGATTCATAACCCTGAGGTCGAGAGTTCAAATCTCTCTCTCGCTACAAAAGACTGTCTGAAAAGGCAGTCTTTTTTTATTTCCTTACTTTATAAACTCAACAAAACACTAAACAACACCATCTTACAAAATAACATCCAAAAAATAATTGTATTTTGTAAGATAATTATTAAATTTATTATTTATTAATGTATTTTATCGATAATATATGCTTTTTATCGATAAAATATTTTTTTAAAATTGAAGTATTATTTATGTTTGTAGTCTTAAACCCTAACAGATCATGAAAAAAATTACTTTACTTTTAATCTTAAGTATTTTATTATCAAACTTTTCGATTGCTCAAAACAGTAACGTTAAAGAGAAAAAGATTAATCATAACGAAATCTCGACCTCGGAACAAATGTTATACAAAAGAGTTAAAATAGATCTTAAAACTCCCAATCTATTTAAAAATCTTAACGAAGCAGGTATAGACGTAGCTTGTGGAGTTTATTTCACAGAAACTCATATCCAGATTGAATTGTCAGAATATGAACTATCAAGAATATCAGAATACAATATTCCCTATACAATATTAATAGAGGATATGACCAAATTTTACTCTGAAAGAGCTGCTAAAGATATGCCACGTGCTCAATTAGAACTCTCTCGAGAAATACAATATACAGTATCCAATAAATCATCTAGTGTAAAAAACACAGTGATAAAGAATATTGGACAACACGATGACTGCAGTGAAATTGTTTGGAATACGCCAACTAATTTTAGTATACCTTCAACACATGGTGGTTGCTTTACTTATGCTGGAATGGCTGCTGAATTGGATAAAATGCGAAATTTATATCCAAATTTAATATCTGTAAAAGCGAACGCTTCACCAACAAATCAACTAACGCACGAAGGACGAGTTGTATATGTAGTAAAAATATCTGATAATCCAGATACAAATGAATCAGAACCACAAGCCTTAACGACTGGAATGACACATTCTAGAGAAGTTTCAAGTTTGATGAATCAGATTTTTTACATGTGGTATTTACTAGAAAATTACGAATCCGATCCTTTTATTAAAAATTTGGTGGACAATACAGAATTGTACTTTATTCCTGTTGTCAATCCAGATGGTTTAGTATGGAATCAAACTATAGCTCCTAATGGTGGAGGAATGCAAAGAAAGAATTTAAGACCTGGAGTTTGTAATGCAGGTACTACAGCGTCTAATAACAATACTAGAGGTGTTGATATTAATAGAAACTTTGGCTACCAATACGGTTTAGTTGGCTCTACAGCTACACCTTGTGACAATACATACCGAGGTACAGGAGCATTCTCAGAACCTGAAACGCAAATAATGCGAGATTTTATTTTATCTAAAAATATAAAAACCGCTCTTAACCACCATGCCTATTCCAACTTACTACCACATCCTGTAAATGGTAAAGATGCGGTTCAAACAGGAAGAGAAAATGAATATGCAAAATTCTGTCATGATATGACGCAATACAATAGATATGTTTATGGACCAGCACCAAGCGTTTTATATGCTGCTAGTGGAGATGCAAGCGATTGGATGGCAGGCGGACCAGCTGATGCGCAGGGAAATACTGGAAGTGGTAAAAACGTATTAGCAGTTTCTCCTGAAAATGGAGCACCATCTGGGGAAGGTAATTTTTGGCCGTCACCAACGCAAATAACATCTATTGCTAAAAGAGCAATGAGAATGAACTTTATTAACTCATATTACACTGGAAAATATGCAAAACTGCATGATTTAACACAATCTAATATAGGTTCTTTAAGTTCTAACTTAACTTTTGGTATTGAACGACTTGGACAAACAGCTTCTGATTTTACTCTAACTGTTACCCCAATTTCATCAAATATAACTTCAATAACTGCACCCACAACTCAAACAGGAATGGCTATTCTTGAGCAAAGAAATGTAACCGCTGCAATAGTTTTATCACCTTCAATTTTACCAAATCAAAAAATTGAATATAAAGTAACGTTGAGCAATGGTGATTACACCTTGTACGAGGCAAACTATGTTAAAATATATTCTCCAACAGTACTGTTTAATAATACAGATAGCGATGTATTAACTAAATGGACTGCAAATCCAGCAAATTCATGGAGAACAACTACTAGCCCTTTTTCAGGAGCAAATTCAATTAGCGATAGCCCTGTGGGAACTGCATACGCAAATAATACATCGAAAACTTTAACAACTACCAATAACATAAATTTATCAGGTTCTCAAAAAGTTTTAATTCAGTACTATGCGAAGTGGGATTTGGAAAGAAATTTTGATTTAGTGCAAATTGAAGGTTCGACAAATGGAACCAATTGGACCGCTTTATGTGGAAATTATACTAAGCCTACATCAACAGCATCTACAAATCCTCATGCTACAAAAGCAGCAAATAATGATTTCCAAAACACAAACGGAAATGGTGGCGTCCTATATGATGGCGATACAAGAGGTAAATGGGCTATGGAAGAAATAGTTATTGATGCATCTAACAACTCTTTTTTATTAGGCAGCACTACTGCAAAGTTTCGATTCAAATTAGCAACAGACAGCAGTAATGATGCAGATCAATACAATACTACTTTTGACGGTTTCTATTTCGACGAGTTTAGAGTAATTAAACAAATCTCAGAACCACCAGTAGCAAATTGTAAAAATGCAACTTTAGCACTTGGTGCTGGAGGAACTTTAACTGTTTTGCCTGCTGATGTAAACAATGGTTCTACAGATGATATTGCAATTACATCAATTACGGTATCACCTAATACTTTTAATTGTACGCACAGAAATACAACGCAAAATGTAACACTAACTGTTACTGATGCAGATGGTCAAACAAGTACTTGTGTTGCACAAGTAACAATTACTGATCCAAATCCTGTAACAGGAACTGTTTCTGCAAATCAAATTATTTGCGCTGGAACACAACCAACAAACATTACTTTAACAGGAAGTACTGGAACTATACAATGGCAATCTTCAATAAATAATTCAACATTTACTAACATAGCTGGACAAACTAACGCTACGCTACTTGGTTCAACTATTGGAACATTAACTGCAACACGCTATTATCGTGCGGTTATTACTAATGGGAATTGTGCTACTACTGCAACATCAGACGTGGTAACAGTTACTGTTAATCCAGCGCCTACAGCTCCTACAGCTACAAATTCGACTCAATATTCAACACAAATTCCTACAGCATCGGTATCTGATGTAAACGGATTTGTTACGCCAACTTTTACTTGGTATGCTGATAATACAACAACAACTGTATTACAATCAAGTACATCAAACACTTACCAAACAGCTGTAGCAACAACGACTACTTTTTATGTAAGTGTTACCAACCCAACTACTGGCTGTTTGAGTTCTAGAACACCTGTCACAGTAACTGTTTCGAGCATAACTTGGAATGGTAGTACAAATGGTCAGTGGACAACAGCTACTAACTGGACACCTAATATAGTGCCAAATGGAACTCAAAACGTGTTGATTTCATCAGGAACACCAAGTTTAAATACTGATTTTACTTTGTCTGCTGGCAACACCTTAACAATAAACGGTACCGGAGGTATTGTAGTAGAACCAAATAGAGTATTAAAAGTTGCTGGAACTGCAAATTTTAACAACCAACCTATTTTATTCAAATCAGACGCAACCGGAACTGGAATATTAGGCGAAATAACTGGAACTGTAACTGGAGTTGCTAATGCTACTGTACAACGTTATATTTCTGGAAGAAGAGCATTCCGCTTTTTAACTCCTGGTGTTACCACTACCACTTCTATATTTGAAAATTGGCAGAATAACGGTGCAACAACACCAAGCATTGGAACACATATAACTGGTGGAACTACTGGAGGATTTGATGCTACACAAACGAATAATCCATCATTACATACCTACAATGCGCAAGCAACTGCCAATAATACTGGTTTCACAGTTGTGCCAAATACCAATGCTACCTTCTTAAAAGCAGGAGTTGGTTATAGATTATTAGTAAGAGGCGATAGAAATGTAAATTTAAATATGACCTCTGCAGATAATATGAATGTTCCAACAACACTATTTGCAAAAGGTACCTTAACAACTGGTAATGTAACATTTAATACAAGCGGTGGATCGCCAGTATTGATGAACAACACAACGAATACGCAAACTAATGGTTATACATTAATTGGTAATCCATATGTTAGTCCGGTTGACTGGCATGCCGTTGCGAAAACTGGTGTAAACAATAATGCTTATTATACTTGGGATCCTACTTTGGGAACAATGGCACAGAGAGGTCGTTATGTAGTGTATTCTGCTAATACTGGAACTTCTAATATATATTTACCAAGTACTGGTACTGATATGGTTTCTAATCGAAGATACTTACAATCTGGACAAGCAGTATTTGTAAAAAATGCTGTATCAGGAACTCCTGCAACATTAACATTTGCTGAAAGTAACAAGGCTACAAATTCTTCCTATGTATTTCGTTCAACTTCAGAATTAGCAACAAGTAACAACAATTCATCGTTATATTTAACCGTTTACGAACCAAACGAACTAGCAATAGGCGGTATGCCAATAGACGGTGCACTGGCAATGTTTGGAACAGATTATGACACTGCTTTAGATACTAATGATGTAGTAAAACTTAATGCATCGGGAGAAAACATTGCTTTTACGAGAGAAAATAAAGATTTAGCAATTGAAACTCTTGCACCTGTTGTTCCAAATGACGAATTATACATCAAGACTACACAATTACAATCGAATAAAAATTATACTTTTAAAGTAAATACTGAAAATTTCGATACGGCAGTAAGTGCTATGATGGTTGATTTATATTTAAATTCACAAACCCCAATAGATTTAACACAATCTAGTTATGTATCATTTACAACCTCAACTGATGCAGCTTCTTATAGTGCAAATCGATTTAAAATTGTATTTACAAGCTCAACACTAGCTAACGAATCGTTCAATGATTCATCGTTAACAATTTATCCAAATCCGATATCAAACAATGAGTTTAACATTGCTTTGCCTAAATCAATTACAGGACAAGTTAAAGTGTCGGTAAGCAATATGTTAGGGCAAGAGATCTACAACGTTTCGCATGATGCTACTCCAACAATGTTAATTTCACCAAAACAACATTTAGAAGAAGGCATTTATATTGTAAGTATTACAAATAATGGACAAGTAGCACAAGGTAAAATAATTGTAAAAAAATAATATTGAATCGCTCACAAAATGAAAAATAAACTTAGAAAATCAATAATATTTTTGGTACTCTTAACACTACCGTTTTCAACTTTCGCAGATGATATTGACAACGGAAATGGTAATGGTGATGTTCAAGACGTTACTGCAGCACCTATAGACACATATATTCCTATTGCAATAATTACAGTACTTATTTCTAGCTACATAATTTTGCATAGAAGAAAAATTAGAATCTAAATTCTTAATTTTTACTACTAATTCTATAAACCGTCTCAAAAAACATGAGACGGTTTTTAATTTTATTAATTATTTTTGTAAGAATAATACTTATTATACACATATAATAATGTATTTCATCGATTATTTTATTCACTTTATCGATTATATTGAAAGTCTAACTTATATTTGCAGTGTAAAATTAAAATCAAAATTTACATCACATCATATACTAAACCCTAAGAGTTATGAATCGAATATTACTTTACAATTTACAACTTACAAAAAGACATTGTATTTACTTAATAGTATTACTACTCTCATTGACAGGCTATTCGCAATCAAAAACAATCTACTATGAGAATTTCGATGCGAATAATGGAAGTTGGACATCAAGCACTGCACTACTAAGAAGTGGTTCTTGGGCTTACAACGCTAATCCTATTGTAGGAGAAGGAAGTTACTGGAGTTTAAATAACTACAATAATTATGCAAATAATTATTTCACCTATTTAACAAGTCCTGTAATTTCAACTACTGGATTTAATAATGTAACATTCCTAATTGACATTCGATATAAAACCGAATCTGGTAACGACGGTATGAATATTGAATACACCACAGATCCTCTTGGATTAACTGGATGGACTAGACTTGGAAGCACCGGACAAGGTACAAACTGGTATAATGATAATGATGTAGATGCCATTGCAAACAACATGCACGGTTGGTCTGGTACTAACCTTGAAGTAGCAGCAAGTCCGTCAAAATTTATAGAATCGTCTATTACTAGTGCCTCGGTTTCTCAATTAAATAATGCAACTTCTTTACGATTTAGAATAGTATTTGCATCAGATAACAATGGTACTAACGACGACGGAGTAGCGATTGACAACGTCATTCTTAAAGGAGACCATTTAGTAGCTCCAGCTGATCCAGTTCGTGGACCAGGAAATATCAATAATAATTTAAAACTATGGTTGAAAGCCAATGTTGGAACCAACTCTTCAACTGACAATACAAATGTAACCTCTTGGGCTGATCAAGCATATGATAACCATGCCAACAGTTATGGAACTGTTACTCCAAAATACAGAAATGATGCAAGTCGAAATATTAATTTTAATCCAGTTATCGATTTCTCAAGAAGTAGTAGTAACGTACTAAAAGGAAAAGGCGGATATTGGTCTCAAGATTATTACGTTGTTGTTAAAACTAACAGTCTTGTTGATAAAACTACGGCAAATTCTCAAGAAGTAATTTCTGGAAGAATTAATAAAGACAATATGGGTCAAGATGGAACTGGACTAGGTTTTGGTAGAATTTCATCAAGATTTAATAGCAACAATCTAATCTCTCACATGATTGGAACTTATCTAAATGCTGATAATCCGATGAATCCTTCTTTACCTGATTCATATGGTAGATCCTACGCACCAGCAGCACCAGTAAATACAATTGGTGGTGATGTGATGATTTTAAATGTAAAATCTAATACTTCTGTAACTCCTAATGTTACTGAAATCTATTTAAATGGTAAAAAAATTGACAACCACACTGGAACAAGAGGATTATCTGGAACAGGAACACCATTAGTTCACTCCGATTTTAACAACTCAGTATACCAATTAGGTGTTGGAAGATTTACATTAAATGGATTTGCCTTAAACACCTATCTTGATGGTAGAATTACAGAATTAGCAAGTTATTCAACCGCAAGAAATGCAACGGACCAAAAGAAAATACTATCTTATTTAGCTCTAAAAAATGGTGTAACATTACATGATATTAACAGCACAACTGCCGACAATCTAGGCGATACCGATTATTTGGATTCTAATGGAACTGTTATTTGGAGTACTACTGCAAATGCTGGTTTTAATTATGACATTGCAGGAATTGGTAGAGATGACAACACCCAATTAAACCAAAAACAATCCAAAAGTGAAAACCCAAATACAGTTTTAACAATTGGTATTGGAGATATCGCTGCTACAAATAGTTTAAACACCAATACTTTTTCTACAGACAGAAGCTATCTAATTTGGGGTGCAAATGGTGCAACTATGGTAGATTCTGGTGTGAACTTAAACATTGACCTTGGTCCAACTACAATTACAACAATTACTGAAGTTGTAAACAGAAGATGGAAAGTAAATGAAGTTAATGGCGATGTTCCAACAACAAGGGTTTCTATACCAACAGCAGCATTCGTAAGCGGATTACCAGCACTTGGACCAAATGATGCTTACGTAATGGTTGTGTCTACAAATGCAACTTTCACTACTGGATTAGAAACAGTATTCATGTCGACAATAGGAAGTAACGAAACTTGTTTGTATGATTTTGACGGAACAAAATTCATAACTTTTGGTGTAGCTCACAGAGCAAACAATTCATTACACGTTACTCTTGATGGTTTTGATGATTACATTAGAATAGCTGACGCCAACGAAATTGGTTCTACATTTTCAATCATGACATGGATTAGACCTAATGGTACCAATACTCTAAATAACGAGAGAACCATAATTGCCAAAACTACAGCTACTAATGGATACAAATTAGTTTTGCAAAACGATAATAGAATTAGAATGGAATGGACAGTAGCTGGTGTTACACAATCGGCTGTAACAGCTACCGCAATACCAAATGCTAAATGGCATAATATTGCTGTATCCTATGATTCTAATACTATCAGAATTTATATTGACGGACTATTAGATTTCACTAAAGTTATTGCTATTCCACCTGTAAATACAACTAGTACTTTTAGTATCGGAGCGCAATATGTAAATAAAACTACCATAAACAACTTATTTAAAGGAGATATCGATGAAGTAAGAATGTGGAACAGAGTTGTTACAGAAACTGAAATTCGTTTCATAATGAACCAAGAAATAGCTCAAAATGGAACTGGTACAATAGGTACAATAATTCCATCATCGGTTACTAAAAATGATATTTCGACTTTACTATGGTCTAACCTTTTTGCTTATTACTCGATGAATTCTTACATAGGTACGCACCTTGATGACGATTCGTTTAACAAAAATAGAGGTAGTTTGGTTATTCCAGATAAAATTTCAATCAACGCGCAAACAGCACCAATGCCTTACACTTCTGCAGCTAACGGATTGTGGTCAAGTAATGCTAGCTGGACAAATGGCGCAACACAAGATTTACCTTATAGCTTATCAATTATCAATAATTTAACTCCTATTGACTGGAATATAGTAAAAACTACGCACAACATCAACTCTACTGGTAATAAATTACTTTTAGGACTTTTTGTAGATGCCAATACATTATCGCAATCAAATGATTCTGGTTTAGAAGTATCACATTACTTAAAATTAACTGGGAAAATTGATTTAGTTGGTAAATCACAATTAATTCAAAGACTTAATAGTGACTTAGATCCAACAAGTCCAGGATCAATAGAACGAGATCAACAAGGTCAAAAAAGCATTTACAATTACAACTATTGGTCATCACCAGTTGGCGCTATTAATGCAACTACCAATAACAATTCGTACACGGTAGCTAGCGTTTTTAAAGATGGCACAACTAGTACACCACAGAACATTACTTGGACAGGTTCTTATAACGGAAGTCCTACATCTCCAATTACATTAAGTAATTATTGGATTTATAAATTCCAAAATGTAAGTGCAGTGTATGCCAATTGGCAATATGCTGGACCAAACGGAACTTTAACAGCTAGTCAAGGTTTTACACTAAAAGGAAGTGGTTCAGCTACAAGTCAAAATTACACCTTTGTAGGTAAGCCAAATAACGGATTAATTACAACTCCGATTGCAGCAAACAACCAAAATTTAAGTGGTAATCCGTATGCATCTGCTTTAGATAGTAATGCTTTTATTACAGCAAACTCTAGCTCATTAACAGGAACATTATATTTCTGGGAACATTATGCTACCAACAATTCACATAATTTAGGAGCTTACCAAGGAGGTTATGCAACCCGAACAATGGTTGGAGGTACGCCACCAGTTGCACCAGTTGGAATAAGTGGTTCAGGTTCAAGTTCAAAAATACCTAGCCGCTATATACCAGTAGGTCAAGGATTCTTTGTTAAAGGAAGTGCTACCGGAGGAAATATAGTTTTCAATAATAATCAAAGAGAATTTGTTAAAGAAGACAACGTAAACTCTTATACATTATTTAAAAATACTAATGCAATGGTTACTGCTGCACAACATTTTTCTGACAATACCGATTATGAATTACGTGAAGATGAATTTGCAAAAATTAGACTTGGTTACGATTCTGCTGATGGTTTTCATAGACAAACATTAATTGGATTCATGAATGAAAATGCAACTAATGCAATTGACCCAGGTTATGATGGAGAACTAATCGACAATCAGCCAAGTGACATGTACATTCTCAATAATACTGTGAAACTGAACATTGTCGGAGAAGGATATTTTAATCAAAGTCAAATATTTCCTTTAGGAATTAAAGCAAATACTGCAGGAGACATAAAATTTGTAGTTGATGGATTGGAAAATTTCCCTGAAAACGTATCAATTTACATCCATGATAATCAGACTAATATTTATCACAATATAACCACAAGTGAAACTCAAATATCGGTTCCACAAGGTGTAAATGACACAAGATTTTCTCTTAGATTTATGAATGCACAAGAGTTATTAGGAAATGATAATTTTAATAACAACAATGCAATTAATGTTCTTTATACTGCAACAAATAATACGATTTCTATCAATAATAATTCAACAAACACAACTGTCGAAACTGTTGAACTCTATAATATGCTAGGACAACAAATGGGTACTTTTGATGTTAAAAACCAAACACAAACTAACATTACCTTGCCATTAAAAGCACTAAGTACCGGCACATATATTGTAAAAATTAAAACAGATAAAGGTTTTAGCAGCAAAAAAATCATTATTAATTAGGGTTTAACTATGATTTTATACCGAAAAGCCTCGCAATTGCGAGGCTTTTCTAGTTTATCTAAAATAAATTATTTCAACCGTTCAAGCAATTCTTCATAAGTAACTAGCAACTGCTCACCAGATATAATATTTTTTAAAGTAAATTTATCCTCAATTATTTCTTTAACCACAAATGGAATAGTACGTCGTTCAGCATGTTTAAATTGTTTGTCAATCTTAGTATTATCTGGATACAAATCCACTTTTATATTCTGTGCTCTTAATTTCTGAATAACTTGCATCGCCTCAAAAGCTTGAGTTTCTCCATAATTTAAAAACATAGCTTTAACTGAAGTTGTAACGGTTTGAGGAAACAAATTCAACTCTTCCAAAACCAAATAAATTCGGTCTAAACCAAATGAAATTCCAACACCACTCATCTTTTTTAAGCCAAAAATGCCAGTCAAGTCGTCATAACGTCCGCCACCGCCAATACTTCCCATGGCAACTTCTTTAGGAGCTGCAACCTCAAATATTGCTCCAGTATAATAATTTAATCCGCGAGCCAAAGTTACATCCAAATCTAAAACTGCATTTTGCAATCCCAATTTAGCAACGTTATTACAAATAAATTGCAATTCTTCAATACCTTTTTTACCTTCTTCAGACGACGAAAGCAAGTCAGATAATTTTGATAATTTCTCTTCAATTGTTCCTGTAAAATTAAACAACGGTTGCACTTTTATCAACGCTTCTTCTGGAATTCCTTTTTCAATCATTTCCTTCTTTACGCCGTCCTCACCTATCTTGTCTAATTTATCTAATGCAACTGTAAAATCAATTAATTTATCTGATGCACCAATCACCTCAGCAATTCCAGATAATATTTTTCGATTATTAATTTTAATAGTAACACCGTTCAATCCCAATTGAGAAAAAACACTATCATACAATTGCACCAATTCTACTTCTTGCCACAATGAAGTTGAACCAACCACATCGGCATCACACTGAAAAAACTCTCTAAAACGTCCTTTTTGCGGTCTATCAGCACGCCAAACTGGCTGAATTTGATAGCGTTTAAAAGGAAACTCAATTTCGTTTTGGTGTTGTACGACATAGCGTGCAAAAGGAACAGTCAAGTCATAACGCAATGCTTTTTCGGAAATTTTACTTGTAAATCTATTCAGTTCTACTCGTTCTTCTAAAGTCAAATTATCTGCATCTTTCTCTTGTAAATTTGCAAGTGCAGCTGGCAATTCAATTTTTGATTTATTGAAGAAAAAATTACCCGAATTCAAAATCTTGAATATCAATCGATCGCCTTCTTCACCATATTTACCCATCAACGTATCCGAATTTTCAAAGCTTGGTGTTTCAATAGGTTGGTAACCAAATTTTTCGAAATTACTGCGCATAATGCCCATAATGTAATTTCGTTTAAAAACTTCAACTGGTGAAAAATCACGGGTACCTTTAGGAATACTTGGTTTTGATGCCATTTTACTATTAAATTTTTTAGGTATTAAATTTCAAATATCTACTATCTAAAATGTGATATCTGATATTCATTCTGCAAATATCATACTTTTACAATTATTTTTTAAATGATACGAAACAAACTTGTAACAAAACTTGTAATTTCGTGACAAATACTAATTATGAAAGGTATATTTAAAGAAAACATCAAAATTGCATTTGGTTCCATACGAACTCAATTGTTACGAACCGTTTTAACTATTGTCATCATTGCCATCGGGATTACTGCATTGGTGGGAATTCTTACCATAGTTTCGGCTTTGGAAAATACGCTAAATTCCAACTTTGCTTCGATGGGCGCCAATACTTTTACCATTAACCAATACGAATTTACAACTCGAAATAATGGTGGTGGCGAAATTGAAAAAATAAATCCAATCATTTCCTACCCTGAAGCAGTACAATATAAAAACAGATACAATTATCCATTAACACATACGTCTATATCATTTACTGCAACATCGGCAGCCGAAGTAAAATTTGAAAACGAAAAAACCGATCCAGAAATTTCTGTAATTGGTGTTGATGATTATTTTACTGTCAACTCAGGTCTTGAAGTGGTTCAAGGTAGAAATTTTACCAACTTTGACATTTCCAATAATGCTTATGTATGTATCGTTGGAAGTGATTTTGCAAGCAAAGGATTGCTTAAAGATGTAAATCCAATTGATAAAATTATATCGATTCGCGGCGCAAAATTTAAAGTAATTGGCGTTTTAAAAGAAAAAGGTTCTACGTTTGGAAACAGCCAAGATTTACGTGTTTTAATTCCTATTCAAGTAGCTAGATCTTTATTTTCTGCTCCCAACATCAATTACACCGTAAGCACGATGATTGATAAAAAAGAATTTCTTGATGATGCTGTAAACGACGCTTTGCTTGCCATGCGTCAAGTCAGAAAACTTTCGCCAGTTCAAGACAACAACTTTGGCGTTTCTCGAAGCGATGATTTAGTGAATAGAATTGCAGAAATGACAGGTGTTTTAAGTTTGTCGGCTTGGGTAATTGGTATTATCACCATACTTGGATCGTCTATTGCGCTTATGAATATCATGATTGTTTCGGTTACCGAGCGAACTAGAGAAATTGGCGTACGCAAATCACTTGGAGCTAAAAAGACAACTATCGCTTGGCAGTTTTTTATGGAAACGTTGATTATTGGCCAAATTGGAGGATTTGTTGGTATTATTTTCGGAATTCTAATTGGTTACGGAATATCTTCTGCTATAGATTTTAAATTTGCAATACCATGGATGGCTATTTTTGCAGCAGTAATAACAAGTTTTATTGTAGCGATTGTTTCTGGTTCTTATCCAGCATTGAAAGCCGCTAAACTAGATCCGATTGAAGCCTTGAGATACGAATAAATACAATTGAAAATATTATTTATCGGCAGCTATCATTCGGTCGTTGCCGTAAATATCTTGTTTAAGAACAATATTTTTAAAGCCTAGCCCTTCAAGTAATTGCACCGTTTCTTTACCCAAATACTGATTTATTTCAAAATACAATTTTCCTTTATCTGAAAGCTGTTCTTTCGCTAGTTGTGCTATTTTTCTATAAAAAAGTAAAGCATCTTCATCGTCTACAAATAATGCTACATGCGGTTCAAATTCTAAAACATTAGGTTTTATTTCTACCTTTTCAAGATTTCGAACATACGGCGGATTGGAAACAATAACATCAAATGTACTAGTTTCCCCAAATTCAAAACTCGAAAGTTTTAAAACATCAGCAAGAATAAAATCGACCGTAACGTCATTGTTTGCAGCATTTTTTTTGGCGGTTTCTAATGCTTTCTCCGAAACATCTAATGCCGAAACCTTAGCATTTAAAAGATTCTTAGCTAGTGAAACAGCAATACAACCACTACCTGTTCCAATATCAAGGATTCGGATACTTTCCTCTTCTAACTTTCGACTTTCAACTAAAATAAGTTCAACCAATTCCTCTGTTTCTGGCCTAGGAATTAATGTATTTTCGTTTACTACAAACGGCAAACCAAAAAATTCTGTTTCGCCTAATATATATTGTATTGGTCTATGAGTTTTTAGTTCCGATACAATTGCTTCCCATTTTAGTAAATCGTCATCAGACAATTCTAAATCGGGTTGCAAGGCCAAATCAATTCTTTTTAAATCGTGTAGCTTTTCTAATATCAAATAAAAAAAACTCTCCGCTTCACCCGCATCATTTAGAAACGAAAGTTCTTCAAGAAAAATTGATTTGTAGTTTTTTAATAACATGATTATGTAGTTAACGCTTTCAGCATCCAGACTGGGCAACTCGTGTGACCTGTATTTCCCAAGGGTTCGCAAATGTATTCAAATCCTACTTTTTTATATAATTTTTGAGCATTTTGCATCTCGGGTAAGGTTTCCAAATAACAGTGCTCATAACCAAATTCCGTTGCTTTTTCTAAACATTTCAAAATCATTTGATGTCCGAAACCTTTACCTCGCTCTTCCTCTAGAAAATACATTTTTTGCAATTCACAGATATTTTGTGTCGAATTTTCTAACTGACTTACTCCTGCACCACCGATAATTTTGCCATTCTCTTCAAAAACAAAATAGGCAGCTTTAGGAACATCGTAGGTTTCGAATAAAAAATCGAGTTGTGTATCGGCAAATGCAGTTCCTGTTTTTGGATAATTATCGGAAACAAAAACTTTGCGAATTACAGCTGCTATTGCCGCGTTATCCTCTTTTTTTAATAATCGTATTGACATTAAATGAATTTAAATTTGATTGTACTATTGTGCTACTTTACCAATTTTTGGATTAAAATTTCTAAAACAATAAACAATAAGGTTAAGATGACGAACCATTTCCAAAGTTGATTATCACTTCTATCTGCATTTAAAGTATCAAAAATAGCATCAACACTACTAATTTCTTTATAATCGGAAGCAATAGATGAATTGGTATTTGTCAAATTACTCTCAGCTCGATTGTAATTAAAACTAATATTTTCTAAAGATTGTGAATTGTTAAATACACCAAAATTTCCAGCCTCGCTTGGGTTTTCATTAAAGGTCAGTTTGACTTTACTATTCAATATTTGCTGTACAGGAATAAAATCTTCCGTACCATTTTTTATCGTTACTATTTCGTCTTTTCCCAAAGTTGCATTCACCACAAAAGGCTTAGATTCGTTTATAATCAACGCACTTACACCTGCTTTCTGAGCATTTTGCGCCATGTTGTAGAATGCTGGCACAATTAACGGAGAATTCTGAAAGTTACTGTTTGCTTTGTTAATTGGCGCTGCAAAAATATAAACTGATGAAATTCCGTTTTGAATTGCGCTTAAAAAAGATGTTTGATCGCTGTAACCTAATACCATTGGTGCCGAATTAGTAATCTCAAACGACGTTTTAGTACTTGGGTATTGAAAATTATCCACTTTCTTTTCAAAGACACCTGAAAACAAAGGATGGGAATAATTGATTTTTGTAATCATTTTTTCGGAATTCGACATGCCTTTAAACTGAACAGCACCAAAAGTACTTAAGAACGAATTCAAATTAGAAATTGTACTTTCTGCACAAGGAATTACGACAACATTTCCTCCTTTTTCTACAAAAGATTTTAAGGTTGTTTGTAAGGCTTGCGGAATATCTTTTAGCTCGTTTAAGACAATGGCATCTTGCTTTTCGATTAAATTGTAATCTAAAGATTGCAAACTGAAATTTTGATAATTGAATTCTGTCGAAGTGTAAATTCTAGAAAGAAAAGTACTTATTTCAGCTTCGCCAATACTAATTACATTACTTTTTTCTGGTTTTGAAATACTAAAATAATACGTGTTATCGTACTCCAAACCAGTATCTGAAATAGAAACATAACCATGAAAATCTTCTTTTGGAATAGTAAAATTCACCGTTTTGCTACTGGCTTCAAAACTCACTAATGTCTTAGCAATCAATTTTTTATTGTTATATAATGCAATTGGAATTTCTTTAAAATCGTCTCCAAAGGCATTCAGCTTCACTCCTAATTCATAAAAATTATCCAGTGTTTGATTTATAAAAACACTATCAATTGCAATATTGTCTTTATTTTCTGCTTCAGGAATGATGAAGTATAAATTTTCAGTTTCTTTATCAACTTTAATTTGATTGGCTTGTACTCCAACGGCATCCGTTACAATTACAATATCTTTGTTAAAAGCCGTTTTATGTGCTTTTATTTTGGACAAAATTGTTTCTATTTGAAAAGACGACGCGCTGTATTTTAAATTTTGCAATTCTTTTTGAATTGATTTTATGTCGGTATTCCAATAATTTTCTGAACAAGTAAGCAACGAAAAATTGGCGTTCTCAGGTGCATGCTCTAATAAATCTTGAACTGCACGTTTTAGCAACTCGCCTTTTTGTCCTTTTGCCTGCATACTGAAGGAATTGTCTAAAACAATGTACAATTCATTGCTTGCATTTTTACTGTCTTTGGCTTTAAAAAATGGCTGTGCAAAAGCCAAAATCAAAAAAGTTAAAAGCAATAATCGGGTTGCAAGAAGTAAATATTTTTTTATTTTCGAACTTTTTCGGGTTTGAATGGTAAGTTCTTTAAGAAACTTTACGTTGGTAAAATATTCGGTTTTAAATTTTCGTAACTGAAAAAGATGAACCAAAATTGGAATAATCAATAAAAAAAGAAAATAGAGAATTTCAGGATGTTTGAACTGCATTTAATTAAGATTTATCGTGCCAAATAATTGTTTGTTTAAAAGGAGTTCACTTGTACTTCTGGTCAAAAGTAACAAAAACTTTATTGCTTTAAAAGTTATACAGATTAAAAATTTAATTGATTTTACTTCTTGAAATAATGCTGAAGCAAAATTGCCGCAGCTGCAAAAGGAGATATTTTATCAGAATCTATTTGATGTTTATATTTCTCGAGCATATCAGCAATTTCGGGTTGATTGTAAAAATTACTTTTCAATTGCTCATTGATTGTTTCGATCATCCAATATTGATTTTGATCGTGTCGCTTTTTATCGAAAAAATGATTGCTTTTAGTAAGCTCAAAATACTTAGAAATCGTTTCCCACACACCTTCAATACCCGCTTTGGTTATGGCGCTACAAGTTGAAACTGTAGGTTGCCAACCTGAACTTTTTGGTGGAAACATGTGTAATGCTCTATTGAATTCGGTTTTGGCAAGTTTGGCTTTATTGATATTATCGCCATCGGCTTTATTGATAACAATAGCATCAGCCATTTCCATTATTCCTCTTTTTATTCCTTGCAGCTCATCGCCTGCACCGGAGATTTTTAGGAGTAAAAAGAAATCAACCATTCCATGCACCGCAGTTTCACTTTGTCCGACACCTACTGTTTCAATAATAATTACATCAAATCCAGCAGCTTCACAAAGCACTATTGCTTCACGCGTTTTGCGAGCTACACCACCAAGAGTTGCACCAGATGCGCTTGGTCTTATGTATGCATTTTCATCTTTCACCAGTTCTTCCATTCTTGTTTTATCACCAAGAATACTTCCGTGCGAAACTGAACTACTTGGATCAACAGCTAAAACGGCTACTTTTTTTCCTTTTTGTGTTAAAAACTGTCCGAAAGATTCTATAAATGTACTTTTACCAACTCCAGGAACACCTGTTATTCCTATTCGTACCGATTTATTTGCGTAAGGTAAACAACCATTTATAACTTCGTTCGCCTTTTGAAGATGTTGTTCGTTGGTACTTTCCACCAAAGTTATAGCACGACTTAAAGCTACTTTATCGTGATTTAATATTCCAGTAATTAAATCAGAAGCAGTCGGTTGGATTTTTCTAAAACCAACAATTCTTTGCATCGATTGTTGATTTAGAATTTCAGGTTGCTGAATTCCTTCTCGTTCATGTAATGCCGAATTATTGGATTGCTCTTGTTTCACTCTTTTCATTATATGAAGTAAAATTAAATAAAAATGTCCATTTGAAGCGCATACAATTCAATATAAATTCATTTCCGAAAAAAGTATTTTAAAAGCATTTTTAATAGTATTTTTGTGTGACATCATTTCAAAATGGAAAATATTTTACTTCTTTTTACTTGTTTACTTCTTGGATTTTTAATGCAAAAAGTCAAAGATTTTCCGCCATACAGTTATAAAACTCTAAATCAATTTGTAATTTACATTGCCTTACCAGCTTTGGCATTATTTCACATTCCAAAAATCGAAATTAGCAGTAAACTTCTGTATCCACTTGGAATTGCATGGATTGGCTTTTTACTATCCTTCTTGTTTTTTTATGTTCTTGGAACCAAAATGGGTTGGTCTAAAAAATTGATTGGATGCCTAACATTAACCGCTGGATTAGGCAATACCTCGTTTGTAGGATTTCCAATTATTGCCGCATTATACGGAGAGGAAGGTTTAAAAACTGCCATAATTGTAGATCAACCGGGAACATTTGTAGTAATGGCGACATTGGGTGTTTTTACAGCTGCATTTTTTTCTAAAGGAGAAACAAGCGCTAAACAAATGGCTTCCAAGATTCTGCTTTTTCCACCTTTCATAGCATTTGCAATTGCTTGCTTACTTTCTGTTTTAAAAACTGATTTTCCCTTAGAAATTCAATCAGTATTTCAAAAAATCAGTGTAACGGTTACTCCAATAGCCTTAGTTTCTGTTGGTTTACAACTTAAGATTGAAAAACGAAGTAAGCATTGGCAATTTCTTGGTTTAGGTTTGTTTTTCAAACTCCTCATTACACCAGCATTTTTCTATTTATTGTATAAAATTATACTAAACGGAAACGGAATTGAAATTGATGTTTCGATAATGGAATCGGCAATGGCACCGATGATAACTGGCGCAATACTAGCTACCACATACGGATTAAAACCCAAATTAAGCAGCATGATGATTGGCATTGGAATTCCGATTTCATTCATAACATTAGCTATCTGGTATTTCATTCTGAGTCTTTGATTATAAATTATCATCACCAGAAAGCTGAATTAAAGAGTTAGTTTTTAAAATGAATTGCAAAAATCTTCTGCATTACAATTGGTAATCTGTATCTAAATATATAATTTTACTATTCAATTTACTATAAATGTCATTAACACCTGAAATAATAGATAAACTTACTGCAATCATTGGTGGCAGTTTTGTTTTTACCGATCAAGATACGCGCAACCAATACGGACGCGACGAAACCGAAGATTATGTTTTTCCGCCTAGCGTAGTTGTAAAACCAGCCAATGCATTTGAAATTTCTGAAATTATGAAATTGGCAAATGAGTATAAAATTCCGGTTACACCTATTGGCGGACGAACGGGTTTGAGTGGTGGTGCTTTATCACTGCATCAAGGCATCGGACTTTCTATGGAACGTTTCAATAAAATCATGAACATAGACGACTTAAATTTACAAGTAACTGTTGAACCAGCGGTAATCACCCAAGTTCTTCGTGAAGCTGTGGCAGAAAAAGGTCTGTTTTATCCGCCAGATCCAAGTAGTCAAGGTAGCTGCTGGATTGGAGGAAATGTAGCCGAAAACGCTGGTGGCGCAAGAGCTGTAAAATATGGTGTTACTAAAGATTATGTATTAAATTTAGAAGTTGTACTACCCAACGGAGAAATTATTTGGACTGGTGCCAATACCCTAAAAAATGCTACTGGTTATAACTTGACACAATTGATGGTCGGAAGCGAAGGAACACTTGGTATAATTACCAAAATTGTTTTGAAATTATTACCTCAAAATTCAAGCAATGTATTGTTATTGGTTCCGTTTTACAAAGCCAATCAAGCTTGTGAAGCGGTTTCTGCAATTTTTAGAGCCGGAATTATTCCTAGTGCTTTAGAATTTATGGAGCGTGATGCCATCGATTGGACTTTAAAATTCATAACCGGATTAAATGTCCACGTTAAAGACACTATTCAGGCACATTTGCTAATTGAAGTTGATGGAAATTATCCAGAAATCTTAATGGCAGAAGCCGAAAAAATAATGAGCGTTGTAGAGAAATTTGAAATTGACGACGTTCTTTTTGCCGATACCGAAGACCAAAAAAATGCTTTATGGAAAATGCGAAGAAGTGTTGCCGAAGCAGTAAAAGCAAATTCTATTTACAAAGAAGAAGATACTGTGGTACCACGATATGAACTTCCAAAACTACTTTTGGGAATAAAAGAAATTGGTGCTAAATATGGCTTTAAATCGGTTTGCTACGGACATGCTGGCGATGGAAATCTGCATGTAAATATCATTAAAGGCGACATGACCGACGAGAATTGGAATACCGAAGTTACCAAAGGTATTCGGGAAATATTTGAACTAACTGTAGCTTTAAAAGGAACCATTTCGGGCGAACATGGCATCGGATTTGTTCAAAAAAACTATATGGATATCGCCTTTTCGAAAACCCATTTGGAATTGATGGAACGAATAAAATATGTTTTTGATCCGAATGGAATTTTAAATCCTGGTAAAATATTTCCAGATAATTTATAACAAATGATAAAAAACCCTTTCAACTTTGTAAGTGAAAGGGTTTTATTTTTAGTCTCTTTTAGGACTGTTTTTCTTATCTCTTTTTTCTGCTTTCTTTTCTTTTGCAGTCTTCAATGGCTCTTTCTTAACTGTTTTCTTTGCATCTTGACTTTTTGCCATAGTAGTATGTTTTTAAAATTATTATTTTTTGTATGTAGTAAATGTAATAAATTTTAAAATTAAAGCCAACTATTTTTACTCTACTACAATTTTTTTAGAAACTTTATCTTTTTCAGTTGTCAAAACTCCTAAGTAAATTCCTTTAGAAAAACCTGATAGAGAAACAGATTCAATTTGTTTCGCATCAGTAAAATCCTTAGAAAAAATTGTTTTTCCGTTTACATCAACTAAAGAAAAAGTATAATTTTTTTCGGCAATTGAGCCTAAATTAATGTTTAAAGTATCTTTAGTTGGATTTGGAAAAAAGCTAACGTTATAATCGGTTGCATCAATTGATGTAGATAAAGTAGCGGTATTAGCAACCGCAAAATGCATGGTTGATGCAATGGCACCTTTCGCAACATTATAATTATACACTGGATCCATATTTACCAATAAATCAGTAGCTGTATGCTTGTGAGTAGTTTCATTGGTTTCAAAAAGTCCTGTTATCACATCATTATTGCTTTGAAACGACATATAATCTGATGCATAAGCATACGATAAAACGGTTTGTAATGGCGTGTACAATTGAAACAAGTTTCTCATTTGATTCGTAAAAGTCAATGACGCTGCATTATTAGAAGTTGGCGTACTTGTATCTCTCTCGCAAGTTATGGTATTGTTATTGGCTCCAGCAACGCCACCAATTTCATCCATATTAAAAACCAAACGAATATCCATTTTCGGCGTTGTTGCATTGACTACGGTTGAAACGAAATTTTGACTTCCTTTCAAACCGTCTTCTTCACCACTAAAGTTGATGAATTTTATAGAATATTCTGTTGGGATATTTTGTAGCAATCGTGCAATTTCTAATATGGTAACCACACCGCTACCATTATCATTAGTACCTGTTCCAACAATCGAATCATAATGTCCGCAAACAATTAAAAAAGTATTTGGATACAATGTTCCAACTTTGGTGACGACTAGATTTTTACAAACTGCAGTCGAACCAGTATAAGTATAAGAATATTCCTGAAGTTGTGCTGACGTGTAGCCGTAACTCAAGTATTTGTTTTTTAGCCAATCCAGTGTATTCTGCAACGCTGCAGTACCTCTTCGCTTTACACCCAATGCTTCATACTCTGTCAAATTGGTAGTAATATTGCTTTGCGAACATTGATTAACTATCGAAGCATAACCCGAATTGTAGGTTTGTGCTACCGACATATTTGCAAAAAAAGTAAACAAAAAACAGAAAACTAAGTTGGTTGTAACGAATTTCATAATAGAATTTGGAAATTATTTGAATAATTAAAAACAAAAGTACTAAAATTATTGAGCTAAAAAAAAGAATTTTCGCATTCAAAAATCTATATTACAATTAGTTAATTTTCATTAACAAATCGTTGACATCTCATTTACTATCCTTTGGCACGCATCTTGAAATGTACCTTACATCAGAACAACAATCTGATCGAAGAAGCCGAAAATCGAAAGAGTAAGCAAGTTTTTAAATTCGATTTATCATGAAAAAAATTACCCTTTTAGTAGCAAGCATTTTACTGTTAGGAAGTGCTGCGAACGCATCAGAAATCAAAATTACTGATGAAGTATTAAAAACCAGAATGAGTTTCGACGAGCCAATCTCATTCACCGAAAGAGGAATAGAATTTTTTGTATTTCCAAATGGCGATTTCGATTTCAACACACGAGCAGATGATTCTCAAGGAGATTATCACTATAAAAGCGCAGGAAAAAGAACCTCAGCTGTAAACAAAAACAATCGTCCAGTAAATTATGGCGTTTTAATAGAACACGACAGCTTTGGTAGAGTTAGAAGAGTTGGAAACACCTTTATCAACTACGACCGCGACGATAGAGTTTCTAGAATTGGAACTGTGTACATGAAATACAACAGGTTTGCGCTAGACCAAATTGGTAACATGAAACTCATCTACAACCGTTACGGAGAACTAGTAGATACCGTTGGAAGTATAAAAGGAAGAAAATACCAAGGTTATGCGTACAATACCAACAACACTTATACGCCAGTAGTAACCTATAACAACAACGATTACTACTACTATAAAGCCGATGGTACAAGAGCAAAAATTGAAGAAAAAAAATAAAGATTTGGTTGGTTAAGTTTGGTTAAAAATCCTATGACGCTGAAAAGCTGATTAGGATTTTTTTTGCAGCTAGATCCAGCTCTACACTGCAATTGCTTGTCAAAACCAAGCATTTTAAAAGTTTAAAAAGAGCTTCTAGGGTCGCTTTTTTAAACTAAAAAATGCATTGGTTTTTTCCTGCGCAATTTCCGTTACTATCTGGGCTAAACCTATCGAAGCTTTTGGAGTATCGAGTTGATTACGGTATTTACCTCAAGTGAAATCTTCAATTTATAATTCAAAAACACGTACAGCAACGTAACCAAAATCGATTTTAATAGAATATTTATAACAGGATAAAAAGTAAAATCCCAAAAGAAAAAAGCCACAAAACAAACCAACAATATCAATAAAGAATACACCGTATTAATCGTAAACGGATACAAATTCATTTTCTTAACCACATACAACAACTTAATGGTATTGTAAATAGCAATCGTTATTAAAGTCGCAAATGCCGAACCTTCAATATTATAAATAGGAATAAATATAGCATTCAAAACAATCATTAAAACCACAGTAACAACACCAAATAACAAGACTGTTTTATAATATTTTGTGTTTACAATTATAGAGTTGTTATTACCTAGCAACACATCATAAAACTTGCACAAACCAATCATAAAAACCACCCAAATTCCACCACTGTATTCATCGGGAATTATCTTGTACAACTCTTTTATATTCAAGAAGATAAGAATCATAATGAAACCGCCAATTACTTGAAGATTAATTGCACTTTTTTTGTACAAATCGTTCAGTTCATCGTGTTTATTTTCAATCATCAGTTTCGCCGTAATAGGCGCTACAATCTGATTCATAGCTCTATAAGGTACAATAATGACTGTCGAGATAAAAATCGCAACGGCATACAGCGCATTTTGACTTATATCTTTGTAAAACGGAATCATGACTTTATCAAAATCGACCAACATCACCGCAACGCCACCAGAAACAATTATGAATAACGAATACTGAAAAATTTCTTTGCTATTAGCTGGAATCACGAATCGCAACACTGGTTTTTTAACCGAAAAAGCATACAAAAGCATAGCTATAAGTTGCATAAAATAAGCCGCTGCAATACCATAAACACATGTTGATTTACTTATGAAGCCGAAATAAACGGCAAACAGCAACAACATGACAACCACACGAATTAGCACTTCACTAATCAAATTTCCAATAACCGATTGCATGTGTACTTTTACCCAAGCATAAAACACCTCGAAGTAAGCCATAAACAAACCGACAATTGGAATGAGCCAAAAATAGTCTTTCAAAATCGGATTTTTTTCAATCCAACGGTGCGAAATAAAATCGTAAAAAATATAGAAAATGGAGGATATCAGAACAATAAAAGCCAACGGCAAAACCAACATGAACGTTAAAAATTCTTCTCTTTCTTTTTGTGATTTATATTGAGAAAAAAAACGAATTAAAGTAGTATGAGCGCCAAATGCCATGAGCGGCATCATAATATTAGCTGCAGAAAGAATGGTTGAAACTGTTCCGTAATAATCTTTGCCAAGAAATGTAGTATACAAAAACAAAGCGTTTATTGCGCCAATACCAAATCCAAAGAAGGTGATTATGGTATTTTTAATCGACTGATTTTGAACTATTCCCATTTATTTATTTAAGATTAAAAAGAGTTACTTTCCAAGCAAAATCTAAGCTTATCGAATGTTCGTATTGCAACTTTGCACCCGAATCTAAATTTATAATTGATGGCTGATACACTGCTCCAATATAGAAATTCTTTGCAATAAAAAAATAACTATTCAAATGTAAACCTAAATTTCGATTCACTCTTGTTTTTCTTATTCGCACATTTCTATCAATCAATTCATCATAATATTCATTTTCATACCTCCATACGTTCGTTGCGTAATTCAATCCATATCCGTAACTGAATTTATTCAATTTTCTGTTATTTGAAGCTGAAAAATTATAAGCATTTGTCGCAGTATATTCTCCGCCATCACGACTAACTGGAAGTGGAAAAAAGAAAAAAAAGTCTGTTTTAGCATCTGCCTGAACACTTATAAAACTATTTTTATTGTAGAAATAATCCAATCCACCTGATATTCCTATGAACCCAGTTGAAGTATGCTTCGTTTCTCCTCGTGGTTGAAAATAATACTGATTGACATTCGGAAAGGAATAATGAAGTTTCAAATTCCCGGTTTCATCTTTTAGCGATGGCGTAAAAATTGAGGTAATTTTTCTATCGATAGAAATACTTGAAAATTTTACTGTTGTATCCTGAACTTTAATGTACACATTATTTTTATAGTAGTATTTCTTTACCGAAGTCAAATCGATAATATGTGAAATTGGCGGATAAAATAATGCATTTCCTATAAAAAAATAGGGACGTAATCGCGAGCGCAATGTTAGATTTCTTTGTAAAGAATCGTTTGTGAATACCATTTTTAATGGTTCTTTGGAACGCCTTACGGTAATAATAGCTGGTAGTTTATACTCAGTATTATAGACTTTTACCGATGCTTTTTTGTCATTTGACGTAACATGCATCTCGTATTCTTTTTTTGAAAAAACAGTCGCGCAAGAAGTTAAAAATAGTGAAATTACTACCAGAAGTACTTTATTTTTCATTCAGAATTTGAGTTAATTTCTGAGTCAAATTTTTTCTAGAGTATTGTTGCAAACCAACTGGATACACTTTTAAATTGTGCTCTTGGTAAAGATGAAAATAATTTAAAATGGTTGCTTTTAATTTTTCTTTTTTATCATATTCAAAGAAAACTCCGGTATTGGTGGACGTGATAATTTCGGCAAAATCAGAATCTTTAGGTCCAATCGCAATAATTGGTCGTTCCGAAACCATGTATTCATATAATTTTCCAGGTAGAATACTTTTGGTTTCTTCTGAATCAATTTCAATTAACAACAAAACTTGCGAAGCTCTTTGATGTTTTATGGCTTCTGCATGCGAAACATATCCTAAATTATTGAGGTATTCATCCAGTTTGTAGTATGAAATAGAATCTAAGATTTCTTGACTTACTTTCCCAATCAATTTCAATTGAAAATGAGTTTTAAATGTTTCATTTTCAGAAATCAATTCATGCAGAACTTCCCATAATATTTTCGGATTCCGATCCGACAGGAATGAACCGATATGCGCCATAGTGAATTTTTCATCCAAAGTTGGTTTGGCAACAGCTTCTACATCATATCCATTTGTAATTACTTCAATCGGTTGCTTGGTAATGGCTTCAAATTCTGTTTTAGTAGTTTTACTAGTAACAATAATTGTATCGGCTGAATTTAAAACTAGATGTTCTAACTTTTTATGCCTTTTTGCAGCGTAAGACGATAATTTTAAGGCTTTGTGATAACCAATTGTTGTCCATGGATCACGAAAATCGGCCAACCACTTTACTCCTAGTTCTTGTTTTAATTTCAATCCAATTAAATGCAAAGAATGTGGTGGACCAGAAGTAACAATTGTATCAATTTGATGTTCCTGAATGTATTTTGTAAGATAGGCTACAGAAGGTTTTACCCAATACATTCTAGCATCAGGAATGAATAAATTTCCTCGAACCCAAAGCATGATTTTTTCAATAAAACTTTGTTTTTTAGCCGCAGGAATAATACCCGAACTTATTTTTTTAGTTTCTTTTTTAGATAAAAATCCAGCGAGTTGATAAGGTTCAAATATCCTGTTTTTAAGTATAATTGCTTGATCTGAAACTTCATTTACCAAACCTTCATCGACAATTGGATAAGTCGGATTTTCTGGAATATAAACAATGGGTTGTATGCCAAAATCTGGTAAATATTTCACAAACTTCAACCAACGTTGTACTCCTGGTCCGCCTGCTGGTGGCCAATAGTAAGTGATGATTAAAAGTTTTTTTTGTTCCGTTTTCAATTTAAGAATCAGATTTTCTATTAATTTTTTCTAACTCCTCAATATCTAGAATGTCTTTAGGACGATTTGCAGCTTTTTTGGTTATAATAAGATTTTCATAATCTAAAAAATAAACGGGAATCTCACTAATTTCTACCACATACGCTTTTTCAAGAAGTTGCTGAAAACTGGTGTTTTCTAATCCTTTAACAGATGTCATAATATCTAATCGAAGATTGAAACTCAAGGTAATGTCTGTCCAACCAGGGATAAACTGCATTGTTTTTATGTTTTCAAAGTCTCCAATTCCAGATTGCTTTAATGCTATTCTTAAATTTTCTCTATTTTCAAATGTATCTTCAATAAATATATCAATATCTCCAGTATTCCTTCCATATCCATATATATTCACAGCAAATCCACCAATTGTCAAATATTTGACTTTATTCAAAGAGAAATACTTCCAAATTTCAATTATTTGACTATTCATTTAATTACTTTGATATTTTTTTTGCAGTTTTCAAAAGATAAGAAAGCTCAATTATTGCCATTAATTTTTCAAACCGTTGTTGCGGCGTCATCTTTCGCACCTCTTCAATATATCTTACTTCATTATTTGAAGGATGAGCATGATTTAATTTTGTTGCTTTCATTTTTATTAATACTAATCAAATTTACAAAATTTAGATTTGCTATTCCATTTTCTTCTTTCTTTCAAAATAAATTCCACCAACTAAAAGCAATACCATTCCTATTGATGAAATTAACGCAATAGTACTTCCTGTTTTTACAACTTGTGGTTCAAACTTAAACTCAATAGTATGTTTTCCTGCTGGAATTGTCATGCCGCGCAAAGCATAATCTACCTTAATATGGTCTGTTGCTTTTCCGTCAATATAGGCATTCCAGCCATCTTTGTAATACATTTCAGAAAAAACAGCAAAACCTTCATAACTATTAGTAGCACTGTATTTTAAATAGTTAGGCTTATAACTTTGTAATTTTATAGTCGCAGTTGAATCTACTTTAAAAGTTTTAGGGTCATTTTTAAATGATGAACCAAACAAACTTTCATTGGCAACAGCAACACTCTTAGTATCTAAACCTGTTAGTGCTTTCATTTCTTCATCTGGAGTTTTTACCATTTTTACTTCCTTCACAAACCATGCATTGCCATTAGCATCTGGATTTTTTGTAGCAAATTGTTCTCCTTTTTCGTCCGATTGAATGATGTATTTTACATTCAACATATCGATAACTTCCTTATTATTTTTGGCTATTTGATAGTTGAAAAGCTCTTGCATGCGCTTAGGTTTGGCCGCACTGTAACCACCAATAGATTTGTGAAAATAAGATGCTCTAGAGCTTGACAAATTTCCATCTACTTCCAAAACTCGATACGCTGTGGTATCTTGAAGAATTTGCTGGTCGATAGTTGTAGGTTCAAACGGTACATCAACCTCTCGTGCTGAAACAAAATCTTTACTGCTCACATAATTTTTGTCAATAAAAAACAAATCGGCTACCATAAAAAGTCCCACTACTACAATGGTTGTAGTGGCTGACAACTTGTTTTTGATATAAAAATACAGTACTGCAGCAGCTACAATAATGAAAAATCCAGAACGCAGTAAATCTGAAGAGTATAACGATTTTCTATCGGCTTTTAAGGCTTCCATAAATTCTGGACCATACATTTTAACATAGCTTGCATCGTTGGCACCGCTAAAATTGAACATCGATTTACAGAAAAAGAGTAGTGCCAATATTCCCAACGTTGTATAAACAGTATATTGTAGTGATTTGAACTGATTTTCTTTCTGTTTAAAAAATGAATTCAATCCTATAATTGCTAAAATTGGCAAACACAACTCCAAGATAACTTGTATAGAAGAAACAGCTCGAAACTTGTCGTACATCGGTACATAATCGATAAAGAAATCGGTCAAAGGCAAAAAGTTTTTTCCCCACGACAACAACAAAGTTAAGAATGCACCGGCTACAAAAATATATTTGAATTTTCGTTTGTCGTGATACATACCCAAAACAGCAAGAAAGAAAACGATAGCACCAATATAAGCTGGTGCAGCAACACTAGTTTGATCGCCCCAATATACAGGCATACCATCCGCAGCATATTGTGTAGCTTGTTGTTCAGAAATATATTCGCCTTCCCCAACTTGCTGACGTTGTAAATAGGCTACAATTTCTGAGTCTTTACTTAATGGTTCGTTGCTTGCTCCTCCAAAAAGTCGTGGTGCAATCAAATTTAAACTTTCTGCAATTCCGTAACTGTATTCTGTAATATATTCTCTACTTAAGGCAGAATTATCGGTTTTTGGTTTTCCTTCCTCGTCTAATTTTAATTCGCTTTTACTACGTGTACTGAATTCAGAATATTCTTTTGTAGCCAGCAATCCTGTAGCATTAACACCAATAGCGAGTAAAAGTGCAATTGCAAAAGTTCCGGCAACTTTCGCCAAAGGCAAATATTCTTTATTTTTTATAAATTTTATACCATAATAAATACCGATAAACAAAATCAAAAACAACAGATAATACGTCATTTGAAAGTGATTGGCATTCAGTTCCAATGCTACAGCCACCATCGTAAGTAAACCACCTAGTGTGTACTTTTTTCTAAACACCAATAAAATTCCGGCTATGACCAATGGCATATAGGCAATAGCATGCGCTTTAGCATTATGTCCAACACCCAAAATAATAATTAAATAGGTTGAAAACCCAAAAGCCAAAGCACCAAAAAAGGCTTTGAGCGGATCGGTTTTTAAAACTAACAGAAGGACGTAAAATCCTAAAAAGTAGAGAAAAAGATAATCAGCAGGACGCGGTAAAAACCGTAAGGCATCATCTAAATCTCCGATGAAATCGTTAGGATATTTGGCACCAAGTTGGTAAGTTGGCATTCCTCCAAAAGCTGAATTGGTCCAATAAGGTTCAGCATTTTCTGAAGCTCTAAAATCATTTTGTTCCTTCGCCATTGCGGTGTATTGCACAATATCCGATTGGTAGATTTTTTTGCCTTGTAGCACTGGGTAAAAATAAATAAGTGCTATAACGATAAATCCAAAAACGGATAACAAGTGAGGATAAAACTTTTGAAGTTGCTTCATATTAAAGTAAATTGTAAATAGTAAAATGTGTTTAGTAATTCAATACTAATTGATTTCTTCATAATCGATGTACTCGCCTACTTTGTTTTTTTCACGAGGTTTGTCCGATTTTAGATTAGAATTTGAAGTATTTTGCTGCTGATTTTGATATTGTTGCTGCTGTTGCTTAAACTGTTCGCTAGCTTTTTCAACTACTTTTTTGGCTATTACTGGCAAAAAAAGCTTAGTTAAAAATTTAACAACATAATATATAACAATAATCCAAAATAGCGTTTTAATTAAACTTTGAAAGCTCGCTGTTTCCATAACAATTAAATTTTGTCAAAAATACTAAATTAACACATTTAAAAATACCATTTACTTCATAAATAAATAATAAAATGTAAAGAAAAATAGTATTTTTGAGAACTTAAAAACCATTCGATGAAAATAAAACAGTTTATCCTATTAGTTTCTTTATTTACATTTTACAGCAACTTTGCTCAGTATACTGATGTGATAAACTCTAATCGACCAGGCGAATCGATGTCGGCATTTGCCGTTGGTAAAACGGTAATTCAATTAGAGAGTGGCTTAAACTACCTTAATGAAAAACACAATATACTTGATTACACAGCGAACGGTTTTGGAATAGATTTTAATGTTCGTTACGGAATTTTCAAGGAACAGATTGAAGCCATAATGGAACTAAACTACCAAAACGACACTTATAAAAACTTTGAATCAGCAATTAAACGAACCGGTTTAAAAAACACCACATTAGGACTTAAATATTTAATTTATGACCCTTTTAAAAATTACGAAGAAAAAGTAAACTTGTTGAGTTGGAAAGCCAATCACAAGTTCAAATGGCGTCAGTTTATACCCGCTGTATCTGCTTATGCTGGAGTAAATTTGAATTTCAGTGAAAATCCGTTTTTATATACGAATGAAGAAACTAAAAATATAAGTCCGAAAGTAATTATAATAAGCCAACATATATTTCCTAGAGCATTTGTGTTTGTAACCAATATTTTTGTGGACAAAATTACAACTAACAATCAGTCTATAGGATATGTACTAACATTAACCAAAGGATTCAATGCCCGATGGTCTGGATTTATAGAAAACAAAGCCATTAAAGGCGATTATTATTCAGATGGAATTTTTACTGGTGGCGCAGCATATTTGCTTAATAAAAATTTACAAATAGACGCTTCACTTAGTAAAAACTATAAAGAAACACCTTCTTTAATCTATGGTGGAATTGGAGTTTCATGGCGTTCTGATACGAAGTATAAAGATGTAATTATTAGAGCTAAAAAGCAAGAGAAAGGAAAAGACAAGGAAAAAGGCAAAGATAAAGACAAAAAGAAAAAACGCTTAGACGAAGTTGAACTAGAAAAAACAAATCCGTAATGATTACAATTGTTGAAGCCAATAGTAAAAAGTTATTATTAGAATTCATAAAATTTCCTTTCGAATTATATAAAAACAATGCCTATTGGGTACCGCCATTAATTCAAGACGAATTAGAAACTTTTGACAAAACCAAAAATCCAGCATTTGAAAATGCAGAAGCAACCTTTTATATTGCTTACAGAAACGAAAAAGTTGTAGGCCGAATTGCAGCAATCATTAATTGGGATGAAGTAAATAATCAACAGAAACGAAAAGTTCGATTTGGTTGGTGGGATACTGTAGATGATCTTGAAGTAACAAAGATTTTGCTTGAAAAAGTATACGAACTCGGACGAAAAAACAATTTAGAATATGTAGAAGGTCCGATGGGGTTTTCCAACTTAGATAAAGTTGGTGTGCTTACCGAAGGCTTTGACGAAATGGGTTCGATGATAACTTGGTACAATTTTCCCTACTACAAAACACATTTAGAACAATTGGGTTACATCAAAGAAAAAGAGTATTTAGAAAACCGCTTTCCTTTTTCAAATGTAAAACCAGAATTTTTCGAGAAAGCTCAAGAATTGATAAAGAAGCGCTATCAGTTAACCGCGTTACACTTTACCAAAACTAAAGATATAATGCCGTATGTAGATAAGATGTTTGATTTATTTAATGCTTCCTATGCAAGTTTATCTTCTTTTGTGGCGATTACCGATACACAAAAAGAATATTTCAAAAAAAAATACATCAGTTTTATCAATCCAGAATACATTTTATTTGTAGAAGATAAAGACAAAAATTTAGTAGCGTTTAGTATTGTAATGCCCTCGTTTGCTGAAGCTTTACAGAAAGCAAAAGGCAAATTATTTCCTTTTGGATTTTACCACATGTTGAAAGCTAGAAATACGAGTAAAGAGGTTTTGTTTTATCTTATAGGAGTTGCTCCAGAATATCAAAACAAAGGAGTTCACGCAATAATCTTCAAACAATATTATGACACCTTTACCCAAAAAGGAATCACCAACTGCATTAGAACACCAGAACTTGAGGACAATATTGCGATTCAAAATTTATGGAAACATTTTAATCCAGAAATTTTTAAAAGAAGACGAACTTATAAACTTGATTTGTAAAAAGTAATTCAATAAAGAATAAACTCGTAAATGGTGCTAACATCAATTTACATGCAACCTTATGGTGTATTACAATATAAATACACTAGAAACTTCTGCGAAAAATTCAACTTATCATCAAAACTTCAACTAAAACTAAAACTAAAATAAAGTAGTTAGAAAAACTCAAAAATAAAAATTTTAAAACTACAGGCACTTCAATTACGTAATGTTAATAGAAAGTTAAAGAGTTAACAAGTCGTCGTTTAACCGATAAAAAAAGTAATACATCGATAAAAAAGTTAATGTTAGCAATTTTATAAATTTTACGTAATAATTTCATAATAATTAAATCCATAAAACTAAAATTTAACATTTAATTTACTAATTTTACACTTTTGTATTTAAAACTTAAACCAAAAATTATTAATTAATACTTACTCTATGATGAATTTTTACAATTCTTTGAGAATGGAAATAAAATCCAAACTCAACAAAATAGTAGACAAAAAAAACAAGTTCGCTTTGTTTTTTTTCATACTATTTTCGGCTTTTAGCACCAGCGCGCAGGTGACGGTAACTTCTGCTACTGGTACTTCACCATCAGCTACGTACCCAACTTTAGCAGCCGCTATTACAGCTATTAACGACGGTACAACTCACACAGGAACTATACTTTGTGAAGTAATTGCTGGCCACGTCGAAATAGCGCCAGTAGGTGGTTTTAGCATTTCAGCAACAGGAACGTCCGGCAGTACCATTACTTTTATAAAA
Source organism: Flavobacterium sp. SP2 (assembly GCF_057626655.1). NCBI lineage: Bacteria > Pseudomonadati > Bacteroidota > Flavobacteriia > Flavobacteriales > Flavobacteriaceae > Flavobacterium > Flavobacterium solicola. The sequence goes on from NZ_JBVHBT010000009.1 coordinate 125,318, forward strand.
AGTGGTACTGGCAGCAATCCAACCTTCACTGCTTCTGGAGCATTGGTTTCTGGAACATTGACTGATGCAATATTCAAAATTATTGGTGGTGATTTTATTACCATTGATGGTTTTACGATGTTAGAAAACGCAGCAAACGTTACAACTGCTGCTGGAACTAACAATATGACTGAATTTGGTGTAGCCTTATTTTATGCAACTGCGACAAATGGCTGTCAAAACGTTACAATTAGAAATTGTACTATCGATTTGACACGTACCTATCAAAATACTTTTGGTATCTATGCTAATTCAACGCATACAGCAATTGCAGCTACGACATCTGCAACAGCGACTGGAATAACTGGAGGAAATAGTAATCTTACCATAACAGGAAACACAATAACTGATGTTAATCAAGGTATATCTATAGTTGGCCCAACAGCTGCAGCTGATCACAATGATGGATTAATCATTGGTGGTACTGGTTTAGGAAATACAATAACCAATTTTGGTAGTACAGGAACTTTTTCTGGTTTTGCCAATGTATCTGGAACTGTAAATGGTATTTTGGTTCGAAATACTAAGAATTTTACAATTTCAAACAACACTGTAACAAGTTCTGTGGGAGGAACGACAGCTGGAACTTTGAGAGGAATTTTTATACCAGCATTTAACAACTCACCAATAGGAACTTTTACAAATGCCATTAACAATAACACTTTAAACATTCAAAGTGGTGTATTGGCTGGAGCAATTTCTGGAATCATTTCAGAAGGCACAACTGCTTCTGCGACCTCTGTTATTGCTATCAACAATAATACTTTTAATGGTCTTTCACATACAATCGCTGCCGCAAGTGGAGCGTTAATTTTTATACAACAAGTCGGACCTCATTTAAACGTATCTGTTTCGAACAACACATTTAATTCGCTAACGGCGAATACAACTGGAAGCGCTACTTTTATATCAGCATCTTATACTATGCCTGCTGGTGGAGTACAAGTTTACAACAATAATACAATCACAGGAGGTTTTAATAAAACTGGCGCTGGTGGAACAGTTACGGGATATACATCAAGCGCTAGCTCACCAACCGGAACTACTCATACTTCAAGTGGTAATAATTTTTCTGGAATTACCGTAACAGGAGCAACAGGAATTACAGGATGGACTACCTCCGATGGAACTGCTGCATCGTTACCTACTAAAACATTTTCAGGAAATACTTTTACAAATTGGACAGGTGGAACAAATAGCATTACTGGAATTTCATTTAATTATGGTAATTCAAATTCGGCTGTAACTAATAACGTTATAAACAATATTACTTCTGCAGGAACTATTACTGGTGTAACTTTTGGCACTTTAAATACTGGTACTTTGCATACAATAGCTAACAATACTGTAACTAATTTAACTTCAACTGGAACTGGAACTGGTCTTAACATAAATGGTATTTTAATAGGTGGTCATGCAGTTACTGCATTAAATGTAAACAATAACATTGTAAACACATTTAACAATGCTTCTTCTAATGGGCAAGTATTAGGAATAAATGCAGGCGCAGGAACAGCTGGTACTACAAACGTTTTTAACCATTCTGTTTTTGGTCTAAATGCATCTGGTGTAACACCTTTAATTGGAGGTATTGCTGCACTTGGAACTGCAGGAAACATTAACTTGTATGCTAACAAAATTCATACTCTTAATGCTAGTGCTGCAACAACAAATAGTGGTGCAGTAAACGGTTTTGTACTACAAGGTGGAGTGAACGTAAATTGTTACAACAATATAGTTGGCGGTTTGACTAATCCATTAGGAACTGCAATAAATTCTATTATGGGTATTCAAGTGCAATCAACAGTTGCAGCATCTACTTATAAAGTTTACAATAATTCTGTTTACCTAAATGCAACTTCCACTGGTACTAATTTTGGTACAACTGGCCTATTTCATGCAGGTAATGCTACTGCATCGATAGGCGCTTTAGACATGATTGGAAATATTATAATTAATCAATCTGTAGCTAATGGAACTGGAATTACTGCTGCATTTAGAAGATCTATTACTGCATTAAATAACTATCAAACTAGTTCAAATAGAAATTTATTTTTTGCTGGAACACCTTCTGCAACTAATGTAATTTACAATGATGGAACAACATCATACCAAACTATTGCAGACTTTAAAACGTTTGTTAGTACGAGAGAATCTATAAGTTTTACTAGAGAAGGAAGTTTTCTATTTGAAAATCCAGGATCGTTTTTTATCGATTTAACTCCTGCAAATGCAAATTTTTTAAAACCAGTTTCTGGAATTACTTCACAAATAGAAAGTGGAGGAATTACTTTTCCAACTATATTCACAACAGATTACGAAGGAGTAATAAGAGCCGGAAATACAGGTTACACAGGTACGGGAACAAGTCCAGATCTTGGTGCATTCGAATTTAATGGAGTTACCCCAGCACCTGTAATAGTATTAAATACTGTTACTCCTCCAGCAACTAATCAGTGTACAACCTCTTCTAGATTGGTATCTGTAAGTGTTAATCCATCTGCTGGCACTACAAGTTCAGTAACTTTAAATTACAGTTTTAATGGAGTGGCTCAAGCGGCAATCTCCATGACGAATACAAGTGGCTCTATTTGGGAGGGTACGATTCCTGCATCTGTACCAACAAATGCAACAGTTACATGGTTTATCAATGCAACTAACAGTATACCAATCACGTCAACTTTTAATGGTGTATCTTACAAAGACGAACCGCTATTGGGAGTTAGTGGAGTTGCTAACGCATCAAATGCTATTACATGCGCTGGAAGCCCTAGTATTTTAACAGCTGCATTAACCAGTGCAAATCCAGCTAATTATGCTAACCCAACAGCAGTGACGAATCCAGTATCAGATGAGGATTTAGGAAATGTAACTATTACAAATACTGTAACATCAACTGTAGTTTTGAACAATACTACGCCAATCAACAGTTTAATAGGATCAATTGGAACAGCAACAGGAACTGCTGGAAGTTATTCTAATTTCTCTTCATTTGGACCTTTTGCTTTATCAGCAGGAACTAATTATAGTTTTTCATTAAGTTCTTTAACAACTGGAACATCTTATAATAACTCAATGGCAATCTACATTGACTACAACAGAAATGGAGTATTTACAGATGCTGGAGAAAAAGCTTATGCTGCTACCGCTACTACACTTGGAGCACATACAGAGACTGGTAATTTTACAATTCCGACTACTGTTTTTAACGGACTTACAAGAATGCGTGTAATATCTAACGAAGGATTGATCACGGATCCTAACTTAACAGTAGCGTATGGAGAATTTGAAGATTATTCAATAAATATTTCAGGAGGTGTTACTGGAGGTGGATTAGTACCTGCTATTACAACTGTTTCATGGTCTGATGGAACAAATACAGTTGGTACTACCAACAACTTATCGGTTAGTCCAACATCGACTACTACCTATACGGCTACTATAATTTCTTCTGGATGCCCATTAACTCCATCACCGACAGTTACAGTTACAGTTAATCCGTTACCTACGGCACCAACAGCAACGAATTCTTCACAATGCGGTGCACAAATACCAACTGCATCTGTTGCTGACAATAATAGCTTTACAACACCTATTTATAAGTGGTATGCTGACAATACAACTACAACAGCTTTACAAAGTAATATTTCAACAACTTACCTAACTTCAATAAACAGTACTACTACTTTTTATGTAAGTGTCACTAACCCTGTTACAACTTGTGAGAGTACAAGAACACCTGTAACCGTTACAGTAACAGCGCCTCAGTCCATTACATTAAGTACACCATCAGCAGTTTCAAGTTGCTTAGGAAGTACTACAAATATCACCGCATCAAGCAATAATTCATTATATACTTATACTTGGACAGCATCACCTGTATCGGGAAGTGGTATTAGCGGAACAGTAAATGGAGCTTCACAAGCTTTTACACCTACTGCATTAGGCACCTATGTTTACACAGTAGTAGGTACTGATGGTATTTGCACGGCTTCTAATTCAGTAACAATCACTGTAAATAATGTGCCAACCGCACTGACTGTTACTCCAGTTGTTACATGTCCAAACACAATTTCTACTTTAAATGTTACTGGTGGAGCAATTTCTGACATAACGATTTTAAATGAAAATTTCAATGGAACTACTAATAATTGGACTACTACGAATAACTCAACAGGAGGAACGCCGGCTAACATAGCGTGGACATTAAGAAACAGTCCTTTTGATTATAGTTTTTACGGTGTTTTCTCGTCAAATGATGCAAGCCAATTCTATATATCAAATAATGATGCAGGAGGAATTGGAAGTTCTGCTAACACTGCGTTAATATCTCCAAGTTTTAGCACAATAGGTTACTCAACTGCAAAAATTTCATTTTGGCATTATTTTAGAAATCCAGGTGATGCGAAAGTTGAGTACTCTATAGATAATGAAGTAACATGGAACACTGTTCAAACGTTTACTACAACAACAGGAGGAATAGCTGGATTCGTACAACAAAACATTGTCCTTCCTGCAAATGCTGCAAATCAATCTAACGTTAAAATTAGATTTAAATATGATACTGCGGGCTGGGAATACTTCTGGGCAATTGACAACGTAAGAATTTCAGGAGATCAATCTACTACAATTACATGGTCACCTACAACTAACTTGTTTACCGATGCAGCAGCTACAATTCCATATGCTGGAACTAATGCATCAACTGTATACTTTAGCAGCAATACATCTGGTGTTTCAAATTATACTGTTACTTCAACATCTACATCAAGTTGTACTGCAAGCGGAACAGCCGTTGTAACAGTTAATCCAAATGCAACAATTGCGTTAAATAGTGCTAATGCAACACAAACAGTGTGCTTTAATACTCCAATAACATCTATAGTTTACAATACTACAAATGCTACAGGTGCAACTGTAACAGGATTACCGGCTGGTATAACTGGAACATATAACGCCGGTGTTTATACAATTTCGGGAACTGCGACTGTTGGAGGTGTATTTAATTATACTGTAACTCCTACAGGATGTGGAAGTGCAAGTGCAACTGGTACAATTACCGTTAACTTAACACCTGCTCCAACTGCAACTGCACAAACATTATGTAGTCCAGCAACTGTTGCTAATTTAACTGCTACTGGAACCAATTTACAATGGTATGCAAACGCGACAGGTGGAACACCTTTACTAGCAACAGATGCAATATCTACCAACACTTATTATGTATCGCAAACATTAAACACTTGCGAAAGTACAAGAACGGCGGTAAATGTAACTGTAAATGTAACAGCACCTCCAACTGCAAACAACCAATCTTTTTGTGCACCAGCTACTGTTGCTAATTTGGTTGCAAACGGAACAAACTTACAATGGTATACTTCTCTAAATGGTGGTTCAGCATTAGCTCCAACGACAACTTTAAGTAGTGGTAATTACTATGTTTCTCAAACTTTACTTACATGTGAAAGTACAAGAACATTAGTTGTTGTAACTGTTGAAGATTGTACAATACAATATGTAAATCTTCAATTCCCAGGTTCAGCAACAATAGGAACATGTGGTAACGCTACTTTCTACGCTCAAGTTTACAAAGCTGGAGTTACTGAAGCAGCTGGTCAAGGTGCAGGAATAACTGCATGGATTGGAAGAAATACTTCAAATACTGACCCAGCTACATGGTCTGAGTCAAGCTGGCAGTTAGCTACTTTTAATGTTCAAGTTGGTAATAATGATGAATACCAATACACATTCTCTAACTTACCAGCGGGCACCTATTATGTTGCTTCAAGATTCACATACAATAGTGCTCCTTTCGTTTACGGAGGATTCCCACCATCAGGCGGAGGATTCTGGAACGGAACTTCAAGTGTAAGTGCTGTACTGACTGTTAATACAACTGCCGCTCCAACAGGATCAGCAAACCAAAGTTTTGGTGTTGCCAATTTAGCAGATGCAACTATAGAAGATTTAGTAGTAACAGGAACACTTATAACATGGTATCCAACATTACAAGATGCTCAAAACGGTACTAATGCACTGGCTACAGGAACTCAAATTTTTGATGGTCAAACGTATTATTCAACAAATACAGTTAATGGCTGTCCAAGTGCACCATTTGCAGTAACGGTTTCGATTACATTGCGTAATGACGATTTCGATGTATCGAATTTAAATTATTACCCAAATCCAGTTTTAGATATTCTAAACATCTCTTACAGTAATGTAATTAATAAAATAGAAGTTATAAACTTAATTGGGCAAGTAGTTAAAATTGCTACACCAAATGTATTAAGCACTGAATTAGATATGAGTAATTTACCAACAGCTACATACTTAGTAAAAGTTACATCTGAAGGGAAAACTGCACTAATTAAAGTGGTTAAAAAGTAAATCTAAATTAATACAAGTTTTATTTAAAACGGTTGCATAGTAATGCAACCGTTTTTTTATTCTATATAAATTACATTAAGATAATAACCTAACTCAACATAAGCATCTTTTGATCTATAGAATTACATTTTTAATTGTAAAGAGCATGCTAAAACATGATTGAGTAACAAACTAATTATAGAAACAAGCATAGCTTTCTAAACAAAAAAACTCCTCAATTTCTTGAGGAGTTTTTATTTATAAACTAGTTTACAGTTATTTATGCTTGACCAGTTGGACCAAAATTCAATGGAATATGAGGTTGTTCTGAATCTTTTATTTCACCATGAGCGGCTTCAAATCTATGAATGTTTTCACCAATTGCTTTAAGTAATCTTTTAGCATGTTGTGGTGTTAATATAATTCTAGATTTAACTTTCGACTTTGGAACACCAGGCATGATGGTCACAAAATCTAGAACAAATTCTGATGCCGAATGATTAATTATTGCCAAATTAGAATAAATTCCTTCAGCAGTTTTTTCATCCAACTCAATATTGATTTGTCCTTGTTGTTGATTGTCGCTCATAATTAGTAAATATATTCTTCTTTATTAGCCATCATTTCGTTGTAATCTTCTTTCGAACCTACAATGATATCGTCGTAATCTCTCATACCTGTTCCTGCAGGAATTCTGTGTCCTACAATTACATTTTCTTTAAGACCTTCTAATGTATCAACTTTACCAGCAACTGCTGCTTCGTTTAATACTTTAGTTGTTTCCTGGAATGATGCTGCCGAGATGAATGACTTAGTTTGAAGCGAAGCTCTAGTAATACCTTGTAATACTGGAGTTGCTGTAGCTGTAATAACGTCACGAGCTACAACTAAGTTTTTATCATTACGTTTTAGTAATGAATTTTCATCTCTCAATTCACGTGGAGAAACTATTTGACCTGCTTTTAAATTATCAGAATCACCAGAATCTTCAACTACTTTCATTCCGTACAATTTATCATTTTCAACGATAAAATCGCTAGTATGTGATAATTGCTCTTCTAGGAATAAAGTATCTCCTGGATCTTGGATTCTTACTTTACGCATCATTTGACGGATAACTACCTCAAAGTGTTTATCATTAATTTTTACACCTTGAAGACGATATACTTCTTGAATTTCGTTAACCAAATACTGTTGAACAGCAGATGGACCTTGAATTCTTAAAATATCATCTGGAGTAATTGCTCCATCAGACAAAGGAACACCAGCTCTAACGAAGTCATTTTCTTGAACAAGAATCTGAGCCGAAAGTTTCACTAAGTATTTCTTAATCTCACCAAATTTAGATTCGATGATGATTTCACGATTACCTCTTTTGATTTTTCCGAAAGAAACTACACCATCAATTTCTGAAACTACTGCTGGGTTTGAAGGATTACGAGCCTCTAACAACTCTGTAATTCTAGGTAAACCTCCAGTAATATCTCCAGATTTAGAAGAACGACGAGGAATTTTCACAAGAATTTTTCCTGCTTTAATTTTCTCTCCATCTTCTACCATAAGGTGTGCTCCTACTGGTAAATTGTAAGAACGAATTAACTCACCATCTTTACCGTAAACCAATAAAGTTGGAATTAATTTTTTGTTTCTTCCTTCAGAAATTACTTTCTCTTGGAAACCTGTTTGCTCATCAATTTCAACCATGAACGATTGTCCTTGCTCTAAATCTTCGTAAGCAATTTTTCCTGTAAATTCAGAAACAATTACACCATTATATGGATCCCATTTACAAATTACAGCATCTTTTTCAAGAACGTCACCGTCTTTTACAAAAATACTTGAACCGTAAGGGATGTTATTTGTACTTAATAAAATACCTGTTTTAACGTCAATCAATTTAAGTTCAGTTGAACGAGAAACAACAATATCTACTGTATTTCCTTCTCCATCTTCACCTTTTACAGTTTTTAAATCTTCGATTTCAAGTTTACCAGCAAAACGAGCGATAATACTTGATTCTTCAGAAATTCCTCCCGCAACTCCACCAACGTGGAAGGTACGAAGTGTTAACTGTGTTCCTGGCTCACCGATTGATTGTGCAGCAATTACACCAACAGCTTCACCTTTTTGAGTCATTTTTCCAGTAGCTAAGTTACGTCCATAACATTTAGCACAAATACCTTTCTTAGCTTCACATACAAGAGGCGAACGTACTTCAACTTTTTCAATTGGAGAAACCTCAATAATTTTCACTAATGCTTCAGTAATTTGTTCACCTGCATTTACAATAACTTCAGAAGTTAAAGGATTGATTACATCTTGCAATGCCACACGTCCTAAAATTCTTTCACCTAATGTTTCAACTATTTCCTCATTTTTCTTTAAAGCCGAAACTTCAATTCCTCTTAAAGTACCACAATCTACTGAGTTTACAATAACATCTTGCGATACATCATGTAATCTACGAGTAAGGTAACCCGCATCGGCAGTTTTCAAAGCCGTATCCGCAAGTCCTTTACGCGCACCGTGAGTAGAGATAAAGTATTCTAAGATTGAAAGCCCTTCCTTAAAGTTAGAAAGAATTGGATTTTCAATAATTTCACCACCACCAGCAGTAGATTTTTTAGGCTTAGCCATCAAACCACGCATACCAGTTAACTGACGAATTTGTTCTTTAGATCCACGCGCTCCAGAGTCAAGCATCATATATACCGAGTTGAAACCTTGTTGGTCTTCACGGATATTTTTCATTGCTAATTCTGTAAGTTGTGCATTTGCAGATGTCCAGATATCAATAACTTGGTTGTAACGTTCGTTATTGGTAATTAATCCCATGTTATAGTTCAGAGAAATTCCTTCCACTTGAACTCGAGCATCAGCGATTAATTGTGTTTTTTGTTCTGGAATTTTGATATCTCCTAATGAGAATGACAATCCACCTTTAAAGGCAAATTTGTAACCCATATCTTTCATTTCATCAAGGAAAGCTGCAGTTGTAGGAACATCTGTTACCGACAAGATTTTTCCAATAATATCACGTAAAGATTTTTTAGTCAATACTTCATTGATGTATCCAGCTGCTGGAGGAACTACTTCGTTAAAAAGTACTCTACCTGCAGTAGTTTGGATTACTTTGTACACTAATTCTCCAGCTTCGTTAAAATCTTTTGCACGAACTCTTACACGCGCATTCAATTCTAATCTTCCTTCGTTTAATGCAATATTTACTTCTTCCGCAGAATAGAAAGTCAAATCTTGACCTAATATTTTGTGCTCTGGAGTAGACAATCTTTCTTTGGTCATGTAATACAGACCCAATACCATGTCTTGAGAAGGTACAGTAATTGGAGCACCATTCGCAGGATTCAAGATATTGTGAGAAGCCAACATTAATAATTGTGCTTCCAAAATAGCTTCTGGTCCAAGTGGTAAGTGAACCGCCATCTGGTCACCATCAAAATCCGCGTTGAATGCCGTACACACTAATGGGTGTAATTGGATTGCTTTTCCTTCAATTAATTTTGGTTGGAAAGCTTGAATACCCAATCTGTGTAATGTAGGAGCACGATTCAGTAATACTGGATGCCCTTTGATTACATTTTCTAAAATATCCCAAACAACTGGTTCTTTTTTGTCGATTATTTTCTTAGCCGATTTAACTGTTTTAACGATTCCTCTTTCGATTAATTTACGAATAACGAATGGTTTGTATAATTCGGCAGCCATATCTTTAGGAAGACCACATTCGAACAATTTCATTTCTGGTCCAACAACAATTACCGAACGCGCAGAATAATCGACACGTTTTCCTAATAAGTTTTGACGGAAACGACCTTGTTTACCTTTTAACGAATCCGATAAAGATTTTAATGGTCTGTTAGATTCAGTTTTAACAGCAGAAGCTTTACGCGTGTTATCAAATAATGAATCTACAGATTCTTGCAACATACGTTTTTCGTTTCTTAAGATCACTTCTGGAGCTTTGATCTCCATTAATCTTTTCAAACGATTGTTTCTGATGATTACTCTACGGTACAAGTCATTCAAATCTGAAGTTGCGAAACGACCACCATCTAGTGGTACTAACGGACGCAATTCTGGTGGAATAACTGGAACCACTTTCATAATCATCCATTCTGGACGATTCTCTCTGTTCAAGTTAGAATCACGGAATGACTCCACTACTTGCAATCTTTTTAATGCTTCTGTTTTTCTTTGTTTAGAAGTTTCATTGTTTGCGCTGTGTCTTAATGAATAAGAAAGTGCATCTAAATCAGTTCTAGCCAATAAATCCATAATACATTCCGCTCCCATTTTGGCAACGAATTTATTTGGATCAAAATCATCAAGATATTGGTTGTCTGCAGGAAGTGTATCTAAGATGTTCAAATACTCTTCTTCAGTTAAGAAATCAAGTCTTTGTAACGATTCTCCTTCAGCGTTTTTGGCAATACCAGCTTGGATCACTACATATCTTTCGTAGTAGATAATCATGTCTAATTTCTTAGATGGCAAACCTAAAATGTAACCAATTTTGTTTGGAAGAGAACGGAAATACCAAATGTGAGCGATTGGCACAACAAGGTTGATGTGTCCTACTCTATCACGACGTACTTTTTTCTCTGTAACTTCTACACCACAACGGTCGCAAACGATTCCTTTGTAGCGAATTCTTTTATATTTTCCACAAGCACATTCAAAATCTTTAACTGGACCGAAAATTCGCTCGCAGAAAAGACCATCACGTTCTGGCTTGTGTGTTCTGTAATTAATTGTTTCAGGCTTTAAAACTTCACCTCTTGATTCAGCTAAAATTGATTCTGGCGAAGCCAAACCAATAGAGATTTTTTCAAATCTTTTAGGCGCTGTACCTTTGTTGTCCTTATTATTTCTGTTATTCATCATAGTTTTTACTATTGATTTATTTGCAATTAAAAAATTGATTCTGGCTTTAGTCTAAAGTCAAATGTCATAAAGTCTATAAAGTCACGAATGACTTTGGACTTTGGACTTTCAAACTTTTGACTTAAACACTACCTCGGGTTACTTCTCTAAACTTCAAAACTGATTTCTGAAGTGCTAGTTATAAAATGAATTCATCTTATAAAAAATCGGAACGGTTTACGGGTCTAAATCTTTAAAAACCTATTTAAAAAGTGTTCAGTATTCAGTGTTCAGTTTGTTAACTGCTCACTAAATACTGACCACTGAATACTATTCTTCTAATCTGATGTCTAATCCAAGACCTTTCAATTCATGCATCAATACATTGAATGATTCAGGCAATCCTGGTTCTGGCATTGATTCACCTTTTACGATTGCTTCGTAAGTTTTGGCTCTACCAATAACGTCATCCGATTTTACTGTAAGAATTTCACGTAGTGTACTTGATGCTCCATAAGCTTCAAGTGCCCAAACTTCCATCTCTCCAAAACGCTGACCTCCAAATTGAGCTTTACCTCCAAGTGGTTGTTGTGTAATAAGTGAGTATGGTCCGATTGAACGTGCGTGCATCTTATCGTCAACCATGTGTCCTAATTTCAACATATAGATTACACCTACTGTTGCTGGCTGATGGAAACGTTCTCCGGTTCCACCGTCATATAAATAGGTATGTCCAAATCTTGGAATTCCTGCTTCGTCTGTAAAGCCATTAATTTGGTCAAGTGTTGCACCATCAAAAATTGGTGTTGCAAATTTCTTACCTAATTTTTGACCTGCCCATCCCAAAACAGTTTCATAAATTTGCCCGATGTTCATACGAGAAGGTACACCAAGTGGATTCAATACAATATCAACTGGAGTTCCGTCTTCAAGGAAAGGCATATCTTCGTGACGAACGATACGAGCAACAATACCTTTGTTACCGTGACGTCCTGCCATTTTATCCCCAACTTTCAGTTTACGTTTCTTAGCGATATATACTTTAGCCAATTTCAAGATTCCTGCAGGAAGTTCATCTCCAACAGTAATAGTGAATTTCTCTCTTCTTAAAGCACCTTGTAAATCGTTTAATTTGATTTTGTAGTTGTGGATTAAGTCATTAACCAAACGGTTAGTTTCATCATCTGCAACCCATTGTCCTTTAGTAAGGTGAGCAAAATCTTCTACAGCATAAAGCATTTTCTGAGTATATTTTTTACCTTTTGGTAAAACTTCTTCACCCAAATCGTTCATTACACCTTGAGATGTTTTTCCGTTTACAATTAGGAATAATTTTTCAACTAACTTGTCTTTTAATTCAACAAATTTTGTTTCAAATTCTAATTCTAAAGAAGTTAAAGCATCTTTATCTTGTGTTCTCTTACGTTTATCTTTTACCGCTCTTGCGAATAATTTTTTGTCTAAAACTACACCGTGTAATGAAGGAGACGCTTTTAATGAAGCATCTTTTACATCACCAGCTTTATCACCGAAGATAGCTCTTAAAAGTTTTTCTTCTGGAGTTGGATCTGATTCTCCTTTTGGTGTAATTTTTCCGATAAGAATGTCGCCAGGTTTAACTTCAGCTCCAATTCTGATCATTCCGTTTTCATCTAAATCTTTAGTAGCTTCTTCAGAAACGTTAGGAATATCATTAGTCAACTCTTCGTTACCTAATTTAGTATCTCTAACTTCTAATGAATAATCATCTACGTGGATTGAGGTAAAAATATCATCACGCACCACTTTTTCAGAGATTACAATTGCATCCTCGAAGTTGTACCCTTTCCATGGCATAAATGCTACTTTAAGGTTTCTACCGATTGCTAATTCTCCGTTTTGAGTTGCGTAACCTTCACAAAGCACTTGTCCTAATTGAACTCTGTCACCTTTTCTTACGATTGGTTTCAAGTTTATAGAAGTACTTTGATTGGTTTTTCTGAATTTGATTAACTGATAAGTTTTATCATCAGAATCAAAACTTACCATTCTTTCAGCTTCCGTTCTATCGTATTTGATAGTAATCATATTCGCATCAACGTATTCAACTGTTCCGTTTCCTTCAGCATTAATTAATACTCTAGAATCAGAAGCCACTTGACGCTCTAAACCGGTACCAACAATTGGAGCTTCAGGACGTAACAATGGTACAGCCTGACGCATCATGTTGGATCCCATCAATGCTCTATTCGCATCATCATGTTCCAAGAAAGGAATTAATGAAGCCGAAATTGAAGCAATTTGGTTTGGAGCAACGTCGGTATAATGTACAGCAGATGGTTCAACTACTGGGAAATCTCCTTCTTCACGAGCAATAACATTACCAGCGGTAATTTTACCATTCGCGTCCATTTCGATATTTGCCTGAGCAATTAATTTACCTTCTTCTTCCTCTGCACTTAAATATACAGGAGTAGATTCTAAATCAACTACACCATTAGTTACTTTACGGTAAGGAGTTTCAATAAATCCCATTCCGTTCACTTTAGCGTACACACCAAGTGACGAAATAAGTCCAATGTTTGGTCCTTCTGGGGTTTCAATTGGGCAAAGTCTTCCGTAGTGCGTATAGTGAACGTCACGTACCTCAAATCCTGCTCTTTCTCTTGAAAGTCCACCTGGTCCAAGTGCTGATAATCTTCTTTTGTGCGTAATCTCAGCCAATGGATTCGTTTGATCCATAAATTGAGACAACTGGTTTGTACCAAAGAAAGAGTTGATAACCGATGATAATGTTTTAGCATTAATCAAATCGATTGGTGTAAACACCTCGTTATCTCTAACGTTCATTCTCTCACGAATAGTTCTGGCCATACGAGCTAAACCAACACCGAATTGTTGAGAAAGTTGTTCACCAACTGTTCTTACACGACGGTTTGATAAGTGATCAATATCATCAATCTCTGCTTTAGAGTTGATCAATTCGATCAAATATTTTACAATGGTAATGATATCTTCTTTGGTAAGCACTTGCTTTTCCATTGGAATATCTAAACCAAGTTTTTTGTTCATTCTGTAACGACCAACTTCACCTAAGTTATAACGTTGGTCAGAGAAGAATAATTTATCGATAATACCACGAGCAGTTTCTTCATCAGGCGGTTCTGCATTACGCAATTGTCTGTAAATGTGCTCAACAGCTTCTTTTTCTGAGTTTGTTGGATCTTTCTGTAATGTATTGTGGATGATGGCATAATCTACTTGATTATTATCTTCCTTGTGCAACAAAATTACTTTGACATCAGCATCAAGAATTTCTTCTACGTTGTCTTTGTCTAAGATAGTATCTCTATCTAAAATAATTTCGTTACGCTCAATAGAAACAACTTCGCCTGTATCTTCATCAACGAAATCCTCGTGCCAAGTATTTAATACTCTCGCAGCTAATTTTCTACCAATATATTTTTTAAGACCTGTTTTTGAAACTTTGATTTCTTCTGCAAGGTCAAAAATTTCAAGAATATCTTTATCTCTTTCGAAACCGATGGCACGGAAAAGAGTTGTAACTGGTAATTTTTTCTTTCTGTCAATATACGCATACATTACGTTATTGATATCGGTTGCAAATTCTATCCAAGAACCTTTGAAAGGAATTACTCTAGCAGAATACAATTTAGTACCATTTGCATGGAATGATTGACCAAAGAAAACTCCTGGAGAACGGTGCAATTGAGAAACTACAACACGTTCAGCTCCATTTATAACAAATGTTCCACTTGGTGTCATATAAGGAATCGTTCCTAAGTAAACATCTTGAACTATAGTTTCAAAATCCTCATGTTCAGGATCTGTACAATATAATTTAAGACGTGCCTTAAGAGGTACACTGTAAGTTAATCCTCTTTCGATACACTCTTGAATGGTATAACGTGGTGGATCAACGAAGTAATCAAGGAATTCTAATACAAATTGGTTTCTTGTATCTGTGATTGGAAAATTTTCCATGAAGGTATTGTATAAACCTTCGTTGCCTCTTTCATCAGATTTGGTTTCCAGTTGGAAAAAATCTTTAAACGATTTAACCTGAACATCCAGAAAATCTGGGTATTGTGGTATATTTTTCGTAGAGGCAAAATTCAATCTTTCAGTCTGATTTGTTATCATCAATGGACAAAATTTTGATTTAAAAAAAGTAATTTTTGTGTAAAACACTATTTAACGTATACTTTCTTTTTATGATCAATACATCTCAAAAATAAACCAGTATCTGTAAATTTTCTTCTTCGTATTGACTAAAAGCTATTTCGTATTTTATAATAAAATGTGTAATAATTTTATTATACGAAAAATGGTTTAGGTCATTGAGTGGTTAAACTCAAGACCTAAACCTTGTTCTAAAACTATGTAAGAGTTATTTTAACTCAACAACAGCTCCAGCTTCTTCTAAAGATTTTTTCAAACCTTCAGCTTCAGCTTTAGATACTCCTTCTTTAATATTTGCTGGAGCACCATCTACCATATCTTTAGCTTCTTTCAATCCTAAACCAGTTAATTCTTTAACCGCTTTAACTACTGCTAATTTAGAAGCACCAGCTTCTTTAAGTACTACAGTAAATTCTGTTTGCTCTTCAGCAGCAGCTTCACCACCACCAGCAGCAACTACTACAGCTGCAGCAGCTGGTTCGATTCCGTACTCGTCTTTTAAAATTGTAGCTAAATCGTTAACTTCTTTTACAGTAAGGTTAACCAATTGTTCTGCGAATTGTTTCAAATCTGCCATTTTTTCTATCGTTTAAAATGTTTTGTAATTTATTTTTGTTTACTCGTGCGCTAATTATTCTGCTGATTCACCTTTTTGCTCAGCATTGTTCAATAAAGCTGAGATGATACGTTTAGCAGGAGATTGAAGTAATCCAATGATTTCTCCAATAACTTCCTCTTTCGATTTTAATGAAGCTAAACTGTCTAAAAGATTATCTCCGATGTAAATTTCACCATTGATATAAGCTCCTTTAAAAGCAGGTTTTTCTGATTTCTTACGGAAATCTTTGATGATTTTTGCAGGTGCGTTAGCAATATCTGCAATAAAAACAGAAGAGTTTCCTTTTAATACAGATGCTAAATCACCATAATCATTTGCAGAAGCTTCCATAGCTTTCTCAAGCAATGTATTCTTAACAACTTCTAATTTAATTCCAGCTTTGAAACAAGCTCTTCTTAAGTTAGATGTAGTTTCAGCATTTAATCCAGAAGTATCTGCAATATATATAATATTACTTTCAGCCAACTTTGCAGTTAAATCTTCTATCGCGATTGATTTTTCTTCTCTAGTCATAATAAAATTTGTTTAACTACCAATTATACAGCCTTTGGGTCAAGTGCAATACCAGGACTCATAGTACTTGATAAGTAAATAGACTTAATGTAAGTACCTTTAGCTGCTGTTGGTTTTAATTTAATTAATGTTTGAATAATTTCGTGAGCGTTGTCAACAAGTTTGTCAGCATCAAAAGACACTCTACCAATTCCTGCGTGAACGATACCAGTTTTATCAACTTTAAAGTCAATTTTACCAGCTTTTACCTCTGCAACTGCTTTTCCAATTTCCATTGTTACAGTTCCAGTTTTTGGGTTTGGCATTAAACCTCTTGGTCCTAATACACGACCTAAAGGACCTAATTTACCCATGATTGCTGGCATTGTGATAATTACATCAACGTCTGTCCAACCATCTTTAATTTTTTGCAAGTAATCATCTAATCCAACATAGTCAGCACCAGCAGCTTTCGCTTCTGCTTCTTTATCTGGAGTTACTAAAGCTAATACTTTAGTATCTTTACCAGTTCCATGAGGAAGAGTAACTACTCCTCTTACCATTTGATTTGCTTTTCTAGGATCTACTCCAAGTTTTACAGCAATATCTACAGATTCGTCAAATTTTGCAGAAGCAACTACTTTCAATAAAGATGAAGCATCTTTAAGTGAGTATAATTTATTCTTTTCAATTTTTGAAGCAGCTTCTTTTTGTTTTTTTGTCAATTTTGCCATTTCTTACTTTTTTAGAGGAGAATCTCCAGTTACAGTTATTCCCATAGATCTAGCTGTTCCAGCAATCATACTCATAGCAGACTCAGCAGTAAATGAATTTAAATCTACCATCTTATCATCAGCGATAGCCTTAATCTGATCCCAAGTAACGCTTGCTACTTTTTTACGATTAGGTTCTCCTGATCCCGATTTCAATTTAGTAACATCCAATAATTGAATTGCAGCAGGTGGAGTTTTTACAACAAAATCGAATGATTTGTCTTTGTACACGGTAATTTGTACCGGTAATACTTTGCCAGGTTGATCTTGGGTTCTAGCATTAAATTGCTTACAGAATTCCATGATATTAACACCAGCAGCTCCCAGAGCAGGTCCAACCGGTGGCGATGGGTTCGCAGCACCTCCCTTAACTTGTAGTTTAACTACTTTACTAATCTCTTTAGCCATTGTTTAAAAATTTAACACGCAATCATTGGAAGCGAAAACGTGGTTTATTATATATGTAACAAAAAATTATACTTTTTCAACTTGCATGAAGCTTAATTCTAATGGCGTTTTTCTTCCGAAAATTTTAACCATTACTTCAAGCTTACGCTTTTCTTCATTAATCTTATCAATAGTTCCATTAAAACCATTAAATGGACCATCAATAACTTTCACAGTTTCATTTATCTTAAATGGTATAGATTGCGTTTCTGTATTTACAGCTAACTCATCTACTTTACCAAGCATTCTATTTACTTCTGACATTCTCAAAGGCACAGGATCACCATTTTTAACTTCACCTAAGAAACCAATAACTCCTGTAATTGATTTGATTATGTGCGGTATTTCTCCTGCCAAGTTAGCCTCTATCATAACGTATCCAGGAAAATATACCTTATCTTTAGATATTTTTTTTCCATCACGAACCTGAACTACTTTTTCAGTAGGAACTAAAACCTGAGAAATGTAATCTGACATCCCAAGTCTGTTAATTTCAGTTTCGATATAAGATTTAACCTTATTCTCTTGACCGCTAACAGCTCTAACTACGTACCATTTTTTTACATTAATATCAGCCATAAGAAATTTTATCCTTTAATCCAGTTAAAAAAACCTTCAATTGCCTTTGCGAAAAGCTCATCTACTCCCCAAGTTGCAAGAGCAAAAACCAAAGAAAAAACAGCAACTACAATTGTCAATTTTTGTACTTCAGCCCACTCAGGCCATGTAACATTTGACTTCAGTTCCTCAAATGCTTCCGAAAAATAATTTATTACTTTTGACATGATACTTAATATTTTTATTGCACGGGCGGAGGGATTCGAACCCCCATCAACGGTTTTGGAGACCGCTATTCTACCCTTGAACTACGCCCGTATTATAAAACCAGCATTGTTTTTCAACAATACTGGTTTCTTTTATTTTGTTACAAATTACTCTACAATTTCAGTTACTTGTCCAGCACCTACTGTTCTACCACCTTCACGTATAGCGAAACGTAATCCAACATTCATTGCGATTGGACTTAACAAAGCAACATTAATTGTTAAGTTATCTCCTGGCATTACCATCTCTACACCTTCTGGTAAAGTAATAACACCTGTTACATCCGTTGTACGAACGTAAAACTGAGGACGATAGTTATTGTGGAATGGAGTATGACGTCCACCTTCTTCTTTTTTCAAGATATAAACCTCTGCTTTGAATTTAGCGTGTGGCTTCACAGATCCTGGCTTAATGATAACCATACCTCTTTTGATATCTGACTTATCAATACCTCTCAATAACAAACCAACGTTATCTCCAGCTTCACCTCTATCAAGGATTTTACGGAACATCTCAACTCCAGTAATAGTAGAAGTTAATTTTTCAGCTCCCATTCCAATGATTTCTACTGGATCTCCAGTATTAGCAATACCTGTTTCGATACGACCTGTAGCAACAGTTCCACGACCAGTAATTGTAAATGAATCTTCAACCGGCATCAAGAATGGCTTATCAGTATCACGTACTGGCTCTTCAATCCAAGCATCAACAGCTTCCATCAATTCAATAATTTTTGGAACCCATGCTGGATCATTATTCAATCCACCTAAGGCAGAACCTTGAACAACAGGACCATTATCTCCATCATATTCGTAGAAAGATAATAAATCTCTGATTTCCATTTCAACTAATTCTAACAACTCAGCATCATCAACCATATCCACTTTGTTCATGAAAACTACCATTCTAGGAATACCAACCTGGCGACCTAAAAGGATGTGCTCACGAGTTTGTGGCATTGGTCCATCTGTTGCAGCAACTACAAGAATAGCACCGTCCATTTGAGCTGCACCTGTAACCATGTTCTTTACGTAATCCGCGTGACCTGGACAGTCAACGTGTGCGTAGTGACGATTAGCAGTTTCATATTCAACGTGAGATGTATTAATAGTAATACCTCTTTCTTTTTCTTCAGGAGCATTATCAATTTGGTCAAATGATTTTGCTTGACAGTAACCAGCATCAGATAATACTTTTGTGATTGCTGCAGTTAAAGTTGTTTTACCGTGATCTACGTGTCCGATCGTACCAATATTTAAGTGTGGTTTCGAACGGTTAAAGGTTTCTTTTGCCATTTTACTTAATTTTTAATCTTAGTTATATATTTATTAGTGTTCAAAATATTCAAAATTGAGCCAACTACGGGAATTGAACCCGTGACCTCTTCCTTACCAAGGAAGCACTCTACCCCTGAGCTAAGTCGGCAGAGAATTAAAAAATAAATTATTATAATAATTCATTTTCAATCTAGTGGGGAGAGCAGGATTCGAACCTGCGAAGTTCACACAGCAGATTTACAGTCTGCCCTCGTTGGCCGCTTGAGTATCTCCCCAACTTTTTTTTATTTTACTATTATGCCTTTAGAGCCGGCGGAGGGACTCGAACCCACGACCTGCTGATTACAAATCAGCTGCTCTAGCCAACTGAGCTACGCTGGCATTTATCAATAAAAAAAGTCCGCTATTTCTAACGGACTGCAAATGTAGACATTTTATTTTTTAATCAAAATATTTTTAAAGAAATTTTTATTAAATATGCGCTCTTATTTTTTCTTTTCTTTTTAACAATAATCTTTCTAAAGATTCTGCCGACAATTCAACTGCTTCTTCAAAACTTTTGCATTGTTTTTTAACAAGAAAATCGTCACCAGGCACATGAATTTTAATTTCAACTATTTTATTTTCTTTATCACTTGTATTTTCAACTTTTAAAAAAACATCAGACGAGACTATTTTATCATAATATTTTTCTAATTTATCCATTCTTTCTTGAACAAAATCTACTAGCTTTCTGTCAACTGTAAAGTTAACTGCATGAACATTTACCTTCATAATCAAAATTTTAATGGTTGTACTTATTTTTTAAAAATTAACCTTGGTTTCTCGGATGAGATTTTTGATATACTTTTTTCAATTCAAATAAACTACTATGTGTATATATTTGAGTTGAAGCTAATGAAGAATGACCAAGTAATTCTTTTATAGAATTCAAATCAGCTCCATTATTAAGCATATGAGTTGCAAAAGTATGTCTTAAAATGTGTGGACTTTTTTTTACTTTCTCAGAAACATTACTAAAGTAGTAATTTATTAAACGATACACAAATGATTCACTCAATTTAACTCCATTTAACATTAAAAAAAAACAATTGACATCTTTGATATTCTCTATTTTTTTTCTTTCATTTAAATATTGCACAATTTGCCCTCCAACAATTGGCAAAACGGGAATAACTCGCTCTTTATTTCTTTTCCCTAATACCTTGATTGTATTATCATAGTGATTCACATTTTGAATCTCTAAGTTTATTAATTCAGCTCTTCGTATACCAGTTGTGTAGAACAAATCAATTATTAGTTTATCCCGAATACCTTCGAACCCATCTTTATAGACTATTAGGTTCAGCGCATTATTTAATTCGTTTTCAGAAAACGGAATTTGTATTCTTTTAGGAACCTTTAACGATTTATGCTTTAAAAGTGGATTATCAACCACCTGCTTGGTTTTCAGTAGAAATTTATAATACGCTTTTAAGGATTGAATTTTTCTATTTACAGAATTATTGGAAATTCCATCATCTACCATCTGAACTATCCAACTTCGAATTAAACTATAATTGACAGCTTCGAGTGCTACGTTATCAAAATTTACATTTAAAAACTCTTGAAAAAATAGCAAATCTTTCACATACGCATTAATCGTATGCAAAGAATATT
Organism: Flavobacterium sp. SP2; assembly: GCF_057626655.1. Classification (NCBI taxonomy): domain Bacteria; kingdom Pseudomonadati; phylum Bacteroidota; class Flavobacteriia; order Flavobacteriales; family Flavobacteriaceae; genus Flavobacterium; species Flavobacterium solicola. Next base: position 146,884 of record NZ_JBVHBT010000009.1, read on the forward strand.
TTTTTTCAAATTGTAAATAATCGCTAAAAGATTTTAGATTGTGATGCATTTGCAAAAAAATGTAATAAAAAAAATCGTTAGTAACAAAGTTATGAAACTTTAATTACTAACGATTAGTATATTCTAATGAAAATTAAATATTAATTTTCTAAACCGTCTTTCATGTTTTGAATGTAAGCCGCTTTTTGGAATTTCATTCTATTTACAACTGAAGGTTTAATGAAAGCTTGACGTGCACGCAACTGACGAACAGTTCCAGTTTTATCAAATTTTCTTTTATAGCGCTTTAATGCTCTATCGATATTTTCTCCGTCTTTAATTGGTATAATTAACATAATATAGACACCTCCTCTCGTTAAGGGTGCAAAAGTACATCTATTTTTTTAAAATTAAAGCAATATTGGAAAAATAATTATCCTATATGCTTACTATTTTAAAATCTTAATAATCTGAATTACAAAGAGCACTAGTAATTTTTAAAAAAATATCTTACCTTTGCAAAAAATTAGACTTTTTAAAAAGTATAAAATCTTTTATTTCAACGGTAATTGATTTTGTAAAAAATTAAATCATGAGCACAAAAAAAATCATTGAGTACAGAGCTTTATATAAAAGCACAAAAGCAACCTCTTTAAAAGAGTTAAAAACAACTTACAGAAACTTCATGAAAGACAATCATCCTGATACTTTACAAGATGATGCTGAACGATTGGCCGCGGAAGAAAAAAGTAAAACTATCATTGCAGCTTATCACTTTTTAGTAAGTATTGCTCCTGAAACGCAAGAAAAAGACAAAGCAGAATATACCAAAACAATTACTACTTCTAATATTGCCGATTACCATTTTGAAGACACTGTACTATATGTTACTTTTTTAGATGGTAGCAAATATGAGTATTTTGGTGTTCCAAGACCTATTTATGTAAAAATGGTAAATGCTGAATCTCCTGGAAGATTTGCAAGAAGACACATCTTTAACACTTACACCTACAGAAGCGCAAGCAAACTTGTTGGTACAGAAGAATAAATATTTAATGTAGAATAAGTACTTTTCATTCTTAAAAACGAGTACTACTTCTTCAATTAATCAATCATAATAATTAAGTGGTTCCACCAAAAAAAAACACTCATTGTACAATGAGTGTTTTTTTGTTTGCTATAGATTTGTTAGAGTTTTGTGATAACAAATTCTGATCTTCTGTTGGCTTGATGTTGTTCTTCGGTGCAGTTTGAGTTGTTGGTTGGCTCGCATCCGCAGTCGTTTACTAGTTGCGATTCGCCATAACCTTTGGCTGTTAATCGGTTTTTATTGATGCCTTTATCTACTAACCATTTCATGGTTGATTTG
>NZ_JBVHBT010000010.1:0-132364 GCF_057626655.1 Flavobacterium sp. SP2
CATTCCGAACAGAGAAGTTAAGCCCGATTGCGCAGATGGTACTGCAATTTGTGGGAGAGTATGTCGCCGCCTTTCTTTTAAAAATCCTCATCAAAACGATGAGGATTTTTTTTGTTATATTTAGTCGATTATCAGTTAAGAGTATGAATAAAGGTCAAAAATATCTTATACTTTTTCCTTAAATTGAATGAGTAAAAAAATAATTAGTTCAATTCAAAGTATTGTTTGATTTAAAATAATAATAGAATACGATTGAATATTCTTAAGATTAAAATTAAAGTAATTTATTAAAAGAATTGAACTTCCGTTAAAACTTTAATATTATAAGTTAATATATAAGATTAAATTTTTAATTTTCAAAGAATAACAATTAATTTTTTATGATAGTTAGTCAAGAATTAATTTATTGATTTGTTTTGAATGATTTCTGCCAGTAATTTTTTGGCACGTAGTAATTTAATTTTTACATTGCTTAAAGGTTCATTAAGCTGTTCGGAAATTTCTTGATAACTTAATTCTTGAAAGTAGCGCAGTTGTATAACTTCTTGGTAGTGTGGTTTTAATTCTTTCAAGAACTGGAGTAATTGTGATAGATTTTGTTCTGTAATTAATTCATCTTCTGCCGAGGGTGAAGTGTCGGCAACGTTATACGCTTGTTGGTCTTCTTCGTCTGTGATTTCAACAAAATGCGAGGATTTTTTTTTGCGAAGTAAATCAATATGCACATTTTTTGCAATGGCAATTAGCCATGTATTAAATTGAAATTCAGGATTGTAAGAGGATATTTTATCGAATGCTTTAGAAAATGTTTCTATAGTTATATCTTCAGCATCGGTTTCATTTTCTGTACGTTTTAGCATAAAGCCATATACCTCATTCCAATAGTGGTCGAGTAAATAGGTAAAGGCTACTTGATCACCTTTTTTTGCTTTTTCAATGTATAAGATTATTTCCAATGTACTGGTTTTGAAAACGTATTACTGATAAAAATATTGAGTTGTGTCAATACGATAATTATTTCTATTATTGGAAACCAATACATCACATCTTTTTCTTTTAGTTTTGATGCTGAGAAACCTAAGGTAATCCATGCAAATATATATCTAAATAGTACTAAACCTAAAACAAATATCCATTGGTATAAAAATACAAACAGAATTATAGGCAATATAAAGAATAAAATCTGAGAAATATAAAATAATGCTAATTGACTTTTATCAAACGATTTATAATGCTCTGCTGTGGCTACGTGACGTCTTTTTTGGGTAAACCAGTCTTTATAATTTGTTTTAGGTGTAGAGTAAGTAAAACTTTCTGGTGAATACGAAATAGTGGTGTTTTTAGAAGTAGCAGCTTGATTTATAAATAAATCATCATCACCAGAACGTATTTTCATATGATCTATAAATCCATTTGTTTTAAAAAATTCTTCTCTTTTATATGCCATATTTCGTCCAACTCCCATATATGGTTTTCCTAGTTTTGCCCAAGAAAAATATTGAGTTGCAGTAAGCAACGTCTCAAAGCGGATTATCTTATTTAAAAAGGAATTTTTAATTTTTTCATACGCTCCGTAGCCTAGCACAATAGTTTTTTGTTGCGTAAATTGCGAACTCATTAGGGTAATCCAATCGTTGGAAGTTGGGTAACAATCGGCGTCGGTAAACAATAAATATTCATGTTTCGCTGCTTTGATTCCTAATGTTAATGCAAATTTTTTGTTTCCCCAAAACGCTTCGTTGTTTTGAACTTTTACAAGTTTGACATTAGAATATTGTTTTTCAAATTCTTCAAATATTTCTAATGTATTGTCGCTTGAAGCGTCATCTATAAGTACAATTTCGAATTCATGATAATTTTGCTGAGCTAAAAGTGGAACAAAGTTTTTTACATTTTCTTCTTCATTTTTTGCACATACAATTACCGAAATCGGAATGCGTTTTGTTTTACTAATTTGTGGTGGAGCAAATGCAAATTTACCAAAAAGCAAAACGTAATAAACGAATTGAATTAGGATAACAGCGATAAAAATACAAAGTAAAATTAGTAACATAATGGGTTTTTAAACGTGTGCAAAAGTACAAAATGAATTGTGAATTATGAATTATAAATTATGAATTTAAATAAGTTATGCTCTAGGACACTTTTTCATAACATTTGCTACATCAATTGATTGATTATCATTGGTTTTTTTCAATTCTGAAATGATGTTTTTGTAGTTTTTTTCGTCTCTATTTTGAGACATTTTTTTAACAGCTTGTACGTCGGAAATTTCAATTTCAAAAGCTATAATTCCTCTTGCTTCTCGCATGGTTTTTTCTGATAACTCTTCAACACGAATTGGATTTTCAGAATTCTTCTCATATTTATCTACCAATCTTTTCAAGGATGCAACCGCTTGTTCATGGTTTAAAATGGATACTTTTCCGTAAACGTGAACCGCAAGATAATTCCAAGTGGGAACATTTTCATGATCGTACCATGAAGAAGAAATATAGGAATGTGCTCCAGAAAAAATGACCAAAACTTCTTCTTCACTTTTAAGACTTTCAGCTTGTGGATTTAGTAACGAAAGGTGTCCGGTTAAAATGTCGGTACCAAATTTATTTTTCTCTAATAGCAGCGGAATATGAGTTGCCCAAGGTTTTCCATTAGTGGTATTTACTAAAATTGCAAAACCATTTTCGTGAATGAAACTTTCAATTTCTTCCTGATTTTCGTTTTTGTAGCTATTTGGAATGTACATTTTTAAGGTAGAATTTGAATTAAATTAGTTTTTTCCAGTGTAACCATATTGCACTAATAGTTCAGTTAATAGTTCAATATTATTTATTTGTTTATTTACTTTAATGTCGGTTAAGTGTTTTAATTTGGTTTCGCTAATAAAATTACCGACAAAATAAACATTAAAATCAAAAGCTTTCACTTTTTTTTTCAATTCATTAAATTTAGATTTTTCAATTCCTGTATGAAATCCAAAGAAAGAAAATGAGATTATGTCTTTGTTGATTTCAAGTATTACATTGAAACTATTTATTTCTTTAAACAGGTTTTGAGTAGTAAAAAACCATTTTGAATTTTCATTTACATTCATATACTTAAATCCTAGTTTTTCTAATTCATTTAGGGATGTAGTTTTAATAAGTTTTAAATATTTTTTATTATCTAATATCCAAAAAATAATTGTAATTGAGGATAAAAAAGTAGGTATGATTAGTGTAGAAACAAACAAAATATTTATTAATAAATTTGAATGCGGAAATTGGTTTTGATAAAGGCTAATAGCTAAAATAATTATTGTAAAAATCATAGAGATTAGTGAATAAAATAAGAACATTCTCACTATTTTATTCTTGTTAAGTTGCCAAAATAAATTCATACTAGAAACTTTATATCACATTAACTTCAGCCTCAATTGCAATTCCAAACTCTCGTAAAACAGTTGCTTGAACATCTTTAGAAACCGCTAAAATTTCTTGTCCAGTGGCATTACCATAATTAACCAAAACCAAAGCTTGATTTTTATGAATTCCAGCATCACCAAAACGTTTTCCTTTAAATCCAGCTTTTTCAATTAACCAACCTGCCGGAACTTTTACAGTAGTTTCTGTAATTACATAATGAGGCATTTCTGGATGTAACACATGAATTTTATCAAATTCTTCCTTCGAAATTATGGGGTTTTTAAAAAAACTTCCGCTATTTCCAAGTTCTTTTGGATCTGGTAATTTACTTTTTCGAATGGCAATTACCGCATTGCTAACGTCTTTTAATGTTGGTGTTGTGACATTTTGGTTTTCTAGTTCTTTGGTGATATCGCCGTAGGAAGTATTTATTTTGTGGTTGCGTTTTGTAAGCTTGAAAATAACCGATGTTATTACAAATTGATCTTTTGCTTCGTGCTTAAAAATACTTTCACGATAACCAAAATTACATTCGTCTTTGCTAAAGGTTTTTAGTTCTTGATTGTCAATTTTTACTGCTTCGCATGAAACAAAAGTGTCTTTTATTTCAGTACCGTACGCTCCAATATTTTGTACTGGAGTTGTGCCAACATTTCCTGGAATAAGTGACATGTTTTCCAATCCACCAAAGTTTTGATTGATTGTCCAAAGTACAAATTCGTGCCAGTTTTCGCCAGCCATACTCTCAACCCAAACAAAATCATCGTCTTCTTTTACTATTTTTTTCCCTTTTAAATCTACGTGAATTACCAAGGCATCAATATCTTGAGTTAGCAACATATTGCTTCCACCACCAAGAATAAATTTTTTTTCTGCCGATTTTTCGCGCAAAACTTCTTTCAAATCTTCGACCGAATTTACGGCTGTAAATTGCTTAGCCTTTGCTTCAATATTGAACGTATTGTATTTTTTAAGAGAAAAATTGTCTTGAATCTGCATAATTAATTACGAATTTAGAATTACGAATTATAAAATATGGGACAATTAAAAATTCGTAATTCATAATTTTTAATTTCTAATTGAACTACTCTTCTGTTTCCAAAGCACGACTTAAAAAATCATTCAGAGGTTTTAATGCAACTAATTTTTTTGCAACTTTCTTGGCAAAATCTTTTTCGGTAAAAAGTTTATCGTCAATTTTTTGCGATGCTGTGAAACTTTTAAATTTTAATAATTCAATTCCTGGATGCGCAGTGTCAAATCCTTTTGGAGCGGTTTTCAGTTTGTTATTTTCTTCAATAGTTAACGAATCAAATTCTTTTATAAATTCAGAATTGTTTAAAATCGTTTCTAAATCATCATAAAAAAATTCGATTTCTTTTCGTATTTTCTTTAAATCCAATGCTTCAGGAAACCAAACTCCACCAGCTATAAACGATTTTCCTTTTTCAAAATGAATGTAATATCCAGGACTATTTTTACGATTTTTATTTTGAGTAAACCATATTCCAATATTATTTTTATAAGGTCTTTTATCTTTTGAAAATCGAATGTCGCGATTAATTCTAAAGGTACAATTCTTGATTTCCAAAGGTTCTAACGATTTGTCCAAAGGCTTCATTTCTGATAAAACCGCCGCAATATAACCATGATAATCTTTCTTGAAATCTTCATAGCGTTTTTTGTTGGCATGCATCCACTCGGTATTGTTGTTGATGGTTAAATCATCAATAAACGCAATTGCTTCTTTGGTAATCATATTATAAATGTTTTTTTAAATCTTCTTCCGATAAATATCCAATGTTTCTCCATACTTCTTTGCCATTTTCATAGATTAGAATTATTGGTAAACTGTCAAATTTCATAGCATCTACAAGTGTTTTGTTAGCATCGGCATCCAATCTGATTATTGTCGTTTTGCCTTTTAAATCTTGTTGCATTTTCAATAAATACGGTTCCATTTTTTTGCAAGGTGCGCACCAAACAGCATGAAAATTGACTACAACTTTTTTATCTGAATTTATTAGTTTTTGATAGTCATCAGTCGAAATTCCAACTTTTTTATCGTTAGATTTTTTTTCTACCGCCATTCCGTTAGCATTCCATTTCATAATTCCGCCTTGCAAATCATAGACTTGTGTAAATCCTAATTCTGATAATTTTTCGGATGCTTGGTGACTTCTTCCGCCAACTTTACAGTACACAAATACAGGTTTTGATTTATCTAATTTTTCGGCTTTGGCAGCAAATTCACTGCCGTTCCAATTTACATTTGAAGCATTTTCAAGATGATCAACAGCAAATTCTTCCGGCGTTCGAACATCAAGCAACTGTGGATTTTCGGTTGATTTTAATTTTTCTGCAAATGTGTTAGAATCTATAACTTCAACAGATTTTGAATTTTGACCTTGACAAGAGGTAAATAGTGTGATTAATAGTAAGAGTGAGAATATTTTTTTCATTTCTAAATTTGTTTTAGCAAAAATAAAAAATTGATGTCAGATAAACCTGTTTTGACTAGTTAATTTGAATTAAAAACAAAAGGCTATAAATTGAATATTTTATAACTCTGGTGCGTTGTTTTTACAATGTTTTCGGTTCGTTCTGGGTGTGTGTCGGATATAAATAACTGACCAAATTCCTGCTGATTCACCATTTCTACAATTTTGCTGACACGTGTTTCATCCAATTTGTCAAAAATATCATCAAATAACAGAATTGGTTTTTCGCCACTTTGTTTTTTTACAAATTCAAATTGCGCTAGTTTCAATGCTATTAAAAAGGATTTCTGCTGACCTTGAGATCCGAATTTTTTTATCGGATAATGGTCAATTTGAAATAATAAATCGTCTTTGTGAATTCCAACTGAAGTGTATTGTAAAGCTCTGTCTTTGTTGATGTTTTCTTCAAGCAATTGCAAGGTAGTTTTTTCAGATAAATGGCTTTCGTATACCAATTGAACCGTTTCAGATGAATCGGTAATGATTTGATGGTATTTATTAAAAATAGGAAGAAAATCAGTTATAAACTCTTTTCTCTTCTCGAAAATATGTTGGCCTAAACCATCCAATTGTTCGTTATAAATAGCCAAAGTGTCGTTTTCAAAAACACGATTTAAGGCGAAATATTTCAGTAAAGCATTACGTTGGACTATAATTTTGTGATATTGGATCAGCTGTTTTAAATAGCTGGCATCCAACTGTGAAATAACATTGTCTATAAATTTTCTTCTGGTTTCACTGCCTTCGGTAATTAAATCGTTATCTGCAGGCGAAATAATAACCAATGGAATAAATCCGATATGATCTGAAAATTTATCGTACGCTTTTCCGTTGCGTTTTAAAATTTTCTTTTGTCCTTTTTTAAAGCTGCTTACAATTTGTTCAGTTCTTTCATTTTTATCAAATTCACCATCAATTACAAAAAACTCTTCATTGTGTTTGATATTTTGAACTGCTAGCGGATTAAAATAGCTTTTTCCGTTGGCCAAATGATAAATTGCATCCAATACATTAGTTTTTCCAATACCATTTTTTCCTACAAAACAGTTGATTTTTGCATCAAATTCAAAATTGGCTTCCGAAAAATTTTTATAATTGAATAAAGATATTTTTTTTAAAAACATTTGTAATGGCTTACTGATACTAAGAAATTTGAAAAATTATTTAGTCTTTTTTTAAGAGCGTGCAAATTATTGAAAATTATCGACAAAATGACTTTCTAATTAGAATAAAAATTTTATTTTTGCGCACACTAAAATAATTTAAATGGCAACTTATAATAAAAGAGGTTACAAAACACCAAAAGAAAAAGAAGAAAAATTAGACGATAATTTTATTGAAGATACAACAACTGTAGACGAAAAAAATAGTACCACAGCTGGAGTATTTAACTCTCTTGATGAAACTGCAAATAAAACAGAAGCTTGGGTTGAAAAAAACCAAAAATATATTTTAGGAATTCTTGGTGTTATTGTTATTGCTACACTTGGATATTTAGGATACCAAAAATTTATTGCCGAGCCAAATGAGCAAACTGCAACTGATGATTTGTTCGTTGCACAGCAAAATTTTCAACTTGCAATTGATGGAACTGTGGCTAAAACGCAAGATTCATTGTTTAATTTAGTGTTAAAAGGTTCTGAGGGAAAACAAGGTGCAATTGGTATTGCTGATCAATTTTCGGGAACAGATTCTGGAAACTTGGCTAATTACTACGCAGGTATTTCTTATTTGAATTTGAAAAAATACAATGAAGCTATTACTTATTTAGAAAAATTCTCTGCAAAAGATGATTTTTTAGGTCCGATAGCAACTGGTGCAATTGGTGATGCTTATGCAGAACAAAATAAAACAGATAAGGCTTTGGAATATTATGTAAAAGCAGCTGGACAAAAAGATAACGAGTTTACAACTCCAAGATATTTGTTAAAGGCAGGTCAAGCAGCAATGATATTGAATAAAAAATCGGATGCTTTAAAATATTTTACTGAAATAAAAGAAAAATTTGAAACTGCTCCTGAAGCACAACAAATAGATGCTTTGATCGGAATGGCACAGTAATTTAATTGCGAATTATAGAAAACGAATTAAGAATTGTGTACTCAATTTTTAATTCGTTTTTTTTTAGAACAAAATAAAAGTCAAAAAATGGCAACAGCAAATAAAAATCTATCAAATTACGATAAAACTAAATTACCAAACGCGAAAGATTTTCGTTTTGGGATTGTTGTTTCAGAATGGAACGAGTCTATTACTGAAGGATTGTATAAAGGTGCAATAGAAGCACTTTTAGATTGTGGCGCAATTGAAGAAAATATTATTCGTTGGAATGTTCCAGGAAGTTTCGAACTAGTTTACGGTGCGCAACGAATGATTGTTACCCAAAAAGTAGATTGCGTGATTACTATTGGATGTGTAATAAAGGGCGAAACCATGCATTTCGAATTTGTGTGCGAAGGCGTAACACAAGGAATTAAAGATCTGAATGTACAAACCGATGTTCCAGTTATCTTTTGTTTGCTAACAGACAATAACGAACAGCAATCGATAGATAGAAGTGGAGGAGTTCATGGAAATAAAGGCACAGAAGCTGCAATTGCCGCAATAAAAATGGCCGAGCTTAGAAGAATTTCTGAAGTAAACGAATAGTTTTTTGAATAAAAAATAAATTTAAAATACGAATTAAACCTATTCTTTCACTGAGTAGGTTTTTTCTTTTTTAGTAACTCCTTAACTATAATAAACAATAGATTTTACCTAAATTTGTAGGCTTATAAAATATAAAAGTACAATCCTAAACCCGAACCAATTTAAATGTCAAGCATCATTCAATTACTTCCTGATCACGTAGCGAACCAAATTGCAGCTGGAGAAGTCGTACAACGTCCAGCATCTGTTGTTAAGGAATTATTGGAAAATGCGGTAGATGCTAAGGCTACAGATATAAAGCTGATTGTAAAAGATGCAGGAAAATCCCTAGTTCAGGTTATTGATAATGGAGTTGGAATGAGCGTAACCGATTCACGATTGTGTTTCGAACGTCATGCTACTTCCAAAATCCGTCAAGCAGAAGATTTATTTTCTTTACACACCAAAGGTTTTCGTGGTGAAGCATTGGCGTCAATTGCTGCAATTGCACATGTGGAAATGAAAACCAAACAAGAGCAAGAAGAGTTGGGAACGCATATTATTATTGAAGGAAGCAAATTCGTTTCCCAAGAGCCTTCAGTTTTGCCAAAAGGAACGTCGTTTGCAGTGAAAAATTTGTTTTTTAATATTCCTGCGCGACGTAATTTCTTAAAGTCGGAAACGGTAGAAATGCGACATATTGTAGATGAGTTTCAGCGCGTTGCTTTGGCGCATCCCAATATTTATTTTACAATGTATCACAATGGAAGTGAGCATTTTAATTTGCCAAATTCTAATTCTCGTCAGCGAATCGTAAATATTTTTTCTGGTAAAACCAATGAAAAATTAGTTCCTGTTCAGGAAGAAACTGAAATTGTGAACATTCAAGGATTCGTCGGAAAGCCCGAATTTTCTAAGAAAAATAGAGGCGAGCAGTTTTTTTTTGTAAACGACCGATTTATTAAAAGTGGGTATTTGCATCATGCAGTAATGGCCGCCTATGAAGGTTTGTTACCAAATGGTGCGCAACCAACCTATTTTTTATACTTAGCCGTTCCGCCAAATACCATTGATATTAATATTCATCCAACTAAAACGGAGATAAAATTTGATGATGAACATGCGCTGTATGCCATTTTACGTTCGGCAATAAAGCATAGTTTGGGGCAATTTAATGTAGCGCCAGTTTTAGATTTTGATCGTGATCCAAACTTAGATACACCTTACGAATATAAAAATGCTTCAGCAAATTATCCAACTGTAGAAGTGGATCGTTCTTATAATCCATTTGCAGACGATAAGCAAAACAAACCAAGTTCTTCAGGTGGATTTTCGACTTACAGAAAAACGGAAGTTAGTCCAAATTGGGAAAGTTTGTATGTAGGATTAGAACAAGATACTGAAGAAATTTCTTCTGGATTTACTTTTGAAAATGAGGAAGTTACAGCTTCGTTATTTGACGAAAAAGAAGAAGAAAATACGATTAATAGAACGTATCAAATTCATAAAAAATACATTGTTAGTCCTATAAAATCTGGAATGGTTATTATGGACCAACAGCGTGCGCATCAACGCATTTTGTACGAACAGTTTCTTAGAAACATGACTGTGAGTCAAGCTTCAAGCCAGCAGTTGTTGTTTCCGCTACAACTTCATTTTTCGAATAATGAAATGAAATTATTAGTCGAATTACTGCCTTCTTTAGAAAATACTGGATTTGTTTTTGAAGCAATCGAAGAAGATTCGGTTCACATTTCGGGAATTCCTATCAATACGACAGAAAGTGAAGTTTCCATAGTTTTAGAACAACTAGTAAGCGATTTGTTGGACGGAATTCCTGACAGTAGTTTCAGTCAGAACGATACGATTGCAAAATCGATGGCTCGAAGTTTAGCTGTAAAAACAGGAACGTATTTGACAGAGAAAGAGCAAGAAAATTTAGTAAATAATCTTTTTGCTTGCAAAGAACCCAATGTTTCGCCTTTTCATAAACCGACTTTCATTACCATGCGTGTGGAAGATATTGATAAAAAATTTGCTCTATGATGAATGTTACGCCAGTTGTAAAACAACTTTTGATAATTAATATTATCTTTTTTATTGGTTCGCAAGTAGTTCCTACTGCCGAAAGTTTTTTTTCGTTATACTATTTTGAAAGTACAAGTTTCAAGTTTTGGCAGCCAATTACGCATATGTTTATGCATGCAGATTTGATGCATATCTTCTTTAATATGTTTGCTTTGTATTCTTTTGGGAGTAACTTGGAGTATTTTTGGGGAGGCAAAAAGTTTTTGTTCTTTTATATTTCTTGCGGTTTAGGTGCTGCATTACTTCATTCTGCGGTTAATTATTATCAAATACATTCGTTATTGGATACAGTTTCAGGTTTGAATTTTTCTAAATCAGATTTAAGAGTGTTACTGAATTCTGATTTGACTAATGTTTTTGATGAAAATGGAAAAATGATTGAAAGTACGGTTCAAGCTATTTTAGAAAAAGCCAAATGTACTCAGGAGCAATTCAATACTATTGCCCAAGCTAATATTCTTACAAGAACGCCAGCTGTTGGTGCTTCTGGAGCAATTTATGGGTTGTTAGTTGCTTTTGCATTTATGTTTCCTAATGCGACTTTAGGGCTTATGTTTATTCCTATTCCAATTCAAGCTAAATATTTTATTCCAGGTTTAATTGCTGTTGATTTGTTTCTTGGTTTGCAAGGAAATTCATTATTTAATGGTGGGACAGGAGTTGCACATTTTGCGCATATTGGCGGAGCAATAACTGGTTTTATCATGATGTGGTCGTGGAGAAATAGAAAGTTTAATCACAACCGTTGGAATTAAATTTTGCGTATATCAAAAGTGATTTGATAATTTTTTAAAACTTATAAATGAATATTCTAGACGATTTAAAATTGCAATATAAAATGGGTGGCGTAGTAATTCGCCTTATATTTTTAAACATTCTGTGTTTTGCAGTTCCAGGAATTATCTTTTCTTTATTACGACTGTTCAATATTGATATCGATTACATGCATTATGTGTCATTATCTACCAATTGGATCGATTTACTAGTTAAACCTTGGTCGATTTTGTCCTATTCGTTTTTCCACTCGGGATTTCTGCATATTTTATTTAATATGTTGATGCTAAACTTTTTTGGGAATTTATTTCTAACCTACTTTACGCAGAAACAATTGTTAGGTTTGTATATTTTGGCCGCAATTTTTTCTGGATTTACGTACATGGTTGGTTATTCATTTCTGCCTGCTTTGGATGGTGTTAATGCTTCAATGGTTGGTGCTTCTGGTGCAATTATGGCGGTTTTATTGGCTACTGTAACCTATCAACCGTATATGGAAGTACGACTTTTTCTATTTGGAAATGTAAAACTTTGGCAAATTGCATTGGTATTGGTAATTATTGATTTAATTCAATTGCCAATGGATAACACCGGCGGTCATATTGCACATCTAGCTGGAGCGTTATTTGGATTTATATTTATTAGATTACTTCAAAGCGGAACTGATTTAAGTAAAATTGTATCTTCAGTTATTGATTTTTTTGTTAATTTGTTTCAACCTAAAAAATCAAAGCCATTTAAAAGAGTTCATGTAAATGTTAAGAAACCTGTTGCACCTCGTGAAAGCAAAATTGTAACAAAGGATAAATTGCAGCAACAAATAGATGATATTTTGGACAAAATTAGTCAGTCAGGTTACGATAGCCTTACTGCTGAAGAAAAGGAATTTTTATTTAAAGCTGGAAAATAAATTCTAGAATTAGAATGTAGTAAGATTATCGGGATTTAGATTATCAAGAAATTAAAAGATCACTCTTGGTAACTTACTATCAAATTATTATGAAGAAACTCTCAATATTTAATAAAGTAATTTTTGTGTTTAATATAGCCTTGACTGTATTGACATTCGTTGCTTATGTATTGCCGTTTCTTGCACCGAAGTTATTTCCTTTTTTATCGGTTCTTACTTTAGTTTTGCCCTTATTTTTAATACTCAACGGTTTGTTTTTCGTGTATTGGCTGTTGCAATTAAAGCGTCAAATGATACTTTCGGGTATTGTTTTAATTCTCGGAATTACCTTTATAAATAAGTTTTACAAATTTTCAACTACCGATATTGCTAAAGAAGAAAGTGATTTTGTAGTGATGAGTTACAATGTACGATTGTTTAATATCTTCAAATGGATTCCGAGAGATGATGTCGCTAAAGACATTCAAGGTTTTATAAACGAGCAAAATCCAGAGATTCTTTGTATTCAAGAGTATTCAGAAAATGCCAATGTCGATTTACGGGTTTACAAGCATAAGTATATTTTTATGCAAGGCAATCAGATAAAAACTGGTCAGGCTATTTTTTCTAAATATCCAATAATTGATAAAGGAAATATTGAATTGCCAGAATCGGATAATTCTATTATTTACGCCGATATTCGCAAAGGAAAAGATACAATTCGTGTATATGATATGCATTTAGAATCGGTTAAAATCACGCCTGATGTAAATGAAATTCAGGAAAATGTAAATGTTATCGACCAACAAAAATCGCAACAAGTTATCAAACGAATTAGTAAGGCTTTTGAAAAACAACAGTTGCAAGCCGAGATTTTAAAAGAACATAAAGACAATTGTAAGTATCCTATAATTATCTGTGGCGATATGAATAATAGCGCTTTTTCCTATGTGTACAGAAATATTAAAGGTAGTTTGAACGATTGTTTTGAAGAAGCTGGTAAAGGATTTGGCGAAACCTATAATTTCAAATATTATCCAGCTCGAATTGATTATATTTTTGCCGATAGAAAAATGAAGGTTAAAAGTTTTTCAAATTTCCCTAAATTTCAAAATTCAGACCATTTTCCGATAGTTACGCGTTTGATGATAAAAGAATAGCGCTGTTATAATTTTTGATTTTTTAAATAATCTTTGGCGTATCGACCTTCGTTAAAAAGTAAATCTAAAATACTTAAGTTGTTTAAAAATCCATGTTTGTCACCAAAAACCTGAGTATAACTTTCTAATTGGGTTTGGTCTTTTTTTCCATTTGCTAAATTTCTATAATCAGTAAAATCAGTTGCTTCATGAAAGTATTCAATCGTTTTTTGGAATTCAAACGAAAGTCCCAAACATTTAGAAACAACAGCAATTGTTTCAAGATTTAAATCTAATAAGAAAGTGTGTTTTTTTTCAAAAATCGGACGAATGTCATCTTCAAAATATTCGAAAAAAGGAGAGCTGCGATAGGCCGCATCAAGCGATTTAAAATGTTGTTTTTGCCAATCGAAAGCTGTTTCAATTTTAATGTCGCGGGTTTTTTGGTGTAATTCTCTACTGTGTTTTACTGGTATGTTTAGCATTTGCAGTCCATTTGGACTATAAATATACATTCGGTTTCGGTTGGTTTGCTTCTGAAAATTATCATCAACTTCGAAAGTAATTGACTCTGCATTTGCCATTGTAACAAAATTACTAATGGAAGGGAAATAGGTGGGCTGAAGGAGAATATTCATTGCTTATAGTATTAAAATAAGTTGCCACAGATTCACAGATTTTTTCATCTTCGAATCTGCGGCAAGTAAATTCCTAATTTAAAATTGAGTTTTAATTTTCTTTTTTCTCTTTACGTTTTTTCAAGAAATAATCAATTCCAAAATACAATGCAAGCGCAATCAAGAAATACTGAAAATACGATTGTGGTTGACCTTCACCATTTACGGTTGTAAACATTCTATCCCAACGAATTTTATTAATTCCTTTACCATTAGAATCCCAACTCATCCAAATGAAAATTGGTTTTCCAACTATATGATCTTCCGGAGTATATCCAAAGAATCGGGCGTCTAACGAGTTGTGTCGGTTGTCTCCCATCATCCAATAGTAGTTCTGCTTGAAAGTGTAGGTGGTTGCAATTTTATTGTTTACGAATATGTCATTTCCAACAACTTTCAAATCATTACCTTCGTATTCATTGATTATTTTTTTGTAAAAAGGCAATGTTTTTAAATCCAAATTCACTGTTTTTCCTTGTTGCGGAATGTAAATCGGACCAAAATTATCGCTAGACCAATTGTTAGTTGTAGACGGTTTTCCATCTTGGAAATCTGGGAAAACACCATCTTCTGGACCTTTATGAACTATTCTTGTCACACTTGTAATTCCTGGAACTGTTTTTAATCTCGCAACACCTTCTTCGGTTAGAGCTTGGATAAATAAAGTATCGCGTTGTTCATTTCTAAAGATGACACCATCTGTAACATGCATGTCTTTTAGTAGATATTCAAAGTCGATATTGGTCTTTCCGTCCAAAGCAACATTATAGGAATATTGTGGTTTTGCACGTTCAGGTAAAATTAATTCCTTACCATTTATGAATACAATTCCGTTTTTAATTTGCAAAGAATCACCAGGAATACCTACGCAACGTTTTACATAGTTTGTTTTTTTATCTTTAGGTTTATCATACCTTCTGTCCGCTGGTAAATACATATTGTACAAAGTATCTGCAGGCCAATTGAAAACTACAATATCATTATTTTTGATTTTTTCATAACCCGGAAACCTAAAGTAGGGAAGTTGCAATTTGTTTTTCCAAGAAGTTGCGTCGTGATCGTTGTATAAATAAGACCTTGTTTTAAGTAACGGTAAAGTATCGTGAACCATCGGCGCAGCAACTGCGGTCATTGGCGTTCTAGCGCCGTAATTTATTTTACTAACAAACAAAAAGTCGCCAATAAGTAATGATTTTTCTAAGGATGATGACGGAATTGTAAATGGTTGAATAAAATAGGTGTGAACAATTGTTGCAACTACAATTGCGAATAGCAATGAACTTACAGTATCGCCTGTTTTGGTAACAGCAATAGTACTTCGATCTTCAATATATGTAACATTTTGTGTGTAATTTATGTAATAAATGTACAATCCAAAGGTTACAATTCCTAAAATGGTATCGGTAGTAGAGTTTTTTCCAAAGCTTCGTAAAGTTTCAACCCAAACAACTGGAAACATAATCAAGTTGATGACAGGAATGAATAATAAAAATGTCCACCAAGTTGGTCGGTTGATAATTTTCATTAAAATAATAGAATTATATACAGGAATAAAAGCTTCCCATGATTTTCTTCCTGCTTTTTCATATAATTTCCAAGTTCCTAATCCGTGGATTAATTGAACTATTAAGAAAAAAACAAACCATTGATATGCTGTCATAATTTTTTGTTTAAGATTTAAGAAAATAGAAAATAGAGAAAAGAAAACAGACTTACTTCAGTCCATTTTGAAACGACATTGTCATTCTTTGAAACTCTTCTATTTTATTTTCTAATTTTTCAAATGTAATTTCTGTTATATATTTTCTGTGTTTTGAAACTATTAGTTGTGTTGTTAATTCAAATGATGATCCTAATGAATAATCTATAAAATTACTAAATGATTTATTTGTTCTCGAAGAACCTTCTGCAATATTACTTGGAATTGAAACTGAGCAACGACTAATTTGTGAACTTAAATCGTATCTTTCGTGCTTTGGAAAGTCAAGTAAAATATCGGAAATATCATTTGTAATTTCAATACCTAATTGCCAAATTTTCAAATTTTTATAATTGTGTCTCATCAAAATTATTCTTTTCTCTTTATTCTCTTCTCTTTATTCTCTTCTCTTTATTCTCTTCTCTTTATTCTCTTCTCTTTATTCTCTTCTCTTTATTTTAAATTTAAAACGTCTTTCATTGTGAAAACACCTTTCTTTCCAACCAGCCATTCAGCAGCTATTATTGCTCCAAAGGCAAATCCTTCTCTATTGTGCGCTGTATGTTTTATTTCAATTGTATCTTCATTGGAAGTATAGAAAATAGAATGCGTTCCAGGAACTGATTCTATTCTTTTAACATCAATAAATAAATCGTCAGATTTTGGATTATCAATACTCCAATCATTTTTATCGGTATGATTGATTATCGAGTTTGCTAATGATATTGCGGTTCCGCTAGGTTTGTCCAATTTCTGAGTATGATGAATTTCTTCCATTGAAACTTGATATTGATTGAATTTTGACATCAATTTGGCCAAATAATCATTCAGTTCAAAAAATAAATTTACACCCAAACTGAAATTTGAACCATAAATAAAAGCTGAATTTTTTTCATTGCAAAGCGCTACCATTTGGTTGTAATTTTCCAACCAACCTGTAGTCCCAGAAACTACTGGAATTCCATTATTAATGCATTCAGATATATTATTCGCCGCGGCTTCTGGAATACTAAAATCAATTGCAACATCTGCATTAAGTAGCCCTTCAAAAGAATCGGTTCCACCTTTTCGTAATACAATTTCATGACCTCTTTCTAAAGCAATTCTTTCAATTACTTTACCCATTTTTCCGTATCCTAATAATGCTATTCTCATAAAGTATTGGTAGAAAGTTTACTTATTTGTTACACTCTTAAAAGTTAAAGATTTCTAAAAGTTGTACGTAAAGGTCAACGCTAAATTTTGTCTTGAGGTAAGATCATCTTGTTGCAAATCGGGTTTTAAAGAGAGGTTATTGTTGATGTTGAACTGAATTAAATGCGCATCAACATTAGCATCAACAATGTTTAAGATGTATAAACCAACAGTTACAAGTAGTGATAAATCGCGGTTTTTTTGGTAAAATTTTTGCCCAGCAATTAAACGGTTTTCATCAAGAAAACTTAAATCATCACTAGGTTCGTTTGCTAATCTCTTTTTGTAAGCATCACGATATTGGTGGTATTTTTTATTGTTCCAACTATAAAAATAAATTCCTGATCCTATGGCACCATAAACAATTGGAATTTTCCAATACTTCTTGTTATAGGCTTGTCCTAATCCTGGAAGAATTGCAGAATAGAATGCTGCTTTAGCTGGAGCTAACGGATTTATTTGATCCTTTTTTACAACAGTTGAATCCTGAATTACCAGTTCATTTTTTAACTCTGTTTGCGAAAAAACTGATGTTCCACAGAAGAGTAAAAAAAATAGTATGTAAAGTAAGTTTTTCACTAACCGTTAATTAGTTTAATGATACGATTAAAATCTTCTTCTGAATGAAATGGAATTGCAATTTTCCCTTTACCATTTCCTGCAACTTTTACATCAACTTTGGCGCCAAAGAAGTTGGTAAACGCTTTCTTTTGATCTTCAGCAATTGTGAATGATGCTCCTTTATTAACTTTAGTTGCAGCAGGTTTTAAACCGTCTTGATGTTTTTTTACCAACGCTTCAGTATCACGAACTGAAAGATTTTGACTCACAATTTTTTGGTAAATATCAGCTTGAATGTCTTGATCCTCAATAGTAATCATCGCGCGGCCATGTCCCATCGAGATAAAGCCATCACGAATTCCAGTTTGAATAATTGGATCTAATTTTAAAAGACGCAAGTAGTTGGTAATTGTGGAACGTTTTTTACCAACACGTTCGCTCATTTGCTCTTGAGTTAATTGAATTTCATCGATTAAGCGTTGGTACGAAAGCGCAATTTCTATTGGATCTAAATCATGTCGTTGAATATTTTCAACCAATGCCATAACCAACGATTCGTTATCATTTGCAATTCGAATGTAGGCAGGTACAGTTTGTAATCCTATTAATTTTGAGGCACGCAATCTGCGTTCACCAGAAATTAATTGGTATTTGTTAAAATCTAATTTTCTAACAGTAATAGGTTGAATTACACCTAGTTCTTTTATAGAAGTTGCAAGTTCTTTTAACGATTCTTCATTAAAATTACTTCTTGGCTGAAACGGATTAATCTCGATAGTTTCAAGATCAAGCTCAATTATATTACCAACAACTTTATCTGCATTTTTATCATCCACCGATTTGATATCGTTTTCTGGATCTTTTAAAAGTGCTGATAAACCTCTTCCTAAAGCTTGTTTTTTTACTGCTTGTGCCATTTAAAAATCTATAATTAATTACTGTTTTTTTTAATAATTTCTTCTGCTAAGCTAATGTAATTTGCTGCACCTTTGCTTGTTGCGTCAAAATTGATAATGCTTTCGCCAAAACTTGGCGCTTCGCTCAGCTTAACATTTCTTTGAATAATAGTTTCAAAAACCATATCGTTAAAATGTTTTTGAACTTCTTCAACCACTTGGTTTGAAAGTCGTAAACGTGAATCGTACATTGTTAGTAATAAACCTTCGATGTCTAATTCAGGATTATGAATTTTTTGAACACTTTTTATGGTATTCAATAATTTGCCTAAACCTTCCAATGCAAAATATTCGCACTGAATTGGTATCACAACAGAATCGGCAGCAGTCAATGCATTAAGTGTAAGCAAACCCAATGATGGTGCACAATCAATAAGTATGTAATCGTATTTATCCTTAATCGATTGTAAGGCTTGTTTCAGCATGTACTCGCGATTTTCTTTATCGACTAGTTCAATTTCAATAGCTACAAGATCAATATGTGCAGGAATTACATCTACATTGGGAGATGATGATTTTATGATAGCCTCTTCGGGAATGTTGCTGTGTTCCAGAATTTGGTACGTTCCAATTTCTACACTTTCAACATCTATACCTAATCCTGAACTCGCATTAGCTTGCGGATCGGCATCTATCAATAACACTTTTTTCTCTAAAACACCTAGTGATGCTGCGAGATTGATTGAAGTTGTTGTTTTTCCAACGCCACCTTTTTGATTAGCAATTGCTATGATTTTACCCATCTAATTCTTAAAAATTTTGAGTGGTAAAAATACAATTTTTTATGGTTCGTGAAAGTGTTATTTGTTAACAATGTTGTAATTTTTGAATTGTAAGAGTAGAATAAAGCGAAAAGAATATAGAATACAAGGAAATTTAAAAAGTCAGAACGAAAATTTTCATTCTGACTTTTTAATTAAATAGTCATTATTATAACTATAAACTTTTATTTACTTCCTTTATTTTTAATCATGGCTTCAAGCATGTCCCACATTTCAGGTGGAATTTGCTCTAGCATATTAAATTCTCCAGCTCCTTGAAGCCATTCGCCACCATCAATTGTTACCACTTCACCATTCATATAAGCCGAAAAATCAGACACTAAATAGGCCGCTAAATTGGCCAATTCTTGATGGTTTCCTACTCTTCGTAAAGGTACTTTTTTAGTCATATCAAACTTAGATGCTAAATCGCCAGGCAATAAACGTTCCCAAGCACCTTTAGTAGGAAATGGACCAGGTGCAATGGCGTTCATTCGAATTCCGTACTTTGCCCATTCTACTGCCAAACTTCTTGTCATGGCTAACACACCAGCTTTTGCAGTCGCACTCGGAACTACATAACCCGAACCTGTCCAAGCATAAGTCGTTACAATATTTAAAACTACAGCCGACTCTTGTTTAGTAGCAATCCAATGTTTTCCCAATGCTAATGTACAGTTTTTAGAACCTTTCAAAACAATATCTATTATGGTATCAAATGCATTGGCAGATAATCTTTCGGTTGGTGAAATGAAATTTCCAGCAGCATTGTTTAATAAAACATCTACTTTTCCAAAAGTTTTTAAAACTTCGGCAAGCATGGCTTCGACTTGGTCGTAATGACGTACATCACATTGCAATGCCAAACATTTACCTCCATTTTCGGTAGTAAGTTCTTCGGCTGTTTTTTGAAGTTTTTCTAAATCACGAGAAGTGATGGCTACATTGGCACCCAATTCTAAAAAATACTGCGTCATGGCTTTACCCAAACCACTTCCACCACCGGTTACTATAATTACTTTGCCTTTTAACGCGTCATCGCGAAGCATTTTTGCTGAAAAATCCATATAAATTTAATTTGTTGTTCAAATATAATCAAAATATTTATTATGCACGCATAGTAATTCAATTTTAATTTTTCATTTTCCAACCTTTTTTAAAAAACTTCGCTCTTAGCTACTATACAAGTTTTGATAAACAATTAAAAATAATATTATGAAAAACATACTTCTAATTTCGCTATTATGGATTGGATTTTTTGTACAAGCGCAAAGTCCGCAACTCAATGTAAAAGGTAAAGATTCTTCGTTAGTGCGTTTGAGTCAATTGAAAGTCAATGTAAAAGTGGTAGGGAATATTGCTTACACAACTACCGAAATGCACTTTTTTAATGGAACCAACCGTCAGATGGAAGCCGAATTGATGTTTCCGTTGCCCGAAGGTATTTCGGTTTCTAGATATGCCATTGATATTAATAATAAAATGCGTGAAGCTGTTCCTGTAAATAAAAACAAAGGTAAACAAGTTTTTGAAGCTATCGAACACCGTCGAGTTGATCCAGGTTTGCTAGAAAAAGTAGAAGGAAACAATTTTAGAACTCGAATTTATCCCTTAATGCCAGGCAAAGAACGCATTGTAATTATTGGATATGAACAAGAATTAAGCAGTTTTGATGCTACGCATTTATCCTATCAAATGTTGAGCAGTTATCCTGTTCAGTTGGATGTTTTTGAGTTGAATGTTGCCATAATTGGTGCTTCATCTGAACCAACAATTACTACCGATGAAGGTTTGCTTGCCTTAGAACATTTTAATCAGAGTTATCAAATTTCGATTAAAAAGAGCAATTACAAACCCAAAGATAAAATGTTGATTACCATTCCAATTCGTGCTGAAATTCCGAGTGTCGTGGTACAATCTGTCAATAATCAGCATTATTTTTATGCGAATACGATTCTTGAGAACACTAAAATTCATAAGAAAAATCCAAATTCTATTGGTTTGCTTTGGGATGTTTCCTTGAGTTGTAAAAAGCGTAATTTGAAAAAAGAAGTACAACTGTTAGATGCTTATTTTTCGGAACTAAAAAACGTAGAAGTTACATTATATTTAACTGGTTATACTTTTGAAAAAAAGAACAGTTATAGTATTAAAAATGGCGATTGGTCTGCTTTGAAAGCTATTTTAGAAAATACAGTATATGATGGTGGAACGCGTTTTTCTAAAATTAAATTACCTGTTCATGATGAGTATTTATTTTTTACTGATGGATTGTCGTCGTTGAGTGCAAATATCTTGCCTGCAACTAAAAAACCAATTTACACCATTAGTTCATTGGTATCATCTGATTATGCTTTTTTAAATTATAATGCTATAAAATCAGGTGGAAATTTCATCAATTTAAACGAATTGAAAGTTGCCGATGCCTTAGATAAAATGGTTTTTCAGAATTTAAAATTCCTTGGTGTTAAAGATAATTATTTGGTTACAGAAATGTATCCAATGGTTGGAACTCCAGTTTCTGGAAGTTTTAGTATGGCAGGAATTTCATTGAAAGCTACTAACGAAGTTGTGTTGCAATTTGGATATGATGCAACTCCAATTTTAGAAAAAACGATACTCATTGATGCATCAAATCAAGCTTCGAATGAAGTAAATATTGAAAAACTTTGGGCACAAAAAAAGATAGCTTATTTAGAAATTCAGTACAAATTAAATGCGGATGAAATTGAAATGATGGGCAAAAAATACGGAATTGTAACTCAAAATACTTCCTTAATTGTGTTGGAAAGTTTGAACGATTACATTCAGTATGATATTGTTCCGCCAGCCGAATTGCGTGAAGAATTCGATCGACTTTTACAACAACAAATTACTAATGCACAAGCCAAAAAATACAGCAATTGGGAAAATGTAGCCGCTTACTACCAACAGCTTTTAACTTGGTGGAATCAAGACACAAAATATAGTGTTCCCAAACCAGTTCCAGTCGTAAAACCAATTAAAATGGTTGGAAATATTCGCGGAGTGGTATCTGATAATTCTGGTGGATTGCCAGGAGCAACTATTGTCGTAAAAGGAACAAAACGAGGTGTTGTAACCGATATCGATGGAAAATTTGCGCTTAATGCAAGACAAGGAGATGTTTTAATAGTTTCATATATTGGAATGGAAAATACGCAAATAAAGATTGGACGTAAAACAAACTATACTATTCAATTAAAAGAATCTAATTCAAATTTAGAAGAAGTTGTTATTACTGGATATGGTGGAGTGAACCGAAATGATGAAGTTGAAAAAGGGATAAATCAAGAGTCTATAGTTGGCGCAGCAGGAATTAGTCGCAAACGAGTAAAGAGTATCAATGAATATGATGAGGAATTTAAAAAAGAAGCAATAATTACATATTCAGCACAAAATGTAAAGGCTAATGAAGTTGAAAACCCTAATGTCGTCCATGCATTAACAGGAAAAGTTTCAGGTCTTCAAATTTCAACTACAAATAATGGAACTAGAGTTTCGAATACTAGTTGGGCAACATCAGATACCATTTCAAATGAAAACGATTTTGAAGGTTTTGTCGAACTAGAAAAAACCAAAGTCACACAATGGAATCCAGATAGAGTGTATTTGAAAGTTTTAGCAACAGTTCCAGCCGATAAAAAGTATGCCGCTTATTTGCAATTGCGAAATGATGAAATATCAAATCCGAATTTTTATTTTGATGTAGCCAATTATTTTTATGACAATGGAAACAAAGAAAAAGCCTTGCTAGTATTGAGTAATATTGCCGATTTAGGATTAGAAAACCATCAATTGTACAAATCATTAACCTATATATTACGCCAATGGGAAGCATATGATGATGCTTTATTCACAGCAAATCAGGTGGCAATTTGGAGAGCACAAGAACCACAAGCACATCGTGATTTAGGATTGACATTGGAAGACAATAAGCAATATCAAGCAGGTTTTGATGAATTAATAAAAGCGCTTGAAGTGAATTATTATGGTGAAATGAGCGGACAATATGCTGGTGTTGAAGATATTATTTTGATGGATTTAAACCGAATGATGCAAGAACACAAAAGCATTAAAACCGATAAATTAGACAAAAAATATTTGAATAAAATGCCAATCGAAATTAGAATAATCTTGAATTGGAACCAAATGGACACGGATATCGATTTGCATGTAATTGAACCAACAGACGAAGAATGTTATTATGGCCACAGAGATACAGAAGCTGGCGCAAGATTTTCTAAAGATTTCACACAGGGTTATGGTCCAGAACAGTATTTATTGCGCAATGCTGTAAAAGGAAAATACATCATAAAAACCAATTATTTTGGCGAAAGAACGCTAACAGAAAATGGTCCAACCACAGTTATGGTTGAAATATATACTACTAAAAATGGAAAAACTGAACGAACATTGCAAACCATTCAGTTAGGAAAAGTAAAAGAAAATCAAAATTTGGCAGAAATCACAATAGAATAGTTAGGTTAAATTGGTTAATGTGGAAGCAGCTTTGAGAGAAATTTCAAGGCTGTTTTTTTGAGTTTAAAATATTTTTAACAAAAAATTAGGAAAATCAAAAAATAAAATTAAATATTTGCACTAGAAAAAATTAATAATCATTTAAAACGAAGAAAAATGTTTGTATTCAAATCATTCTCACAAAGCTTCACACCGGTAGGAACTGGTGCAGCACTTCTTCGTGGCTTATTTCAATCATAGAAATTTACTTTTATAATATATGAAAAAGCCCGAAGATATTTAGTTTCGGGCTTTTTTGTATTTATTCTAGACTCTTCACAAAATTTTTCCCGAACAAAGTTCATGTACTCTTTCCCTAATCGGAACGAGATGTCTTGCCGTTTTTTTGCTTTTGCAGAAATAATCGCACTATAAATAACAATGTTAAAAAATCATGGGAAATAAATTAACTGGAAGAGATCTAATAAAATTAGGCTTTCCAAAGAATAACAGTATCAATATTGCTTTAGGACAAATAAGCAGATACCGAAAAAGAGAAAAAAAAGACAGTATCATTAACGAAGCCAAAGACGTGCTTTTGCATCCTGAGAACTATAAAAATAACGGGACTTGGGGCAAAGTAGCCGAAGGATTGGTCAACCCAGTGCAAGTACGCATGCATCAATTGCAAACTACACGAGCGCCATTCTCCATATTTGGTGAAAACGAAATCGACGAACAAGCCAAATTTCAATTGTATGATGCGTTAAAGTTACCGATTTCAGTTGCCGGAGCGTTGATGCCCGATGCACATTCGGGTTACGGATTGCCCATTGGCGGCGTTTTAGCAACAGACAATGCGGTTATTCCATATGGCGTTGGTGTTGATATTGGCTGCCGAATGAGTTTATCGATTTTCGATTTACCCGCGTCGTTCCTTAAAGGAAAAGACCATCAATTGCTAGCCATTTTGAAAGATCATACCAAATTCGGAATGAACGAAACGCACGCCATAAAAGCCGATCACGAGATTTTCTCACGATCCGAATTTCAAGATATTCCGTTGCTGAAAAGTTTGCAATCCAAAGCATACAAACAACTCGGAACATCTGGCGGAGGCAATCATTTCGTTGAATTCGGAATCGTGCAATTGGACACACCATTACCCGAGTGGAAGTTAGAAGCAGGAAGTTATTTCTGCGTTTTATCACACAGTGGTTCACGCGGAATGGGTGCCAACATAGCAAAACATTACACGTATTTGGCAACAAAACAATGTCCGTTACCTAAAAATGTACAGCATTTGGCATGGCTCGATTTAAACACGCACGACGGTCAGGAATATTGGTTGGCAATGAATTTAGCCGGCGATTATGCCAAAGCCTGTCACGATAACATTCACAAACGAATCGCCAAAGCCATCGGAAAACGCATTGTGGTAACCATAGAAAACCACCACAATTTCGCATGGAAAGAGCAAGTCAATGGGAAAGAATGCATCGTTCACAGAAAAGGCGCAACGCCAGCGCACGAAGGAACACTTGGAATAATTCCGGGTTCGATGACTGCGCCAGGTTATATCGTCATGGGAAAAGGAAATACCGAGTCATTAAATTCGGCTTCTCACGGAGCCGGACGTTTGTTTTCTAGAGCCAAATGCAAAGCCAATTTCACGCCAAGTCAGATTAAAAAAATCTTGGCAAATCACGAGGTGCAACTCATCGGAGGCAATGTAGACGAAGCGCCAATGGCGTACAAAGACATCCATAAAGTTATGGCTTTGCAAACCGAATTGGTTACTGTTTTAGGAACATTCACACCAAAAATCGTGCGAATGGATAAATAAAAGTGGAGTGGTTTTTTTATTAGAAGCGAATGGCTCGGGCTTTATCAGCCATCCCTGTTCCTGCTGCTGGAACTCGCTTTGTCCCGATAAAAATCGGGCCAAGAGCTCAAACAAATTCCAGCATCAGGGCTATTAGAAAAACCATTTTAACTTTTGAAACTATTTAAAAAAATGGACAAAATAATTCAAATAACAGCAGGTCGCGGACCAGCAGAATGCACTTGGGTTGCGGCTCAAGTGCTTAAAAAAGTGTTGGAAGAAGCACAAGAAAATCAATTGGAAGTCAAAGTGCTACAACGAGAATCCGGACAAGAAAACGGAACAGTTGCTTCGGCTTTATTAATGCTAAAAGGAAAATCAGTAAATCAGTTTATAGCATCTTGGTCAGGAACCATTCAATGGATTGGACAAAGCAGTTTTAGAAAAATGCACAAACGCAAAAACTGGTTTATCGGTATTTTTGAAATTGAGAGTTTACAAATAAAAACCATCTCCGAAAAAGACATTCAATACCAAGCAATGCGAAGTTCTGGCGCGGGCGGACAACACGTCAACAAAGTGAGTTCGGCAATTAGAGCAACACATCTTCCAACAGGAAAGAGCGTTGTGTCAATGGATTCACGTTCGCAACACCAAAACAAGAAATTGGCAACCGAGCGATTGATAGAAAAATTCAAGGTTTCCGAATTGGAACAGATAAAACAGCAAGTAAGCAACCAATGGGAAAACCAATTGAATGTACAACGCGGTAATCCAACACGAACGTTCAAAGGTTCTGATTTTAAAAAAGAGAAAGTAGTAAAAAGCTACAAATCAGAACGACAGAAAGCAAAAGAAGAATTAACAAAAAATATCAAACAGATTAGCGACTAATTACTAGTCACTAATCACTAATTACTAATAAAAAATGAAAACAGTAGATAAATATCTTTTTCAAGCCTTGGATAACTATCCGTATTGGTTGGAAGGAACCATCGAATCCTTAGATTATGCTTTGTCGTACAATGATAAAAACGTAATGGCTTTGTGTTTGTATGGTAGAATTCAAACCGAACAATTGCACGATTACGAAGAAGCCAAACGTTATTTTCAAGAAGCTTTGGCTATCGATATTCATTCGGTTGCAGTTTATCCGTATTATCTGGATGCCTTACTTTTAAACGAAGATTATGATGAAGCATTGAAATTAATCGAATTTGCTTTGACCATAAAAGGCATCAACAAAGTAGCAATTATGCTTAGAAAAGTATTCTTATTAGAACAACAAAAAGAATTCAAGAAAGCAGTAAAATTGCTAAAAGAGATTAAACTTTTACTAACGGCAAACGACAATTCCTACGAAGTAGAAGAAACCGAAAAGCGACTAAAAGCTAAATTGGAATTGCTAGAACCAAAGAAAAAAGCAAAAGCTAAAAAGGATGGCGACAGGAAAAAGAAGAAGAATTGATTGGTAAAGAGCGATAGGTTTGTCGCTCTTTTTTAATTATAGATTATTAATTTCTTTGTTTAATGCTGTCAACTTCATAATCAATTCATCAAAGGAGTCGGTTTTTCCATAAAACATACTTTCTTGCATGTCTTTATAATCTTTTCTCCAATTTTCTATTATATTTTCAGAAGGAATAAAATTTAAAGTTTTGGTATTATGTTTAGTGTAATCAACCCAAGGTAAATTTGTTATCATTGCTCTATGAGTAACAATAGTTTGGTATAATTCAGTATTGTTTAATGCTTGTTGCGAATAATTTGAATCCATCAATTTTGAAATATCATACAAATGCCTTGTCATTCGTTCATGTCTGATTTTATTTTCATCTGGCTTTTGAAACTCTTCATGTAATAAAAATATTTTTTCTAAAAAAGTTCTTGTTGGTAAAACTGTCGGAACACTTATTGGTTTATTAGAAAAAGGTAAATTTGGATAAACTTCATCAATAAAAGAAATAACTTCTCTATTTTCAAATGGATTACGTAAGGAACGCGAACTTATTTCTATCAAAATTCTAGGTTGTAAATAAGGAATAGTTTCAGTCAATGATTTATATCGTAATTCAATACTTATTGGATCAGTATCTGACTCTTCAAAATTGACTATGCTTAATTCAAAATCTTTGACATTATTTTCTTGAAGCTCTTTTTTTAATTCATGCATAAAGATTTCACTAACAAATTTCGCAGATTTTCTTCTTAAATTTTTTACTTGACTTTTAGTAAGATTACCGTCAAGATTAAAAAAAGACCGGTCTAATGCTAAATCAATATCTTCTGAAAAACGTTCAATTAAATTATAGGATTTACTTAATGATGTTCCTCCTTTAAATAATAGATAATCACTATATTTTGTTTTAAAAACTGCTTTTAAAGCAATTACAACCCACCAATCTTTTTCAATAGCAGTTGGTAGTAATCCTTTTTTAATACTGACTTGATTAATGATAATTCTTCTTTCATCTTCCGATAAATTAAACCATTCCACCATAATTATTGTTTAATAATATTTTTAATGATTTCGGCAATCCAAACTGGTGCTAACTTTATATCGTGTTTAATATCATCAAGATGTAAGTTTTTTATTATTTCAGTGATTTTTTTTAAAACTACATCATCAACTTTATCGATTCCTAATTCTTTTAATGCTTGAATGACTAAAACGATTGTTTCATTTTTTGCCGATAATAATTTGGGAGCTGCTTTTTTAAACTTGATACTATATTTATCATGTACTTTAATTGACCTTGGTGCGCCATCGGTCAAATAAACTACATTCATAGGAACTTGATTTGACAATCCTAATTTATTTAAGGCTTGATTTCCTGTTGGAATAATTCTAGCTTTATCTCTTTTTGCAATCGCAATGGCAATTTCGTCTAGTGTTGGATAAAGAACACCTAACACTTTATGTTTTTTAGGATATAAATAAACTCCATGGCTTAACCGAATTAAAAATGACTTATCTTCCAATCGCTTTAATGCTTGCCTAACTGAAGTTGAAGTGCCAAATTTGATAAAATCATTTGGGAAAAATAATTTTCCACGCTTATGATTTGAAATCGATTTATTAATTTGATTTTCAATAGATTCCATAATTTTTATTTAGATAATCTGTCACAAATATAGCATATAATTGTGACAAAAAAATAAATAAAACTGGATTTTTTATTTTGTGGTAGCAAGAGATTTCGTAGAGCTTGGGTTTAAGCAAATTTATTAAAAGCTACATTGATTTGTGGCTTTTTTATGCCTTTAAACTGCTAAAAATAAGATGTTTGGCAGACTTTATGTTTTCTACTGAAAAAATGTCAGAAAAAAAACACTCTTGTCAGTTTTTATAAAATTGAAAAAAAATGTCAGTTTTTCAGATGAAATACAAATTTTTATCGATTAAGCGTAAGTTTTTTTCTAGAAGTATTTTAATATTTTTTTTGTAAGGATTATTGGCACAATTTGTGAGAATAAAAAAAGAGTCCGCCGAACTCGTAATTCAGGACTCTTTTATAGTTTTTACAAAAATTCCTCCAATAGAAAGAATGGAGAAGTTTTTATTTGGAGGTGCAAATCTATTCTATTTTTTTTCTCCTGCAAATTTTTTAACGGTTTTCTTCTCGGTCTTATACTCAATACCGACCAATAATTTTGAGTAAAATTTTAAAAAAGAAAGAAAATGAGTTTTAGTAAAGCTGATTATTTAGGAAGTGTCATAGAGACACACAAAATGAAACATATCGATGCATTATTCGATAAGTTCAAAGAAAAAAGGAAGGAAATTAAAGAAAAACTTGAAGGTAAGTATGAAGAAAAAATTTATGCTCCGTTTAATTCAGGTTCTTATGCAAAGCACACGGCAATCAATTCCAAATTTGATTTGGATTTAGTTGTTCCTTTCAAAAGAAATTCCTTTTCGACAATTGAAGATATGTTCAATGATGTCTATGATTTTTTGAACGAAGAGTATAAAAGTTTAGCATATGTTAGAAAGCAAAAAGTTTCAATAGGTATTGAATTTTATGCTGATTCTGATGGCGATATTATTCAAATAGATATTGTACCAGGAAGAGAATTGAGTAAGGATGCATATCCTAAAGATTATTATTTAAATATAAATATCAATACTTATGACGAGAATTATACACAAACAAATATTCATGCTCAAATTGAAAATATTAAAGGCAAACAAGATGCGAGACAAATAATTCGACTATTAAAAATTTGGAAGTATCAAAAAAATAAGGATTTTAAATCTTTTTTCATGGAACTAATTGTTATTAAAGCTTTAAATAATAAGATTGTCTCAGGAAATCTTTGGGAAAAACTCAAAGTTGTTTTAGAATATATCAAAGATGAAATTACCAAAGAAAATTTCACTTTGAAAGATCCAGGAAACTCTAGTAATGATATTGCAAAAACTCTAGACAGTTATCAAAAAAACTCTTTAAAAAATGACTTTCAAAATATTCTTGATAATGTTGAATTAAATGAAGAAAATTTAAAAAACTATTTTAAAGAAAATGAAAAGTATAAAGAAGTGGAAACTGAATCAAAAAACAGTTATAGAATTAATAATTCTTCAAGTGCGATAATTCCACCAAGTAATCAATTTGGATAGAATGGAAAAAAAAGTATTTGATGTAAATACAGTTTTTCAACAGTTCACAAATAACCTCAAAATAGTAAAAGATTTTGAGGTTGTTGATAATATAATCAAGGGTAAAATTGAAGTTATATGCCAAGTTAAAGAAAATATAATATTTGATGTTGAAGTAAATTTGAATTATCCTTTAAAAACTGGTAAAACTGAATCAATTACATTTTACAATAATTATTTAAAAAAGTTTGCTCATATAAATTATGATGGATCAGTTTGTTTTCACACTTTAACAACGCCTCATTTAAAATTAAAACTTGAATCTGACATTAAAGCATTATTAGAATGGACTGATAAATACTACATTAATGAAGTAAACGATAATCATTTTGAATATTTATTTTACGAAAATCAAGAGATTAATCATGTGTTTTTATTTTGTGATACTGATTCTAAGCCTAAAGAAAATGATTTTGGCTTTTTTTATTTCACACAAAAGAATAATCTAAGTTTAAAAAACACCTATTTAGTTCAATGCTTAAAAAGTCAAAAAGAAAAGTTAAACATTGTATTTAGTTGGAATAAACACAATAGTGAATTTAAAAATTCTTTCAAAGGTTTGTATTTCATTTCTGATAGAGTTCCAGTTTATTATAGAAATTTTTCGTTTAATAATTGGATTGATTTTGAAAGTACTTTTAATAGTCCTTTTCTAAAATTTCTAAACGATTCGGTGAAAAATATTGATAAGAAAGATTTAATAGATGGGAAATATTTTATATTGTTATTTGGATATCCAATTGGGAAAGGAAAAATAAATTTTGAAACAATAAAAATTGATTATTATGACATTCCTGTTTTTAAAGGAAAAATATTGAATAGAAAAATAACTTGGTTTAAAACTGTTGATAGTTCTTATGAACTGTTTTTTGGAAGAGGAAAGCTGCATGAAAGTTTATCTGATGGTAAAATACTTTTAATTGGAGTTGGAGCAATAGGAAGTAATTTATCGGAATCTCTCGTTCGCGGAGGTTGTAAATTTTTAGATTTTTTTGACAATGACAATAAAGAGATTGGAAATATCTGTAGAGCTAAATATAATTTTTCACAAGGAGAAACAAAAAAAATAGATGAGTTAAGTCAAATTTTATTTGAAATTTCACCTTTTGTGAATATTACAAAATTTGATTATTCAATTATTCCTTTACTGTCAGACGATTTAAAATTAAGATATTCAAATTTTCTAAATAGTTATGATTATGTAATTAATTGCACTGCAAATAATGATGTTAATTTAATTCTTGATGATTTAAATATTACAACAAACATGATTACGATTTCTATATCTAATAATGCAAATGAATTGGTATGTATTATTGGAAATGAAAATATATATGAGGAAAATTCAAAAATTTATAACACTATCAAACAGGATTTAGATGATTTATTTTTCCCTCAAGGTTGTTGGAATCCTACTTTTAGAGCATCTTATCATAATATTAGTGCTCTTTTAAATTATGCATTAAGTAATATTAATTATAGATTGGAAAAAGCATTACCATTAAAAACTTTTATGTTGGAAGTGAAAGAAGAGGAAAACTATATAATTAAATTAAAAGATTAATCAATGATAAAATCTAATAATGTAATTGGTTTAAAGATTGAATACGATGTTAATCTTTTAAATGAATTGTTGGATGTCGCTTTATTACATTATCCAAATGAAATTGGAGGTTATTTATTAGGTAAATATTCTAATGATAAAAGTAAGGCAATTATAGTTAAACAAATTGTTGCTTCGGATTATACAAATTCGCCTGTATCATTTAAACACATTGTTAACCAAGAAACTAAAGAAATACTAATTCAAATTTTTGAAGATGAGCAGATTCATTATCTAGGTGAATGGCATACACATCCTAATTCAGATTCAAGATATAGTCAAACAGATTTTAATGCTTTAAAAATAATTGCTAAAGGAGATGTTGAAAATCCAGTTTTATTAATTATTGGTTTTGATACGAAAGGGATTAGAGATTATAGTTTTAATGTGTTTTTTAATAAAAAAATTTATAAATATGAGTAAAATTATTTTAAAAGATTTATTTAAGGGTTTGCAAAATCAAATGGTTGATCAATTATCAACAAATATAAAATATATTTCTCATCCAGGTTCTAAAGGTGATGCTCTAGAAAATGTTTGGATTGATTGGTTAAGAAACTATCTTCCTAGTAGATATTGTGTAGATAAAGCGATAGTTATTGATTCTAATGGCGATACAAGTCACCAAATGGATGTCGTTATTTATGACCAAATGTACACGCCGTTTGTCTTCAATCAAAATGGATTTAAATATATTCCAGCAGAAGGTGTTTATGCTGTTTTTGAAGTTAAACCAGAGTTGAAAGGGCATATTGGATATGCAGGAAAAAAGATTGAAAGTGTAAGAAAACTTAAGAGAACATCAGTAGGTATTATTAATGCTGGGACAAAAGGAAATGGAAGAGCATTAACAAAAATAATCGGAGGAATTTTAGCAAGTACAAGTAAAGTATCAAAGATAACTATTGAAAAAAATTTAAGATCTCTAAAAGGTTTACAAACCTTGGAAATGGGTTGTGCTGCCGATTTTGGTAGTTTCTATGTTGATTATAAAGGATTTGAACAAGATGTTAAATCAATAGATTATATGAAAAGTATTAATGAATATTATGATAAAAGAAATTTTAATAAAATTGTTTTTAGTAATGATGATAATTCTATGATTACGTTTTTTCTTCAATTAACGCATTATTTACAGCAGGTTATTGGTACAGTTGCTTCAATAAACTTAAATGAATATTCGAAAGCTGTTGGATTTACTATTGATGAGAATATTTAATTAAAAACGCCAACTTTTCAGTCGGCGTTTGATATATAATTTGTGGTTTATTAAATCAATCCTCCATCAAAACTTCCAAAATACTAATCGCGGCTTCACTAATTTTAGTTCCAGGACCAAAAACGGCAACGGCTCCAGCATCAAAAAGAAATTGGTAATCTTGCGCAGGAATTACGCCACCAACAATGACCATAATATCTTCGCGTCCGTATTTTTTTAGTTGTGCAATAACTTGTGGTACTAAAGTTTTGTGTCCGGCAGCAAGAGAAGAAACTCCAAGAATATGAACATCGTTTTCTACGGCTTGTTTCGCAGCTTCGGGAGGCGTTTGAAATAATGGACCAATATCCACGTCAAAACCTACGTCGGCATAACCTGTGGCAACAACTTTCGCACCACGATCGTGTCCGTCTTGTCCCATTTTGGCAATCATAATTCTAGGACGACGGCCTTCTTTTTTGGCGAAGGCATCGGCTAGTTGTTTTGCTTTTTCAAAACTCTCGTCGTTTTTTATTTCTTTACTGTACACACCGCTAAAACTTCTAATTTGTGCTTTATATCTACCGAAAACTGCTTCTAAAGCATCACTAATTTCACCTAATGTGGCTCTATTTCTTGCTGCTTCTACTGCTAAAGATAACAAATTATTCTCATTTTTCTGCATGTCATTCCCGTGCAAACGGGAATCTTTCGTATTTTCATTTGTATTGCCTTTTGCAGCAACTGTTAATTTTGCCAAACATTCAGCAACTTTGGTGTTGTCGCGAGTGGTTTTTATTTGTGTCAAACGCTCAATTTGTTGCTTGCGCACCATATCGTTATCGACATCCAAAATCTGTAATGGATCTTCTTTTTCTAATCTGAATTTGTTAACACCAACAATAATATCTTGACTGCTATCAATTCTGGCTTGCTTTCTTGCCGCAGCTTCTTCAATACGCAATTTCGGAATTCCAGCTTCGATGGCTTTCGTCATTCCGCCCAATTCTTCTACTTCTTCAATTAGTTTCCACGCGTTTTGTGCAATTTCGTTGGTCAAACTTTCTACATAATAACTTCCAGCCCAAGGATCGACCGTTTTGCAAATTTTGGTTTCTTCTTGTAAAAATATTTGGGTGTTTCTGGCTATTCTAGCGGAGAAATCGGTTGGTAATGCAATGGCTTCGTCTAAGGCGTTGGTATGTAATGATTGTGTTCCGCCAAAAGCGGCTGCGGCTGCTTCAATTGCAGTTCGAGCCACATTATTAAAAGGATCTTGCTCGGTTAAACTCCAACCCGAAGTTTGGCAATGTGTTCGCAAAGCCAATGATTTTTCGTCTTTCGGACTGAATTGTTTTAGCAATTTTGCCCACAACATTCGTCCGGCACGCATTTTGGCAATTTCCATAAAATGATTCATCCCAATTGCCCAAAAGAACGAAAGGCGAGGAGCGAACTCATCGATTTTCATTCCGGTTGCTAAACCAGTGCGAATGTATTCTAAACCGTCGGCTAAAGTGTAGGCCAACTCAATATCGGCAGTTGCTCCAGCTTCTTGCATGTGGTAACCCGAAATAGAAATCGAGTTGAATTTTGGCATTTTCTTGCTCGTATATTCAAAAATATCTGCAATGATTTTCATCGATGGCGTTGGCGGATAGATGTAGGTATTTCGAACCATAAACTCCTTCAGAATATCATTTTGTATGGTTCCCGAAAGTAATTCTGGTGCGACACCTTGTTCTTCGGCTGCAACAATATAAAATGCCATAATTGGTAAAACCGCACCATTCATGGTCATAGAAACCGACATTTCGTCTAGTGGAATTTGGTCGAATAATATTTTCATATCTTCCACCGAATCTATGGCAACACCAGCTTTTCCTACATCTCCAAAAACGCGTTCGTGATCAGAATCGTAACCTCTGTGTGTGGCTAAATCGAATGCTACAGAAAGTCCTTTTTGTCCTGCGGCAAGATTTCTTCTGTAGAAAGCGTTACTTTCTTCGGCAGTTGAAAATCCTGCGTATTGGCGCACTGTCCAAGGACGACGCACGTACATTGTGGCATAAGGTCCGCGCAAATTGGGGGCAAAACCAGCACCAAAATCTAAATGCTCTAATCCTTGAATGTCTTCTTTGGAATAGATTTTCTTTAAATCGATGTTTTCGGCAGTGTGGAAGTTAGTTTGATTACTTTCGACTTTCGACTTTCGACTTTCGACTAATTGTATATGTTGTATGTCTTTTCTCAAAATCTTAAAATTAAAAGATGTTTAGTTTGCTGTCTCTTGATGAATGGTAAATTGCTTTAATAACTATCAATTTATCGTAAACTGTGAAATGTATTAAATATGGAAATTTGGAAATCATTATTAATCTAACATCTTCATATCGAATCTGATAGTGTAGAGGATTCTTTTTAATTAATGCCAAACTTTCTTTAAATGATAAATTGAATCGTTCTGCTAATTTTGGGTTAATATCCTTGTACCATTTTAAGGATTTATTGTAATCAACTTTAGCTTCATCAATTATTACAATTTTATAAATCATTCTCAATTTCTTTTAAAAAGTCATCAATGTCTGTTACATTTTCTGGATTTTTAAGATATTTTTCAGTTCGTTCCCTAACCTCATTTATTTGCCATTGTGGAATAGAATATTCTTCATTTTGCGATGGTAAAACTATAACATCTACAAATTCGGCATTAAAATCTTCAGGTAAAACTATACTAATGGTATGGTTTTTAACTTTTACAGTTTGTCTTATCGCTTCCATTGTTTCTTTTTTATAAAGTTATGAATTATTCTGATGCTAAACGTTCTTGCTCTAATTTCTCAGCCAAACGTTTTTCAATGATTGGTACAATCAACGTCTTTCTCGGATTTTGTTTTACAAAAGGATATAATTCTAAATCGTGCTTCATTTTGTCATTTTTGTTAGGATATTTGTTGGTTCCTAATAAAATTTCTTTTCCGCTGTCGAATAATTCTTGTTCTTTTTGAGCGCTTTCGCTGATTTTTTTCTGAATGTTTCCCTCGGATAATTGTTTTATAAATCCACCGCTTGCTTCAATATCTTTAAAAAGAACTAGGGCTTTTTCAGCTAATTGTTTGGTTAAACTTTCAATATAATAAGCGCCATCGGCAGGATTATTTACTTTATCAAAATAACTTTCGTGTTTTAAAATAAGCAATTGATTTCGAGAAATTCTATCTCCAAATTCGTTGTCTTTATGATATAATGCATCGTAAGGTAAATTAGCAATTGCGTTGGCTCCACCGAGAATTGCCGACATACATTCGGTTGTGGTGCGAAGCATGTTTACGTTGTAATCGTATAATGTTTTGTTGCGTTTGGTTGGTGTTACAACGATATGACAATCGAGATTATGATTGTATTCGGATGCTAAAGTTGTGAATAATAGTCGCAACGCACGAAGTTTTGCAATCTCAAAAAAGTAATTAGTTCCAACAGAAATTTCTATCGTTATAGGTTGATTTATGGCCGGAATTCTGTTGAAATATTCATTCACATGTGCTAGAGTGTACGCTAATTGTTGTACAATATTGGCTCCAGCGTTTTGGTAAACTTCTGCATTGATGTTTAGAAATGAACTTGTAGTATTTTTAGCAATTTGATTTAGTTTTTCAAAATCTTTTTCTGAGTTTTCAAACCAATTGCCGTCTTTACACAATTGTCCGATTGCATCTAATTGAATAATGAAATGGGCATTGTTTTTAGTAGCAAAGTCATTTAATTTACTAACGAAATCGATTGAGAGAAATGGCAAATAAAAAGAATACGTCACTTTTTCTAAAGGAAGATTTAGCATTAAATCTGCAATAGAAATTGTTTCATTTTCAATTGTGAAACGTATGCTTTCTGCTCCGCGATTCAAGCTGTCACTTGCACGTTCGTTCGATTTTTTAACATCGTGAACGAATATGTTTTGCTGAATTGAAAAGGCATTTTTTGGCGTGTTAATTGAAAGTTCAGATGTGGTTTCAAATTCGTCGCTGTGGTAAAACGGTTTTACTTTGATGCCTTCTGGACTTTCCCAAACAAGCGTTTCGTTATAGTCGGCGCCTTTTAGTTCGTACTGAATTTGTTGTTTCCATTGCTTGGAACTTACGCTTTCAAAATCTGAAAAAAGTGTGTTTTTTGTATTCACAAGTATGTTTCTTTTTAGTACTTCAAATGTAGCTTAAAAAAATATTTTTTTAGGATAAACCAATTCGTTTTTTGCAAATTAGATATATATCGAAGTTATTTATTTCGAATTTAATTTTTAGAAGAAATATCTTTTAAAATGTGATTTCTTGTTTAGAGTTTATTATTTAGCCCTGATTGCAGCAGTTACCGTGTAACGCGGAAAGCAGGAATTGCGTTGGTCGAAATGCCTACTGATTGGCTTCTAATAAACTATCTTTAATTCTATCTTCTTCGATGTCAATTATATAAATGTCTTCGCTGTCGCGCTTCATGTAATATTTTTCACGAGCGTATTTTTCTATTTGACCTGGATTTTTTAAGCTTTTGATGCTTTTTTCATCTTTGGCAATTTCGTCTTGATAGTATGTTTTATTGTCTTCCAATTCGTCTATTTGCTTGTTCAAAACTTGATGATCAAAGAACGAATAGTTGTCCAGAAAAATCATCCACACCAGAAAAAATAGGGTAACCAAGGTGTATCTGCTTCCTAAAAATTTTAGGAATGGATAGTTGGTGATGAGGTTATTGAACCATTTTTTCATTGTGGAAATGTACAAAAATTATGTCAAACGTTGGTTGATTACGGCACGAACTACATCGATGGCAACGGTATTGTATTTATCGTTTGGAATAATGATGTCGGCAAACGCTTTAGTTGGCTCGATAAACTGCTGGTGCATTGGTTTTAAGGTTGTTTGGTAACGGTTTAAAACTTCTTCCATATCGCGACCACGTTCTGCAATATCACGTTTTAAACGACGAATTAATCGTTCGTCTGAATCGGCATGAACAAAAACTTTGATGTCGAACATGTCTCTGAGTTCAGGGTTTGCTAGGATTAATATTCCTTCTACAATCATTACTTTTCTTGGATGCGTAGAAATGGTATCGTCTGTGCGGTTGTGTGTTACAAACGAATACACTGGCTGATCTATGGTTTCACCGTCTTTCAAAGCTTTTAAATGTTTGACTAAAAGTTCAAAATCGATGGCTCTTGGATGGTCAAAATTTATTAAAGCACGCTCTTCAAAAGCTAAATTGTGGTTGTCTTTATAGTACGAATCTTGTGAAATTATTCCGACTTCGGCTTCTGGTAATTCGTTCATAATTTGATGAACTACAGTTGTTTTTCCTGATCCTGTTCCTCCAGCAATTCCGATGATAAGCATACTTTTTGTATTAAAATTTTACTTAGCAAAAATAGGATAATTTTTTAATATCAATTGCAATATCTAGGTCAATTTCAAAAATCAATTTCAATGCTATTTTCGAAAAAATGATTACAAAAATAAAATCTATTTACGTAACGTTCTGATACAAAAAAGAGCTAAAACTTTTCAAATACTCCCAATCCGAAGAGTGCAAAATCGTATTTTACAGGATCGTTTTGGTCTAAGTTTCGCAAATTGGTATCTAGTTCTGAAAGTGCTTTTGCATCGTTTTGTTTTCTATAAAGTAGTTCTAATTTTCGAGCCACATTTCCTGAATGTACGTCTAACGGACAGGATAGAGCTGAGGCCGAAATGGATTTCCAAATTCCAAAGTCAACTCCTTTTTTATCGTCGCGAACCATCCAACGAAGAAACATGTTAATTCTTTTGGCTGCCGAATTGTTTAGTGGGTCAGAAATGTGTTTTTGAGTACGAGATTGGTGGTTGATTTCGAAAAAAACTTTTTTAAATTCAGAAATGCTTTTTTGCATGGAATTTTCTTCGATGTTTTTTAAAAAGACAGCTTCCAATCCGTTATGGTTTTGGTAGATATGGTTTAATCCTTTTATGAATGTCGAAAAATCTGTGCCATTGAATGTTCTATGAACAAAATTTTCTAGTTTTTCTAAATCGTTTTCTGAATGTGACATGACAAAATCATAAGGAGAATTACCCATCAAATCCATCATTTTTTTGGAATTATTGATAATCATTTTGCGGTTTCCCCAGGCGATTGTTGCGGCAAGAAATCCGGAAATTTCAATGTCTTCCTTTAATGAAAATTGATGTGGAATCTGAATTGGATCACTTTCAATGAAATTAGGATTGTTGTATAATAGTACTTTCTCGTCTAGAAAATCTTTTAATTCAGATGGATTCATTATAAATCTGTTGAAATCATTCCGTCGACCATGACCAATTTTCTGTCGGCCATATTTGCCAATTCTTCGTTGTGGGTTACGATAACAAATGTTTGTCCAAATTCTTCACGAAGTTTAAAAAACAATTGGTGTAAATTTTCTGCCGATGCGGTGTCTAAGTTTCCTGATGGTTCATCAGCAAAAATCACCGACGGTTTATTGATTAATGCTCTTGCAACTGCAACACGTTGTTGCTCACCACCAGATAATTCGCCAGGTTTGTGATTGATTCGGTGTGAAAGGCCTAAATAGTCTAACAGTCTTTTGGCTTCTATTTCAGTTTCTTTTTTTTCTTTTCCTGCAATATAGGCAGGTATACATACATTTTCAAGTGCTGTAAATTCAGGTAAAAGTTGGTGAAACTGAAAAATAAAACCCAAATGCTCATTTCTAAATTTCGACAATGTTTTGTCGTTCATTTTAAGAATGGTTGTTCCGTTTATTTGAAGTTCACTTTTTTCTTGCAGGTTAGGTTCGTCAAGAGTTCCTAATATTTGCAAAAGCGTCGTTTTTCCTGCACCTGATGCACCAACTATTGAAACAATTTCACCTTTTTGAATATGTAAATCTACACCTTTCAAGACGTGAAGTTTGTCGTAATATTTATGTATATTTTTTGCAATTATCATATAAAACGTTTTTACAAAGAAACAAAGATTTACTCATATTATAAATGAACTATAACTTTTATTTATACGTAAGTAAATATTAAATATTAGTTAAATGATAATTATTGTTTAATTATTTACTACTTTTGTTAAACAAAAATTACTAATGATTCGATTACTAACACTTCTTTTTGCTTTTATTTGCCTCTCGTGCCAATCCAATGCACAAGAATCTCCTAAAGTCAATATTGAAAAAACAAAAAAATTAATGCAAAACGGAAATGAAATTGCCACTTTTGCCGGTGGATGTTTTTGGTGTACCGAGGCTGTTTTTCTAGAGTTAAAAGGTGTACAATCTGTAACATCTGGTTATACTGGCGGTGAACTTGTAAATCCTACTTATAAAGATATTTGTACAGGACAAACTGGCCACGCAGAAGCTATACAAATAGTTTTTGACCCGAAAATTATTACCTTTGGAGAATTACTTGAAGTGTTCTTCGCTACTCACGATCCAACTACTTTAAACCGTCAAGGTGCCGATATTGGAACACAATACCGAAGTGAGGTTTTTTATCATAATGAGGAACAAAAAAAGTTAACTGAAGATTACATCCAATTGCTTTTGCAGGAGCATACTTTCGGGTTTGGAAAACCTATTGTAACCAAAGTTTCTCCAGCAGTCGTTTATTATCCAGCAGAAGACTATCACAAAGATTACTACAGTAAAAATAAAACACAAGGCTATTGCTCGTATGTTATTACGCCAAAAGTTGAAAAAGTACGCACACAATTTAAATCAAAACTTAAAAATTAATCCCAAAAAACAATAGCCATGAACACACAAGAAATTTACGAATTGATTGGCGATAATCACCAAATGACATCTGCCGATACACCAATGAGGCCTGATGCATTTGTAAAGTCCGATGAAGAAAAAATGACTACTATTGAAAAACATTTCAAAGTCATTATGGAAGAAATGGGATTAGATATGACCGATGATAGCCTTCAAGGAACGCCACATCGTGTAGCCAAAATGTTTATTAAAGAAATTTTTAGCGGTTTAGATCCTAAAAATAAACCGAAAATATCAGTATTTGATAATTCGTATCACTATGATAAAATGTTGGTAGAAGCTAATATTAATTTCAATTCAACCTGCGAGCACCATTTTTTACCAATTGTTGGTAAGGCACATATTGGATATGTATCGTCTGGAAAGGTAATTGGATTGTCTAAACTAAACAGAATTGTTGATTACTTTTCTCGCAGACCACAAGTGCAAGAACGCTTGATTATGCAAATATTTAATGAACTCAAAACCGTTTTAGAAACCGATAACGTAATAATTGTTATGGAAGCGGCTCACTTATGTGTGTCTTCTAGAGGTATAAAAGACGAAAACAGTTACACTTCTACAATTCAGTATGGTGGAATTTTTAATGAAAAAGAAAATAGAAATGACTTTTTTAACATGATTAAGAAAGAGTAAAACACCTTTTTTTTGCCCAATTTTAATGTTA
Organism: Flavobacterium sp. SP2; assembly: GCF_057626655.1. Classification (NCBI taxonomy): domain Bacteria; kingdom Pseudomonadati; phylum Bacteroidota; class Flavobacteriia; order Flavobacteriales; family Flavobacteriaceae; genus Flavobacterium; species Flavobacterium solicola. Next base: position 41,523 of record NZ_JBVHBT010000010.1, read on the forward strand.
GAACCAATTCTTATTATAAGAGTTGGTTTTTTTATTTTTTCTATTTGATACCTCTAATTCAATTTTTTTTAAATTGGCATTAGATTTGTTATTAGTTAAGAAATTAATTTAAAAATAAAATGATACTTTCTAACGAAGTTATAGTCAATTCATCCAACAAACAGCGCAACCTTTATTTAGGTATTCTGTTTGATGTAATGGGAATGTTGACTTATTTGGTACCTTTTTTAGGTGAGTTTGCAGATACTATTTGGGCGCCACTTGCAGCCTATATGTTATCTTCAATGTACAAAGGAATTATTGGTAAAGTGGGTGGAGTAATTGAATTTTTAGAAGAAATTCTTCCATTTTCAGATTTTATTCCCACTTTTACTCTTACATGGATTTATACTTATGTGATAAAAAATCAAGATGTAAAACTTAGAAAGGAACTTTAATTAGTTCCTTTTTTTTGTTCAAAAATGTTAACGATAAAGCCGAGTTTCATACTCCGAAGCATTTTTTTTTCAAATGCCCAAAAGAATTTAAATTGGCCAAAAAGAAATCCGAAGCCAACCAATAGTATTTGATAGAACGGAAAAATAAGTACAAGGTACAAAGGATAATAAATCCACAAAGAAATTGTATTTTTTTTTATTCCCAATAATTCTAAAAAAGGTCCAGCAATATAAGATGAAGTAAAGCCGGTTGCAGCAAAGACCAATAATATGACAACTACTTGCCAATTGGATGTTATTTGCCAACGCTGTTTAAAGTTCTTCATCAGTAGTTTTGAAATGCAAAAATAGTATAATTAAATTCGGGGTACAAGTCCAGATAACTGTTGTTTGTAATTTAGTTGAAAGAATACCAAATAATTATAAATAAGATAATTTACCTCATACCCATAATGAATGTATCTATCGTAATTGATTTGCATTTGATATAAATTGGGATTAAAACGTTGTGGTTGCATAACTCTATTATTCCATTCGGTTATCCACACTTGATTTCTGTTTTCTAAAAAAGTTTCAGTGTAATAACCTCGAGGTCTAGCTTGCGAAACTAGCCATGAATTAAATCCGGGTTCAAGTATAATCACTTCATATTCCAATTCCTCATTGGCAATTCTTACGGTATCACTAAGTGAAACAGTCTCGTCTTTCTTATGATCTAAAACTAAACTTTTGTTAGTAGTACAACTGAATAGAAATAATGATAAAATAAGTAATATAAATAAATTTTTCATAGCATTTGAAATTTACATAAAAATACTAAATAACAATAAGTTACCATTTTATTTTAACTTAAATTTTGAAATAAAATTTTGTAATTAGAGCACTTGTTGTCAAATAGGTTGTGAAGTACTATTTTAATTTATCTAAATTTATAACAAAATAAAAAATCCAAATCTAAAATTTTCAGATTTGGATTTAAAATATAATTTATAGAATGATTAATTTCTTAAAATGCCAATTATTTGCTCGGCAAGTTCTGTCCCAATTCGGTCTTGTGCTTCTACAGTAGCAGCTCCAATGTGTGGTGTTAAAGAAATTTTCGGATGCATTAAAATTTTAATTTCAGGAGTTGGTTCGTTTTCAAAAACATCCAATCCAGCAAAGAGTACTTTGTTTTTATCCAAAGCATCAATCAATGCAACTTCATCGATAACACCGCCACGAGCGCAATTTATGATTCCAACTTCATCTTTCATCATCGCCAATTCGGCAGCGCCAATTACATAACCATCTTGAGCAGGTACGTGCAATGAAATAAAATCAGAGTGTTTTAATAAATCTTCCATTGGTTCGGTACTTATTTCGACATTTATAAATTGTCCGTTATAAAAATCGACTTTAATCTCTGCTTTGCCAAGAAATTTATCAGCTGCAATAACTTTCATTCCTAATCCTAGCGCCATTTTGGCTACAGCTTGACCGATACGTCCAAAACCAATGATTCCAATAGTTTTGCCACGAAGTTCCACGCCATTTGCATAGGCTTTTTTCAAACCTTCAAAGTTAGAATCTCCTTCAAGAGGCATAGTTCTGTTGGCATCATGTAAAAATCGTACACCTGTGAAAAGATGAGCAAATACTAACTCTGCCACACTTTCGCTTGAAGATGCAGGAGTATTTATTACATGTTTTCCATTTGCTCTAGCGTAATCCACATCTATGTTATCCATACCTACGCCACCGCGACCAATAATTTTAAGTCCTGGGCAAGCATCAATAATGTCTTTTCTAACTTTGGTTGCACTTCGAACCAAAATTACGTCAACGTTGTTACTGTTTATAAAATTAGCAACTTGTTCTTGTGCTACTTTGGTCGTGATTACTTCAAAACCACCTTTTTCTAAGGCTTCAATTCCACTTTTCGACAATCCGTCGTTGGCTAATACTTTCATTTTTATGCTGAATTTATTTCAGCATCTTTCGATGCTTATTATGATTTTAATTATTATTTTTTGAAGCTATTCCTGCTATTCATTTCAATCTTTTTATCGTTTAAAAAAAACGATAAAAAGGATTTCCATTGCTATCAGGGCTAAACTAATCTGTGCTTTTGGCTTTTTAAATTGTATTTATTCTTTAATCAGTTCTAAGGAATATTAAAAACTAATTACTGAACACTTTTTTCCAACTCTCGCATTACATCAACCAATACTTGTACACTTTCTAATGGTAATGCATTGTACATTGATGCGCGGTAACCTCCAACAGAGCGATGTCCTGGTAAGCCAGAAATTCCTGCTTCTTTCCACATTTGGTCAAAAATAGGAGCGTGGCTTTCATCGTTTAACAAGAAAGTCGCATTCATAATGCTTCGGTCTTCAACGGCTGCAGCACCTTTAAATAAAGGGTTTCTGTCAATTTCAGCATAAAGTAAATTTGCTTTAGCTTCGTTTAATTTTTCAATAGCAGCAATTCCTCCAAGATTTTTCAACCATTGCAGTGTTAGTAATGAGGCATAAACTGGAAATACCGGTGGTGTATTGTACATACTTTCGGCAGCAATATGTTTTTGATAATCCAACATACTCGGAATATATCTTCCAGATTTACCTAAAATGTCTTCCTTAATGACTACTAAAGTTGTTCCTGCAGGACCCATATTTTTTTGAGCGCCAGCATAAATGATATCAAATTTTGAAAAATCTAAACTTCTTGAGAATATATCAGAACTCATGTCGCATACTACTGGAATATCCAAGTCAGGAAACGATTTCATTTGTGTTCCAAAAATAGTATTGTTACTTGTGCAATGAAAATAACTTGCATCAGTTGGAACGGCGTAGTCTTTAGGAATATGATTGTAATTTTGCTCTTTCGAAGAGGCAACTACTACAGTTTCACCAAAATGTTTTGCTTCTTTTATAGCATTATTTGCCCAAGTTCCAGTGTCTAAATAGGCAGCTTTACCGTCAGTTTTCATGAGGTTGTACGGAACCATAAGAAATTCTAAACTTGCACCACCAGCCAAAAACAAGGCTTGATATCCTTTTCCTTGTAAACCAAGTAATTCCAAAACCAAAGCTCTTGCATCATCCATCACAGCAACAAAATCTTTGCTTCGATGTGAAATTTCTAATATTGATAAATCAGAATTGTTGAAATTTAAAATAGCTTGTGCTGATTTTTCAAATACTTCCTGAGGAAGAATGCATGGTCCGGCGCTGTAGTTGTGTTTTTTCATTGTAGTGTTTCCATAAATTTAGAATGCAAATTTCGGAAATAGACCGTTAAAAATGACTTTTGATTTGCAGCTAATGACGCGATGTTATTAACAATAACGTAATAGTTTATAAGATAAATTAATCGTTTTTTAACTATATGTTCATAAGAAATTCAATCGTATCTACATTATCTGCATAATCCCATAAATTTGGCTTTTGTGTGTGACCAAAATCTATTGAGTTATCAATTAGCGTATTTGAAACAATGCATTGAATTTGATCTTCATCGTTTTTTAATTTAGTTTTAAGATGGTTTATATCTTCATAAAATTCATAAAAAACAGACGAAATAGGTGAGGAATAACTTGAGTCTTCTTTAATCGTTAAGAAACCATTATCTAATAATTTAAAATTACTCATTAAGAAAACTGCCTTGTTGTAGTCGTAATTGTTTGCATATTTTTCGTAATGAATTACGTCTTGATAGGGAAATATTGCCTCGAAGAATGTGTCGAAAGCATAATTTTCAGGAACAAATAACTTGGAAACGTTTCGGCATCCTAAGCCAAAATATCTAAAAATATCTTCACCAAGATTCTGTAATTGTTGCTTACTTTCTAAACCATCAAGAACTGCCACAGAGTTTCTGTTCTTGCGAATAATACTTGGTTTGTCTTTAAAGTAGTATTCAAAATATCTTGCTGTATTATTGCTTCCGGTGGCAATAACAGCATCAAAATTTTCTAGTTTTCCTTCGGTAAAGGTGATTAGCTCTTTAAATTCTGAATCCAATGATATCAAATAATTTGCCAGAAAAGGTAAAAGTTTTTGGTCGTTGGACGAAGTTTTGATTAGTACTTTATTACCTGAAACTAAAACTGATAGAAAATCATGAAATCCAACAAGAGGAATATTTCCTGCAAGAATTAATCCAACAGTTTTTGCATTCGAGCTTTTAAAACTATAGCGCGACAACCACGTGTCAAAATTATCTTTGGTTAAGGCATCTGCCCACGAATTTACTGCAAAATAAACTTGTTCGGGTGTGAACCATCCATTATGTGATTGTGATAATTGCAGTAATGAATCGAAATCTTCAAAAAACAAATCGTTATTTAAAACATTAGGATTTTTAGTAGCTTCTTTCTCATGAAATTGTCTTAAAAAATTTCCTAGTTCTATAAAACATTTTATTTTATCGTTTTGTAACATTTGTTTATTTGTTTATGACAAGATTTGATTGTAATTTTGCACAAAAATAAGATAATTAGTCGAAAGACAAATGTATGAAAGCCAAAAGTATTTGACGTTCTATGTTTAGCTTTGGACTTTAAGACTAAACTAGATGGCAATTATAATCACTGACGAATGTATAAATTGTGGCGCGTGCGAGCCAGAATGTCCAAACACTGCAATATATGAAGGTGCCGACGATTGGCGCTATAAGGATGGTACCAAATTACGTGGAAAAATCATTCTACCCGACGGAACTGAAGTAGATTCAGATGCTGCGCAAACACCTATTTCTGACGATATTTATTATATTGTTCCAGGGAAATGTACCGAGTGTAAAGGTTTTCATGAAGAACCACAGTGCGCTGCGGTATGTCCTGTTGACTGTTGTATTCCTGATGATAATCATGTAGAAAGTGAAGAAACGCTGTTAAATAGACAAGCATTCTTACATAACGAATAATAGTAAACGTTACTTTATAAGAAAAACCGTCCTTAATTTTAACGACGTTTTTTTTGTGCATAAAAAAAGCCAACGTTTCCGTTGGCTAATTCAAACAATTAACTAAACTAAAAATCTTAATAACAGTATTCGTTTTCAGCAACTAATTTTGCTGTAATTGTTTCTCTCAAAGCTACAATATTTGGCATATTAGTATATTTTGTGAAACGACGTAATCCCATTAACATCATGCGTTGTTCATCACCTTCAGCAAATGATATGATGCTTTCTTTTCCTTTTAAATTTACGATATCCACTGCTTTGTACAAATATAATTTTGCCATAGCAATTTCTTCTTGAACTTTATCTTCACCGTCTCTTTTGGCTGTTTTTTCAGTTCTCAAAATGGTGCTTTCTGCCATGTAAATTTCAATTAACATATCGGCTGCAGCCATTAATAATTGTTGGTGTCCGTCTAAATCTGGACCGAATTTTTGAACAGCACCACCAGCAACCATTAAGAATGCTTTTTTCAAGTTGGCTACAATTACCTTTTCTTCAGCAAATAATTCTGAGAAATCTGGCGTATCGAACGATGGTATTCCCATTAATTCTTCTTGAACTTTTGATGCTGGTCCAAGTAAATCAACGTGACCTTTCATTGCTTTTTTGATCAACATTCCTACAGATAACATTCTGTTGATTTCGTTTGTACCTTCATAAATACGTGCAATTCTTGCATCACGCCAAGCTGATTCCATTGGTGTATCTTCAGAGAATCCCATACCTCCAAAAATTTGAATACCTTCGTCTGCACAATTTTGCACGTCTTCAGAAACGGCCACTTTTAAAATCGAACATTCAATTGCAAATTCTTCAACACCTTTTAATTCGGCTTCTTGATGTGAATTTCCTTCTGCAACTCTTGCATTGATCCGATCTTCAATAGATTTTGCAGCTCTATACGTAGCACTTTCTCCAGCATAACAGCTTGTTGCCATTTCTGCCAATTTGTAACGAATTGCTCCGAATTGTGCAATTGGCGTATTAAATTGAACTCGTTCGTTAGCATATTTCACTGCGCCAGAAGTCACTCTACGTTGTGCATCCAAACAAGCTGCAGCTAATTTTATACGTCCAACGTTTAACGAATTCATTGCAATTTTAAATCCGTTTCCTCTTTCCGATAGCATGTTTTCCACTGGAACTTTCGTCTCATTAAAGAAAACCTGACGGGTTGAAGAAGCACGAATTCCTAATTTATGCTCTTCTTCGTTCATTGAAATTCCATTAGATGGATCATTTTCTACGATAAAACCTGTAATATTTTTATCATCACCAATTCTTGCGAAAACTATAAATACTGAACAAAATCCAGCATTAGAAATCCACATTTTTTGTCCAGTGATTGAATACGTTTTTCCATCTTCAGATAAAACTGCTTTTGTTTTTCCAGAATTGGCATCAGATCCTGCACCTGGTTCTGTTAAGCAATACGCGCCAAACCATTCGCCTGAAGCTAATTTTGGTACGTATTTTAATTTTTGTTCTTCATTTCCGTACAACGTAATTGGCATTGTACCGATTCCGGTATGCGCACCAAAAGCTGTTGAAAACGAACCAGTAGCGCCCGAAATGTAATCGCAAACAAGACAAGTGTCTACAAATCCCATTCCTAATCCGCCGTAAGCTTCAGGAACTGCAATTCCTAAGAATCCCATTTCACCTGCTTTACGCATGGAAGCCTCTGTATAGGCATAATCTTTTTTCTCAAATTTGTCTTTGTGTGCCCACAATTCTTTATCTGTAAATTCTTTCACAGAATCGCGCATCATCAATTGTTCTTCTGAGAAATCTTCTGGAGTAAAGATATTTTCACATTTGGTTTCTTTAACTAGGAATTGACCTCCTCTTGTTATTTCGCTCATTTTTTTATTTTTTTTAAGATGATAGATAATAGACGACTAGATAATTGACGATCTATTTATTAATTATTTAACGTATTTTGAAAAGCCATTGTTGCTTTTTGTAATTCTTCAATTTTTAGTTCTAAATTGTTTGTTAGTTCTTCTGTTATATATTTTCTATGATTGGCTAATAGTACTTGAGTTTGTAACTCAAAAGATGATCCTAATGAAATATCAAGAAAATGACTAAAAGATTTATTTGTTCTACTTGAACCTTCTGCAATATTTGATGGAATTGAAATGCAGCATCGATCCATTTGGCTTTTTAAACCAAATTTTTCAGTAATAGGAAAACTATCAGTCATTTCCAAAACTATTTTGGCAACTTCCATCCCCATTTGCCAAATTTTTAGTTTCTTAAAGTTGTGTCTTTTAAAGTCGCTCACTTTTTTACTTTATATGTTCTTCGTCTATTATCTCTCCGTCTATTATCTATAATCTCTTTACAACAGCTCAAATACTCCTGCACTTCCTTGTCCAGTTCCAACACACATACTCACAATTCCGTATTTATCGCCACGGCGTTTCATTTCATCAAATAATTGTACCGAAAGTTTTGCACCTGTACAACCTAGTGGATGACCAAGTGCGATTGCGCCACCATTGACGTTTATGATTTCTGGATTCAGATTTAATTCGCGAGTTACTGCTAATGCTTGCGAGGCGAATGCTTCGTTTAATTCGATTAATCCGATGTCATTTAATGATAAACCAGCTTGTTTCAGTGCTTTCGGAATTGCTTTTACTGGTCCGATTCCCATAATTCTTGGTTCAACACCAGCAGATGCAAAATTCACTAATCGCGCAATAGGAGTGATGTTTAGTTCTTTTACCAATTCCTCGCTCATGATAAGTACAAACGCAGCACCATCACTCATTTGGGACGAGTTTCCGGCCGTTACACTTCCGTCAGCAGCGAAAACAGGTCGTAATTTATTCAATGCAGCAGTATTGGTGTCGGCTCTTGGACCTTCATCTTTATTTACTACGTACGATTTTGTTTCCTTTTTACCATTTTCATTGATAAATGTTTGCTCCACAGTAATTGGAACAATTTGTTTGTCAAATTTACCTTCAGCTTGTGCTTTCAAAGCTTTTTGATGTGAGTTGAAAGCAAACTCATCCTGATCTTCACGAGAAATATTGAATTGTTTGGCAACAGCTTCTGCCGTTAAACCCATACCCCAATAGTAATCTTCGTTTCCTTCTTTTGCGACAGCGTAATCTGGAGTAGGTTTGTATCCACCCATTGGGATAAAACTCATGCTTTCTGCGCCACCAGCGATAATACAATCTGCCATTCCGCTTTGGATTTTGGCTGTTGCCATTCCGATAGTTTCTAGTCCAGAAGCGCAATATCTATTTACTGTCACACCAGGAACGTCTGTAACTTTTAATCCCATTAAGGAAATTAATCGTCCAACGTTCAGGCCTTGTTCGGCTTCTGGCATGGCGTTTCCAACCATTACGTCATCAATTCTTTTCTTGTCGAAATCTGGAAATTGCGCCATCAGATGTTCGATTGTTTCTGCTGCTAATTCGTCAGGTCGTTTGAAACGGAAAACTCCTTTTGGTGCTTTTCCAACTGCCGTACGAAATCCGGATACTATATATGCTGTTTTCATGTTTTATTTTTTTTGGATGATAGACAGAGAGATAATAGATGATAGACTTTTTCGAGTCTTTTATCTATCTGTCTTTTATCTATTATCTAATTTCTCAAAGGTTTTCCTTTAGTTAACATAAATTGAATTCGCTCCAACGTTTTTCTTTCTGTACAAAGCGATAAAAATGCTTCTCTTTCAATATCCAATAAATATTGTTCACTTACTAAAGTTGGTTCTGATAAATCACCTCCAGCCATAACGTAAGCTAGTTTATTAGCAATTTTCAAATCGTGTTCAGATATATATTTTCCAGCAACCATTTGGTTTGTTCCAACTAAGAACATTCCTAACGCTTGTTTTCCTAAAACTTTTACGTCTTTTCTCTGAATTGGTTGTGTGTAACCAGCTTCTGCCATTAACAAAGCGTGTTTCTTAGCTTCGGCGATCTGGCGGTCTTTATTGACAACTACAATATCTTTTCCTTTTTGTAAAAGTCCGGTATCAAAGGCTTCATAAGCTGATGTGGATACTTTTGCCATGGCGATGGTCATGAAATATTCTTGTAAAACATTTAACTCAACGTCATTTTTATGGAATAAATCGGAGGCACGTAAGGTCAATTCTTTTGAACCACCGCCACCTGGAATTACACCAACTCCAAATTCTACCAATCCCATGTAGGTTTCTGCTGCAGCAACCACTTTATCGGCGTGCAAACTCATTTCGCATCCACCACCAAAAGTCATTCCGTGTGGCGCAACTACAACTGGAATTCCAGAGTAACGCACGCGCATCATCGTGTCTTGAAACATTTTGATTGCCATGTTCAATTCGTCATATTCTTGTTCGACAGCCATCATGAAAATCATGCCGATATTGGCTCCTACAGAGAAATTGGCGGCTTGATTTCCGATAACTAATCCTTGATATTCTTTTTCTGATAAATCTATTGCTTTGTTGATGGCTGACAGAACATCGCCACCAATGGTATTCATTTTCGATTGGAATTCTAAGTTCAAAATTCCGTCACCTAAATCCTGAATGATGGCGCCTGAATTACTCCACACTTTCTTAGTTTCACGAATGTTGTTTAGAATGATGAAACTATCTTGTCCCGGAACTTTGGTTTGTGATTTATTTGGAATGTTGTAGAAATAGGTTGCACCTTCTCTTACAGCGTAGAAACTTGTAGTTCCAGAAGCTACCATTTCGGTAACCCAAGCTGCTGGTTCGTAACCTTCAGCTTTCATTAATTCGATTCCTTTTTCAACTCCGATGGCATCCCAAATCTCGAACGGACCATTTTCCCATCCGAAGCCAGCTTTCATGGCATCGTCAATTTTGTATAATTCATCTGATATTTCAGGAATTCTATTCGATACATAAGCAAACATTGAGGAGAATGATTTTCTGTAAAATTCGCCTGCTTTGTCTTTTCCTTTTACTAAAACTTTGAATCGGTTGATTGGTTTGTCAATGGTTTTAGTCAGTTCTAGTGTAGCAAAATTTGCTTTTTTTGCTGCTCTATATTCAAGAGTATCTAAATCTAATGTTAGAATTTCTTTGCCTTCTTTTTTGTAAAAACCTTGTCCAGTTTTGCTTCCCAACCATTTGTTTTCCATCATTTTGTTGATGAAAGTTGGAAGCTTGAATAATTCGTGTGCTTCGTCGTTCGGACAGTTTTCATAAATTCCGTTGGCAACGTGAACTAAAGTATCCAATCCTACAACGTCAACAGTTCTGAATGTAGCCGATTTTGGTCGACCAATAACTGGACCTGTTAACTTATCCACTTCTTCAATAGTCAAACCCATTTCGGTAACCAAGTGAAACAAACTCTGGATTCCGAAAATACCAATTCTGTTACCTATGAACGCCGGTGTATCTTTAGCAACCACTGATGTTTTGCCTAAAAATTGTGATCCGTAATTAGTCAAGAAATCCAATACTTCAGGAGAAGTTTGCGGACCAGGAATAATTTCGAACAATTTCAAATAACGTGCTGGATTGAAGAAGTGTGTCCCACAGAAATGTTTCTGGAAATCGTCGCTTCGTCCTTCGCTCATGAATTTTATTGGAATACCGGAAGTATTTGAGGTTACTAAAGTTCCGGGTTTTCTGTATTTTTCTATTTGTTCAAAAACCAATTTCTTGATGTCCAAACGTTCTACAACCACTTCGATAATCCAATCGTAGTTGGCAATTTTTGCCATATCATCCGTTGTATTTCCGGTTGTGATTCGGCTAGCAAATTTCTGATTGTAAATAGGCGATGGGCTACTTTTTAAAGCATTGGCTAAATGTTCGTTCACCAATCGGTTGCGGACTACCTTACTTTCTAAAGTCAAGCCTTTCTTTTCTTCGATTTCAGTTAAAGTATTCGGAACGATATCCAAAAGCAATACTTCCAATCCGATGTTTGCAAAATGACACGCAATTCCAGAACCCATGATTCCAGATCCAACTACGGCCACTTTTTTGATTAATCTTTTCATTTGTTTATTTTTATTTAAGAGAAGAGATAATAGACTAAAAGATAATAGACTTTTACTTAAATTCGGATTTGTCTATAATCTATCTGTCTCTCCTCTATTATCTACTTTAAAATATCTTCTTCTCCGCAATCAAATCGTTAATGATATCAGCAACTTCTATAAAATTTTGAAGTTTCTCTTCTGATATGTTTTTTCTGATGCTATCGTTAAATTTTAGAACCGTTTCTTTTGATTGTGCACGCATTTGTTTACCAAAATCGGTCAAGAAAATTAGGACGCCACGACCATCATCTGGGTTTTTCTTTCTGACAATTAATCCTTTTTCTTCAAGTGTTTTTAAAGTTCTTGTTAAGGAAGTGGCTTCCATTCCCATGCGTGAACTTATCGCTGTAGATGGCGTTCCTTCTTCTTTATCAATGCTTAAAAGTGCAAAACCAATTGCCATGGAACCGTCAAACTTGGAAGCTTCTTCGTTATACATTCTCGAAACGGCTTGCCAAGTAGCTCTTAATATATAGTCTATTGTTTTTTCTTTCATGTTTTATCTAACGATTTTACAGTAGTTCTTTTTTATCTATAATGTAAAATTAACGTTTATTTGTTATCCTTTTGCGATAACGTTTTAGTTCTGATTTCAAAGATATAAAAAATTTATTATGCACGCATAGTATTTATGTTAATTTTTTTATTACTGCTACTTTTTCTCGTTAATTATCGTTAAATCCTAAAATATTAAGGACTTTTTTAGGAATTCTTTTGGCTGAACAATCCTTTTACAACCTAAGTTGATGGCAACATGATTGGAATAACTCTTATTTTGAACTTGGTATTAGAAGTATTTTAGCTTTAAAAAAAAATAAAGTCATATTGTAACAGCAGTAAAGTATTGTTTTTTGTGTTGCTTTTTTGTCACTTGTTTTTTACAAGAGAGTTTATAAAAAACAATTTGGTTGTATTATGGGTAAATCAACATTGTCTCTACATTATTTATAAATTACCCTTATCTAAAAGTTTTTTTAAGCTTTGTTTGCTGTTCGTTTTGTTCGTAATTCCTTCGTAAAAGTGTTTTGTTTTTGCAAAAAGAATAAAAAAATACAAACTTGAGTTACCACAACTAGGAATCAAATACGAACAAAACTCGAAGAACGTATCAATTGGATTACATTTTTTTTTTATCGGAGTAGGTTGGTTACGTTTCTAAATTAGTATTGTATTTTTGGATGCTTTTTTCTAAAATCCCTTTCATTCTTTTGCGCATTCCTTCTGGTTTGATGATTTCGATGCCGTTGCCAAATCCGAGTAACAGTCGTTCTAATTCGTAGTTTTCTATTAGAAGTAAGTGGATTATAATACTTCCATCTTCGTTGTTTTTTATTAATCGTTGGGAGTTGTGTAAAGGTTTTGTTAGTACATAAGGTGCATTTGTTTGGTCTATCCAAAGTTCTATTTTTTTAGGTTGTAATCCTGTATTTACGGTTACTCCAACCACATTTTTATAGAATTTTTCTGCATCAAAATTTTCTTCAAGATAAGGCGTTTGAAAATCATAATCAATGGCAATGATTCGGTCTAATGCCAAATTACTTATTGGTGCCGTACTTCTTTTTTTTCCCACCAAAAACCATCGGTTGTTGAATTCTTTTAAAATAAAAGCGTGAAACAGAAACGTGTTTTCGTCTCTTGAAGTAAACGATTTGTAAGTGATTTTTAAAACTACTTTTTTGATGATGGCTTGGTATAGTTGGTCCAAGAAATGCAGTCCTTTTAGATTTTCGTTTTTGTCTAAATGAATTACGGGTTGTGTATGTGATTTTTCGGAGTAGATTTTGTCTTCCAAACGCTGTAAAATATCAGATACATCGTTGAATAGCGAGAAATCCTTGAACTGTTTTAACATCGAAACCGTTTCTGTTAGCACATTGATATCGGTTTCTGTTAGTGGAATATCGGTTATGGTAAAATCCTCGTCTTCATAACGATAGTATTTTTTCTCATAAACTTCAATTGGTGCATTGTAACCCAATTTCTCACTGCGCATCAACTGAATGTCTAGCTGAATGGTGCGTTTGCTTACTGGATTTTCCTTGCCTTCGTATTCGTATAATGCCTCGCTGACAGCTTCTATAAGATCATCCAATGTCCATTGACGGTATTTGTTTTGTAAACACTTGTCGATGGTTTTGTAGCGTATTAATGCGTTTTTGTTTTGAGCCATTTTTTAAAAAGTAGTAACACAAAGTCTCACAAAGGTTGCACGAAGTTACACTAAGGTTAAGTATTAATTTTATAATTTTAAATCAAATTTAGAGTTTATTTTTTACTACGCAAAATAATTGCGCAGTGGGTTTGAAATCTTTGTACCGTTGAAAGCAAACAACGAATGATTGTTTAATTTTTAAAAACTAGAAAAGATGAAATTTAATTTTTTGACAAAACAGAAAATCACTATAGTTAACCATGAAAATGCTATTGCTTTTCCATTAACTCCAGAATATGAATTGTATGCCGCCGTGGTTACTACAAGTTTGAGTGCTACTTTTTATGAAAAAGATACCACTCGATTGGAACGTATCAAAACATTAATCCAAAAAAGCAATCCTGTATTTGTTGCTAAATTGGCAGTGTATGCACGTAATGAAATGAATATGCGTTCGGTGCCTTTGGTTTTGGTGGTAGAATTGGCCAAAATTTATTCGGGTGATGCTTTGATAAGCAAAATGATAACTCACGTAATCCAACGTGCAGATGAAATCACTGAGTTGTTGGCTTACTACCAAATGGCGAATGATAGAAAAGGTACTAAAAAATTGAACCGTTTGTCGAAACAAATTCAAAAAGGTTTGGCGGCTTCTTTTAACAAATTTGATGCATATCAATTTGCAAAATACAATAGAGATGGTGCAGTGAAATTGAAAGATGCTTTGTTTTTGGTACATCCAAAAGCAAAAGACGATACGCAGCAAGAGTTGTTCAATAAGATAGCTGCTAATTCTTTGCAAACGCCTTATACTTGGGAAACAGAGTTGTCGCAATTAGGTCAAGTGAAATTCTATAATGAAGCTGAAAAACAAAAAGCAGTTACCACTAAATGGGAAGAATTGATTGATAGTAACAAAATGGGTTATATGGCAATGATGCGTAACCTGAGAAATATTATGGAAGCAAATGTTTCAGGTTTTCATATTGAAAAAGTGTGTAACTATTTGGCAAATGAAAATGCCGTAATGAACTCGAAACAATTGCCATTCCGATTTTTGGCGGCTTACCGTGAGTTGAAAGAAATGCAATCGAAATATACCTCGATGGTATTGGATGCTTTGGAAACAGCGGTTATGGTGAGTGCTCAAAACATAAAAGGTTTTGATGTGAATACTTCGGTAGTAGTGGCTTGTGATGTTTCGGGTTCGATGCAACAGCCAATTTCCCCAAAAAGTAAAATCATGTTGTATGATATTGGTTTGATGTTGGGTATGTTGATGCAAAGCCGATGTAAAAATGTGGTGAGTGGTATGTTTGGTGATAAATGGAAAATTATCAATATGCCAAAAAGAAGCGTTTTGAGTAATGTAAATGAATATTATAAGCGCGAAGGTGAAGTAGGTTATTCGACTAATGGTTATTTGGTTCTAGAAGATTTAATCAAGAAACAAGAGCGTGTTGATAAAATAATGTTGTTTACCGATGTTCAAATGTGGAACAGTACTGCAACGAATCATACTTTCGCTAATTCGTGGAATAGATATAAAAACATCGCTCCAAATGCCAAATTGTACTTGTTCGACCTTGCTGGTTATGGTCAAGCACCAATAAATATGCAAAAAAACGATGTGTATTTGATAGCAGGTTGGTCCGATAAAGTATTTGATGTATTGCATGCTTTAGAAGATAAAAGTAATGCTTTGAACTACATTAACAGAATAGAATTGTAAAAAAAGAATCTACTGCGTAAAATAATTGCGCAGTAGTATTTAAATCTTTGTAATATAAAAAAAATAGTAGTTTGAAGCTTCTCATTACATTTTTTATCTTTGAGGATTTGTGTTAAAGTACTATTTTTTTTAGTCAAGAACACTCTAAGTGACGGAAACAGATTGATTTAAATTTATTGAAAGTACTGCTATGAAAATTGTTGAATTAAAATATAAAATTGAAAAGAAGTTTAAAAAGATAAAACTTCATGACCATGTTTGGGGATTTCAGTTACAACCTAATACTAAGTTTAATAAAGGAATTAGTAGAAAAGAAATTGAGGAAGCAGAAAATCTATTTGGTTTTCAATTTCCTTGGCTTTATAAAGAAATGCTTTTGACTTTTGTTGGATTAGATACACCAGAAATTTCTATAAATCCTGAAGATGGTACTATTGAATATGATCATTCGAGTTTCTTTTATCATTATCCGTATGAGTTTGAAAAATCTAAATGGTTACTGGAAGAGATAAATGAAAATTATGATAATGCTTTATTTGTTATTGCTGAAGGAGGATTTGATACGTCGAAAATAATTGGTTTTGTACCCATTCATAGTCATAGAGCATTAGTTGTTTTTAAAGATAAGTATTTGTCACCTGTAATTTCTGTATGGGGTTCAGACATCATCATGTTTGGCGATACTATTATTAATTATTTAAAAAATGAGTTTGGCATTAGGTAATTATTAAATTAATTGCGCAGTAGTATTTGAATCTTTGTAATAGAAAATATAAAAAATGGAATATAAAATTACAAAAGTTTGTAAAGAATGTCAACATAGCAATAAAATAGAAATTTCAGAAAGAGAAGCCGCTTTTGAAGAATTGAGGAGCAACAAATCTATTTATTTTAAATGTACAAAATGTAATTCGGAAACATTTAGTTCTATTTCTTATCCAAAAATTAATTTTTATAATAATGAAATTTTCAAAGAATGGGGAACCAATCAAAATTTACATTTTCTAGATCAAGATGAAGCAATTATTTTAGCTGAATTGGATAATTTAATAAATATTACTTCAGGCATTGATTCTGATATTTTTTTAGAAAGTAAAAAAGAAACATTATTAGAAACATTATGTGTACTACTTTATGATTTGACTTATCCATCCGACGAGTTTTCAAAACAAGAAAACACTGAACGAGAAAGCGACGCACAAAAAGTTTTGCCTGAATTGATAAAGAGAAAAGAACAAATATTAAAATTAGAGAAAAAATATATAATAAATGATTATGTCAAGGATGTTGTTTTTCCTCAGTTAAATATAAAATAAGTTCTTTGAAATAAAAATAAATAAACAAGTGTCGTAGATAAGTGTTCCTTCGTTTTTAATGACGTGGTCGCGGGTTCGAGTCCCGTCTCTTCCACAAATAGAATGTGAAAATGGGAGAGTAGCTCAGTGGTAGAGCACGATATGTCACTTATTGCTTTTTACCTTGTCTTAAAAATAAAAAAGAATGTCGTTAGATAAGAGTTCCTTCTTCACAATTTGGGGAGGAATAGCGAAGTTGTAAATCCAGCAAGGCTATCCAGTTCGACTCTGGCTTAGAAATGCCCCGTTTCTCTTATCGTCTGTTACTTCTTTTATAAAAAATATGAAAAATGTCGTGTTCAAGAGCTACTTCGACTTAAAATCCAACGCTCCTCTTGTCAATTATCACTTTTTCAAAAATAAGATGCCGAATGTAAGTGTTACTTCGTTGGTTGATTTAATTAGGTTCGAATCCTAAACATCACTTACAAACTATTGCTCTTAAAAAAAAAGAGTGTCGTCGGGAAAGGATTCCTTCGTCCAAAGAAAATTAAATCCTTCCTAACTATTACCTCTTTTTATAATTATTTATTCTTTATGCACATCTTTAAATTGAATCATATCCAATAAACGCTGTTCTTTTTCTGTATCAAAACCACAAGTAGCTTTAAACTCTTTTGGATTTTCATAGGTTCCAAAAAGCATATCCCACCAAACGATGTCACCATAATTATTGGTATGTTTGTCATATTCATGGTGGATTCGATGCATTTCTGGACGTTGAAAAATATAGCCAACCCATTGTGGCGTTTTTACATTGGTATGATAAAAGAACTCACCCAAAGCTGTGAATAAGGTATAAATTCCTCCTGCTTCTAAACTCAATCCCAAAGTGGTAAAAACCAATAGACTTCCGATTATAGAATTAACGGTCATTTCTAACGGATGTTTGTAAAATGACGTAATTACTTCTAAACGTTGTGGACTATGATGAATTTGATGAAAATGAGTCCATAGAAAATCAATTTTATGTCTCCATCGATGCCACCAATAAAAGATAAATGTGGCAATAAAATAGGCAATAAATCCGCCTAAAAATGGGTTTACATGATTCGATAAATGAAATAAAGAATACTGTGAAAGCCAAACTTCCCAAGTGAAACCTGCAAGCGTAACTACTCCAAGTTGAATAAAATTAACGGCTAAAACGCGTATAGTCCAAGTAGGTACTTCGGGTAATTTCCAACCCGGAGTTAATCGCTCCAATAAGAAACAACAGCCAAAAACAATAAAAATAATAGTAAGTGTCATGGTAATTTTGTTTTATAATTAATACAATCCAAAATTACAAGGAGTTTACTTTACTATTGATGCACCTGAGTTAAGAACGTATCAGATAATCCGTTTTCTGATTCTACTCAAAGATTGTGGTTTTACGCCAACATAAGAAGCAATTAGGTATTGCGGAATACGTTGCGCCAAGTCTTTGTAGTGTTTCAAAAAATAGCGGTAACGATCTTCTGGCGCATATCTGTGAACTGTTAAAAGTTGGTTGACCATAATTATAAATCGATGTTCAATGATAATTCTTCCTAACAGATTAGCGTTTCTTGAAATTTTATAAAGCTCTTGCAGTTTGTCATAATCAATAATTAGAAACTCGCAATCTTCAAGCGCTTGAATGTTTTGTATTGAAGGTTCTTTAGAAATAAAACTTCCATAATCGGCAACAAATTCGCCTTCTTTTGTAAACTCTAAAGTAGCTTCTTCCTCATTTTTAAATACATAGTAACGAACCAACCCTTTGCAAAGAAATCCCAATCGCGTATTAACTTGTGTAGATTGCAAGAAGTATTCATTCTTTTTTAAATAAAAAGGCACAAAAGCTTTTAGAAATAGTTGTTCCTCTTGAGGTTCCAACATAGTTATTTTCTTTAATGTATTTAAAAAAAGGTCGAACGAATTCATAGTAATCGATTTGATTACAAGATACATAAAATTATTTTTAAATTTATTTTCAAATAAAAAAATAACTACGCAAAATAATTGCGCACTACTTTTGAAATATTTGTAAAGAAATAATAACAAACCTGATTTATTCAGAGGAAATACATCAGGTTAGCCAAAAAGAAAATTAAAATGAAAACACCAATCAACGGATACGAACTAATGGAATTAGGGTTTCCACAAGGACAAATTATCGGAATTGCTTTGAAAATTAACAGCAAAAGAAACGGTTTCAATCGCGACCAGATGCTGACTCATTTTAAGCTGGTTCTTGAAACTCCAGAAAGCTATATCGATGATGCTATTTTTAGCAAATTGGCGGTTGCATTGATAGAAAAAGCGAATGAAAGGCCTGAAGATTTTATTCAATTAAATCCGAATCCGAATGCATTTGCGGCTTATGGTTTGGATCATATAGAAGAAGGTGCCAAAAAGCAAATGGAAGTTGCGATGCAATTGCCGGTAACAGTTGCTGGAGCTTTAATGCCGGATGCCCATCAAGGTTATGGCTTACCGATTGGTGGAGTTTTGGCTACCAAAAACGCCATAATTCCGTATGGTGTAGGGGTTGATATTGGTTGTAGAATGGCGTTGTCGATTTATGATATTCCGGAAGCGTTTTATTTTGAAAATGAAGCTAAGTTCAAACGTGAATTGATTGCGCATACCAAGTTTGGAGCTGGTCATGGGTTCCAAGGTCAGTACAAATCGGATCATTCGGTTTTGGAAAGCCCATTGTTTGCCGAACATTCTTTTATTAAAAACTTGAAAGACAAAGCGTGGTCACAATTGGGTTCGTCTGGTGGTGGAAATCATTTTGTGGAATTCGGGATTATGGAATTTGCGGAAGCAGACGCAATTTTAAACATTCCCAAAGGAAAATATGTGGCTTTGTTGACGCATTCGGGTTCGAGAGGATTTGGTGCTACTGTTGCTGGATATTACACTAAAATCGCTAAAGACGTGTGCAAATTACCCGAAGTTGCAAGAAACTTAGCGTATTTGGATCTGAACACCGATTTAGGTCAGGAATATTGGATTGCCATGAACTTGGCTGGCGATTATGCTTCGGCCTGTCATGAAATTATCCATACAAAAATGGAGAAAGCACTTGGTGCGACTGTTTTAGCCAAAGTTGAAAACCACCACAACTTTGCTTGGAAAGAAATTTGGAACAACAAAGAAGTAATTGTGCATAGAAAAGGTGCTACGCCTGCAGCAAAAGGTGTAATGGGAATTATCCCAGGAAGTATGACTGCGCCTGGATTTTTGGTAAGAGGAAAAGGTGAAGAAGAGGCCATCAACTCGGCTTCACACGGCGCAGGAAGACAAATGAGCCGAACGCAAGCTGAAAAAACAATTACAAAAACAGCAATGCAAGACATTTTGAAAGATCATGGTGTAACCTTGATTGGCGCTGGTTTGGACGAAGCACCTATGGCATACAAAGACATTCATCAAGTGATGGCTGCACAGGAAGAGTTGGTGGATGTTGTGGCGAAGTTCACTCCGAAACTAGTTCGAATGGCGGATGATGGAAGTCGTGAGGATTAGGGTTTAGTGCTCAGTATTCAGTATTCAGTGTTCAGCGTTGGCATAGTAATTAAAAACTATGCTGTTTAAACTACTCGAA
Source organism: Flavobacterium sp. SP2 (assembly GCF_057626655.1). Taxonomy (NCBI): domain Bacteria; kingdom Pseudomonadati; phylum Bacteroidota; class Flavobacteriia; order Flavobacteriales; family Flavobacteriaceae; genus Flavobacterium; species Flavobacterium solicola. The sequence continues at coordinate 61,789 of NZ_JBVHBT010000010.1, forward strand.
CTCACGGTAGGAATAGAATGACGTTTAGAATTTTATAGTTCATTATAAGCACATTCGTCAGTTCGAGTGATTTTCTAAACAAAAAATGCTAATTTTTTGCTTAGATAATAGTATCGAGAACCTTGTCTAGCAGAGGCATATTCATTAAAAACTATGCTGTTTAAACTACTCGAACTGACGGTAGTGTGATTTTAAGACAACTAGTTTAAGTTGGAGAAACAATTAAATTTTAAATAATGAAAAGTATGAATAATTATATAGATATAGGAATCAACCTTACAAACAGGCAATTCCATAATGATGCAGACGACATCATTCAAAATGCACTGGATGCCGATGTGGTACAAATGATACTCACAGGTACGAGCATAAAAAACAGTCAGGAATCGGCTAAGATTGCCGCAGCGTATCCTAGTGTTTTATATGCCACAGCAGGAATTCATCCACACGAAGCTAAGAGTTTTGACGGACAAAGTATTGCACAACTTAAAGCATTGTTGCAACTAAAACAGGTAGTTTCGGTAGGTGAGTGTGGACTTGATTTTGACCGGGATTTCTCTCCCAGAGACGTGCAAGAAAGCTGTTATAAAGCGCAACTCGAATTGGCAATAGAACTTCAAAAACCGCTTTTTCTTCATGAAAGAGCGGCTTTTAAGCGTTTTATGACAGTCACTAATGCGTATTTACCTCAATTACCCAAAGCCGTAGTGCATTGTTTCACAGGAACTCTTGCAGAAGCCAAAACTTATTTGGACCATGGGTTTTATTTGGGATTTACTGGTGCGATAAGTGATACCAACCGCTTTGCGCATTTGAAAGAAGTACTTCAATACGTACCGTTAGATCGCATGATGATTGAAACCGATGCACCTTTTATGTTACCTAAGAATGTACCTAAATCGGAATTGACGAAATACCACGAAAGACGCAATGAGCCTGCATTTTTGCCTTATGTAGCTGGAACTATTGCGCATTTTAAAGGTGTTGGTTTGGATGTTATTGCACAACACAGCACAAAAAATGCCAAAGATCTCTTCGGACTGTAAAACAGGTAGTTTTACTTTAGTGCGTAAGGAATTTATTTGTTAAATTTGAAAATACAATGATGAAAGGTAGGATACAGGATAAGTATATGCATATTGGAGTTTTGGTTTTCATAGTCGAAAGATGCAAAGAGTTGCGTTGGATGTAGGTTTTAATTTCAAATATATTGTTTTAAAGATTTTTTTAAATATTATTTTTGACTAAATAAATGTAAACTGTTTTTGGATTCTTAAAAGTTTTATTAAAGCTTCAATTTGGATACCAATCACAAAGTTCCTTATCATTTCCAAATCATTTGAGCTATAAAAGTGGCTATTTATGAAACAAAAAACACAATCTTAATGCTGTTTTTTGTGTAGCCATTTCGATAGTGTATCTTTGAATGCCTTAAAACTTATCGAAATGAGATTTAAAATTCTGTTGGTTCTTTATTTTCTGACTAGTGCCTCTTTTAGTCAGAATGTTATTTTTAAAATTGAGGATAAAGACTGGGAAGTTTCGTCTAAAATACTGTTGCAAAATGACGAAAACAAGAAGTTCAAAATTAAGTTTTCTAGTTTGGACAATGGCAACTATTTTGTCATCAACCGCTTACTTTATGGAAACAAAACGGCTAAAGCAATGGCCTATTTCAAAGAGTTTGATCTGTACGTGGTTCGCGAAGCATTTGATTTAAAGTATTATACGTTCAAAGAAGCGTTTCCCAAAGGGGGTTTTTATAAAGATGGTGCTTTCAAAACTATTTTTGGACAAAAAGCCGAACGGTATTCGTTGGATAATGATGTTTTAGATTTCAAAATTTGGGTAACCGATGGTGTTCCAGTTGAAGATAAATTTGTCAGTTACTTAAAAGATATGGGTTTACTGCGCAACATTCCTAACACCAAAAAGATTGTGGCGTTGTCTATGCAAGGACTGGAACTGGAATTATCCGATTTGAAAACTACTTTAGATAAAGGTAGAGTTGCTTCGAATTTGGAAGATATTTTGGTTTCATTTAAAGAAAAAGAAGATGCTGTTCGGGCTTGTTTGGATTCTTTACCCAAAATAAAAGACAGTAGTATTTCTGAATTTGATACTAAAATTGCAACCACTTTTCCATATAAAATCACGCAAGATGGTGTTTACATCGACCGATTTGACAAGAAGACACAAAATTTCACTTCAACTTCCTATTCCAGTGAAGATGGAACGTTGCTGTTGTATGTGTATCCTGAAGTCAATAAAAACGGTGTGAATGCCCAGTTTTTTAATTACAATTTGAAGAAAGTATACGATTGTAGGTTGGAAGACAGTCAATTGACCGTGCTTCAATCAAAAACTATTCGCATGAGTGAATGTGATGAAAGCCAACCTAAGTTGCTGTACACTTCAAACACTTCTAGTTTTTATTACGATTCTAGTGCGAGTAAATTCAATTTGGTGCGCTATGAATTGGATGAAAAGAATTATCCAAAACTCACCAATTGGAATTTTAAAAATGGTTTTATCAAAGCCTACCAAACTTTGGATAAATATTTAAATCAACAAAAAGTAACCCGAACTTTAGAAAAAGGTACCTTCACGTTCCAATTTAGTAAGTCATGAAAAAGATTTTATTTATAGCAATTGTTTTGATGAGTTGGGTTTGTACCGCTCAAGAAAAAGATATTTTAGTACCTTACAAAAAGGCCTCGCAATGGGGTTTTAGCGATCGTACTGGCAAAATTGTGATTGCTCCAGTTTATGATAGTGTTACTCTTTTTAAAAGCGTGTTTAATAGAAAAAAAGAGGTTTCGGTACACTACAGTAAAGTTTTTCAGCATAACAAAGTTGGACTATTGTTAAAAGACAATACTTTTCTTTTTCCCATTCAGTATCGCGATTTTAGATTTGAATACGATTCGGATCGGTTTACTTTGACTGATGCTAATGGTAAAATGGGGTTGAGGGATTTTAATACAATTTACCTTGCAGTAGAATATGAGAGTATCAAAGAAGTTCGCAATGATTCGTACGTAGTTCAGAAAAATGGCAAGATTGGATTGGCAGATTACAATGGCAAAATTGTGATTCCGCTGCTTTATGATCAATTGAATTATGTTTCAAAAGACGACAAATTGTGTAAGTGGAAGGTAGTTAGCGAGCAAGAAACGAACTATGTGTATACGCCAGTTTATAATGACGAAGATGATATAAAATATGATACCGTTGCTTATGTTGAAGAATTGCAAGACCGAAGCACTGCCGTGCCTGACAATGTAAGTACCAAATATGATTGGATTGAACGGCACAATGAATTTGACTATGCTTATATTTTTAGAGCGGCGAATAAAAAGGGTTATCAGTATGGATTTGAAAATTTAAAATCTAAAAATAGTTTTAAAGGAATGGATTTAAAAGTAGAGTTTTTAGACGACTACTATGATGAAAAAACAAGCAGTCAGCATTTTATTTTGAAGTTCAAAAATGCCGAAGGTAAGTGCGGAATTATTGATGAAACCGGAACGGTACTAGTGCCAGCAATACACAAAATGATGTCGAAAACGGCAACGTACTGCGCCTTATTTTTAGACGACTTTAAGGGATTTTATTTTCCGAAAAGCAAGCGTTATTTTGAAGCCAAGTATGCAGGTTCGTTTGGATCTGAAACTTTTGGTGATTATACTTCACCAGATTTTGAGATTATTGGTGTTTATGAAACTTCCAAAAAAGATTGGTATTACATTGGTTCTAATGGTGTGGTTTTTAAGGAATAGTTGATTGGTTATTTCGAATGACTTTGAAAATAGTATTGAGAAGCTTGTTTTTATAGCTTAAAGTTCGAGCGAGGTTTTCACACTGTTGTTCTATGAAAAATAATGTGAAAGTACGTAAGCTTGATATGTAAATTGTACAGATTATAAATCCTTCGCTCTATTGTACGCATCGATCACTAAATCTTCAGGAAAGAAGTCATTTTTGAAAACCGAGCATTTTAAAAAAGTGAGTAAGGTTTTGAAGTCAAAAGAACGTTCTTTGATGGATTGTTTCACTTTGTCACCCAATTTGAATACTATTTTTTGTGAAGAAACGTCGCTTTTATTGTTTTCAATTTCAAATAAAAAACGGATTTCGTTTTCTTTGGGTTGGTAGTCTCTTTTTTCATTTAAAATAAGTTCACCTCTTGTGGAGCAAAAAATACTCAGTACAATGGTGTCTAGTTTTTTGCTTTTATCACCAAAGAAAGTAGGATTGAATGCTTTTGCCATTTCTTTTTCTAGCGTGTAATCATCTTCAGCTCTGTAGCTGTCCATGTATGTTTTTAAATCTATGTCATTTTTAGCAGTGCATGGAACTGTAACTAATTCGCCCTTAATTTGAGCGTTTGTGCTTGAGATTATTAGAAAAAGGAATAGAAAATAATAGTATTTCATTTTGTTGAAGTTTTCTTAAAATTAGGAACATGCCCAACCAAAACCAAGTTCGTGGTCGTTATCGGGACTTTGCGTGATGTGTCCGATTCCGAGGTCGCCGAACATATAGGGAATGATTTCACTTTCACCGAGTTGAAACAATAATTCCATTTGGGTTTTGGTTTGTCGATCGTAGGGATACTCTTCTGATTGAATCCAATATGGCCATCCAAACAGTTTATCATCAGAAATGGTTAGGCCGCAACCGCGTTCCTCCATCAACTCGTAAATGTCGTCAATGTCAATGTCAACGTTAATGTTGCGCAAATCATATTCTTCAGGATGTGGATAATCGTCTTTGGGAGTCCAATCTACAATGGTTCTTTCGTTAAAAATTTGAATCGAATTGGGTTTTATTTCAGCAGAAGGATTTTGTATGTCAATCTTTCTACAAGCCGATGCTTTTGAAAACGGTAAATAGGCTTCGAGCTCGCCTTCACAGTCTTCTTCGTAATTGGTACAATAAAAAAATTGAATTAATCCGTTTTCCTTTTTTGTAGGCAGTTCGTTGAGGTTCAATTGCAAAAATAACGGCATGTGTTTTTTACAATTTTCACAGATAGGCCAATCGTTTTCATCTCTTAAGTAGGGATAGCCTCCATATTTTGAATTGGTTGAAAATGTTTTAGCACCTTCTTTAAGCACCGGTAAATAGGTGGTTCTTTTGTATTTTTCTAATTCTGTGATTACTTCATGGTATTTTTGCTCAATATCCACTTCACTTGGAACTGACTTTGGAGTAGTAACTTCTTTTTTGTTTGAAAACCAATCGAAAAATCCCATAATTTTTGTTTTAATTTCAGCTAAAATAGTAAATTAATATATTGCTTTTAACATAATTATTTTTTTTAGATGCAGGATGTATTACGTTGGTAGTAACATGTAATTATTTGTAGTTTGAAATTGAAAGTTTGCAAAAAATCTAATGTAGCTATAGAAACTATTTAAGTTCAGATAGAATTATTTTTTTCTGTTTAAAAGTGTTTTTCATTGCTTTTTCTCGAATTGCAGGATTGCTACTGTTGATGAGGTCAAAATATTCCACTGGTACGACTTGCCACGATAAACCATATTTATCTTTACACCATCCGCAAGAACCTTCTTCGCCACCATTTGCTGTTAAAGCTGCCCAGTAATAGTCTACTTCTGCTTGATCTTTGCAATTCACAACCATAGAAACCGCTTCGTTGAATTTGAAATAAGGTCCGGCCGCTAAAATACTAAGTTCGATGTCACCAATCTCTATAATAGCGGTATCAAAGCTGTCTTGTCCGCCTTGTTCTTTGCCTTCTGCGGGATTTTGATATTTGTGGTATTCTTTGAATTTGCCTTCTTTGAAAATAGAAAGGTAGTAGTCTGCAACTGCTTTTGCATCTTTATCTACCCAAAGGCAAGGCGTTATTTTTTGAGTAATCGCCCTTTTTTCTTTAGTTATCGTACTAGTCGCTTTCTCATTTTTATCAGATTTCTTATCGGAGTTGAGACAACTTGTTAAACTTGTTATGATGAATAAGGAAAAAAGTTTTAGTTTGAGGTTTTTCATGTAATAATTTTTTTTAATACAATAGGTGTTTAAATAACTTTATACAAATATATTCATGTTATCTAATTATGTCTATGTTTTTGATTATGATTGAACTAAGTGTTGCTAAGATATTGAATTTATTTTTCATCACAAATACTCAAGCATAAATATACTGTTTGGTGAAAAGCAAAAAGAAACCACAAGTAAACACTTGTGGTTTCTAACAATAAAAATAGTTTATTAAATATTAAATCCTCCTGAAACTTCGAGGCGTTGGGCGTTTATCCATTTCGAATCCTCGCTGCATAAAAAGGCAACTACTGAGCCTATATCGTCTGGTAAACCAACTCTTCCTAAAGCGGTATTTGAGGATAGTTTATCGTTTAGGTCTTTGTTGTCACGAACGGCACCACCACCAAAATCGGTTTCGATAGCTCCTGGTGCGACAGTGTTGACTCTAATTTTTCGTGCACCCAATTCCAGGGCTTGGTAGCGACTTAACGATTCGATTGCGGCTTTCATGATGGCATAGGCAGTATAGCCGTTAAAGCTAAATCGCGCTAATCCTGAGGAGATGTTGACAATGCTTGCGCCGTCTTGTAGCAATGGCAATAATTTTTGAGTTAAAAAGAACGCTCCTTTTAAATGAATGTTCACCATGCTGTCAAATTGCTCCATAGTGGTTTCGGCATAAGAAGCGTGAATACCAACACCAGCATTGTTAACCAATGCCGAAAGTTTGTCGGTATGGAATTCGTTTTTTAAGGTCGCCGCCAAGGTGTTTGCAAATTGGTCAAACGAATGAGCATCGGCAACATCAAGTGGTAAAGCGAAGGCTTTTTTACCACTTACGTTAATTTGCTTGACTACTTCTTGAGCGAATTCGCTTTTGGTTTGGTAGGTAAGTACTACGTCAAATCCTTTTTTTGCTAATTGCAAGGCCATATCTTTTCCAAGTCCACGGCTTCCACCAGTTACTAGGGCAATTTTGTTTCCTGTGTTTGTCATTTTGTTTATGAATTAATTACAGTGCAAAATTGGGTAATCTTCGTCAATTGGTTGTTGCGAGATTCAAAGTGTTATTTGTAAAAATCAAATAATCAGTTTTCTCGGTAATGTAAGGGCGAACTTTGGGTTTGCTTTTTAAAGAAATTTGAAAAGTGAGCTACTTCGTCAAATCCGAGGCAATTGGCAATTTCTGAAATGTTCCAATCGGTTTGTTTCAATAGGATTTTTGCTTCTTGAGTGATGCGGCTTGCAATGATTTCGGTGGTTGTTTTACCTGTAACTTCTTTCAGAACTTTGTTCAAATGATTGACATGAATGCGCAGGTTTTCGGCATATTCTTTAGCAGTACGCAACTGCAGTATTTGATTGATAGATTCTATAGGAAACTGGCGTTCGAGTAGTTCTATAAAAAGCGAGGATATTCTAGAGGTTGCGTTGTGGGTTTCTTTGGTTCCTTCAATAGGTTTGAGTTTTTGTCCTGTATGAATGAGTTCGGTTACATAGTTGCGCAACAGATCGTATTTAAAAGCATAATCGGATTGGATTTCGCTGTTCATTTTTAGAAAAATGCGTTCAATTTCTTGAAATTGTTCGTCGGTAATGTGAAAAACAAAATCACTTTGACTACCAAAGATTGGAAGTGAATCAAGGTTGAAAGCGGTTTTGGATTTGTGCATAAAATCGGCTGTAAACACGCAAAAATATCCCGATTGGTTTGCGTCTTGTGGCATATACCGGTAGGGAATACGCGGCGAGGCAAACAAGATTCCTTTTGGTTTGATGTCAATTTGCTTGTCGGCATATTCCACATGATTATGACCGTTTATGAGACTTATTTTGTAATAAGTTCTTCGATTGTAGGGCATGACGATTTTGCCTTTGCAGGCGCTGTTCATTTCGGCAATATTGAAGATGTTGAAATGACCAATATCGTTATTGTTCTGCTCGTTGAAGAATAATTCGTTTAACGGACATTTATCGTCAAATAGTTCTTTGTAAAATTCGTTTATCGAAATGGCAGTCATTTTTGTAAAAATCAAATAGTTTGCAAAGGTAAGAGTTTTTGTTTTTGATCGGTCATTATAGTTCAAAAGTAAAAAAAAATTGTAGTATTGTAGTGCCTATTAATTGAAGAAATAAGAGATGAGTTTTATACATTGTTATCAGTACCTAAAGAATCTAGAACGGCAGTCGCTTTCGCATTTGGATTTGGAGACTATAGTCAGATATGAAAAGTTGTTGAAGACTGAAGTGCGTATTGATAGTTCAAAATTCAATACCAATGACGTTGAACGTTTTCTAGAGGCGCTTCGAAATAACAGTGTTTTGCTTCAGTTTTTGCAAGCAAACGAAGAGTTTTATGCCTTACTTTTTGAACGGTTTAATTTTTTGAAAGACTATGGTGTTCCTAGTTTTGATGATTATGATTATATCAAGTTAAAGCAAGCGATTGCAGCCAATCTAATGCAAGAGTTGAATCATTTTGTTAGCAACCGATTTGAGCAACAGGATTTTCTTTCTTTGAAAGTGTTGCTGAAGTACCAGGAACTGCTACCTCAAGAAGTACTTGATTTATTAACGCATCGTATCGAGTTTAAGCTAGACAGCTATATTACGCAACTTGTACAAAAAGGAAAATTTACTGTTGAAGGTGAGTTTAAAAAAGTATCTGAGTTGATAGTACTTAATCCTGTTGAAGTTTTAGTAAAGAAAGAAGCGAAAGTAAGTCAATTGATGGCCCAAGAAATGGTGGATATAATTAATCATATTGACAAGCCCGGAATTTTCTTGTTCTTTGAAACAATGTTTAAAGGTGTTCACTATCTATTTTATGTACCAACCGATCCTTATGAATTGAAGATTCGCAATAGGGTTATGAGCGATTTTAAGTTCATGTTGGGACTTCAAGGAATCGTGCTACTTATTTTAGTTGTAGGATTTTTCTTTTTCAAGAAAGACGAACCGGTAAAACAAAGTAATTCAAAGCCAAAAGGATTCTATGAAAGTTTTATAAACCCAGCTCAAAATGAAGTGCTGCTTATGGGTAACTTTTCAGATACATTAAAAACCGGTTTTGATTTTGTGGGTTTAAGTTATGTGGTGCCAAAGTCTAAAGAAACGGTGACTATTGCCAATAAAACAGATTATGATTTGGTTGTTTTCTCTGATTTTGAAGTCATAAAAGCCTACTCCGAAGTTTATAAAAATACTACTAATAAAGGATTTTTTTGCTACATCAAACGTAACGATTCGTTGACTATTGATCGTACTATTTATCCGGTGCATTTTTATTTTGGACAATCGTTATTTAGTACAAAAGCTTTGAAGCAAGTGCCATCCAATTTACCTCGATTTTTTCATGCTCATCAGAATACTACTAACTTGATTACCCAACCATTTGAATTGAAATGCACTAAAGTCACTTTTGAAGGCGATAAGAATGGAATTACGCTTCAATCCGATAAGGGTGTTTTTGTGGAAGGGGTTTTGGTTACTAATATGTTGTTGTGAGTTTTAGTAGTTTAAGATTTGATTTTACTTCTAAAGTTAAAAACAAGATGTATCAAATTATATAAACTTGCATTATTCAAAATAATCCTTACATTTGCCCTCGAAAATAAAAACAAATGCACACGATGAAATCACTTTTTAATCAATCTATAGACCGTTTAGCAGGAAATTGTCCTGTTGGATGTAGTGGACGTTGTAGGTGTTTTTATCAAATTTAAAGTTAATTTTAGAAGAAATACCAAAATATATACAAAAACGTCCTATGAAAATGGGACGTTTTTTTTGTTTAAAAAAGAAAAATAATGACAAATGAAAAGCAAAAACAACAAGAAACTTGTGACTTAGTGTCTTTGTGGTAAAAAAATGAAAAAAAATGTTTAATGAATAGTAAATATAGCGCAATATAACCTTGAAAAGTAACCAAATGAGAGACAGTCATTTGACACAAAAAGGAGTTCTACAGCATTTGTGGACAGGGTTTTTATGCGTAAAAATTAATTTAACTAATTGAAAATCAATAAAATAAATCGAAAATAAATTTGGAAGTTACTTTTTTTTGACTTTATCTTTGCATCGCTGTTTTGAAGAAGATGCAGTTAGCAGAAAGCAGATTTCAGAATTTTGAAAAAAGAGAATAGAAAATAGATTTTTACAGTATTTAATATACATTTTTACAATACACAATAAATAAAATGAGAACACGATATAATTCACAAGTACTGCAAATAAACGCTATAGCAATGAAGGATTGTTTACAACATAATAAACTAAATGGAACTCCGAGTCTAGACTTTGGGTTTGAGAATATACTGGTGCATCAATGCAAGCCAATGGAATAATAGTATTCTGTTGATATGATTTGAAGCACCTTTTACGAGGTGCTTTTTTTGTGCTTTATAATTACCGATTTTGTAGCTCAATTGGAAAGAGCAATTGCCTACGAAGCAATAGGTTGAAGGTTCAAATCCTTCCAAAATCACAAGGTTTTTTTAGAAAGGAAACCCACTCAAAGTAGGTTGTTAATTTTGACTGTCTCTCAAAATAGTATGGCTTCACTTTGAGTAACCTCTGAGAAGATAACGGTGGTTGTTTACTCGCCTTGGACGCGAGAGGTCGCAAGTTCGAATCTTGCTTCTCAGACAAAATGCAGGAATGGCGAAATGGTAGACGCGTCAGATTTAGGATCTGAATTTTGAAGGTTCGAGTCCTTCTTCCTGTACAAAAATGGAACAGTAGTGTATGTGGTGTGCACGTTAGTTTGAAGCACTAAAGGTATTCGTTCAACTCGAATCTGTTCTACAAATTATTAAGAATTGATTTGAAAGAGTAATTAATTTAAAAAAGAAAAGACAATGGAATTTAAAAAATACAATTCAATAGAAAATGCGTACCAAAAAGTAGTTTTGGAGCAAATTATAATTCATGGTTTTGAAAAAGAAACCTATGTAGTACAAGAAAAAGTCCACGGTGCTAACTTTTCGTTCTTTACGAATGGTAAGGAAGTGAAAATTGCAAAACGAACTGACTTTATTCAAGAAAATGAAACGTTTTATAACGCTCAAATAGTGGCTGAAAAATACCACGATAAGGTATTGCAATTGTTTAAAAAAGTAAAAGAACAATTTGCAAATATTGAAACCTTGGTTATTTACGGTGAGTTGTTTGGTGGCAATTACAATCATAAAGATGTTGCGTCTAGTACGGATGCTATTAAAGTTCAAAAAGGTATTGATTACAGTCCCGAAAATGATTTTTATGCCTTCGATATTAAGTTGAATGGTTCACATTATTTAGATATAGCTACTGCAAATACTTTCTTTGAAACACTGAATTTCTTTTATGCAAAAACCTTGTTTGAAGGTACTTTGGAAGAAGCTTTGAATTATCCAAATGAGTTCAATTCTAAAATTCCAGATTGGTTGGGTTTGCCAGCTTTGGAAGATAATATGACGGAAGGTGTAATTATAAGACCAGCACAAGTGAGGTATTTCGGAAATGGTTCTCGAGTTATTTTGAAAAATAAAAACGAGAAATGGTCAGAGAAAACCAAAGTTAAAAAAGATAAAAAAGCACATAAAGAAGTTGTTTTTACTGAGCATGCTCAAACCGTTTGGGAAGAAATTCAAACTTATGCTACGACCAATAGATTATACAATGTATTGAGTAAAGAAGGTGAATTTACGCCCAAAATGATGGGAAAGATAACTGGTTTGTTTGCTCAAGATATTTTGACCGATTTTATGAAAGAGCATGCGGAAAGCTTTAGCACTTTGAAAAAGGAAGAACAAAAAGGAATTACCAAACGCTTGAATAATGTAATCATCAAAATGATTAAAGAAGAGTTCATGACTTTAAAAGTCTAATTGTTAAACAAAATAAATTTAAAATTATGAGACAAGATATACTAAAACGATTTTTAACCAATACCGACGAAACGGGACGATTTTTAATGAAGTCGAGGTTAACAGGAATCACGTATTTCGTGGAACCTATTTATAACGGAAAGACACCCAAATGGGGTGATTTGAATCCGGCAACAGGACAAATAGAAGGTGATTATGGTTCTAAATATACTGGAGCTATTACTAAAAAAGAATCCCTCATTACCGAAGAAAACGGATTTCAAAACATTGGATATTTCAAAGGAAGTCCGTTTGGAGCCATAGAAGTAAGAGATAAGGAACATCAAAGAAGAATGGACTTATTGTAATTTATTTTCACTGCGCAAAATAATTGCGCAGTGATTTTGAAATCTTTGTTCAGCAAAAAAAACGTTCATAAAATTATGAAATTCCAAGTTTGTCGGAATGATAAAAGGAATAACAATATCAAACAAGTCTTGTTGGGTGTTTCTGTATAGCACTATTGTAGTATTCTTTTCGCACTAGCGAATGATGTTGTACTGTTCAACTTGATTTGGAGGTTTCGGGTGATTTTTCCAAAAAACCATCTACCACTATGGGTCGTGGGTTCGATTCCCACTTTCGAGTAATCGAAATAGTTCAGTTGGTTAGAACAATAGTAATCGCAGGTTCGAATCCTGCACAGTTCTTGGAACTGTTGACGTCTGGTTGTCGTTTTAGACTCAAAATCTAAAAGAAAGAGTAACATAGCTCTTTAAATCAATGTAAAAAAAAAGAAACAGGTTTGTTTTTGTCGGCAAAAGAGAAAAAAGTGTTCAAATGTGCACTCAAGAGATGACCTGAAAATAAAATGGTTTGATTGGAATTTATATCGCTTTAAAATTTGATCGCAAATAAAGATGTTTACCATTCTCGAAATTGTGAAATAGAATGGCAAACCAATGTAAAGGAATTACAAATATTTTGTTTTCCGTCGGTATCTGAGGATGAGGACAAACAGGTTTTTTTTAAGTACGAACTACGAATTGGGAAGTACTAAGTGAATAAAAGTTATTAAAAGATTATTAAAAGAATCTGAAATAAGTTCAGATTGAAAAAATAGAACTAATGATTAAAAGAATTAAAGTGAATGCCTACCAAGTGGGTTTGGTGTTCAAAAATAGAAAGTTAATGAAAGTAGTACAGGAAGGTACTTACTGGATTTTTGGCAACAAAGAGGTTATGATTTACGAGATGAAGCAATCTTTTGTCGCGCCGGTCGAGTTGACTATTTTATTGCAAAATGAGCAGTTGGCCTCTATGTTGGAAGTTATTGAAGTAGCCGATAGTGAAATTGCTTTATATTTTGTCAATGGTATTTTTAAAGAAGTTTTGGCAACCGGAAGGTATGCTTTTTGGAAAGGTTATGCAGCTAACAAATTTGTAAAAGCCGATGTGTCTAAAGTGAATATTACTGAGCAAATTCCTGTTACTTTATTGGAAAATTTGAAAGTGAGACCTTTCACTAGAAAATTTCAAGTAATGAACTACGAGAAAGCCTTGTTGTTTGTAAACGGCTCTTTTGTGAAAGAATTGACAGCAGGTACTTTTTACTTTTGGAACAACGCCATTTCAGTAGAGGTGAAAAGTGTGGACATCAGACAGCAACAAATGGAAATTTCTGGTCAAGAGTTGTTGACTAAAGATAAAGCGGCTTTACGAATTAATTTCTTTGTAAACTACCAAATAGTTGATGTTATCAAGGCATTGGTTAACAACAAAGAGTTTGACAAGCAATTGTATGTGGCGATGCAATTGGCTTTGAGAGCTTTCGTAGGTGGTTTTACTTTAGATGAATTGTTGAACAGAAAAGACGCTATTTCAAAAGAAGTTTTGGAACAAGTAACCGACAAAATCAATAATTTAGGTTTGACTATTTTCAATGCCGGTATCAGAGATATCATCTTGCCAGGCGATATGAAAGAAATCATGAATCAGGTTTTGGTTGCCGAGAAAAAAGCCCAAGCCAACAGCATCATGAGGCGTGAAGAAACTGCGGCAATGCGCAGCATGTTGAACACTGCCAAATTGATGGAAGAAAACGAAATGTTGTGGAAATTGAAAGAGATGGAATACGTTGAAAAGATTGCTGATAAAATTGGTGAAATCACCATTTCAGGTTCTGGAAACGTCATCGGTCAATTGAAGGAGATTTTCGTTAAATAAGAAAAACCACGAGTAGGAAACCGTTCGCGGTTTAAGTTTAACTAGTAAAGTGGCGAACACTTTAAAAAAATTATAAAAATGAATCAAAAAATATTTTTTACGTCTGATCATCATTTTGGTCATACGAATATTATTAGGTTTAGTGAGCGACCTTTTCAAACTGTTGAAGAAATGGATGAAGAACTCATTAAACGATGGAATGAAACGGTAAGCTCAAGCGATATCGTCTATCATTTAGGTGATATTTCTTTGGCTCGACCAGAACGAACTAAAGAAATTTTGGACCAATTGAATGGGACACTATTTCTTGTAAAAGGCAATCACGACAAATCGGCGTTGGTTTATCCCAAGCGATTTCAATGGATCAAAGACTATTACGAACTGAATGTAGCCGATGAAGATGCTCCAAATGGTAAGCAGAAAATTATATTATTTCACTACGCGATGAAAGTTTGGCGAAGTTCTTTTAGAGGAACTTGGCATTTGTATGGTCATTCACACGGACATTTGTTTGACGATCCAACGTCACGATCGTTTGATGTTGGAGTAGATAGTCACAATTATGCGCCACTTTCTTATGAAGAAGTGAAAAGTATTATCTTAAAGAAAGATTGGACGCCGCCATTTAGCGATAGAGAAGATTAATAGTAAAATTTAAAAAAAATGAAAACAACAGATAAAATTATAATTATAGACCTTGAAGCCACGTGTTGGCAAGGTCCAATTCCGCAAGGACAAGAAAATGAAATCATCGAAATTGGTTTAGCAGTTTTGGATATACAAACGGGTATGATTTCTAAAAATAAAGGCATTTTAATTCAGCCACAACGCTCGAAAGTGAGTCCGTTTTGTACCGAATTGACAACCATTACTCAAGAATTACTCGATGAAGACGGAGTACCATTTGCGGAAGCGATAAACCAATTGATAGACGAATACAACCCAGACTTATATACTTGGGCAAGTTACGGTCAGTACGATTTGAATATGCTCAAGAAACAATGTAAATCGTTTGGAATTGCGTATCCAATGGGTGATGAGCACATTAATGTTAAGGTTTTGTTTGCCGATGTGTATGGTTTACAAAAGCCAACCGGAATGAACGGTGCTTTACATCTGTTACAGATTCCTTTAGAAGGAACACACCACCGCGGTATTGACGATGCTAAAAATATTGCGAAGATTTTAAACTGGTGTTTGAAGCAGCAAATAGCCTAATAATAAAACGGTTAAGGAAAGTAATGTCGGACTCAAACCAATAACTTC
Organism: Flavobacterium sp. SP2; assembly: GCF_057626655.1. Lineage (NCBI taxonomy): Bacteria > Pseudomonadati > Bacteroidota > Flavobacteriia > Flavobacteriales > Flavobacteriaceae > Flavobacterium > Flavobacterium solicola. The sequence continues at coordinate 77,145 of NZ_JBVHBT010000010.1, forward strand.
TGCTGTAGTGCAGCTGTTTTATCAATTAAACTAGCTACTTTCCTTTGCACAAATATAGCCAAAGAATAGTTTAATTATCCTAATAATAAATTTATATTTGTTACAAATCCGTTAAAAATGATTCTTGCCGTCGACGTTCATTATAAAGCAACTTATGCTAAAACTGTAGTTTTACTTTTCGATACTTGGGAAAGTGAAACCTACGTTGATGTAGTTGAGGTTACAACCGAAAATGTGGCCGAATATGTTCCTGGAGAATTCTACAAAAGAGAATTACCTTGCATTTTAGATGCTTTGCAGCAAATAGATAGCAGTAAAATTGATAGTATTGTTATTGACGGATATGTTTATGTTGACAACCAAAATGGCTACGGACTTGGCGGTTATTTATATGAAGCTTTGAATAAAAAAGTACCCATAATAGGTGTAGCCAAAACTAGTTTTCAAAGCAATAAAGATAGTGTTGAAGCTGTGTTTCGTGGAGCAAGTAAAAATCCGTTGTATGTTTCTGCAATAGGTTACGATTTAGAACAAGCAGTACAAAATATCCAGAAAATGTTCGGTGATTATAGATTACCTTATTTATTAAAAGTGATGGATCAAAAAACTAAAGAAGCATAAACATGGACTCGAAATTAATGCCGTTTATTGAAACACTCTATCATTTGCGCACTATCGAGCAGGTGATTTTGTATAATAAAACGATGAAAATAGCAGATGCTGAAGCCAAAGAAGCACTTTCTTTTTTAGCAGCTGAATACGAAAGAGAAGCGGTAAATTATCCATTTGAAGTTCCTAGTTTTAACGGAAAAGCGGCACTTTGGGCTAGCAAAATTGTTTATTTCTCGGCACAGTTGCTTTTGTACAGAGAAAATAAAGTTAGTGAGTTAAAGAATTTTTTACCAGATTACGTTGGAACTGTCGATGCTTCAGCGATGTTGTCTGCCGATATTTGTTTGCGCTTTTTACCTCAAATTCGCAATGAACTAAAACGAATGGATACAGAAGACGCCATTCTTCCAATTCTAGAGTACCATTTGCAACAATTTCATTTTTCAGCTGTCGGATTTGATTTGGATCAAGAAACCATTGATGTGAATCAGATTTTTGATAATGCTTGTTTGAAACAATTGTATTTGGATCGAATTGTATCTAGAAAAGCATACAAACTAGCCGAACAACCCGAGATAAATGCTTGTCTTTTAGCAAATTTTGGTGATTATAAAAAAGAATTTTGGAACGAATTGAAAACGATTGATATAGAAATACAATGAATCAAATAGAAAAATTAAACGCTGTTTTAAAACATATTAAAGACACCTTTGTGGGTAAAGATGAGATCATCGATTTACTCGGAATTGGATTACTGGCTAAAGAAAATGCCTTTCTTCTTGGTCCGCCAGGAACAGCCAAAAGTGCCATAGTTAGGGCGTTGTCTAACGGAATTGAAGAAGGAAAAAACTTCGAATACTTGCTTACGCGTTTTACCGAACCTAACGAAATTTTCGGACCGTTTGACATCAGAAAATTAAAAGAAGGTGAACTGATTACGAATACCGAAGGCATGATGCCCGAAGCTTCGATGGTTTTCTTAGACGAGATTTTCAATGCCAATTCGGCAATTTTGAACAGTTTGCTTATGGCGTTGAACGAGAAGATTTTCCGTCGAGGAAAAGAAACTAGAAAATTACCGTCACTTATGTTTGTTGGCGCTAGTAACGTTTTGCCCGAAGACGAATCGCTCAACGCTTTGTTAGACCGATTTTTAATTCGAATTAATTGCGATTATGTCGATCCCGACCGATTGCACGAAGTACTGTTGGCGGGTTGGAAATTGGAAAATAATGTAGTTGCCGAAAAACCTACCATTAAAGCAGATGAAATTAGATCCTTGCAATTGCTTTGTAGAACGATTGATTTAAATCCAATTAGAAAGCAGTATGTTGATATTGTTCACAGTTTGCGAAATACAGGAATTAAAGTATCGGACCGACGTGCTGTAAAACTTCAAAATCTTATTGCGGCAAGTGCTTTGATATGTGGTAGGACAGAAGCTATTTTGTCTGATTTATGGGTGTTGAAATACATTTGGGATTCCGAAGAGCAAATAGAAATACTCCAAGGAATCATCAACCGAATTATTGAAGCCGATGATGCACCCAATGCGCATCCGCAGGCTTTGTTCAATAAAGCACCAAATCCTGAGGAAGTAATGAAAGAAGTACAGTTTTTGGCAGAAAAATGGCAAGACGATTCGCTTTCTTTTGAAGAGCAAAATGTAATAAAAGACAAACTGCGCTATGTGCAAACACGTTGCGATTGGGTACATAATAAAGAGCAAAAACAATTCATTCAGAAGGAGATTGAAGCCTTGTGGCAAAAAATACTTCAAACTATTTAACGTATGTTTTTCTTAAAAATTAATAGCGAACACAAAGAATTATTGGCAACCATACGAAGTTGGGACAACCTAAAAGTTGCCTTCGATGCACCGTATATTTGGGTGAAAGATTTTACTTTGAAACAGTTGGATTCTTCAGAACTCCATCAAATTCCATTTGCTGTTATTTACGAACTTAAAGAAAATTTATTGTTTGTGAAAGGTAGTTTGTTACCCAGTCGAAAGTTGCCGTCTGGATTGTTGTGGACGCCAATTTTACGCGCTTTTCCAATAGAACTACCTACTTTCAATCACAATTTTTTTGGAATACATGAACAACTAAGTTTCAATATTATTGCTTCAGAAGCCGAAGAGAACGCTTTTGTATTAAGTACTACTTATGAAGAAGCAGCACAGTTTATAAATACTGCAGCAGCAGTTCGTTTAGAAAAATTGCAATGGGTTGTAATCGATTCTAAAGTTGTATTTTTTGGAACACCTTTGTTGCCTATTTCAGGTGAAACATATTGGAAAAAAAATAATTTTCTGTTGCCTTCGGGTTACGATTTTGAATTTCCTATACTTTCTGATTTACTGCAGCAAAAATTAAATGCAGCAGGAAATAATTGGATTTTTTGGAAAAAAGACGCCACTTATTTTACAGTTTCTAAACAAGATGTAAAACCATTATCCATCAGTTCATTTCGATTAACTTTTTCAGAATAAAATGCAAGCACAACATTATTTTCAATCGTACGAAGATTATTTCTGGGAATGGGAAACCACCGAGGATGGCTTGTATTTGACTATTCCCAAAGCTAAAACTATTGCGCATCAAGCAACTGTATTTGAACTATTGAATGCCTTGTCTGAAGAAAGTATTCCGCCTTTTGGTTCGTTACTTTTGGCTTTGCTTGCCACCAATACTGATGCTGAAGATGGCTTTCATAGTGTATTGTATTATGTTAAAAAGAAGGAAGTTCTGATTGGTGAAAAATACGTTCCAAATGTAAGTTCGGCGATGGAATTTCTAACCAAAATTCAGCAATTGCGCGAGTACAAAAAAGGAAGCAAACGCTTGCTGTTGTTTAAAACTATTTTTTCTGATTGTCACAAACGCATATCTTCTGAAAAAGCCAAAATGATATTAGAAGATTACGGAATTAATAGTTTCTCACTCGAAAAAAAAGCTTTTCATCAAACGACATTTGCCAATGATTTTAAGGTTTTTGAACTATTAAACAGAAAGTTTCCTACAGCAAAGTCGATTGTTGATGCCATGGCAGGTTTACCATTAGATGCTGTTGAAGAACAATTTAGCGAAGTAGCTCTGGATCAAGTTGATGTAACTGATGTTCCAAAAGATTTTATTAGTCAACTTATTCAGGAAGATAAAACGTTTCATGTAGGAAGTTTGATAAAGCGAATTTGGTCGGGTTTACACATTCCGTTACATCATACTATGCCGAGTAGCCAGCCGTTAGGAGGAATTTCAGATTTGACCAATAAAGGCGATTTTGATAAATTATTGTTATCAGAATTTGCTCAAGATGACGAGGTTTTCATGTCACGAATTGCCAATAACGAGGCACTTTATATTCAAAGAGAAGTACCACCAGAAGCCGATCAGTTGCAACGAATTATGTTGATCGATTCGACATTAAAAAATTGGGGTAATGCTAAAGTTTTAAATTTTGCTGCAGCATTAGCAATTGCGAAACATCCCAAAACGGATATCAATTGCAAGATTTTTGTTTTGGGAACAACTTTTTCAGAAGTTCTGTATTCATCTGTTGATGAGGTTGTTGATGGATTGGATATTTTAAATCCTTCGCTCGATTGTAGTTTGGGTTTGCAAGATTATATAACTTCAAATAAGAAAGCAACTAGTGCACAAGAGTTGTTTTTGGTAACTTCTGAAGACAGTTTGCGCTTGGAGTCGGTTCAAAAAACAATAAGTGATTTTTCAGATGCATTGCATTACATAATTGCTACGAATGCCGAAGGTGAAATTCAGATTTATAAAATACAAAATAAAGGTAAAAAGTTTGTTCAAAAAATGATTTTGCCTTTAGATGAATTGTGGACCAAATCTCAAACCAATAAACCATCTGTTGCAAAACAGAAAGCGACTTCGGTTCCGGTACGTTACTCGTTTCCTTTATTGGCTGCATTGCCACAAAATCCGATAGCGATTTTTTTTCTAGAAAACCGTTATTATTTCTTAGCAAGTAACAAGAGTTTGCAAGAAACGTATTTGGATCAATCGCAAGATAAGCACAATGCAACTAATTACATTAATCACGCTACGTATAAAGGTAGCCGATTTTTATATGAAAATATATCCATAAAATCTGGTGGCGTTTATGCTTTGGGAATAAATGATGCAGGTGAATTTGAATTGTTTTATTATTTTGAAAAAGAGAGCAAATTGTGTTATCTAAATTTGGATACAAAAGAATTTGCAACCATCGCCTTTGGTTATAAAAGTATCGAATTGAGTTATAAATTTTACTTTTTACTTGGGAATTATTATCTGACTGATACCAAATCAAATGAAGTTTGGCAGTTTAGATATGAAAATGAATCCATCAATTTCGAGCAAATTTTTGGTAACGGATTGGACGTAGCTTTGGATGCATATAATCAAAAAATAAGTATGTTTTGGTGCGTTGGGAACAATGTATTAAAAAGTTTTAACCGAATTGCGGTTGATGAAAATGGTTCATTATTAGTTAATATTCATCGTTTGGATGTTTCACGACCTGATTATATATATCTTTTTCCAGATCGCAACAGCCAGCCGCAAGTTACAGCGCAACGAGAGAACGATCAGTTTGTTTTCCTGATGGAAGTATCGTTCGATTTGATAAAGTTGGAATGTTAACTTTAATTAGTAGTAATGCTTCAATACCAGAATTTTATATTCCGACTTCACTGCAGTTTTCACTTGGAGTAGCATCTGAAACAGAGTTTGCAGGAAATAATTATTTTTTTGATGAAACGAAAGAACAATTAAAAATTACAACAAGTACTTTTATACGAAATTATTTAAATCCGTTTATACGGCGCATTATTGATCATGGAGTTTAAGTTACGACCTTTTTCTAAAAATCTTTTTCCTAAAGGCGCAGTGCTGATTTGCAATGCAGCGCCTCGCTTATGGTTACAAGAAATTCAACGTATGGGTTTTAGGCTAGAAGAAGTTTCGGTTTATGCAGTTCCAAGTGCCGTTGCTAATGAATTGTATGGTGCTTTGGTAGTTTTTAAAAATCTCCCTAAGGCATTGGATATTGGAAGAAATTTATATTTTCAAAAAGTCAATAATACGCTCTTTATACCCGAAAATACTGTGGTAACTCCAATGATTTCTTTGTTGGAAATGGAGCAGCTTTTTTCAGAGCATTATCATATTTTTCATCCTGATTTTGGTTTGGTAGAGCTCGATGCAGTTGTAGATTGGTTAGGACTTATAACCGCGATCGATGAAGTATCATGCCAAGTTGTTGTTCCTGCTAAGTCGGTTGCTATTCCCAATAGTATTACTTCATTGCGAGTTGAAATTGATGAAGAAGCAATTCTGAAACAATTTGAAGCCCCATCAACAGAAGAAGAGTTTTTAGAAAATTTGCCTTTTGATATGAAGAGAGTATTGAAAGGCAACCAAAAAGAAATTGATAAGTTTTTGAGCTATTTAGATAAGAATCCCGAAATGGCTTTAAAGTTAGGTATTCCTTTAGATGTGCTGCAAACCAGCCGCGGTGATCAAAGTGGTAGGTTTAGTTTTAGTAGAACCGATTCGAGCTGGTTTAATCTAAGTCGGTTTTTCAAAAATAAGAGTTCCAATTCGTCAAGTCATTCTGGCGGTGGTATTTTTTCAGGTTCGATGCCATCATTTGGTTCGATGGATGCGGATAGTTCCGCTACAGCGCGGTATGCATTTTTTAAAATTATTTTGGTCTTGTTTTTCTTAAGTCGCCTTTTCACAGGTGCAACAATGCTTTATATTTTTAAATGGCTGCTGGTTATAGGCGTATTTGCTGGAATCGTTTATTTGCTTATCAAAGTAACGAGTAGTGATTCATCGGATTATGAAGTGAGGAAAGTTAGTCAGTATACTCCGCCAAGAAATCAGTATTCGTCGTACAACAGAAATTTAGATCGTTATTTTCCTGCTGTTGTGGTTGTGGTAATTGTTGTAATGAGTGTTTTATTTGTAAAATTTGTAAGTTCCGATTATGTAAATCGAACGGTTTCGCCGATAGTTTATGTGTTAGGCTTTTTTGTGCTGTTAATTGTGGTACTTTATTTTATTGTAAAATTTTTAGGCGGTGCATCATCATCAAGCAGTCGTTTTGGTAGTAGTTCTGGAAATGCAGCGTTGTTGGATTCGGATCGGTTTTCAGCTTTGCATACTAAATATGAAAATTTAGCACAAGATTTTATCAGTAAAAAAGAATACGAAAAAGCGGCCCATGTATATTTAAAATTGCTTAAAAACCATTTTAAAGCAGCGCAAGTTTTGGAAGAAGGTCAGTTGTATCCAGAAGCCGCAACGGTATATTTGAAACATTGTCAAAACAAACCAAAAGCAGCAGAATGTTATGAAAATGGGAAAGCCTACAAAGAAGCAATCGTGCTATATAAAGAACTTGAAATGACCGAAAAAGTGGGTGATTTGTATTTGTTATTGAACGATACAACTTCGGCCAACGACTATTTTTATAAAGTAGTTGACAATTATAAAGCCAATTCGCAATACGTCAAAGCTTCGTTGTTACTGCGAAACAAAATTGGAAGTATTCCTGAAGCACAAGAGTTATTGCTAGATGGTTGGAGAGTAAACAAAGATGCAGGCAATTGTTTGAATAATTATTTTTACAATTTTGAGAATGAAAAAGAGTTGCAAAAAGCTATTGTAACTGTTTATAATACCGAAACTTCGGATTCTAATTTGGAAAACTTTCTGATGGTTATTAAAAAGGAGTATAAAAATTCGGATGCTTTGAAAGTTGTTGTAAGAGATATAGCTTATGAAATTGTTGCCAAGCGCATTCATCAAAATCCGCAAATAGCGTCAGAATTATTGTCTTTTAATAAATCGGATCGAAATATTGCTACTGATGTAATCAAATATAAGTTTAAAACTAAAAATAGGAATAGATAAAAAAAACCACGAATAGCAATACTGTTCGTGGTTTATAATTTTTAGTTTTATTGTATTTTAAGCTTCATCATAAATTTTATGATAAAGATTGATGTATTTTTCCATCACTACTTTTCGTTTCAACTTCATGGTTGGCGTTAAATGTCCCGCTGGAATAGTCCATAAATCGGGTGTTAATTCAAACTTTTTAATTTTTTCCCAATTTCCAAATTTTTCGTTTAGCGTATCTACTTCTTGTTTGATTCGGTCAATCACTTGTTGGTTGGTAATGATTTCTTCGTTGGTGGTTCCAATTTCGATGTTGTGCAACTTAGCCCATTCTTTAACAAAATCAAAACTTGGTTGAATGAACGCGGCAGGCATTTTTTGGTCGGCCCCAATTACCATTATTTGTTCAATAAAACGTGATTGTTTCATTGTGTTTTCTAGTAATTGTGGAGCAATATATTTTCCTCCAGATGTTTTAAACATTTCTTTTTTACGATCGGTAATTCTCAAAAAGCCATCGGCATCTACTTCGCCAATATCTCCGGTATGAAAATAACCGTCAACAATTGCTTCGTTGGTAAGCACTTCGTCTTTATAATAGCCCATCATTACATTCGGACCTTTGCAAAGAATTTCCCCATCGGCAGCAATTTTAACTTCAACATTGTCTATGATGCGTCCTGCAGTTCCAATTTTAAATCCTCTATTTCTTTGATCATTAACTGATATTACAGGCGATGTTTCCGACAATCCGTAACCTTCCATTACTGGAATTTCTGCTGCTGCAAATATTCTTGCCAATCGTGGTTGCAATGCTGCACTTCCGTTAACAATTAAGTCTAACTTGCCACCCAAACCGGCTTTCCATTTGCTAAAAATAAGTTTTCTAGCTATTTTTAGTTGCAACCCGTACCACCAACCGTTCGCATCGTTAGGTTCATATTTCAATCCTATTTCCACTGCCCAAAAGAACAGTTTCTTTTTTATTCCAGTAAGTTCAGAACCTTTTGCAATAATTTTCTCGTACACTTTTTCGATAAGTCTTGGTACGCCTGTCATTACTGTAGGTTGTACTTCTTTAACATTATCAGAAATTTTTTCTATCGATTCTCCAAAGTAGATTGCACAACCATAAAATTGATAAATGTAGGTAACCATTCGCTCGTAAATGTGGCAAATAGGAAGAAAGCTTAATGCGCGACTTTTTCCGGCGTCAAACGGTATTCTGTTGGCAGAATCCAATACATTCGAAACAATATTATTGTGTGAAAGCATGACACCTTTTGGCTTTCCTGTTGTACCAGATGTGTAAATTATGGTGGCTAATTCTAGCGGTTTTACATTACTCTTTCGATCTTCAACGACGTCTTGATTGCTGGTATCTTTACCCAGTTCTAGTAGTTCTTTCCAGTTTTTACAACCTTCAATTTCGTTAAACGAATAGACTTCTTTAAGTTTTGGAACATTATTTTTAATGGCATTGACTTTTTTCAACACTTCATCATCTGAAACAAAACAGTACATGGCTTCAGAATGATTTAAAATATATTCGTAATCAGTTTCGGAAATTGTGGGATATATCGGGACTGTTTGCGCACCAGTTTGCAAAGTTCCGATATCCATAATGTGCCATTCGGTTCTGTTGTTGGAAGAAATAAGGGCAATTTTATCATTTTTTTGGATGCCCAATCGCAGTAATGCTCTCGATATGGTATTGGCTTTGTCCACATATTCTTGTGTTGAGGTTTTTACCCAAACTCCATTGTATTTTGTGACTAAAGCGTCTTCGATATTGTATTTTTCTAGTTGATGGTATGGAAAATCAAATAGACGTGAAATTGTTGTCATTGTGGTTAAATTTCATGCAAATTAATTAATAATCTATTCATTCACAATATTAATTTAAAATATATACTATTTGAATAGGAAATATGTAGTTTTGTATTGTAAAAATATGTTTTTCTAAATGAATAAGTTTGTCAGATTAAATGAATATAAAGTTTTGTTTTACAGAATTTTATTGGTTTATATTTTTTATTTTGTAGCGCGCTTGTTGTTTTTTATTTACAATAAAGATTTAATTAAAATTGAAACTGTTTCTGATTTTTTTACGCTGTATTATCACGGATTAGCGTTTGATACCACTGCAATTTTATATTTAAACGCCTTATTTATAATTTTTTCGATTATTCCAATACTGATTACTACGCGTACGGGTTATCAAAAAATTCTATTTTATCTTTATTTTATTCCTAATCTAATTGGTTTTGCCACTAATTTTATTGATTTTATTTATTACCGATTTAACTTTGGACGATCAACTATTGCGGCCTTAGATTCGCTAAAAAATGAAAGCAATAAAGGATTACTTTTCTTTAATTTTTTGACCAATTATTGGCATGTTTTTTTGCTCTTTTTTCTGCTTTCCTATGTTTGGATTTTCTTATATAAAAAAGTTCGAGTTCAATTGGTTTCACATGCACCATCGGTCAAGTATTTTGGTACATCTGTTGTTGGTTTTTTTGCAATTGCGGTATTAATTGTTGGCGGTATTCGAGGCGATTTTAAGAAAAGTACGCGACCAATCAATTTACTAGATTCTAGTCGGTATGTTCAAAATACTTCTCAGGCAGATTTTGTTCTAAATACACCATTTGCTTTAATACGAACCATGTTCAGCAATAATTTCAAAAAAGTAAACTTTGTTTCAAAGTCGGTAATTGATTCTTTAATTGTTCCTTACAAAGAATATCATACGAATCCGAAAACCAAACCGAACATTGTAATTCTGATATTAGAAAGCAACGGTAAGGAGTATTATGGAAGTTTCAATAAAGACATGAAAATCCCTAAGTATGTTGGTTATACTCCTTTTGTAGATTCGTTGGCGCAACACAGTTTACTATTCACCAATGCCTATTCTAACGGTTACAAATCGATTCATGCCATGTCTTCGATATTGGCTGGGATTCCATCGTTTAAAGATGCATTTACATCATCGCCCTATCCAAAACAAAAAACCGAATCGTTGGTTTCTACGCTCGAAAGTATTGGTTATTCTACTTCATTTTTTCATGGTGCGCCCAATGGTTCGATGGGATTTCTAGGATATTCTAATATTTTAGGAATTGATAAATATTATGGTAAAAACGAATATAATAACGATGCCGATTTTGATGGCGTTTGGGGCATTTGGGACGAGCCGTTTTTTCAATATTTTAATAAAACTATCAGTAAAAGTAAGCAGCCGTTTATGGCAACTTTATTTTCTGTGTCTTCTCACGAACCATATAAAGTTCCCGAAAAGTATCAGAATAAATTTCCTGAAGGTACTGTAAACATTCATAAAACAATTGGATATACCGATTTTGCTTTGAAGCAATTTTTTAAAGCAGCTTCTAAAGAACCTTGGTATGCTAACACCATTTTTGTTTTGGTAGGAGATCATGGAAATACCATCTACTATGACGAGTACAAAAAAGAAATGAATAAAAATGCAGTAGCGATGCTGATTTATAAACCCAATTCAGACTACGTAGGTATCAATAACGATTATGCACAACAGATTGATTTATATCCTACTATTTTAGACCTGATTGGTTATGATAAACCATTTAGAAGTTGGGGTAGAAGTTTGGTTAGTACATCGGCAATTTCTCCATTTGTAATGCGTTATTCTTCTAAAACCTATCAATTGATGAGCGGTAATTATATTTGTATTTTTGATGGAAACAAAGCGATTGGTTTTTATGATAAAACAGATAAAGATTTAAAAAATAATTTAATTAAAAATAGAAATCCCGAGATGAATTTATTAGAAACCAGATGCAAGGCTTTTATACAAGACTATATGCAACGTGTCATCGATAAAAAATTAGGGACTAAATAAATTTGGATAGTATGAAAATTTGGAAAAAAATAACGATTCTATTACTTTTTGTAGTTATAGTTGGTGTCGGAAAATATGTGTATGACATGCACATCAATCACAATTTTGAAACAATAACTGAAGGTAAAGTATATAAAAGTGGTGTTATTCCTCCAGACGAAATTGCCGATTATGTAAAAAAGTATAAAATCAAGTCTATAGTTGATTTGCGTTTTCCAGGTACGGGTGACGATGTAAACAATCCTGAAATTCCGGCAGAATTGACTGCAGAAAAAGAAGCTGTAGCGAAAATTGATGGTGTACAGTATTTTAATAACGGTTCGGATCAAGTTCCAAAGAAAAAAAATCTTGAAAACTATTTTAAAATCATGGATAATCCAGATAATTATCCGGTTTTAATTCACTGTTATCACGGTGTTGGACGTGCCGAAATGTACTCTGCAATTTACCGAATTGAATATGAGAATATGGATAAAGACGAAGCAAGAACAAGCACTCGTTTTTTAACGAAATGGAGTTCTTTTGATTTAGGAAAACCTAAAGGTGATTTTTTACACAATTATGTCAGCCGAAAAGACTCTTTAAAATAGAAAAATAATACACTAATTTTAAGCTAGCTATCATGAGAAAATTAAATCTATTTGGGCTAATCATTTTTTTCGTTTCTGCAATTGGATTTAGTCAGAATGTAAAGGTTATGAGTTATAATATTCGGTTTGACAATCCCAATGATGGAGAAAATAAGTGGAGTTTAAGAAAAGAATTTCTAGCCAATCAAATTCAGTTTTATCAACCAGATTTTATAGGGACGCAAGAAGGCAAACTTCACCAGTTACAGTATTTGGATAGCACTTTATCGGATTATAATTTTATTGGTCGAGGAAGAGATAATTCAGAAAATCAAGGAGAGTTTAGCGCTTTGTTTTATAATTCTAAAAAGTACAAAGTGGTGAATCAGGCTACTTTTTGGTTGTCAGAAACACCCAATCAAGTTTCTAAGGGTTGGGATGCTCAATTGGAACGCATTTGCACTTATGGCTTGTTTGAAGAGCTTAAAACCAAAAAACAATTTTATGTTTTCAATACTCATTTTGATCACGTGGGTGTTGCAGCGCGACTTAATAGTGCCAAAGAGATTGTTGAAAAAATTAAAGAAATTAATACTAAAAACTTACCTTTAGTATTGACGGGTGATTTCAATAGCGAACCTACAAGCGACGCCTATTTATATCTTGCTAGCAATTTAAACGACACAAGATCTAGCAGCAAAAGCCCTTCTTTTGGTCCAGCTGGAACTTTTAATAACTTCGAATTTCACAAGCCAGTAACGTTACTTATTGATTTTATTTTTACTTCTAAAAATACCGGTGAAGTTATCAAACACGCTGTACTTAGCGATTCTAAAGATTGCAAATATCCATCCGATCATTTACCGATTTACGCAGAAATCATACTGAAATAATTTTATTGATTATTTTATCATTGTATTATTTTCATTGTACGTACTGTAAATGTGAGAATTTTGTAACTAAAGGTCTTAATCGTGTAATTTTTTTTAATGATATTGAAAGAACTTTGTATAAAGGATTTCAATACTTTACTTCATAAGTTTTATTAATTGCAGTTTACTTTTCAGAAAAACCACCTTTAATAAATTAAAAGCATTTGAAATTTTTTAATCAATGCTTTTGGTTCATTAAAATTAAGGTGGTATGATATCTGTAATTAAAGAAGGAATTGTTTTGAAAAAAACCGATTTGGTTTTTGAAAACGATAGTGTTTTGAATCCTGCAATATTTCAAGATGGTAACACGGTTCACATGTTGTATCGTGCTGTCAAAAGTGGGAATTATTCTACTGTTGGTTATTGTAAATTAGATGGTCCATTACAAGTTGTAGCGCGCCATGATACTCCCATAATAATTCCGAATACCATTGAAGAGGCTAAAGGTGTCGAAGATCCAAGGATTGTAAAAATTGATGATTTATACTATATTACCTACACGGCTTATGATGGAATTAACGCACTTGGAGCATTAATAACTTCAGAAGATTTAGTACATTTTAAACGTGAAGGAATTATTACGCCGCTATTTTCTTTTGATGAATTTCAACAATTAGCCGAATGTAATAACCAAACAAGCGTTAAATATTTTAGACACAATAGGCATTTTCATCCCAACGACAAAGTATATCTTTGGGATAAAGACGTAGTATTTTTTCCGAGAAGAATAAATGGAAAATTGGCTTTTTTACATCGTATTAAACCAGGCATCCAGCTTGTGATGATGCAACAACTGGCAGATTTAACCAAAGATTTTTGGATTCAGTACTTTCTTCATTTCAATGAACACGTGGTTTTAGATCCAAATGAGAATAGCCATGAATCTTGTTACATTGGAGGCGGTTGTCCACCAATAGAAACGGAAGAAGGTTGGCTGCTAATTTATCATGGTGTTTACGATACCTTACACGGCTATGTTTACACAGCAGCCGTTGCTTTACTGGATATTGATGATCCAAGAATTGTACTGGCACGACTTCCTTATCCTTTGTTTGAACCTGAAAAATCGTATGAGATAAATGGCGTTGTGAATAACGTAGTTTTTCCTACCGGCACAGCACTTTTTGACGATCGGCTTTATATTTATTATGGCGCTGCCGACAAGTGCATCGCTTGTGCATCGGTAAGTTTACAAGAATTAATCAAAGAATTACTTTCTAATAAAATCGTACTAAGCTAAACTAAAACAACCTACAACTAAAAAATACCTCTATGAAAACAGCAGTGACAGCCTTCGATCAAAATAATTTTGAAGTATATAATTCAATTTCAAGAACCAACCACCGATTGAATATACAAGAAACTATGAAAATGGTTAAAAGTCAAAGTAATGCTTTGCCCGAAATTTTATTTATAACTTCTTATCCGCCAAGAGAATGTGGAATTGCAACCTATTCTCAAGATTTAAAAAATGCAATTCAAGATAAATTTAGAAGTTCTTTTGCATTAAAAGTTTGTGCTTTAGAATCTAAAGAATGTGACTATAAATATCCAGAAGAGGTAAAGTACCGTTTGCAAACACAAAATGAAGCGTCGTACAACGACTTGGCCGAGAAAATCAATAAAGATGAAAACATTGCAGCCTTGTTTTTGGAACACGAGTTCGGGTTATTTGGTGGCGATTATGGTGCAATGCTGTTGCCATTTCTTAAATCGGTACACGTACCAGTAACTACCACGATGCATACTGTTTTGCCAAATCCCGACGAAAAGCTATTGAAGGTTGTTCGAAAAATAGCTCAATATTCTGAGCAGGTTATTGTGCTTACGCAAAATTCAAAATTAGTATTAATTAAATTTTACGGAATCGATGCGGATAAAATAGGTGTTATTCCGCACGGAACGCATTTAGTTTCTGAAATTAACGAAACTGATCTTACGGTCAAAAATCCCTATACTGGCAAATTTGTCTTGTCTACTTTTGGGTTGATAAGTGAAGGAAAAAGTATTGAAACAGCTTTAGAAGCGTTGCCACAAATTATTGCTAAATTTCCAAATTTGGTTTATTTAATAATTGGAAAAACCCATCCAGAAGTTGTAAAACAAGAAGGTGAACGGTATCGAGATTTATTATATAAAAAAGTAGATGAACTACATTTGCACGACAATGTACAGTTTATTAATAAATACGTCTCGTTGCCAGAACTAATTAACTATTTACAACAAACCGATATTTATTTGTTTACGGCTAAAAATCCGAATCAAGCGGTTAGCGGAACACTTGCCTACGCAATGGCTTGTGGTTGTCCGATAATTTCGACACCCATTCCGCATGCCAAAGAACTTATAGATGGTGCGGGTTTAAATTTTGATTTTCAAAATTCTGATGCATTGGCTAAAGCAGCAATTGATTTGTTATTTCAACCAAAGTTACTTAAAGAAATGCGCCTGAATGCATTGCATAAAATAAATCCGACTTCGTGGCAAAATGCAGCTTTGGCACATATTAAAATGATTGAAAATAATTTAGAAAGTCACATTTCAAAACTTGAATATGAGCTTCCAAAAATTTCGTTAGATCACGTTAGACGATTAACAACTGTAAACGGTATGATTCAGTTTTCGCAAGTATCGACACCCGATTTGGAAACGGGCTATACTTTGGACGACAATGCTCGAGCATTAATAGCTGTAAGTAAACACTATGAATTGACGAAAGAAGCTTCTGATTTAGAATTAATTACAACGTATTTGAATTTCATCTTGTTTTGCCAACAAAAAAACGGAACATTTTTAAATTATGTCAATAAGTACGGAAACTTTACCGATAATAACGAAAATGAAAATCTAGAAGATTCTAATGGTAGAGCCATTTGGGCGTTAGGTGAATTCTGTTCAAAAACCGATTTGTTTCCTATCGAGTATATCGAAAAAGCGAGGAATGCTATATCTAAATCGTTACCACATATTATAGCGTATAAGTCGCCTAGAGCAATTTCTTTTTCAATTAAAGGCTTGTATTTTTATGATTTGAAATCAAATGATTTTGCCATCACACAAATTATTACAATTCTAGCTGATAATTTAGTATCAAAATACCGAGGTGTTTCAGATCAAAAATGGAAATGGTTTGAGAATTATTTGACATATGCTAACAGCCTATTACCAGAAGCAATGTTGTATGCCGCTTTAAAAACAGACAATAAATTGTATAAAAAAATAGCTAAAGATTCATTTGAATTTTTATTGGATGTAATTTTTAAGTACGATCAAATTAAAGTAGTTTCGAATCAAGGTTGGAACCATAAAGGGAAACAAGCAAATAGTTTTGGAGAACAACCTATTGATGTAGCGTATACCGTTTTGGCCTTAAATAAATTTTATGAAGTATTCGAGGAACAACATTATTATGATAAAATGGTAACAGCCTTCGATTGGTTTTTAGGTAAAAATCATTTGAATCAAATTGTTTATAATCCGGCTACTGGAGGTTGTTATGATGGTCTAGAAGAAAATCATATCAACCTTAACCAAGGTGCAGAATCTACAGTAAGTTATTTAATGGCGCGATTGGTATTTGAAAAATAATTACATTTTAGGTTTGGATCCCATATAGAAAGTCAATTTTGAACCGTCGGTAATAGCACTGTGTTTGATGGTTAAATTAGGAACGATTTTTCCGTTTAAAAGTACTTTTTGAACATATACGTTTTTATCACTTTGATTGATTACATCAACTGAAAATTGAGTGCCGTTTTCTAACATTAAAATTGCTTTATTTACTGATGGCGAACCAATAGCATATTCATCCGAACCTGGCGCAACGGGATAAAATCCTAATGCCGAGAAAATATACCATGCGCTCATTTGTCCGCAATCGTCATTGCCACCCAAACCGTCAGGTGTTGGTTTATATTGCATTTTCATGATTTTTCTAACCTGCCCTTGTGTTTTCCAAGGTTGATTGGTCCAATTATAAAAATAGGCAACATGATGTGCTGGTTCGTTTCCATGAACGTATCCACCAATTATTCCTTCGCGAGTAATGTCTTCGGTTTCGGCAAAGAAAGAATCGGGTAAATGCATTGAAAACAAGGTATCCAATCGTGCAGAAAATTGATCTTTTCCACCCATTTTTTCAATTAATTCGGTTGGGTTGTGTGGTACAAAAAAGCTGTAATTCCAACTGTTACCTTCAATAAATCCTTGACCGTGCGTTGATAAAACATCAAAGTTGCTTTTGAAAGTTCCGTCGGCTAGTTTAGGTTGCATGAATCCAGGTGTAGTGTTAAAATTATTTTTCCAATTACTGGATCGTTTCATAAATTCGTCGTACACCTCTTTTCGGTTTAACTTCTTGGCAATTTGTGCAATACACCAATCGTCGTAAGCATATTCTAACGTATTCGAAACCGAAGTGCCACTTTTTTCAGCTGGAATAAATCCTAAATCCATATAATACCCAATGCCTTCGTAATTTCGATGTTTCGCAGTTGTCACGCAAGCTTCTAATGCTTCATTAGCATTTCCGTTGTACACTCCTTTTATAATCGCATCGGCAAGTACGGAAACACTGTGATAACCGCTCATGCACCAATTGTCATTAGCATAATGCGACCAAATTGGTAACATGTGCAACGCACTTTGATTGTAATGAGCCATCATGGATTTTACCATGTCATTGTTGCGTGAAGGTTGAATAATATTAAAAAATGGGTGCAAAGCTCGGTAGGTATCCCATAAAGAAAAAGTAGTGTAATTAGTGAAATCTTGGGCAGCATGAACGTCTTGATCCAAACCTTTGTATTGCTTATTTACATCGGTATAAACCGTTGGATTGATAAAGGTGTGGTACATTGCCGTATAGAAATTGACTTTAGTATCTTCAGAAGCGTTAATGTTGATTTTATTTAACTCTTTATTCCATTGATTTTGTGCTTCTGATTTAACGCGTTCAAAATTCCAATCTTTAATTTCCGATTGCATATTTTCTAGCGCATTTGCCTGACTTACAGATGAAAGCGCAAACTTAATTTGAATTTTTTCGGCGTCATTGGTTTTGAAATCAAAATGCATTCGAATGTTTTTTCCAGCTATTTCAGGAAAGTTTTTAGTTTCGTCGAATTTTCTCCAAAAGCCGCGATAAGGTTGTTTATCGTCATAATTTTTTTGTCCGTAACTAATAAATGGTTTTGAAAAAGACATGGCAAAATACACGGTTTTAGTTCGTGCCCAACCATTCGTTTGACGGTAACCTGTAATCAAAGTATCGTTTACTACGCGAACGTACGTCCAAGTATTTTTCTCTTTATAATTGTAAATTCCCGACATCAGATCCAAAATAATATGACTTTCATCCGATTTTGGAAACGTATATTGATGCATTCCAACGCGCGTTGTGGTCGTCATTTCGGCTAGAATGTTATCGTCGTCGAGTTTTACCTTGTAATATCCAGCTTCTGAAACCTCGTTTGTATGTGAAAACGAAGATCGATAACCACTTTTAGGATTGGTAGCTGTTCCTGGATTCAATTGCAACGTTCCTTGCGTTGGCATAATTAGAAAGTCACCCAAATCGGAATGACCAGTTCCGCTAAAATGGGTATGACTGAAACCTACAATCGTTTTGTCTTCATAGCGGTAGCCAGCGCAATATTTGTAGACATCGCCATTGTATTTTCCATTTAATTCATACGAAATTGTATCGGTTTCTGGACTCAATTGCACCGCACCAAAAGGTACAGTTGCGCCAGGATAGGTATGTCCCATTTTTTCGGTTCCTATAATTGGTTTTACATATTTTACAAGATTTTGTTGCGCAAATGTTGTACAATAGGATGAAAGGAGTAGGAGTATAAGGAGTTTTTTCATGATGGGATTATAAGCTGCACGAAGTTATAAAAATAAATGTTTGGTTGTTTGAAATAGCATGATGCTTTTAGTAGTGCATGATATTTGTTTAAAACAAAAAACACTACAAAGCCAACAGATTTTGTAGTGTTATAATTTAATTTTTTTATGAGTAAAGATGTGCTGCTGCTGCTTAGGTAAGACTAGCTTTAGTGATTCGAAAATAAAGCGTTCAGTAAACTATATTTCTTATTTACTTTGAATTTTCTTTTAAATATTTTACAGCTTTTTCGAGTGTTAGGTCTTTATTATTCAAATAATCTTCAAGTTTTGGGATTACTTCTATATCTGGTTTTATTCCGTAGCCGACAAATTCCCGGCCATCTGGATAGGTGTCCATTTTGGTACAAACTCTAGCGGAACCACCGCCAGGTAAATCAAAAAGATAAGGTTGTCCTGTGCTTCCAAATGATTTTTCGCCCATTTTTATCATGTGCTTTTGGTTGTCAGCACTGATTAAAAAATCTTCTGCTGCAGATGCGGTATTATGTCCTATTAAAATAACTGTAGGAACAACAATTCTTTTAGCGTTGAGTTTTATTGTATCTGCTTCATATTCAAAATTGTGATAAAATTGGTCTTTGTATGATAAAAATTCTTTTTTGCTCCATTCGTTATTTACGGTATCCTTATCTTTTACATATTTACCCCAAGCCTTAAAAGCTGGAATATGAAGCCTACTTTTTTGTCTTGAACCATAAAGCAGCGTATCATTTGTTAGATATTTCAGGATTTCAGTTCCTATGCTAGTACTACCGCCACCATTATAACGCAAATCAATTATTAATGATTTTGCTTGATACAATTCAGGAAGTTTTTCAATAAATAAGCTGTCAATTTTTTCATTGCTAAAAGAATTTAAAGCGACATAAGCCGTTTCTTTATTTATCCATTTAAAATCTAAAAGTTGTTTGTCTGCTTCAAATGCAGGATAAACTTCTTTTTCTTCTGTTTTTTTATGCGTTAGTACTAATGCAATTATTTTCTTGTTTGGCTTTCTTATTTTTATTTTAAAGGTTTCGCCATCCATTCCTCTTAAGAGATTTGAAACACTCCAATCTTGTAGAACATAATCGGTTGAAGAAGAGATATAAGGTGCTACATTGTCGTCAATAAATTGTTGAGTCAACTTACCATTTACTTCAATAATTTCACTTCCAAAAGGTATTTCTTCTTTCTTGCTTAAATTGGTTCTTATAATAATTGCTTTACCTTCAATATTCTTAATAAAAAGTCGGTATTCACCAAACATCGTATTCATTTGTTCTATTCCTTTCGGGAAATAAACATTGGTATGACCATCTTTTAATAAAGCGCAAAATTTTTGAAGTTCCCGATAATACTCATAATCATTAGCAGTATTTTGAACAATACCGATAAGTTCTTTATAGCGGTTGTCCCACATCACTCTGTCAACTTTGTTAAGATAGATAAAATTATAATTTACTTCTTGCCAAAATTTTGAGAGACCAAAAACTTTTTCGTTAGGTGTTAGTGTATTTGGAATTTGTCCAAAAGTACTTAATGCAAATAATATTATTGCTAGATTGTATACCTGTTTCATCTGCTTATTTTAATATTGAATAACGTTGGTGACATCAATTTTATTGCAGATACAAAACTAGTCTAGCAAAGTCATGATTTACTTTATAGCAAACTTTATTTCTGTTGCATTAAGTTTTTCTGGTTTTTCTAGAAAGCTATCATTAGTCAACTACAACCCTTAACAACCCTTGTTTTTGCTTAAGTCACGTTTGTAAAGTACCTTATTGTTTTTCGCAATATAATCACTAGAGATAATCAAGTAAGGATGATTATTTGAGAATCCTGCACTGCGACTTTTAACAGTTATTTTGTCGTTAACGTTCAGGCTGTTTAGTTTCTCAAATTCTTTCGACCCAAACTGCATCATGTATTCTTCACCATCAATTTGGACTATAAGCCATTTAGGACCATTTGAATTCGCATTTTCGCGCTGAAAAGTTACAGAGGTAACTACGGCTTCCATTTCAGTAAAATCTTTTATAGATTTTTTGATTTTATCATGACTGGCATGTATTTTTTTACCTTCTTCAGATGTTTCCCATTCTTTATACTTAATGCCATCTGGCGAAGCTTCCCATTTCTTTCTAGCATCTAAGTTTTTTTTATTTTCTACAATTGATACCGATTTTTGTGATTTTTTAGTTTCATTTTTCAGTTCACAATTTGTAAATAGGAGTACAGTTACTACCGCCATCGATAACATGAATACAGAGATTGATTTTTTCATAAGTTTCTTAATTATTAATTTGATTTCACGAATTTACATTGGTTTTTTTCGATTTGATGTATTGGGATTGTAAATAAAAATGTAAACTTTGTAAATAGTAAACTTTACATTATGTATCTCAGTCGCATTATCCTTTTAGGAAGACGTAAATATTTATTTGGATTGGTTCTGCTCTTATCGATTTCTGCAATTTTTGTGGCTTTCGGTCAAGATGATCGTGACGAATTTGACCTTGCTAGAACCGAAGTTTTACTTCGTAGAATTGGGCATGAAATACTTTTGCAATCGGGCGACAGTACTTCAAGAGTACTACCTTTAAAAAAGATTGCTGCAAATGAATATGAAATTAGCTTTGAAAACAAACTTACCTTTCAAACCGATTCGCTAGTAAATACAACCCAACGCTTGTTATCCAAAGACAAGTTTGTTAGTGATTATGTAGTTACTGTACGCAACTGTGGTACTTCGACTATAGCGTATGGATATGCAATTTCAAAAAATAAAAAAGATGATATTGTTGCGTGTCTTGGAAGAAGACAGCCCAAAGCGTGTTACAAGATTAACATCAAATTTAGATCGGATGGTATAACGAATTCAAGTTACAAATATATTTTTGGTGGCTTCTCGCTTCTCGCTTTTGTGGGTTTTATTTTTTTGAAATCGGACAAACCAAAAAGAGAAGTACCTAAAGAGGATACAACCGAAATCATAACTTTTGGTTCTGTTATATTTGACGTTCAGAAACGGCAACTAACCATAAATGGAACAAATAGTGCGTTAACTGGAACTGAAACACGATTGCTTCTCATTTTTGCATTAGCTCCCAACGAAGTTATAGAGCGAAGCCGACTGCAAAAAGAACTTTGGGAAGATGAAGGCGTTATTGTTGGACGTAGTTTGGATATGTTCATTTCGAAACTCAGAAAAAAACTTGAGCCTGATCCAACAAGTGCTCTTGTTGTAGTTCGGAATAAAGGATATAAACTGGAGGTTACTTCTTGATTAATATGCGGGTTCCGAAATGATGGCAGCTTGTAGCAGACTCAAAACTGAAAAAAGTAAGAATAAAATTTTAGTTTAGAATTTGAAAGACTAGTATGTAGCAGAAAAAACAATTTCTTAAAGTCTAGTTTCCAAAGTGTTTTTTAATTGTTTAAACTACCAGTACTATAATTCATGTTATTAATTGTATAAATCAAGTTTCCTTGGTATAAAACTTCCATATTGATTGTACCTTTAATTGTTTTAAAACCATTTTCAATAATTTTCTCTTCAATAGTAAAGTTACCTCTTGTTTCGAAAATTTTCCAATCCTGAGGATTTAAAATTACAGCTTGACTTGAAACTAATGGTCCAATGTATTGTAGAAATTCAACTTTATTGTTTGATGCTATTTCGTTGAAATTGATTGTAGATAGGGGTAAATTCCAAAAATCATCAACGCTTTTTATGTTTAATTTAAAACCATTATTTGAAAAATAGGTATGAGTTTGATTAGTTGAAAGTGAATTTTTTAATCTAAAATAATCTATAGTATTAAATTTTATTTCATTATTGAGATACTCAATTTTATAATTTTCAGCAGTGCAATTAACTTTTTTTAGATTTTTAACTTCAACTGTTCCTGATAGTTGTCTTTTATTTACAACATTATTCTCCTCATACACAGTACCTTCAAATTCAAAATAAACATAGTTTTCATTTGGATTATAAATGAAGTTTTTAATTTCCATGGTTGCAATTGGATTGAACTCAGGTGTAAAAAAATTTTTAGCAACTGATTCGCCTGATGTTATATCAAATTCATCAAATCTAACATCGCTTAATTCTCCATTTTTAAGAAGGCTAAAATTCAATAAAAACTTTATATTGTTGTTAATTTTGTAACCAGAACTTATGAAAATAGAGTTACAATTTTCATTTCCGCCAACATCTTCTTTATTTATTTTATAGGAAGTATTTTCAACTTTTACAACTATCGAATTTGTGTTTAGAACTCCCTGAACGCTATCTTCGTTATTACTACAGCCATAAAGGATAGTTATAATCAAAACTAGTAGTGTTTTTATTTTCATTTTTACATTTGTTAAGAAAACATTGTTGCCTAGTCGCGTCTCTTCGTTATAATAAAAAGCTACAGTGAACTAGAACTGTTTGTAAGGATATCCCAAATATATTAAAAATCCTTAACTGCTGTTAGTGGCTGTACTTCATTTTTCTAGTTTAGATGATTTATAAATAAAATAAAGTATTGGTATGAAAATTAATCCAATCATAAACGGTAAAAACCATTTTCCTAGACCTTCCGAATTTCCTTTTGAAGCTTGTATTGTTATGAAGTCAATAAATACAAAAAGTAAGAGTAAGATAATCTTTAACTTTTGTATCATTTTTATTGAATTTACATATTGTTTTTCTGCGTTCTTTTGGGTTATTTCCACAAGATAATTGAAGTTTTCAGGATATTTATTTAACACTGTTAATAATGTAAATAAAAATGTTCCGACAACTGGTAATATGAATATTGTTGATTTTGAGCCGTAGTTATCGACTTCTCCTAATCCATTGTAGTGAATAGGTATTTTTTCAGGTAAATTTGAAAATGAAACGATATTCATAATCCAAAATACGATTAATATCAAATAACCAATTGCTTCAATAATTTCATCCGTTTGAGTAAGTTTTATTTCAATTTTTGGACGTTTTTCCATTTCTATTGGTATACTATGTTTTTTTTGATTTCAGTCTATTTTAGACACATTTTGGTCGTAGTGCCGATAATGTTCCAACACTTGGCGATGTTATGAACTTCGGAACTTTTAATTTTCTGTTAAAGATAAAATTTCTTGCGAAATGCAAACGTGAATTTATTTCATAATTAGCAATTGCGAGAAACGGCTTTTCGCGTTAGTATTATTTTCTTTCAACCTTAACCAGACCTTGTCTTGTTGCAAGAAAAATATTTCCTTTTGAATCTTGTTCAATGTCTTGAATATATGATGTAGGAATTTCTGAATTTAAATTATTATAATTTTCCCAAACATTATTAATAGGATCATACCTAATCAGACCACAACTAGCAGTTGTAATCCATAATATGTTTTCATTATTGTCATAAAGCATATTACTTGTGTGATTAGCTGGAATACCTGAATTTTCTGTAGTGTATTTTTTCCACGCTCCATCAGCTGATAATATTGCAATTCCTTCATCTGAATTCATTTCAGTTCCTTTAATATTTTTGTAAAGTCCAAAATATATATTCCCCTTAGAATCTTCTGTCATACTTGTAATACATCTTCCTTTTAATACCGATTCAGACTTTTCAAACTCAGTAATTTGGCCATTTTCTTCTATCATTAAACTTCCTTTGAAAGTACCAATCCATAATCTATTTTTGAAGTCTCTTTTTGCATAATAAACTTTATTTTCTGGAAGTTTAGCAAAATTCTTTTGATTAAGAATTTCCCATTTTCCGTTTTTTAAAGTAACTAGACCTTCATCTGCGCAAAAAAACATTTCATTTGTTTTTGAATTATTGATAATGTGATAGCAGCCATCAATTCCAATTTTGCTAGGTAAATGATATTCCCATTTATTGTCTTTATAACTAAATATTCCTTTAGTGGTAGAAACCCAATAGGTATTTTCGTTATCGACAGCCATATCAAAATACGCAAAGTATTTTTCGACAGGTATTATATTTTGTTCAGAATGCTTGAATTCTGAACCATTAAATAAAAATAACTCTTCACTTACTTCATACCAAATATTGTCATTATTGTCAACTGCTAGATGATCACTTAATCCTGTGGAGAGCGATGAATTTGTTTTATTCCAAACTTGAATATTGTATTTTTTTAAATTTTCATTTTTGTAAATATATGTTTTATTATAAATTTCCGGATTTTGTGGCTTATCAAATGATTTTTCAAAGGCTTTTACATCAACTCTTTCAATTTTACCAACAATCTTATTCTCTTTAATTGTAAAAAGTAAATTAATAGATGATTTTTCTTCTTTCTTATTCTCAGTTATTGCAGGAAGCCATTTATTGAAATCATTTAGCTCTTCAATAATTTTTAAAGTAATTGGATTGTTAGATTTATCAGTATGGCTGAGAACACAACCTTTACCATTATTATTGACAAGAACTTGAAATTTGACACTCCCAGTAATGCCTTTGAGATTTAGTGATTTGTTGAGTTTTTCTTGTAATTGTTCAAAATCTATCTCTTTATAATTCGCTTTAGTATCTCCGCAATCAAGACAAAATTTATCTGTTTTACAGTTTTCTAATTTAACAGGAAACAAATTCTGAGCATTTATATCGAATGAGCAATAAGTTATTAATAGAATGAAGATTATCTTTTTCACGTAATAGTCTAATTTAAAGGTTATTGTTTTTAATAATACTGCTAAAGTTTCGCGACTTTAAGAAGTTGCCATGAACCAAGACCAAGCCTTAACAAATATAACCAAAACTTTAAACGAAAAACCTTTACGATTTCAAATAAATCCTGTGCCTCACTATTTCTTGAAGACGCTGTTAACAGAAGTAGTTTTATTTTTCTATTTCTATTTTTTCTATTGTATCTTTTTCAGTTTCAATTTCGTTTTGGTAGTTTGTTATTTTGTGTTTGTACTCGACTTGATTTTCAATAATTTTTATGTCGCTTTTACCTGCTTCAATTTGACCCTCAAGTTTTATAAATCCATAATTCTTTTCAAATAGGAGTAGTTTGTTTTCTGCAATTTCATAGTGACAGCAAGCACCTAAAAATCCTGTTAATTTTTCATAGACTTTTAAGTTGTCTTTTTCATATTTAACTTCTTTTGGATATATGGGAAATAAAATCATTGATGATAGTATACCTAAAAATATTCCACCAAAAATTCTGAACAAAATTAGAACGATAAATGAAAACAAATAAAAGGAGTAATAGAAAGTTATTTTTTTGAATGGTTTTCTATTAATTAAAAACAATGAAATTCCCGAAAGATAAATTACGCATTTGAGAATGAATATCAGTCTTGAATTCAATCCATAATTTGTAATTATTTGAATAGTAAAATTCAAAAGTACAAATCCTAAAATTAAGAAATGGATTTTTTTTAAGGCTCGATTAATTTTACTAATGTCCAATTTTTATGCGGTTTTCAGAGTAGTACAGCTAACGTTCCGTAGCCTCGAGCAGTGGCGATGAACCAAGACCAAGGCTTTTCAAATATAACCAAAACTTTTAATTAAAAACCTTTCCAATTTCTGATAATTTCCCTGCCAATCTATTTATTGAAATCGCTGCTAATTGCTATAATTATCGGGATTTATATTTTTTTTGTTGCATTACCTTTTATGAATTCAATTAAATTTAATTTCAAAAATTCTTTTAAATGTTCTGAACCAAGATGTTTTTTAAATTCAGTTTCATTTTCGAAACATTCCCAAATTATAAATTCATTTTCGTTTTCTATTGATTGTTGAATTTCAAATGTTATATTTCCAATTTCGTTTTTTGTTTGTTTTTGTAATTCAATTAAAGCGTTCCTTGTTTTCGCAATATTTTTCTCGTCAATAACTTTTAATATTCCTGTTGAGTAAAACTTTTCTTTTTTTTCTTCAATAGGTTCAATTAAGTCCCATAGATTTCCAAAACAATCCTCAAAAACTAAAACTTTTCCGTAACTTTCAATTTTAGGTTCCCTTGTAATTTTTACATTTCTATTTTGCAAATTTTCATAATCTTTTTCAAAATCATTTGTGTTTAAGAATAAAAATACTCTTCCGCCAGCTTGGTTTCCAATTCGTGTTTTTTGTATTTCATTTGATGCTTTTGCTAATAACAAACTAAATTCAGAATTTTTATTTGGAGCAATTTTCACCCAACGTTTAGCTTCGTCAATTTTGGTATCTTCTAGCAAAACAAAATTTAATTTTTTAGTGTAAAATTCAATTGCTTTGTCATAGTCATCAACGACAATTGTAATATGTGAAATTTTTTGATTCATTTTCTGTGTTTCTTCTCGGTTATGGTATTATGGAGATTAACGTATCGCGACTTCAAGAAGTGGCGATGAACTAAGACCAAGCCTTAACAAATATAACCAAAACTTTTAATTAAAAACCGTTCCGATTTCAAATGAATCCCTTTCCTCGTCATTATTAGAAACTGCTGTTATTATCGGGTCATTTTTTCAAGTTCAATTTTCGGTTCTCCTAAAACATACATTTCATATTCGTCTCTTTTGGTGGAATATTTAGTTAAAATTAGATTTTCTTTTTTCTTTTCATATTTCCATTTTCCATTTTCAGTTTCGATTATTCTATCATCATAATAAGTATTTGTTCCTAATCTTGGTAGTACTCTATAATTATTAAAATATTCAAAATTTTCAACGGTTCCATTTTCTTTAAATTCAATAATTTTCCCATTAAATTTATATTTTCCAACAATCATTATCTTATTTAGTATTTTGGATAATTGACTAGTATTAATTCCTTTTTCGTCTATAAGGCTTTCAAAGTTTACATTTCTTTGAAATTCAATTCTTTCTGTTTTATTGTCTATTCTAGTTTCAAGATAAACGATAGTACTATCATTATTTTTTCTAAATATTTTAAAGTTATTTTCTAACAAAATTGTATCTTTTGTTTTATTTAATTTGTATTTATAATCTTTTCCCCAAGTTGGAACAGTTCCGAATATTTTTATTTTATTCTTTTTGATTTGAATTAAAAAAGTTTCTATGTATTCTGAGTTGGTAGTGCTTGATTGAAAATATTTTGTCATTCCATAGACTCCATTAAGACTACCATCAGAATCTTTTTTTTGTGTGCAATTACACAAAATTTGAGAGATAACAATTAGAAAAAATAGTTTTGATTTAGTCATTTATGAACGATTTTTTTAAGTTAACTTACCACTAACGTTCTAGCGTTACAAGAAGTTTGAGACTAAATTAAGCCCATTATTCGGATTTGCCAAATCATCTCAAATATAAGACTAACTTACCATTAAGCCTAATAATGCCCAAATTGCTTGTAGCGTGTGTTCGTGGTAGTTTTTATTTATTCTACTAATTTTGTATCAAGAATTAGTAGTTTATTCCAATATCCATTTTTTAATTTAATAGTAGCGTAGTTTGATTTTTTTATTTTTTCAAAATTATATTTATGTACATTAATAACAGTGTAATTCGCTCCAATTTTCACAGTTATTTCATTTGCTCTTCTGTTTTTGCCTTCTTTTTTTTCAAGTAGTAATGTAGTAATTTCATATTCTTTACTTGTTGATAAATGTTTATTTGTGAAAATGAAAAGCGCTAAGAAAATAGAGCCATAAGTAAAAAATTTTTGAAAATAAATAACTATAAATGAATAATCATTTTTTTCGTATACTTTATCTATTTTATATAATAATATTGTGAATAGTAATCCAATAACTGTATACAATTTAAGTATGAAGTCTAAACCAATAATAACAAAAAGGTTACATTGTCTTATTGAATAAAAGAAGCATAAACATCCAAAAAAACCAACAATACCTTTCCAAATTAAGATTGTGTTTTCTTTTTCCTTTTCACTTGCTGAAAAATGATAGTGTGGTTTGTTTTTTGTAAAAATGTTTTTCATTAAAGTGCTCTAATTGGTTTTTTTAGGGTTTTGTGGTAACTTTACCACTAACGTTCCACCTCTTCTTGTCAGTTGAAAAGGTCAGAACTTTTCAATTTCTGATAAAGATAAAGATTCTTGCGAAATGTGAATGTGAACTTACAGCAAAATTCGCAATTGCAAGAAACGGCTGTTATCACTCGTTTTATTCGTTTAGTATTGTATTTATAATCTTTTCAACGCCTTCTTTTCCACTTTCACTTAAGCCGCCATATTTCATATTCGGCGAAAAAGGAATTGATTCTGTCATTCCACAACCTTCCAAACACAACCATATCTTACCGATTTCTTTGCCTTTTTCATTGTAAAACCGCATAATATATTCTGACTCGATAACTTCCCAAGTCGTCTCAGACCAATCAAAATTATCAGAATCATTAAAAAAAGAAATTACTTTTGCTTTATTTTTTTCTGATAATGTTTTCGAAGTCAATCGACTCACTAAAAATCTATTTTGGAATAGTTTAACTTCTGCAACTTCTTCTCTTGGAAATTTATATTTTTCATTTCCAAAATTCTTTTCAAAGGCTTTTTCTTGTTCTTCAGTTGTTTCGTAAGTAAAAAACTCGGTAAGCTCTTCTTTTGGCAGAATAGAAGACTAATGTTTTCCTCTGTCGAATTCATCATAAATAATAACAAATCCAAGAATTATGATAATAACAACGGCAAGTACTATTTTCCTAAAAGTTCTCAAATTGCAGTTGGGTTAAAATGAGTGATAACGTTCCACCTCTTTTCGTCAGTTGCGAAGTGCGGAATTTTTTATTTTCTGATAAAGATAAAAATTCTTGCGGAATGTGAATGTGAACTTACGGCAAAATTCGTAATTGAGTGAAATGGCTGTTAGGGGTGGTTTTTATTTTGAATTTAAAACTTCTTCAATGCTATTATATGCGGTGAGAACGTACTCAATATTTGGGTTGTCGTTATGATACAATAAAGAAGTATAGAGTAAGAAAGTTTCTCCATTGGCTTCGCAATTAATAACGTTATCAATTTTCGTTACAAATTCATTAAAAGTGCTATTTAAATACCATCTATCAAATACATTAAATCTAATTTGTGCCTTTTCTTCATCTTCTGAACAAATATAGATTAAAGAATTTTGAGCATTTTCGAAGAAAGATTTTATTATATCGTCAATTGTTCGCGCAACCGCACTGTCAAAAGGTTCAATAGTATCACTAACCTTTTCAATAATTACTTGATATACATTTTCAATCGTATCTTGAGATACAGAATCAAGAGTTTCATCGATTATAAATACAACTTTATATTCAATGTTATTTTTAGTAGTAAAATTATAAGTACTTGTAACTTCGTTAAAAGTGTAGTTATAAAGGTTTGGCAAACTTAATACCTTTTTGAGTTACTGTTTCAATAGAAGTGTCTCCTTTCAAAAAAGAACGAACAATAGCTTTATCTGCAACCATTTTGGTTATAGATTTCATTATTGATTCTTTTGTGATGATTTTTTTCATATTGCAAATATATAACTTTCTCTATAGTAATCAATAGGATAGTCAATTATTTTAACATTAGTAGATTCTCTATTAAGATCATTGTTTTCATGTTTATAATTATCTTCATAAAAATGAATAGTTCTAATTAAATCAGATTTTCTCTAAAATCAGTGCTAACGTTCTTGCGCTTAAAGAAGTTTGCTTCTAAATTAAGCCCATTATTCGGATTTGCCAAATCATCTCAAATATAAGACTAACTTACCATTAAGCCAATTGCTCAAATTGCTTGTAACAGTGTTTTACTGGTGGTTTTTTATATCTTCAGCAAGTTGTTTTTTTGTACTAGTACCGATTCATAAAATATTCGGGCATTGGTGAAAATATATAGTATTCTAGTTCCTTTTCGGATTACAAAATCATATATTTTTTCATTAATTCCGTTACTTTCATTAATTATCTCACTTATCTTTTTTTCATAGAGTTTTGATTGATTTTCATTAGTAAAACAAATTTCATAAACATTGAAACTTACATACATAGTATCTTTAAGTTCTGTTTTACTTTTTGCATGAAAACCTTTGAGATTTTTAAATTCAAGTTGGATGGATTTATTTGATGATTCTAATCTGATTTCACTTTTGGAATTACTAAATACTATATCATAATTCTGTTTTTTGAGCGAGTCTATATAGCGTTCTAATTCTTTAGAAATCTTCTCGCACCGAATGTTTTGCGATACTAAATAATTTATATTTAATATTGAAATAAAAATTGAAAAAAATAGTATTCGTAGCATATGTTTTGTTTTTAACGAATTTATTTAAAATTACCGTTAACGAGTCGCGGCTTCATGAAGTGGCAATGAACCAAGAACAAGCCTTCACAAATATATCAAAACTTTAAAATTAATAACCTTTCCGATTTCTGATAAACTCATGCCTAGCCATTGCTAGAAACAGCTGTTAGCAACAGTATTTTATTTTCAAGAAATCTTATAACTTGCGCTATATAAAAGATTCTTCTCTTTAATTTCTTTGAACTCATTAAACGCTTTTTTATACCATTTTGGTTCATTTGCATGTTCACCATAGTCTTCAGCAACTTTCACATCATAAAATTCTCCATTCAACCACGGTTCGATCCCCATAATTCCAATACCATGCTTTTCAACTCTTTTAATTACAATTTCAAAGTCTGATTCTGAAAAGTAATAAATTGAATCGGAATCAAAACCGTCGTTCATATTTTTGAGTCCAAAAAAAATAGTCTCTTTTAAATAGTCTAATTCTTTTGATTGATTTTTTTTATCATTTTCTGATTCAACTTTTTTCGCATATTTACTTCCATAAGTCGCTGCGAATAGGATCACTATTGTAAATAAAAAGTAGTGTGTCATTTTCAGTTTTTTTTGAATATAGGTGCTAACGTTCGGCAGCTTCATGAAGTGGCGAGGAACCAAGTCCAAGTCTTTCCAAATAGCACTAAAACTTAAAATTAAAAGCCTTTTCCACTAATGATAAATCCCGAGATTAGCCATTTCTTGAAACCGATAGTGTAGCTAGTTTTTCTTTATCGCATCCAGCCTTCAATAATATAATTTTTTTCAAATAATTTTATTGCTTTTTTGTTATTGTCTGATTTAAACCAAACTTCAAATCTCGCTCCATAGGGTTTTCCCCAATCTCCTTCATAAATTGTAAAGTCATCTTTTGTGCTGAATTTTTGAATTAAACTATTCGTATTGCTAATTCTTATCATAGATCTTTCTTCTAGCTCAGGATGTGATAGCTCAATTTTTTGAGTTATTTCATATGCCTTTAAAAAAATTATTCCACTTTCTTTAGAATCAATCCATAGGTCGTAGGCATACAAACCAGGTTGAAAAGAATTATATAATTCAAAATCAATTTTATCTTTACTAGTTTCTTTTTTGGTATTGGGTTTTATCAATTCAAAATTATCACCCATTTTGGTCTCAATAGGCTTATGTAATTTTACGTTTTTTGGTAATTTTAAGTTGTCTGCAAAAGTATCTGTGTCAGGACCAAATAGTGTTATAGTCGAAGCCATAACAGCTACAATAATAAATATAGTAAAACAGAACAATCCTAAATTTAAAATTCCAACTAACCATTTTTTATTATAAAGTTGAATTATTCCAGCAAAGAACAATAAAATAATCCCAATAATTATAAACAAATAAGAAGGTATAATTGCTATACTAGTAGTAATGAAGTATAAAATAATCAATATAAAAAAAATAGTAGTAGGAAACCACCATTTATTAATACTATATTTTTTAATTAGTTCGTTCATTTTAAAGTTTGATACAACCTTCTTTGGCTTCAAAAAGTGGCTATGAACACTGGGCACATCAGTACAAATATAACTAAAACTTTAAATTAATAACCTTTACGATTTCAAATAAATCCAATGACTCGCCATTTCTTGAAACCGCCTTAAGTTTGTTTTTAAGTACAGTTTTTTGTTAGTGGCTGTTTTTCTAAAAGTCCAAATCATGCTCAACACAATGCCATTTTTCGCAGTACGGCGTGCAACCTCCTAATTTCACTTTTTTATTTTCTGCTTTTGTCAATGTTTTCTTTGTAGGTAAACCATAAGCAATTGGAATTATATTGTTTCTATGGCCTTTTGGGCAAACTTTTTTAGTGCTAACACAAGGTTTGGGATACGAAAAATCAAGAACTTTTATTTGTGTTTCTAACGTAATATTTTCAACAATTTCTTCCCGCATTCCTAAACTATTCATCTTTATCGAGTAGATTCCAGATGGAATATTTTTAAAGCAATATTTTCCATCAAAATCAGTCTGAGCTTCTTTAATTAACTTTCCGTCTTGGATTAGCTCAACAATCAATCCCGGAAATCCAATTTTACCATTTTCATTATAATTCCAGTCAATTCTCCATTTTGGGAAAATCCAAGAGAAAGTGTTAAGAAAGTTATAAGTGTACCTATTGTTTTCATTTCTTTTGAAAAGCGGTCGTTTAAAAATGGCTACTAACGTTCTTGCGCTAGCCGAGGTTGCGAATTTCGGAATCGATTATTTTCTACCAAAGATAAAATTTCTTGCGAAATGTAAACATGAACTTACCACAAAATTCGCAATTGCGAGAAACGGATGCTAGCGGCTGTGCTAATCCTGATATATTGCTTTGACTCCAGACTTATATTCTTTATTTCTTTTCTTTTCCAATTCAATTACGTCACTTATATAAATTTTGTTTTGAAATTTTTGCTTTGCTTTCTCTTTCCAATTGATAAAATCAAGATTGTGTTTAAATTCAACAATATTTATGGTTTTTTCATTACCAATTTTTTCAAACGAAGCATTCATACGAATAAAACTTATAGTTCCATCATCATTAAAAATAACAAATCCATTCATTCCAGAATTGAAGCCACTAAATGAAGTTTTTATATACGTAGCTGCTAATGTATCATTCAAGCTTTCTTTCTTTCCATAAAAGAAATAGTCTTTAGGATAATCATTAATTCTAGTTAATGTTACATTGCCAAAATTGTAATATATAACGTTTTCTTGGGAACAAGAAATCATTAAAAAAGGTAAAAATAGAAATAGTATTTTCTTCATTGTTAAGTTCTAAGCATTGCCGCTAATGTTTTGCAGCTTGTCGAAGTGGCGGATTTAGAAGTGCTTACTTTTAATTTAGCACTAATGTTTATTAGAAATCCGAATGTTCAATTTAGCACTGAACCCGCTATTTTGCCAAACGCTGTTGTGCGTTCGGTTTTATTTAGTATTATTTTTGGTATAGTTAATAAAATATTTATATAATAATTCTTGATTATCATAATATTTGTTATCTAATTTTTCTAGCAATTCATTCATTTCAGCATCTTGCTTTTCATTAAGACTTTCCCAAATTCCGTCTATCACTTCGCGTCTTTCTTCCATATCTTTTGGTATTAATCCCTTTGGGAATATAGATTTTAATTTTTCAAGAATTTCAATATATTCTACTGCTTTGATTTCTTTAAGTGCTATTAGCGTTTCTTCGAAAGAATCTCCTGTATAATTGTCAACAAATTGTATTACACCACCATTTAGAACTTGTCCGTGCATATTACTTATGTAAATTAAGTTTTTTAGTGGGTTTTCAAAGTTTTCAATGTTGTCATGGTCAATTTCTCTTGCATAAACATCCTCGATAATTTTATCAAACAATTCTAATTGATTTTTATTCTCAAAATCTTTTAAAGTTAGTTTAAGTTTATTATCCATTTTTTGCGAAAAAATTAAGTTTGTAATTGATAATGTTATCAGTAGTAAGATTGATTTTCTGATTTTTTTTTTCATGTGTTTATGTTCATTTTTCGTTCCGCCAAACTGACGCACAACGTGTTGCGGCTTCAAATAGTGGCGATGAACCAAGACCTAGCCTACACAAATATAACAAAACTTTAAAATTAATAACCTTTCCGATTTCAAATAAATCCCATCCCTAGCCATTTCTTGAAACCGCCTTAGTGACTGTGTTTCTTTCTATTGCTTAAATTTAAATGGAATAATTACTTCTTTGCCGAGAGAAGTAATAAAAATCGCTTCTCCGTTATTCTCTTCGGTAGCATTTTTTTTACAAGCAAAATATATATTGCCATTTTTTTCTGGAGTAAAAACTTCTTTGCCTAAACTGTTGATGATTCTAATTTCTTTTAGTTTTGAAGATGTTTTTTTATTTACTTTTAAAACACCTATGTAGGCATTTTTTCTATCACTAAATAATTTAATCTCTTTTGTGCTTTTCTCCACTACAATTTCAACATCATCTTTAATTTTTTGTTCTTCTTTTTGGATTTCTTGTTCTGAATACGTTTTAAATCCTTCAAGAAATGTTTTGATAATCTCATAGTTTTCTGATAATGATACATCACCTGAGGATAGTAAAGTTACCTCAGTCTTGTCATTTACAGTTATGTGATTGCAAGTAATTGATGTTGTTTTTTCCTTACTGTTCTTTTCTAAAATAGTAAATCCAACACATAAAAAATCGCTGATGTGACTTATCTTTTTATCAATTTCAATAATTGTTATACTGTCTTTTTTGAAAAAGGCTTTTACATCTTCGATTCTTGAAGTCATTACACTATCCATAAACACTACAGAGCGAATTTTTTTTGGTGGATGATCTGCTTTTACGGTAATTGTTATGTTACTTTTATTCTTTACCTTAAAATCATAATTTTCATTATTATAATATGTATTTGAATATCTGTTAGAAATCTCAAAAAGATCTTCATTGTAAGAAAAGGATATATTTGGTTCAATAAATTTATAGGATAATTGAGCATAACTAAAATTTGTAATTATCAAAAAAAAGATCGTACTAAAATTTATTTTTGAAATATTTTTCATTTTTTTTTTTAACATAACCACTAACGCGTTACGGTTTCATAAAGTGGCGATGAACCAAGAACAACCCTTCACAAATATAAACAAAACTTTAATTTAATAACCTTTACGATTTCAAATAAATCCCATGACTCGCCATTTCTTGAAACGGCTGTTATATGAAGTTTTTATTCTGTTGCATTATATTCCTCATTCTTATAAACACCAATCGCAATTAGATTTCCATTTTCATCCCACTTTTTATATTCGTGAAAAACATCTTCTTGATTGTCATATGTTATATTCCCTAATGGAGAATGAAATATTGATATCCTTTCTTTTACATGTTGAAATTGCTCATCAAAAAACTTTTCAATTTTGATCAGAATTCCATTTTTATAAAACCATTTTTCATTATTATATGCAACAACTCCATTTATTCTTTTTGGTGTGGAATTATTAGATTCTTTGTTGTAATAAACTTTAACTTTTTGAAATTTAATTTCACTTATATCTAATTGATTAACGTTTTTTAGTAAAGTATTTTTATTGATAGTGTCATAATTTGATTTAAATTCTGTGTGTGTTGACTTATTTTTTAATTTGCCTTTAATGTCATAATATTCTGAATATACAATCCAACCATTTTTTACTTTTCCTATAGACAAACTTTGTTCATCTTTAGATTTAATGATTCCTGTATATGGTTTCCAAGTATTTTTGTAATAGTAAGTATATGTTTCTCTCACATAATTAACATCATCTTCCAAATATTTTTTCTGTGAGTATAGTATTGTATTAAAAAGAAGAAATGCAAAAAGATATATTTTCATTCGTTGTCATTTTATAAAATTTCATATAACGTTTCGCGACTTCAAGAAGTGGAGATAAACAAAGACCAAGTCTGTACAAATATAAACAAAACTTTAAATTAAAAACCTTTCCAATTTCTGATAAATCCCAAGCCTCGCCATTTCTTGAAACCACCTTTGTTAGTGGCTGGCTTTTTTATTTAGTTCAAAAGAAATTTTTTCTAATTCATATTCAATTTCTGATTTTCCACCTGAATAAATTTTTATTATTTCTTTACCTTTATCAAAGACTGTTAATTGTAATATTTTGGGTTTATTATCAATCCATTTTAGTTTTTTTGTTAAGTCTTTAGCATGAATATTTATTTTGTTTCTTACGTTTTTTTCAACTATTTCAATTTCGTATGTTTCTGTTTTCAATTCAATTTTTTCAATTTTAATTTTTACCCATTTCCTTACATCATAAAATCTGATGAGTAAAAAAAGTAGTACAATTATAATGCAAGATTCAGTAATTAAACTTCTCTTTTCCAAATTGAAAAGCACTAAAATTATTAAAATGATTGAGTAAATAAGTAGATATTTTTTAAAAACGCTCCAAAATCTAATTGAATATTTTTCAATTTCGTATTCATATAATTTAAAACTTTCTTTAGATTCCATTTCTATTTTGTGTTTTTTTTATAGCTTGCCACTAACGTGTCGCCGCTTCACGAAGTTGCTTATTTTCAATACTTTTGTTTGCAAATGTAGACAAATTTTAATTTCAAAAATTACCAATTCTGATAAATCCCAAACCCCGCAATTTCGTGAAACGGATGTTAGAAGTACTACAAATTGCTTCTTTTCGGTTAGTAAATTTAGTAATCCAATCATAGTTCTTCAAGTAACATAGATTCCAATTCTTAATTTATATATTAAAATTGAAATTATGACAATTAATGCCTGTAAAATTAATATAACTTTAGTAATAGTTAATTTGGATTTTGACCATAAAAGAAGAATTGATAAAAGTGACGAAAAAAAGAATATAAACACAGAAATCTCTCTAAATCTAATTTTTTCCTCCATAAAATAGTATGGATCTTTTTTATGTTCAATAGGAATTTTTTCGTCCGAATATAATACATCATTTATAAAATCAACAAATCCATAATGCAAATAATAAGCAAAACTTACGAAAACCAAAAAGCTTATTAAGCTCAGCAACAAAAAAATATCTTTTTTCATTTTTTATTAAAAGAATGTGATTATAAATAAGTTTTGAATTCTACCATTTTCCGGACGTATTGCCGCTAACGTTCCTCCACTCGGCGAGGTTGCGAACTTTTGAACTGATTATTTCCTATCAAAGATAAAAATTCTTGCAAAACGCGAACTTGAAATTACCACAAAATTCGCAATTGCGAGAAACGGCTGTTATAAGCCGTTTCTTCTCATTCCATTCTTTTTCACGCCACGAAATTTTTTCTTCAACTCTTCTTTGGTAAAATAATCGGTTTTTCCAGTTTCCAAATATTCTTTCCAATGCTCAAAATTTTCTTTTGTCAAATCAAAACCAATTTCTGGATTATCCCAATCATATATTACCTCACTAACAATTTTACTATCCTGACTTTCACCATTCCAAGTAAAATAATCAGAAAACATAAAAGCAAATGCAATTGTATTTACATCAATCGGTTGTAATTTTCCATTTAACAAGTCGTCACAAATTTTAATTAGATGACTTTTTGTAATTTCAAATTCTCCATCCTCAATTTGTTCAATATGAACTGAAGTAGTATCATATCCAGTTTTCTGTTGACTATTTTCCAAATCCGTTACAAATTCTTCAACGGTCAGAGAATTTTCCAGGTATTCTTTAAGCTTTAGTTCTCTCATAAATCGGTTTTTGGAAATGGCTTATAACGTTTCGGCTTCAAGAAGTGGCGATGAACCAAGAACAAGCCTTCACAAATATAACTAAACTTTTAATTAAAAACCTTTCCGATTTCTGATAAATCCCGTGCCTAGCCATTGCTAGAAACAGCTGTTATAATCAGGTCTTATTTTTTCGTGAAAATGAGTTTTCTTTTTCCCAACTCAGAAATAATTTCAAGAATTAATTTTTTTGAGCCCGAAAATAGGTACGGAAATTGATTTTTTTCTTTTGATTTTTTACCATTTACAAAAGCATTGGATAAAGTAATTGAATTACTATCAATTTTAAATTTCCCAATTATTTTTCCTTTATCATTTCCATTTATTGTAAAACTGCCATCAGAAAAAAAAACAATATTTTTAATTCTAATATCTTCATTTACTATGCTATCATTTTCAGATTTTGCGTGTAAAAAATTCCAATGACCAATAATAATATTTTTGTATTCAATGCTTTTGGATTCCTGACTCTTTACATTATAGCTTGATAACAGAAAAAAAACAGCAATAATTATTTTTGATTTCATATTTTGTCATTTTATAGACTTGGTTATAACTTCCCTCAGCTATCGTTTGTGGCGACTATCAGCACGGATCAAACAAATATAACCAAAATTTAATTACATCAGCGTACTTTCCTGATAGCTCTGACCTCGCCATTGACGCTAGCTGATGTTATCGGCTGGTTTTATTTTTCAAATGATACTTATTCTTTGAAAAATATAATGAATGTATTGATTCAGGTGAAATTGCTTCTTCCATAAGATAGTTGAGAGGAATTTGATTTGTCAAGCAAGCACCGTTTGACACCCAAACATCTACCGAATCATTTTTATGAGTATTATATATCTCTTTAATTTTCGGATAATCTCTTTCCATCAATCCAATAAATGCAAACAATCTAACATTGGGACTTTCATGATCTGTAAGATAAACCAAATCTTCGGTTGAGGCAACGCTCATTAGGTTTTTATACCTGTAATTGTCAAAAATAAAATCAACAAGAATACTATTTTGCTCACTAATTTTTAAAGTTGCTTTTTCCACTTTTGGATTAAGATCGTGCTTACACGAAATAATAATTAATAGCGTAAAGAATATGGTTGCTTTTTTTATCATTATAATTTTTTAAACTTGCCGATAACGTCCCGCCTCTTCTCGTCAGTTGCGAACTTCGGAACTATATATTTTCTGTTAAAGATAAAAATTCTTGCGAAACGTAAACGTGAATTTACTACAAAATTCGCAATCTTGCCAAACGCCTGTTAGTGGTAGTTTTTATTTTTCATTATTAAGACTCTCTCCAATGTTAATTCCATTTATTTCTTTGTCCCAATCTTGAAAATGAATTCTTATTTTTCTTTTTTCGTAAATAAAATCAGTGTTGAAAAGTGTTCCATCATAATTTTCCCAGTTTTCAACAATTTTATCTGCTTTTCCAAATTTTTTTTCAATGTCTTTTTTTTGGATGTTTTTATAAAAATTAAGAAAATCACCATGTATTGCAAATTCGACAATTATTTTGTTTTCTATTCTATATTTTATATCATTTTTCAAATGAATCCATCCACTATCATTTAAAACTGAGCTTATTCTATCATTTAATTTGTATTCAATTTCTTCATTATTAATAAAATAAAATGTTTTTCCATCATGCCAACTTCTTGAAGTTGCATTATCAGGAAATTTTTCTAAGGTAGTATCAACTACATTATCCACCTCAATTTTATTAGAACTATCTCCTAAATATATTTGATAAAATGATAATCGATCACTCGTTACAGAATTATCGAAAAGTATAGAAGGATTTAAAGTTATTTCTGTTTCCAAAGAATTGAATTTTTTTTTAAATATATTTATCATCCGTTGCATTAAGTTATTGAATTTACGCAATTTGAGTTAGAATTACTGCTGACGGTTTCGCGCTAGGCGCAGTAACCGGAAATAGGGCTGAGTATTTTCGGCAAGATAAAATACTTTTGGTTTGAACGAAGTTCCAGCTAAAGTTCAACCGGTTATTGCGCCTAGCGTGGGTTGGCGGTAGTTTTATAGTTCAATGACATTTTTAACATCGCACTGCTTATTATTCCAATTGAATGTTTCTGAATCGATCAAATTCATTGATGATAAAACACCATCTACTCCTGCAATTCTTGAATATACTCCTGCGACGCCTTCGGGCGATAGAAGACCAATAAACCAAGGCCTTATAAATTCAAATCCTTTTTCATACTTTATGTTGTTTTTAAATTTCTCGATCGACCTATCAATAAGTGATTTGTAAGTAGTATAAAACTCTAACTCGAAACTACAACACAACACATTGTCCACGGGATTTCCGGGAAATTTGCTGCTGGTATATTCAACGGTAAATACAAACTCTGGGAATCTATTCTCCTCCATAATCTGTTTCCGATCGCCAGACCAGATTTGAGTGTTGAAAACTCTCCAGTTGTTATGATTTTTATATTTATCTATACATTTTATCAGATTTGTTTTTTGATATGTCATTCTCCCCAATGGTAGCCATCCCTTTTTTTCTGATGACATCTGCATGGAGTAGATAGGCGAAGTTTCTTCGCTTTTTTCAATTATTGGCGCAAAACAAATATCGAACACCGTCCATACTTTTTCTGAAAAAAAATTTGTGCCTGCGGTTTTGGTGATAAATGCGAAAACTTTGTATCTTTTCTCGAATGCTTCCCTATTGAATTCTCTCCAGTCCATATTTTTAGTTCATAGTTTCATTAAACTAGCGCCAATGTTCCGCCGCTTCTCGTCAGTTGCGAACTTCGAAACGAATTATTTTCTGTTAAAGATAAAAATTCTTGCGAAATGTAAACGTGAACTTCTCACAAAATTCGCAATTGCGAGAAACGGCTGTTAGTGGCTGGCATATTATATCTTTTCAAAGTAGTCTCCATTAAATTGATATTTTATTTTCTGTTTTGTCAACTTTCCTTCTTCTGAAATTAATGGTATAATTATAATTTTATTCTTCACATCATATTTTAACCAAGCATATTCTCTGTCAACTGAGTTCGGTTCTTGATTAACACTTGATGAGAAGTCAATCTCATAACTTAATTCATTTTTAATGCCAGATTTTGTTTTTATAAGTTTGGCGTTATCATTTAATTTTCCGTTTTCAATACTGAATATTTTTATTTTATGACTTGAAACTGCAGAGCTACCAATTGAAATGCATTTCACAATATAAAAAGTTTTCTTTTTTGCGATTACTTGGTCAAGAATTTCATAAGAATAGCTACTTTCTCCGTACTCATCAACATCGGATAATAACTTTTGAGAAAAGACTTTTTCACTGCTTTTAAATTGAAATATATTCCTAAAACTTCTCATTGTTCCTCCAGTTTCTGTATCCCAAGAATAAATCCTAAAAAGACTGTTTTTGGATGTTGATATCTCCAAACCACTTTTCGTTAAATCTTTAAAGTCAAGAGTTAATGTTTCTGGAAATGAAGACGTACAGTGTAGCAATAGTTTTTCAAAATTTTCATTACTTCTATTAATTGAATCGTAAGCAAATTCATTTTTGCCTCTTTGGTCTGTGTAAAATTCAATTTTTTCAAAAGTTTCTTTTAATTTTATAGTACAAGTTGTAATGTCTTGTCCATAACTTGGAAAAGTTAAGATAGAAATTAAAAGCCATAGTTGAAATTTCATAAAGTCTTATTTAAAGTGATGTATACTTGCCACTAACGTTCTCGCGCTACAGAGGGTTTGGGACTAAATTCAGCCCTATTTTCGGATTTGCCAAATCATCCCAAATATAAAACTAATTTCCCATCAAGCCAATTGCCCAAATCCGTTGTAGTAGGTGTTAGAACCAGTTACTTTATAGATAGAACTGACTTAAAAAACTTAACTCATTCTTTTCTTTAGGATAAAAATATATTCCAAATAGTAGTTTACTATTATCTGGGACTTTATCTTTTATTCCTTTGTTAAAACTAGACCATTCACTTTTTTTTATAATTTCAATTAGTTTATGATCTATTTGATTTCCAAAACCACTAATTTCAAACACAGTTTTAATTGTCAAATCAGCACTGAAAATAATTTCATATATTCCGTATTCTTTATTAAGTTCAATTCCTTTAAATTGTAGTAAATCTCTATAAATATTACTTTTTTCTCGATAATTTATTTTGTCGGTGAAAACTATGCTTTTTGACTTAAACATTTTTAATATTTCTAATTCTAGTGTTTGTTTCTTCCGATTAGATTCGTTTATATACAGTAAACCTGAACACTTTCCGATTATATATTTTCCGTCTTTATCTTTTCGGGCATAAATAAACAATTCAGTGTTTTCAGGAATAAATATAGAACAGGAGTTCCCCATACTTCCATCACTCCTCCCTGCGACATAAATTGATTTTAAACTTTCTCCTTTAAAAAGTTCACTAATTAAAATGTCTGCTTTATACAGTTCTTCTGAGTTTTCATTTTTATAATTTTTAATAATTTTAACCTGAGCAACAAATTCAGATTCGATATATTTTTCGGTTATTTTAGGAGGATCACATTCGCAAGCAAACACTGCTACAGAAAATAGAAGTAATAGTACGTGGATAATTTTTTTCATAAGTTTTGATTTTCTTTCGTAATAGGTGTCAACGTGTTGCAGCTTCAAGAAGTGGTGATGAACCAAGACCAAGCCTTTACAAATATAAACAAAACTTTAAATTGAAGACATTTCCAATTTCTGATAAATCCCATGCCTAGCAATTTCTTGTAACTGCTGTTGTAGGCAGTTTTTTATTTTTCAAACATTTTCTTTTTAGCATGTTCAATAATAAAATTATATGTTATTGATTCACTTTCGCTTTTTGCTTCCAAAATATCAATAAAATTATTGTCTTTGTCAAAACCTGAGCCCATTGCTCCCAATTTCCTCCTCAAAAAATATTTAATATAATATTGTCCATCTTTTGGTGCAAGAGCAAATATTGGATATTTTTTTGAATCACCATTACAACTGTAAGCCATTGCTTTAAATATTTTAATTTTTCTATTATCGTATTTGATGGCTTCACTTTTATTATTTGTCATTTTTAGAGCATAACTAATTTCTTGTAAAGCCTTAATATGAAATGGATTTAAATTTAAAATATTTGTTGCTTTTTCAATAACTTCGGTATACTTTTTTTCTTCATTTAAATTATAAAGTTCTGTTCCCGTAAATATATCTAAATATGGTTTATATTCTTTCTTTTCTGTATA
Source organism: Flavobacterium sp. SP2 (assembly GCF_057626655.1). Lineage (NCBI taxonomy): Bacteria > Pseudomonadati > Bacteroidota > Flavobacteriia > Flavobacteriales > Flavobacteriaceae > Flavobacterium > Flavobacterium solicola. Next base: position 120,749 of record NZ_JBVHBT010000010.1, read on the forward strand.
TCCAATCATAAGTGACAATGTTTCATAATCACTTTGAAGACTATCATTTTCTACAAATTTTTTTAATTGTTTTTCATAGAATATGTTGCTTTGATTATTTTTTGTTTCCAAAAGTATTCTTGTGAAATCTTTTTTATATTCAAAATTATTTTGCGAATAAATTACACTTGTCAATAATATGAGAAATAAATTAATTGATTTTTTCATTTTTATATATGTTTCTTTTTCAGAGTTCTACAGTAAAATTGCCTACAACGTGTCGTGGTTTCAAGAGGTGGTGATGAACCAAGACAAGCCTTCACAAATATAACCAAAACTTTAAATTAAAGACCTTTCCAATTTCTTATAAATCCCATGGCTAGCAATTTCTTGTAACTGCTGTTAGCGGTAGTGCTTTATTTTTTCAATTGACTTTTTAACTTTCGAATTTCAGTTATTAATTTTGGAATGTCTTGCTTTGCGTTTGCTATAAAATCATAGTCTGCGAATGTCGCACCCGAAAGGTCAATGTCATTTTCATCATTACTACCAACACCTGTCATAATAAAGTGTGAACCACTTTCATGATCACGTCCTTCAATGTAAGCTTTCCACGGTCCTTTTTGAGCCTGATTAACTCGCGATTCAATTTCTAATAGCTCTTTTTCGGTTAACATTTTTGAAGTTTGTTAGTAGTGAATTTTTAGTGTTTTGAATATTTTAATGCTTTCGAAATAAGTCGAAAAGGTCATAAAAACTAATTAAGGATTTATGTTCATCAAAATCATTTCTTTCAAGAATCATATTTTTAAACCCTGAAGTTGATTCTGAATAATTAAGTTTTAAAGCAACAAAATCTTGAAATTTTCCCCAATCTGGATATAAGTTTTCATTTACGTTATTTATAAAACAATATAATTGATAACCATTAATGTTATTACATAAAGTAGAAAAATTTGAGTCACCAATATATAAATATGGTTTTTCTCTTATCAACTCTATAAACGCATATAAATTATTCATATTTTCGTTTTTTAAGACAAACTTGGCGCATTACAGCTATCGTTCCGCTTTCAGAAGTGGTGGATTAAGGAAGCCTAAAATTTCGGCTTTTCACTAACTTTGCAAGTACAAAACCAACTTTAAATTAAACCCAAAACCCGCCATTTTTGCAAACTGCTGTTAGCTGTAGGTTTTATTTTAAATTTAATCTGCATATTTTATAATTCCAGCATTTTCAAACCAGAGTTGTTTATACTTTACTGGAATTATTTCCTTTCCATTTTTGTTTATATATCCAACTTTTCCATCTATTTCCACATAAGCGAGTTCATTAACGAAAGGAAAAGCTTTGTTATAAATTGCTGGAATTTTGATTTGTCCTTTTTTATTGATGAATCCATATTTTCCGTTTTCTTCAAATATTGCTAAATCGTTAGTAAAGAAAGGAAATTTAGTTTCTTTCAAGTTGAAGTTGACTCTAACCTTATTCTTTGTATTTATACATCCATAATTTCCTCCTTTTTTTACAAAAGCTAAACCATTTAAAAATGCACTAGCATCATCATATTCAAACGGTATTTTAGTTTCATTTTCTCGGCTTATAAAACCCCATTTTCCATCTTTTAGTACAGGTATTAAATTTTCATTTATGTTAAATCCAACTTTATCATAAATTAGGGGAATAACTTCTTTTCCATACTTATTTATAAAACCATATTTTTTTTTATTTTGTACAATAAATAGTTCACTGTCATTAATGAAAAAAATATTTTCATATTTAGGTTCAATAATAACTTTTCCATCAATACTTACTAGACCATTTAGTTTATTTCGATCTATTGTTTCTCGGAAAATTATAATAGAATCCTTTTCAAAATAATGACTTTGTATATCAAATTCTAGGTCTTTATTAAAAATTATCTTACCATTTGAATCTAAAATATGACTTTTTTTATTTTCAGTTTGGCATTTATAATGATTAAAACCAAAATTACTTACCATCGTATATTTGAATTCCGTCAATGAATCACCTTTACGATTAATTAATCCATACCTACCATTTTTTTTGGCTATTCCAGTATTACCATAATAGAAGAAGACATCAGTATAATTTTCGAAGTAGGTTTCTTTACCGTCTTTACTAACATAACCATATAAAGAATCTTTAATTACATTAGCATAATCATCATAGAAATCTGAACCCATATTGAATTTAGGTTCAATTATTTTTTCTCCTTTGGTATTTAAATATCCTATTTTTGGATATTCTTTTGGCTGAATTTTGTAGTACAATATTCTTAATAGATTATCTGACAAAGAATTACTTTCTGTTTTTTGGGGAATTCTCCCAAGAAAATTGATTATATCAATATCTGCTTTTATTTTTTCTTGCGAAAAAGTCCAATTAATTGAGATTAAAAAAAATAAAATTATCAGTTTATTTTTCATATGATTTTTTATTTTAACTTACTGCCAACGTTAGGCCGCTAACTGTCAGTTGCTGATGAAAGCGAGCCGAGTTTTCTCTGTCAAGATAAAACTTTCTTCGTGAAAACCAAACGTTCTGCAACCCGAAAGTCAGCAATTGCAGTTAGCGGCGGTTATGTGACGTTTCTAATTATTTTTTTCAATTCCTGTGAACCAAATCGTTCAATAACACTTAATGAAGATTCAGAAATGAGATTCGGATTTGCACCGTGTTCAAGTAGCCAAACTATGATGTCGTTATTCTTAGTATTTGTGGCAGCAATTATACTTGTATTGAGTAAAGTTCCATTTCCAAAATTTATATCGATTCCCTTATTAATCGAAAATTCTATTCCTTCCAATTCAGAATTATGAGCAGCATAATAAATCCCGTCATTATTTTGATAAGAAATGTTTGCTCCAAGTTTTATCAGATATTCTGCAATTTCAATTTTTGAATAAGCGATTGCGTTTCCTAAAGCGTTATCAATTTCATTTTGCGAAAACCCAGAATCTAATAATTGTTTTAGCGCACAAAGATTTCCTTCACCTGCAAATCTTTCGATATTATATTCTCTATCTTCCATTTTAGTTATCCGTGTAGTAATGAAATGTCACATGATGTTCTCGTGCTACAAGCAGTTTGGGACTAAATTAAGCCCATTATTCGGATTTGCCAAATCTTCCAAATACAAAACCAATTTCAAATTAAGCCTAATACCCAAATTGCTTGTAGCGTGTGTTATGGGTTGCTTGTTTTGGTCGAAATTTCGATTAAACCACAAACCTTTCAAGTTTCTATTGGCAAATTTCAACTTTTCAATCTTCTGTTTTGTAAATTTTATAACTTATTAGCTAATTTTTTTTTCTATTAATTTTTCAATTCCAAAAAAAGACAAATATGAAATTCCGAATACAATTAGGTGCATAATCGTATCTCCAAATAAAGTTGCTTGTAAAATACCACCGATTAATAATCCGAGAAATGATGATAAAATTGAAATTACAAATCCAATGAAACCATATAATATTCGTAATCTTTTACTAATTACAATATAAAATAAAACACTTAAAACAATAACTGATTCAAGTCTTTTAAAATATCCTCCGTCTTTTCCTGCATGATAACCTATATCAGTTTTTATCTTGTAATTTAAAAAGAATACTATCATCATAGAAATTATGATGAATGTATAAAGTTTAATTTTTCGGCTAGTTAATTTAAAATCCATCATTTTTTTTAAGATTTCCGATAGGGGCATCATTTTGGCACAAGTAACCCATAGCGTCCCGTCGCTTCTCGTCAGTTGCGAACTTCGTAACTTTTTATTTTCTGTTAAAGATAAAAATTCTTGTGAAAGGTGTACGTGAACTAACAACAAAATCCGCAATTGCGAGAAACAGCTGTTAGCCGTCGTTATTTATATTCGGTTATCATATTTTCACTTTTCATAATTTCTAATGCTTTTTCGTTTTCGTTTTTTCCATCGCTTAATGAACCAGGTAACATAATCAATCTTTTTTTCAATTTTCCATTTTCATTTTCGAAGAAAATCTCGAAATATGCTCTTGTTGCTCCAGTTCTTGCAGAATGGAATTTTACATTTTTAATTTGTTTTCTGTCAATGATTGGAGTAGCAGAATTGTTTAAACTTTTAATTACTACGTAAACTAGATAAATTCCAGCCAATGCATAAAGAAAAGTTGATCCATTTTCACCTTTCTTAAAAGTACCAGAGGCAAAGTAAAACATTGATAAAGAAAGCAGACTATAGATTACTAAAATTCTAGATATGTTATTTCCACTAGTAATTTTAGAAATTTCGTCAATAGCTCCATTTCTGGTCAATACAATTTTTTCAGGTAAAATGTGACAATATCCTGATTTGGTTTTAAATGTTTTCTCGTTTTGCATGGTGTTGTTTATAATGACGGCTAGCGTTCCGCCGCTTCTCGTAAGTTGCGAACTTCGGAACTTTATATTTTCCGTTAAAGATAAAAATTCTTGCGAAACGCAAACGTGAACTTACAACAAAATTCGCAATTGCGAGAAACGGCTGTTATAAGCCGTTTCTTCTCATTCCATTCTTTTTCATGCCACGAAATTTTTTCTTCAACTCTTCTTTGGTAAAATAATCGGTTTTTCCAGTTTCCAAATATTCTTTCCAATGCTCAAAATTTTCTTTTGTCAAATCAAAACCAATTTCTGGATTATCCCAGTCATATATTACCTCACTAACAATTTTACCATCCTGACTTTCACCATTCCAAGTAAAATAATCAGAAAACATAAAAGCAAATGCAATTGTATTTACATCAATCGGTTGTAATTTTCCATTTAACAAGTCGTCACAAATTTTAATTAGATGACTTTTTTTAATTTCAAATTCTCCATCCTCAATTTGTTCAATATGAACTGAAGTAGTATCATATCCAGTTTTCTGTTGACTATTTTCCAAATCCGTTACAAATTCTTCAACGGTCAGAGAATTTTCCAGGTATTCTTTAAGCTTTAGTTCTCTCATAAATCGGTTTTTGGAAATGGCTTATAACGTTTCGGCTTCAAGAAGTGGCGATGAACCAAGACCAAGCCTTCACAAATATAAACAAAACTTTAAATTAAAAACCTTTCCAATTTCTGATAAATCCCAAGCCACGCCATTTCTTGAAACGGCTGTTAGCGGTAGTAATAATTTTCAATTTCTTTTTCCGATAACTTTCATTAACTATTAATTATTTTTTCATGCTTCCACTTTACAACTTTTTTTGTTCTAAGAATTCTATCTTCAAGTTCAGAATTGTAAGAGCATCTAGATTTTTCAAATCCAATCCAATCTGGGAAATATCTTTGTGCCATTTCAAAAATACTTTTATCAAAACTTTTGGAGCGCATAACTCCAACATAATTTTCAGGATTAACATTTAAATTCATTCTATGATTTATAACATATTTAAAAGCATCTTGTAAATGATGATTTCTAAGTTCCCATAATCCTTCATCTTCCCAAATAAATGCTCCTGACATTACTTCGTATTGCATTTTTGGATTAGTTATTTTTGATTTTGTAGGTAAAGTTTCTTTATTTCTTATGAAACAAATCCAAATCCATGTTTTTAAAATAAAATCTTTCATTATTGAGAATTATTTTCCGTCATTTTTTCAATTATTACTGCCAACGTGTCGCGGCTTCATGAAGTAGCGATGAACCAAGACCAAGCCTTTACAAATATATCCAAAACTTTTAATTAATTACCTTTCCAATTTCTGATAAATCCCGTGCCTCGCCATTTCTTGAAACCACCTTAAGTTTGTTTTTAAGCACAGTTCTTCTTAAGTGCGTTTTTAAGCACAGTTCTTTGTGAGCAACAGGTTATATAATAAATTCATGATATCTATTTTCAATCGAATTTAAATCTTTTTCAATGTTTTCAATTGTCCAATCCCATGCATCATCGGGAACCCAATTTCCGCTTGCGGTCAATGATAGATTTCGCATAAAGCAATCAAATGATTCACTGTTTAAAGTGTCATCTAATTCAAGATAATGAATTCTGTCGTATAATGTCCTAGATTCCAATTTATTATTAATCCACCTATTTATAAGTAAAACTAATTTTTCTTTTTTTGATAGCCTTTCTTTTTCAGTAATACCGAATGCAGGATATAGATATTCAATTATATCTGCTCTTGTAGGTTTATAAAGGTTTGTTATTTTTATGATAAAATCATTTTGGTCTGTTGATTCAAGAATTTTGATTATTTCATCAGGTAAATTTTCTGGATAAATTTCTCCAATTTCGAATTCAACAAATATCTGTTTTAAAGTCTTCATTTTAAATTGCCGATAACGTCCCGCCGCTTCTCGTCAGTTGCGAACTTCGGAACTTTCTATTTTCTGTTAAAGATAAAATTTCTTGCGAGAAATAAACGTGAATTTACTACAAAATTCGCAATCTTGCCAAGCCTGTTAGCAGTAGTTTTATTTTATTTCGGTTTTTATTAGTTTAAAGTTTTTCCAATATTCAATTTTATTTTGTTTACCATTTTCATTGTAAAAATATTGTTTTTCAATAGGTTTGTCATTTTGAAATTTCCCTTCATATTTTACATTTCCATTTTCATAATATTCTCTATAAATTCCATTTTTGTCCAAGTCTATTAATTCTGTTTCGGATTTTAAAAAACCATTTGGGTAATATTCTTTTACGGTTTCTATTTCCACATCTTTTTCCTTTTCAATAACTTCTCTTTGAATTTTTAGATTCCCATTTTCATAATACTCCAATTCTCTTGTATTTTTTAAGTTGCTACTTTCTTTTTTATTATGAGTATAAGTGTAAAGTGAATTTTTAGCTACAAAGCCATTTTCATAATATTCTATTGATGTTAATAAATTTCCACCATTATAAAATTCAATACTTTCTAAATTTCCATTTTCGTAATAGGTGTAATTGTTACCTTGCAAAAAACTGCAATGATAGTTGAAAACACTTTTTAATATTCCATTTTCATAATAATTTTTCCAAGTTCCGTGATGTTTTCCAGTATTAATAGAATCTTTAATATTTATTCTTCCACAAGTTTGTAGTGATGAATAAATTGATATGTGATTAGTTTTATATTCGCAATTTTTATAAAAACCTTCAGTTTTTATATTTCCATTTTCGTAATATTCTTTATAAATGCTGTCCAAAGTTTTACCAACAAGAAATCCTTCAACTTTCAAATTTCCGTTTGGATATTTTCCAACATATTTTTCTTGAGAATACGTAAATGTAATTATCAAAATAAATATTAAAATCAATGTTTTTTTTAATTTCATATTTCTAGGCTGAAAAAGTTACTGCCAACGTTCCGCCGCTTCTCGTCAGTTGCGAAGTTCGGAACTTTTTATTTTCTGTTAAAGATAAAAATTCTTGCGAAAAGTAAACGTGTATTTACTACAAAATTCGCAATCTCGCCAAACGATTGTTAGGCGTTCGCTTTTTATTTAATCCAATAACTTTTTAGTTTTATTTCAAATGGTTCCCAATTCCCAAAATATTCATTTCTTTCTAAATCTTTGAAATTAAATTTATCTGATAAAGTTTTATTACAAGTTATTTGAATTTCTAATTCTGTCCAGCTTCCACCAACTTTTTCCATTTCAAATTTTTCGTTTGGAAATTTTTCTTTTACTCGAGAAACAATTGAATTATATATTTTATCGTCTTCATCTAAACAATCTTTTGTGCCTTTTTTGCAATTGTAGGTAAAACGAAAACTACCTTCGAATTTAGACCAATTTGAATTTGGAGTCATAATTAGTTTTTTATCGCCTAATATACTCGTTCTATAGGTTCTTGCTTCCGTGACTGCTTTAAATTCCTTATTTTGGATAATTGGTTTTTTTAACTTTCCATAAAATTCTCTAAGTTTATTTGTGTCAAAATAAAAATAACCTTTATCGGTAACTATTTCTTTGCATTCCAGATTTAAAGCATAAGATTCTACAATTTCTCCATTTCGGCATATGTAGATAACATAATGATAACCACAAGAATATTTTTTACCTGGTTTATCAAAAGTCCAAACTTTTTTAAATTGGTTTAAAACTTTAATGTCGTCTGTATAAAATTCTCCAATACTATCACGCAAAGAATTTTTACTGCTTTCTGCGTATGTTCCTAAAATATAAAAACCGCCTTGATTGAAATCATAGTTCTTCATTAATTGAGTTTGTCCAAATAAACTACAATTTAGAAATGCAAATAAAGTTAATGTAATGTTTTTCATGAATTATTTTTGGTTTTTCTGTCGCTCGAAAGTGACGCCTAACGTTCTCGCGCTACAAGCAGTTTGGGACTAAATTAAGCCCATTATTCGGATTTGCCAAATCTTCCAAATACAAAACCAATTTCAAATTAAGCCTAATACCCAAATTGCTTGTAGCGTGTGTTCTAGGTAGTTTTTTTATCTAATTCGTCTTCTCAATTCTTTGGATATTTTATAGCTAACAAATTCTGTTAATTTTACTTTCGGATTTTTAAGTTTTATTATAAGTTGTTTGACATCATAATCAATTCTGTCTATTTTTGATTCAAAAAGATGTGGCGAGTAAATTAAAATTGGTTTGTCACCAACATTTAAAGTTTCAATATCCGATTCAAATATCCAAATTGTTGTTATGTTAGGCTCATTCTTTTCTCCAATTAAATTTTCAAAGCCTTTATTTATTTTGGCGATAGCTTTAAATCTTCTGCTTTCTGAATTGATAAAGAACCAGTCTGTTTCATCTTCGTCTATTATGTCTAAAAACCCTTTTGATGATACAATTCGCCAATAGAATTTTCCATTGTCAATAATAATTTCAGTGGTATGTATGTTTTCAGATTCTTTTAACCATTTATATACTCTTTCTTTGGGTATATTATCACCCAATGAATTCATATAAATCATTCTATCTATTAAATCTATCGACATTTTTTTGGAATAAAATTACACACAACGTTCCGTCGCTTCTCGTCAGTTACGAACTTCGGAACTTTTTATTTTCTGTTAAAGATAAAAATTATTGCGAAACGTAAACGTGAACTAACCACAAAATTCGTAATTGCGCCAACGTGTGTTGGCAGATGGCTTTTTTATATTTTGTTATTGTCGTCTTTTTTTAAAGCCAATTCTTTTTGTTCTTTTGCTACTTCTTCCACCCAATCTTTTTTATTGATATCGTTAATTGCTAAATCATAATATTTTAATGCATCATCAAAATTTCCTGTTCTTCTTTCCAGTTCAGCTATCAGATAATTTATGTTTGCAACAATAGTTTTGTCTTCATATTCATTTTTTTCTATTGCAGAAATTAAATTACTCTTAGCTTTAGTTTGTAGTTCTTTTCTAAAATCAGTTTCTTTATCATTTTCACGTAATAAATAAGAAGCTGTTACGTAACAGAATGCAATTTCTTTTTTAGTTTTATTTTGTAATTCTTTAGTTTCGGCAGCTATTAAACATTGCTTTGCATCATCAATATTTACATCATTAAATTTCATTAAGTAATTTTTAATTTTAATTTTTTCTTCTTCATTTAATTTAACTTTGAAATCATCAATATAACCTGAGAAGTGACATTTTGAACAAGTATTAATTAGTTCTTCATAATGATTTCCGATAGCGCCTTTTTTTTGAAAATCCTTGAATGAACCAAAAGTTGTCATACTCATTGTAACACAAAATTTTACTTTTTTACCATCTATTGGACATTTTACGGTTTCATTTTCACAAGTGTGAGCATCTGCAAAGTTTGGATAAATTAAAAATAGAAATGTGATTAAAATTATTTTTTTCATAATTGTGTATTTTGTTTAAGTTCGATTTTTTTAAGCTTTCTGCCAACGTGCCGCCTTCGAGTAGTGGCGATGAACTAAGACCAAGCCTTAACAAATATAACCAAAACTTTTAATTAAAAACCTTTCCAATTTCTGATAAATCCCGTGCCTCGCCATTTCTTGTAACCGCCTTAAGTTCGTTTTTAAGCACAGTTCTTTGTTAGTGGCTGTGCCTTTAGCTATTTATTGACAATCATTATTTCTAAATTTTCCCTTTTCATATTCCACTATAATTACTAATTCTCCTTTTGGAATGTTCTTTCTTTTTTCCTTTGAATACGAAATTTTATTCTTGTTTATTTCGTACCAGTCTTTCCACTGCTGAATGTCATTCTCGGTTGGTATAAAAAGAATTCCTCCAGAAGTATAGCTTGCGTTTTTTGGTGAAATTCCAGTAAGGCATACTAATTCGCCTAAATTATGAAAAGAAGCCTTTTTACCTTCTTTTAATTTTTTCACTTCATCTTCGACTTCTACAATTTTTCTATAAATTACTTTCGACGCATCATTATTCTCATTAGAAACTTGAAGAGATTTATCAGAACACGAATTGAATATAAGTGATAAGAAATATAAAAATATAAGATGTTTTTTTTCCATAATTGTATTTTTTGCAGAATCGTGACGGCATTGCCACTAACGTTCCCGCGCTAAAAGCAGTTTGGGACTAAATTAAGCCTATTCTTCGGATTTGCCAAATCTTCCAAAGACAAGACCAATTTTTCCATTAAGCCTAATACCCAAATTGCTTGTAGCGTGTGTTGGCAGTTGTTTTTTATTTATCTATTCCGAGTTTTTTTCTAAAATCCATATTTAGACTATATTGTTCTTCGATAGGAACTTCTTTTCTTGAATTTTTATTTATTTCTTTACCTTCTTTTGTCCAAAGAAAAGGCACGAAGTTATAGACTTTATCTCCATTTAAGTTTTCAACATCTTCTTTCCAATTTGTCCATCTAAAACCTTTGTAGAATTTTTCTAAATCATTGTTGAAGCAAAAATCTAAAAATTCCGAATAAGACAAATCTAAAGGTTCAAACTCTAAAGTGTCAGGCGCAAAATAATAAATCTTCCCAACGTCTTTTCCTAATCCACCTCCGTTTAATAAAAAAAATCCACCAATTGCATCGTCGGCAATCAATAAAAAAGGAGTTGGCTTTCCAAATTCGGTTATAGTTTTTCCAAAATTCCAATCTGGAAGTGTTCGATTCAGTTTTTCGTTTCCGGAACCTAAAATTCTAATCCAACCATTATCGACTAATATTCCGCCCGTTTGATAAACAATCGCTCCCATCGGTGAACGAGTTGTAATTTGAGTTTTGAATAATGCTTCTTTTGCTTTTTCGTTATCGACTTTCAGTATTTCAATTTTATTTTTTGCTGAACTTATCCATTCACTTACCAATTCCCAACCTGGTTCCGTTTCATTTATTAATTCTTCAACTTTTCTCATTTTGTCTTGTGAATAAACATTCAAATTCACGATGATTAATAATATAAATAGAATTTGTTGTTTCATTTTAGTTCTGTTTTTTGGCAAAATAACCGCCAACGTAATGCCGCTTTGCGACAGTTGCTGCTTTTATCACAGCCGTAAACAAATATACCGAAAAGTTATGAAATGATTACTTTCTATAAAAGGAAAAAAATTAAAGCCAAAAGCTAGCTGATAAGTCCCAAGCCCAGCCTTTAGATTTGTGCATTGAATTATTCGTAATTTTATGCTAACAACCAAAACTGACAAAGTGAACCATCAAGCCCGCAAAGTTAATAGACTTATCAATTGATAAGGACTTTGTC
>NZ_JBVHBT010000011.1:0-79529 GCF_057626655.1 Flavobacterium sp. SP2
TTCCCATTCCGAACAGAGAAGTTAAGCCCGATTGCGCAGATGGTACTGCAATTTGTGGGAGAGTATGTCGCCGCCTTTCTTTTAAAAATCCTCATCAAAACGATGAGGATTTTTTTTGTTATACAAATCCTTATTAAAAGATTAATTAATTGCTGAATAAATCGGGTTGTGGAATTCCAATTAATATCTGCAGTAGTTAAATTAAAATCTACCATTTTCTATGCACTATTTATAATGGTTTTTAACAACACATTCATCATGTTTAGGATTTGAAGGTCGACATGTTTCTCGACCTAAAAAAGATAATGCCATACTAACTTCACCCCAAATTTCTTTTGGTAAAATTTCCATCAATTGTTTCTCAATGTTATTTTCGGCTTTGCTTTCTTTCACTAATCCTAATCTTGGGGCTACTCTTATTACTTGTAAATCACAAATTATACCTTCGGCTTTAATTTTAGTTTCTCTCATAATTACATTTGCAGATTTTCTTCCAATACTTTTAAGCGAAAGTAGTCCGTTCATATCTGTTGGAATATTTTATCCTCTTTTATAGTTTGAGCAATTTCTATAAGCCATTTAGTTTTGGTTTGATGATTTCGAACTTTGTTTGTATAATTTTGTAGTGTTTCTACATTTGTTAGTGCTAACGTATTAATATTTGGATAAACCTTAAATAATTCTGGTGCAATAGAGTTACTATTCGCATCTGAATCTTGTGCAGAAAGTACTACCATAACTAATATAAATTCTCATAATTCAGTGGATGCTTTTTACCTTTATATTTATCAATTACAGATCTTAATTTTTATCCCAATTATTTTCAAATAGTCCCGGTTATATTCTTTTAATTAATTTCTTTTAAGAATATAATTAAATCGTTTATTTTAATAAAAAAATTATATTTTTATAAAAATTAAATACACATATGAATCAAGTACAACTATTTTCGCTTTTTACAGAATTTGATATAGATTTATTTAAAGCCGGAAAACATTTTCGGTTGTATGAAAAATTAGGTAGCCATGAAATTGAAATAGATGGCGTAAAAGGTGTATATTTTTCAGTTTGGGCGCCATCTGCAAAAAACGTTTGGATTATTGGGGATTTTAACGATTGGAATCATAATAATTATTTATTAAATGTGCGTTGGGATAGTTCTGGAATATGGGAAGGATTTATACCTAATGTTCTCAAAGGTTCAATATACAAGTATAAAATTGAATCTGTAAATTTTGGAATACTAACCGAAAAGGCTGATCCTTTTGCCAAATTTTGTGAAACACCACCTGAAACTGCATCTGTAGTTTGCGATTTGAATTATACATGGAGCGATTCGTCATGGATGAAGAAACGCAAATCACTTAATGCATTAGATAAACCTCATTCCGTTTACGAAGTTCATCTTGGTTCATGGAAGAGAAATAGAACTGAAGATCGATTCTTAACTTATAGAGAATTAGCAGATGAACTCGTAGATTATGTTAAAGATACTGGTTTTACTCACGTAGAATTTATGCCAATAATGGAGTATCCGTACGATCCTTCTTGGGGTTACCAATTAGTTGGCTATTTTGCTCCAACATCGCGTTTTGGTACACCGCAAGATTTTATGTTTTTAGTAGATAAATTTCATCAGGCTGGAATTGGGGTTATCCTTGATTGGGTTCCATCTCACTTTCCAAATGATGCACATGGTTTAGGATTTTTTGATGGTTCAAATTTATATGAACATCCTGATTTGCGTAAAGGATATCATCCTGATTGGAAAAGCTTGGTTTTTAACTACGGTCGAAATGAAGTCCGTTCATTTTTAATCAGTAATGCTTTATTTTGGCTTGATTATTATCATATTGATGGTCTTCGTGTTGATGCTGTAGCTAGTATGTTGTATTTAGATTATTCAAGGAAGGAAGGCGAATGGGAACCTAATATTTTTGGAGGAAGAGAAAATCTTGACACGATTAGTTTTTTAAAAGAATTTAATGAAGCCGTGTATTTAAACTATGACGGAGTGCAAACTATAGCAGAAGAAAGTACAAGTTTCCCAATGGTATCAAGACCTACTTTTTCTGGTGGTTTAGGTTTCGGAATGAAATGGATGATGGGTTGGATGAATGATACATTAAATTACTTTAAAAGAGAAACAGTTTATCGCAAATACCATCAAAATGATTTAACATTTTCGATGACTTACGCCTTTGCAGAAAATTTTATGTTGCCTTTATCACATGATGAAGTTGTACATGGTAAAAGTTCTATTTTGGGAAGAATGTCGGGTGATGAATGGCAGAAATTTGCAAACCTACGACTTTTATACAGTTATATGTTTACGCATCCAGGTGGAAAATTGCTCTTTATGGGATGTGAATTTGGACAAAGTAGAGAATGGAATTTTGAAGGAAGTTTAGATTGGCAACTTCTATATTATCCATTTCATGACGGAATAAGAAAGTGTATTACCGACTTGAATGCTTTATACAAAGGCAATCCAGCGTTGTATGAAAAACAATTTGAAAATGATGGTTTCGAGTGGATTAATTATTCAGATCATAACAATTCGGTACTTTCATATATTCGAAAAGGTAAAAATGAGAAGCAAAATTTGATTATTGTTCTTAATTTCACACAAGTTGTGCACCATAATTATAGAATTGGTGTTCCTAAAAAAGGGAAACTAGTAGAAATCTTTAATTCTGATGAAGAAAAATATGGAGGTAGCGGAATTGCAAATTCTGAACCAATTAAAATTGAAAAGAAAGAGTGGAATGGTAGAAATTTTTCTGCAGAAATAAATCTTCCGCCATTAGGTGTTTCAGTTTTTCTTGTAAAGTAAATTTTAGAAACGATATTGCCAAAAGTATTCGAAAACGTAATAGTTAAAAACTACTTTAGTAACTTATTAATTTAAAGAATTCAATTTGTATTTTTGAATTTTATATAAATATATTTTTATGATTATAAATACCGAACTTGAAAATAAAGGCGATTTATTTCCCTCAAAAATAACCTCTTATGAGCACGAAGTTGATTCTATTATTTTCAATACTGATAATAATGTTATACTTAAAGTTACTGTACTTCGAGATAGTTTAATTCGTTTTAGATATACCACTAAAGGCTATTTTAGTAACGATTTTTCTTATGCAATTGATAAAACACAATCACATGGATACAACGCTCTTGTTGTTACAGAAGAATCAGACCATTATAAAATCACGACAAGTAAAGTATATGTTTTAATTCAAAAGAATGATTTAAGAGTTGGGATTTATGATTTGAATGGCGAACCAATTTTAGAAGATGAGCTAGGTTTTCATTGGGAAGAATATTATGAATATGGTGGAAATATTGTAAAAATGAGCAAAGCTTCTCGAGATGGAGAAAGTTTTTATGGTTTGGGCGACAAAGCCACACATTTTAATTTGAAAGGAAAACGATTAGAAAATTTTGCTACAGACCAATATGCTTTTCATAAAGATCAAGAGCCTTTATATAAAGTAGTTCCTTTTTATATTGGTTTACATGATAACAAGTCGTACGGTATATTTTTCGACAATACATTTAAGTCTTATTTTGATTTTAGTAACGAAAGAAAAAATGTAGCAAGTTTTTGGGCCGATGGAGGCGAAATGAACTACTACTTCATCTACGGACCAAAAATGAGCGATGTTGTAACAACGTATACTCATCTTACGGGTAAACCAGAAATGCCGCCATTGTGGACTTTGGGTTACCATCAATGTAAATGGAGTTATTATCCTGAAAGTAAAGTTAAAGAAATTGCCAATAAGTTTAGAGAATTACAAATTCCGTGTGATGCAATTTACCTAGACATTGATTATATGGAAGGTTTTAGATGCTTCACTTGGAGTAAAGAATATTTTCCAAATCCTAAAAAAATGGTTTCAGAACTTGCTGCAGACGGTTTCAAAACTGTAGTAATTATCGATCCAGGAATTAAAATAGATAAGGAATATTGGGTATATCAAGAAGCATTAGCTAAAGGATATTTTTGCAAGCGTGCCGATGGTCCTTACATGAAAGGAAAAGTTTGGCCTGGAGAATGTAATTTTCCAGATTATACTAATCCCGAAGTGCGCGAATGGTGGGCTGGATTGTTTAAAGAATTAATTTCGGAAATAGGAGTTAAAGGTGTTTGGAATGATATGAACGAACCTGCAGTGATGGAAGTTCCCGGAAAAACATTTCCAATGGACGTTCGTCACGATTATGATGGTAATCCGTGCAGTCATCGAAAAGCACATAATATTTATGGAACTCAAATGGCGCGTGCAACCTATGAAGGTGTAAAACGTTTCGCCTATCCAAAAAGGCCATTTATCATTACACGTTCGGCGTATTCTGGCGCACAAAGATATACATCATCTTGGACTGGCGACAATGTTGCGTCATGGGAACATTTATGGATTGCTAATATTCAAATGCAACGAATGTCAATTTCAGGAATGGGTTTTACAGGTTCAGATATTGGCGGATTTGCAGAACAACCTTCAGCCGAACTCTATGCTAGATGGATTCAATTGGGTGTATTTCATCCTTTTTGTAGAACGCATTCTTCAGGTCATCATGGCGAACAAGAACCATGGAGTTTTGGACCAGAAGTCGTTAAAATCACCAAAAAATTTGTTGAGATAAGATACCAACTATTACCTTATTTATACACAATGTTTTGGCAGTACGTAAACGAAGGAATTCCAATGCTAAAACCATTAGTTTATTACGATCAGGAAGATTTACAAACGCATTATAGAACCGACGAATTTATATATGGAAATCAAATTTTAGTTTGTCCAATATTAGAACCTAATGCAGTAGGAAGAAGATTGTATTTACCAAAAGGAAATTGGTATAATTTCTGGACAAATGAGTTAGTTTCTGGTCAAAAAGAACTTTGGGTTGCAACCGATTTTGACCAAATTCCAATTTTTGTAAAAGAAGGAGCTATAATTCCAAAATATCCAATACAGCAATATGTAGGTCAAATTGAAGCACCAGAATTATCTTTAGATGTTTACTACAAATTAGGTAAAGAAAAGTCAGTTGTCTATGAAGATGCTCATGACGGATACGATTATAACAAAGGTCGTTATAGCTATAAAACATTCAGTTTAACTGGAAAAGAAAAGGAATTAATTATTCAACAGCATAAAGAAGGAAGTTTTGAAACGCAATACCAAACATTAAAAATTAATTTATTTGGATTGCCATTCAAGATCAAAACAATTGAAGTTGATAATGAAATTATAGAAATCAATGAAGTTTCATCATCTGAAAATACTTTAATAATTGACAAAGATTTTACCGAGTTACACTTAATAGGATTTTAAAAAAATAGTATTGTTGAAATGATGTAACATTAATTGTTTTAAATATAAATTATGATTAATAAATTATGTTAATTTTGTCGTAATATCACTAAGATAAATAAAACAGAATATCATGAAAAAACGAACCCTAATAATCAGTTTGTTCGCAATAGGATTAATTTTCGCTTGCTCTCAAAATCCATTTACTGGAGAAAAAACACTAGCATTAGTTTCTAATAGTGAAATTTTACCCTCAGCTTTTCAACAATACAATCAGTTTTTATCTGAAAATAAAGTAGTTAGTGGAACTGCCGATGCCAAAAAAGTAGAAACTATTGGAACAAAGATCAAAGTTGCTGCTGAAAAGTGGTTGAATGCAAATGGTCAATCTGGGTATTTAAATGATTATCGTTGGGAATACAAATTGGTAGAGGATAAAGCAGTAAACGCTTGGTGTATGCCAGGTGGAAAAATTGTAGTTTATACCGGAATTTTACCAATTACTAAAGATGATGCGGGTTTGGCAACGGTAATGGGACATGAAGTATCTCACGCATTAGCAAATCATGGGCAGCAACGAATGAGCGCCGGATTATTACAACAACTTGGAGGAACTGGCGTGGCTCTTGCAACTGGAGGAAAAAGTGCCGAAACACAACAACTAGCAATGACTGCATATGGTGCAGCCACAGAATATGGAGGAATGCTACCATTTAGCCGAAAACACGAAACAGAAGCGGATAGAATTGGACTAATTTTAATGGCTATTGCGGGCTATAATCCAGAACAAGCCATAAATTTTTGGTCTAGAATGTCTGCTAATTCTGGAGGACAAGCACCACCAGAATTTATGAGTACGCACCCATCAGACGCTACTAGAATTGCCAATTTAAGAGAATTAATTCCGCAAGCAAAAGCTGAAGCTGCTAAATTTGGAGTTACGTTTAAATAAAAAATAAAGTATATATTTGAAGCCACGTTAGTCGTGGCTTTTTTTATGTAAAAAAATCATTAAGTTTAGCAATGCATACCAATTCAATTTTTTAATTACATAAATTTATAGAAATTATAATTCGAATTTAATTTTGAAATCAAATTAAAACTATGCAACAATTAGAAAAAGGCAGTAAAAAATTATTGAATGCTTGGGCATTTTACGATTGGGCAAACTCTGTATATCCGTTAGTAATTTCATCGGCAGTATTTCCAATATTCTACGGAGCCTTATTTGATGAAGGAAAAGAATATATTAATGTTTTTGGAACTACTTTAAAAAATTCTGCCTTAATCAGTTTTGTAACTGCATTTGCATTTTTGATTATTGCCTTTATTTCACCATTACTTTCTGGCGTAGCCGATTATGTTGGAAATAAAAAATCATTCATGCGCTTTTTCTGTTATCTCGGTGCTTTTTCTTGTATGGGATTGTACTTTTTTACACTTGAAAATATCTATGTTGGTTTATTATTTTATTTTCTAGGATTAATAGGTTTTTGGGGTAGCTTAGTATTTTACAATTCGTATTTACCAGATATTGCATTTCCAGAACAGCAAGATAAAATTAGTGCCAAAGGTTATTCTTTGGGTTATATAGGAAGTGTTGTGTTGTTAATTATCAATTTAGCCATGATTATGAAACCAGATTTGTTTAATATTTCAGGAACCAAAGGCGAAGCTGCGATGAAAGCAATGAAATATTCTTTTGTCATGGTAGGAATTTGGTGGATTGGTTTCAGTCAATATTCCTATTATTTCCTTCCTAATGGGAATAAAAATAGCCAAAAAATAACCAAAGCAGTACTTTTTAATGGCTTTAAAGAACTTCAAAAAGTTTGGGGATTATTAAAATTGAATATCCCATTAAAAAAATACTTGACAAGCTTTTTCGTTTACAGTATGGCAGTGCAAACTGTAATGTTAATTGCTACTTATTTTGGTGCACAAGAAATTCAATGGGTTAGTAAAGAAGAAAGTACAACCGGATTAATTATTTGTATTTTACTAATTCAATTGGTGGCCGTCTTGGGTGCATTTTTAACTTCAAGAGCTTCGGCAAAATTTGGTAATATCAAAACACTAATTGTTATTAATACTTTTTGGGTTTTGCTATGCTTGTTTGCCTATTTCATAACGTTACCAATTCATTTTTACGTCATGGCAGCTTGTGTCGGACTAGTTATGGGAGGAATACAATCATTATCAAGGTCAACTTATTCTAAACTTCTTCCTGAAACTAACGATACGGCTTCATTTTTTAGTTTTTATGATGTTTCAGAAAAAATTGGAATCGTAATAGGAATGTGTGTATACGGAATTATTGATCAAATTACAGGTAGTCCACGATTTGCAATTGTATTTTTAGCAGTATTTTTTATTATTGGCGTAATTTTATTAACTAAAGTTCCAAAAAATAAATTTTAATTCCAAAAAAATAATATATTTGAAAAAACATTTATTCCACATGAAAAATACCAAGATTACCACCTTTTTATTGTTAATTTTTACTGCGCTTACTTTCAATTCTTGTGATAACGAGCCTATCGATAGCGCAATAGATTTAGGAGATTTTAATAATGGTGGTGGAAATAATACACCAGCTGTTTTTAAAGCTGATTTTAGCGGTGCGACTTGGACTGCAAATACTACGCAAGCTCAAATAGTAGATAACACAATTATAATTGGAGGTCTTAAATCTGATGGATCGGCATTCGGACTAGCAATTGAAGGTTCTACAGTTGGAACATATCCAGCCAATCAAAGTCTTTTAGCTTTTAATCCAGCAAATTCTGAATATGCCTATGCTTCATTAAATTTTAATAATCCTACTGAAGACACAGGTTCTGTAACGATAACATCTATCGATACGGTTAACAAAAAAATATCTGGAACATTTACTTTTAAAGGTTATTGGACCAATATTACCGAAACAGGTGTACAACCAATTAATTTTACAAATGGAGTTTTCACAAATATTTCATACACAACAACTGTAGATCCTAATCCAAACCCATCTGATGATACATTTTTTGCCAAAGTAAGTGGAACTGATTTTGTAGAAAATACAATAGATGTAGCTGAAGTTATCGCATCTGGTTTTCCTGATTCTTACAGTATTGTTGCATCTAAACCTAGTGGTGATAATATTGGTTTAAGAATTTCACAAACTTTAGGTGTTGGAACTCACAACTTCGATGGACCATTCAATGCCGATTTGGCTTCAACTTGTATCTTCAACAGCAATTTATATACTTCTGTTTCAGGAACACTTACAATTACTTCTAAAACAGCAACACGAATAGCTGGTACTTTTCAGTTATCGGTAAATAATTTTACTACCAACGATACTAAAGAAATTACGGAAGGTACATTTGATGTAGAATTACCTTAAAAAATATTAAACAGTAATAGAGAATCCGTCTTATTGGCGGATTTTTTTTATATGGCACAGTCATTGCCTTTTTATTGTATGAAATAAAAAATATACGATAAGCGTTAATTTAATTATAATTTATGTGTCATACAACGATTTTAATTTAATAAGAAATAACCTTATACTATATTTGTGTAACTAAATTGCAAACTTAATGTCAATCTGACGCTCACTATATTTTATGTCAAACCAAAGAATATTCACTTTTGACAATTTGTCATTACAAGAATTTGATTCCGAAGCCGAATTAATTCCACTTTTAACGCCCGAAGACGAAGAAGAAATGGCCAATGAAGAGTTGCCGACTTCACTACCAATATTACCTTTACGAAATACAGTATTGTTTCCTGGAGTTGTAATTCCAATTACTGCTGGAAGAGACAAATCGATAAAACTTATAAACGATGCCAATGCTGGAAACAAAATTATTGGTGTCGTTGCTCAAAAAAACGAAGAAGATGAAGATCCAAGTAAGAATGATATTCATCATGTTGGTACTGTTGCCCGAATTTTGCGTGTTTTAAAAATGCCCGATGGTAATGTAACGGTTATTTTACAAGGAAAAAAGCGTTTCGAAATTGATGCTGTTATTTCTGAAAAGCCTTATTTAAAGGCCAGTATAAAAGAAATTCCTGAAAAAAGACCAGGTAAACACGATTCAGAATTTGGTGCTATCGTTGAGTCTATTAAAGAATTGGCAATCGAAATTATAAAGGAAAGTCCCAACATTCCTACCGAAGCTACTTTTGCCATAAAAAATATAGAAAGTCAGTCGTTTTTAATCAATTTTGTTTCGTCCAATATGAATCTTTCTGTTGAGGAAAAACAAAATCTAATGATGATGAGTGTTCTTAAAGAACGCGCTTTAGAAACCCTGCGCTATATGAATGTAGAGTTGCAAAAGTTGGAACTCAAAAATGATATTCAATCTAAAGTTCGATTCGATTTAGACCAGCAACAAAGAGAATATTTTTTGCATCAGCAAATGAAAACGATCCAAGAAGAATTGGGTGGTGTTTCTAACGAGCAAGAATTTGAAGAAATGCGAGTGCGAGCAAAATCTCAAAAATGGGACGATAAAACCCAGAAGCATTTTGAAAAAGAATTCTCTAAATTGCAACGAATGAATCCGCAAGCACCTGATTTTGGGATTCAAAGAAATTATTTGGACTTATTTTTAGATCTTCCTTGGAATGTTTTTTCTAAAGATAATTTTGATTTAAAAAATGCACAAAAAGTTCTGGATAGAGATCATTTCGGATTAGAAGATGTCAAGAAAAGAATGATTGAACATTTGGCAGTTTTAAAATTGAGAAATGATATGAAATCGCCAATTATTTGCTTAACTGGACCTCCAGGAGTTGGAAAAACTTCTATAGGAAAATCAGTTGCAGAGGCTTTGGGAAGAGAATATGTTCGAATTTCTCTTGGTGGATTGCGTGACGAAGCAGAAATTCGAGGTCACAGGAAAACCTATATTGGTGCGATGCCCGGACGAATAATCCAAAGTATAAAAAAAGCAAAAACATCCAACCCAGTTTTTATTTTGGATGAAATCGATAAACTTTCCTCAAGCAATCAAGGCGATCCATCTTCTGCTTTACTAGAAGTATTGGATCCAGAGCAGAACAACGAATTTTATGATAATTTTCTCGAAATGGGATTTGATTTATCTAAAGTGATGTTCATTGCAACTTCAAATAATATGGCAACCATTCAACCAGCTTTGAAAGACAGAATGGAAGTCATTAAAATGACAGGTTACACAACCGAAGAGAAAGTTGAAATTGCCAGTAAACACTTGTTTCCAAAACAGTTAAAAGAGCACGGTCTAACTTCTAAAGATTTGACTATTGGTAAAAAACAATTTGAGAAAATAGTTGAAGGTTACACCCGCGAATCGGGAGTTAGAAGTTTAGAACAAAAAGTTGCTCAAGTAATTAGAAATGCTGCTAAATCGGTAGCAATGGAAGAAGAATATAATAAAAAAGTTACTGATGATGATATCATAAAAGTTCTAGGCGCTCCAAAATTAGAACGTGATAAAGCTGAAGGAAATGATGTGGCCGGAGTTGTAACCGGATTGGCATGGACTTCTGTTGGAGGCGATATTTTGTTTATAGAATCCTTAATTACTAAAGGAAAAGGCACACTTACTTTAACCGGTAATCTTGGAACGGTAATGAAAGAATCAGCGACAATTGCTTTAGAATACATTAAAGCCAACTCTGAAAAATTTGGATTAAATCAAGAACTTGTATCTAAATATAATATTCATTTGCACGTCCCTGAAGGTGCAACTCCTAAAGATGGACCAAGTGCGGGTATTGCTATGCTTACTTCAATGGTGTCTTTGTTGACTCAAAGAAAAATCAAAAAGAGTTTAGCCATGACAGGCGAAATTACTTTGCGTGGAAAAGTATTGCCTGTTGGCGGAATCAAAGAAAAAATCCTAGCAGCAAAACGAGCTAATATTAAAGAAATTATTCTTTGTCATGAAAATAAAAGTGATATCGATGAAATAAAAGCGGATTATTTAAACGGATTAACTTTTCATTACGTAAAAGAAATGCATGAAGTTATCGATATTGCATTGACTAATGTAAAAGTTAAAGATGCCAAAATTATAGATTAAACCCGTAATTGATTATACGAAAGGTATAAGAAAATAATTCTTATACCTTTTTTATTTGGCTTTTGTTGTAAGTTTAAAAATAATATCTTCGCATTTCCGTTATCCAATTGAAAATTGCTAAAATTAAATGATCAAGAATTTATTTACCTTTTTATGTATACTTTTTTGTACTGTTACTTTCAGTCAAATAGGAGGTAGATCAGTTTATCAGTTTTTAAGTTTAGTAACCTCACCTCGACAAGCAGCTTTGGGAGGAAAAGTACTTACAATTTATGATGAAGACGTCAATCAAGTTCACTTTAATCCAGCTACTATCAATCCAGAAATGGATAATCATTTAGCTTTAAATTATGGTAGTTATTTTGGCGATGTAACTTACGGAACAGCTTCTTACGCTTATACTTATGACCGACGCGTGCAAACATTTAGCGCTGGTGTAAATTATGTCAATTACGGAAAGATAGACGGTTATGATGAAAATGGAGTAAAAACAGCCGAGTTTACAGGAAGCGAAATGGCTTTGTCTTTAGGTTATGCCTACAACATTCCATTCACCGATATGTATATTGGTGCCAATGCAAAATTTATTTCTTCAACTTTAGAAACCTATAATTCGTTTGGTGTTGCTGCCGATTTCGGATTTCTATTTATTGATGAACCAAATGATGTCAATTGGGCATTAGTAGTTCGAAATGTTGGAACTCAAATCACTACTTACGCCGATACGCGCGAAAAATTACCCTTAGAAGTATTAATAGGTATTTCACAAGAGGTTGAAAATGTTCCTTTGCGTTGGCATCTTACACTTGAAAACCTACAACAATGGAATATAGCATTTTCTAATCCAAATAGAGCTCAAGGAAATCTAGACGGTGGTGCAACGCCCGAAAAAGTTGGATTTTTAAATAATGCATTGCGTCACGTAGTAGTTGGTGCAGAACTTTTTCCGAGAAAAGGGTTCAATATCAGACTTGGATATAATTTTAGAAGAGCAGAAGAATTGCGTATCGAAGAACAACGTAATTTTTCGGGAATTTCTGTCGGATTCGGATTAAAAATGAACAAATTAAAGTTTAATTATTCCTACTCAAGATATACATTAGCAGGGAATACAAGTTTATTTGGTTTAACAATAGATTTTTCAGGAAGAGATTATTAAAAACTTACTATTATGAAAAAAATTACCCTTTTTAGTTTTTTGTTTTTTTTGGTAGCATTACCAGTTTTATCGCAAAAAGGAGTACAATATGATACTTCCAATAGTAAATTGGAACTAGTATTTGTACCAAAAGTCGGTTTTGCAACTTTGTCACAATCGCAGCAACCTAAAGTAAATGGATTTGTGAATGGTGGAGATGTTTTAGCAGCGTTTAAACTTAAGAATAGTAGTTTTCTTAGTGTTGGAGTAGGTTATAATTCTGTGTATGCAAATACAACTTTTAATGCTCAAAATGCTAGTTTGAATAATACCTATTTGCGAATTCCGGTAAACTATACTAGTAATTTTTCTTTTTTTAAAGATAAAACTAACACAGATTTTGTATTTCTGTCAGCAGGAATTGGATTCTATGCCAACACGTTGCTAAAAAGTGATTTAGAAACGTTGTCTGGAAATTTTTCTGACAAAAATTTGGGTTGGAATTTTGGATTTTCTACCTATATCGGTGCCAAATTTAATTTGTCTGATACATTTAATTTAGGATTAGGATTAGAAACCAATAATGACTTGACTAAAATGAAAAAAAATCAAGTGGAACAGAAAATTAATAACTTAACTTCAGTAAATCTAATTCTAGGTTTCAAATTACATTAAATGAAAAAAATTACGGTGGCAATTGACGGATTTTCGTCTACAGGAAAAAGTACCTTAGCCAAACAACTTGCTAAGCATTTGGGTTATGTGTATGTTGATACTGGTGCGATGTATCGAGCAATTGCTTTTTTTGCTATGCAAAATGGTTATATTTCTGTTGATTTTTTTGATAAAGAATCCTTAATTAATGCACTATCAAATATTAAATTACATTTTGAATTCAATCAAGAATTGGGATTTGCCGAAATGTTTTTAAACAATACCAATGTTGAAAAGGAAATTCGAACACTCGAAGTTTCAAATTTTGTCAGCAAAGTAGCCGAAGTTTCTCAAGTACGATCTAAACTTGTAGAGCAGCAACAAGAAATGGGAATAAACAAAGCTATTGTAATGGATGGTCGTGATATTGGAACTGTTGTTTTTCCTTATGCCGAACTAAAAATCTTCATGACTTCAAGTGCTGAAACTAGAGCGCAACGTCGCTATGATGAACTCATTGCAAAAGGTGATTTGGTTACGTACGAAGAAGTTTTGGATAATGTTCAAAAGCGAGATTATATCGACACGCATCGCGAAGATTCGCCTTTAGTTATGGCTCCAGACGCTATTGAAATTGATAATTCTTATCTGAATAAAGACGAGCAGTTTAAGCTTGTTTTAGAGCTTGTTGAAGAAGTTATTAATTCGTAAGCACAGTTTTTTAATTTTTGTGAAATTAATATCAAAAGAGATTTTACTTTATTGAAATTATAATTAACGTTTGGAATTTTCAATATTAATAGTAGATTTACAATCTATTTACATTACATAAACATTTAGATGATGAGTATTAAGAACAGATTAATTGCAATGAACTTCTTTCAGTTTTTTGTTTGGGGTGCATGGCTAATTACAATTGCTAATTTTTGGTTTGGAACTAAACAATGGGAAGGAACTCAATTTGGATTGGTTTTCGGAACCATGGGTATAGCATCTTTATTTATGCCTACAATTACTGGTATAATAGCCGACCGTTATGTAAATGCTGAAAAATTGTATGGAGTTCTTCATATCCTTTATGCATTAGTATTGTTTTACTTACCACAAGTTAGTTCTCCAGAAAATTTTATTTATGTTATGTTACTTGCCATGTGTTTTTACATGCCAACCATTGCATTATCTAATTCAATATCATATACAGCTTTAAAAAATAGTGCTGATAGTGATGTGGTTAAAGATTTTCCACCAATTAGAGTTTGGGGAACCATTGGTTTTATTGTAGCCATGTGGATTACTAACTTAACAGGAAATAAAGCAACAGCCTATCAATTTTATATAGCAGGAATTGCAGCTGTTTTATTAGGTTTATATTCTTTTACTTTACCGAAATGTAAGCCGCAACATACCAAAAGTGACAAATCATCAATTGTGGAATCATTAGGTTTGGAAGCGTTTAAATTATTCGGTACCTACAAAATGGCTTTGTTTTTTATTTTTTCAATGTTTTTGGGTGGCGCTTTGCAATTAACCAATGCGTATGGTGATGTTTTTTTAGATGAATTTAAAAATATACCACAATACAAAGATTCATTTGTTGTTGAATATTCGACAATTATAATGTCTATTTCACAAGTTTCTGAAACCCTATTTATCCTTGCAATACCTTATTTTTTAAAGCGATTCGGAATCAAACAAGTGATGCTTATTTCGATGTTAGCATGGGTTTTGCGTTTCGGATTATTTGCATACGGAAATCCTACTGATGGATTATGGATGATTATAATGTCATGTATTGTTTACGGAATGGCTTTTGATTTTTTCAATATATCAGGCTCGTTATTTGTTGAAACTACTACCGATTCTAAAATTCGTTCCTCAGCGCAAGGATTATTTATGATGATGACTAACGGATTTGGAGCTGTTTTAGGAAGTTTTACATCAGGTTGGGCTATCGAAAAATTTTTCACTAACAATGGAGTCAGAGACTGGCATAACATTTGGTTATCATTTGCGGGTTATGCGTTACTGATTGCAATTGCTTTTGCAGTATTATTCAAACACAAACACAATCCTGCTGATGTAGCGAAGGTTTCGCATTAAACTGAAAAAATATTTTATCTTTTCATGGCGAAATGTCCTCGATAATGTTCACCATTTTCTCTAATTATTAAAAACCAATAATCAGTAGACGGTAACATTTCGCCATTATATTTTCCATCCCAACCCGGACTTTCTGGAGTAAATGCTGCAATAAGTTTTCCAAATCGATCGTAAATATAAGTCTTCATTTTTGGTTCTATTTGTGAGAATTTCACCGACCAAAAATCATGAATTCCGTCACCATTCGGTGTGAAATAATGTGGGTAATTTAACAAAACAACATTTTCTTCATCAATACCACAATTTTGAGGATCTTTAACATAAACTGTATAAAAACCAGAGTTCAAACCATCAAAAATATTGCTAGTTTGATATGTACTATTATCTAATGAATACAAATAAGTTCCTGTTCCAGAAGAATTTAAAAACACTGTAATAGAGTTTTGGTTGTCAGTCCAATCTGTAGTTTCGATGTAATCGATACTTGGCGGCGAAGAGGTGGTAACGTTATAAACAATTTGACCAGTACAACTTCCTGATAAATAATTCTTTACCACATTTACACTATATTGTCCAGCTTGATTTACTGTTATACTCGGACTTGTTTGACCAGTGGACCACGTATATGATGCGTAACCATTAGGAACAGTAATACTAGTACTTTCTCCTTCACAAAAATTTACATCTATTGGAGAGTTTGTTACTGGATATGGATTTACAACTAAATCAAAAGTTACTATATCAAAACAATCTGGTGCAGCATTATAACTTAATCTAGAATATATTGTTGTATTGGCAGAATTAATAGTTGATGTTAATGGATTGACGTTGGTAGTAGCGTCTGCCAATGTGTTGTGATACGATATCGTATACAAGGTTGCATTTTGATTTCCTAAAATTGTGGCATTTTGATCTGTTAATACAAATAGTTCTTTTCCATCTTTACTTACATCGTCGCACGCAACCAAATTTGACGGTTGGTTGGCTATTGCTAAAGAAGGTAATTGTGCAACATCGGATATAAAATTTCGAGAATCACCACAAGATTGTTCTACTTTGAAAGTGTAAATAGCAGGTTCTAAGTTTGTAAATAAACTACTTGTACCATTGTTTACTAAAAAAGGATTGCCATTTTTTTCAATAATGCTGTACGTTAGCGGAGGAACGCCTACTGCAAATAAATTTACATCCATAAAAGTTCCATTACAATTGGTTTTTTCTATTCCTGTAAATTGAATTTCTCCAGTAAAATCAAATTCTCTCAAAATTTCGATACAAGTTTTAAATGGTGCAATGTTTCCATTTTCAAAACTTTGAAAGGTTTTTATGATTCTAAAATGCCCTAAAAAGATTAAATTTATATTGATAAAATTATTCTGTATCAAAAAAGAGTTGGTTGAATTAGGCTGAGAACCTTCAATATAGGTTACACCACTTTGAGGATGTTCCCAAGTGGCAGTGCTATAATTGTATTTTTGCAACCAAAATAATTCTGAAATTGCGTTAGAGGTATGGTTTAATGAAAGATCAAATGAACCACATCTTGGCGTAACGGCAAAAGTATCGGATGTTATTTCGTAACCGGTTACATTAATAGTCACTGTTTTTTCTTCACCACAATTATCCAAAACTTTAAAGGTATAGTTACCAGGAAATAAACCTCCCATTGAAAAAATTCCGCCACCAATAAATGAGGTAGCATCATAAGGTACTGTTTGAGCAAACGTTGCAGGTGCATTTAAAATTATTACCGAAGTAAGTATTGTGTTATTTCCTCTAATCCGAACTGAACCTTTTCCAATTTCGCATCCAGGCCAACTACTAGAAGAAACAGATGTTGCAAGACCTGGAATGGTAAACGAATAGGTGTAGGAGTTACCACACTCATCAGTTAATAAAACAGTGTAATTTCCAGATATTAAATTTAGAAGTTCCAATTCGTTGTTTGGAGTAATAAATTCAGAAACATCATCAGGAGTGCTTCCATATGCCGCAGGAGCAACTGTAATTATAGCTGAAACTATAGAAAATCTAGGGATTTTAATAGTAATTTTACTTCTGTTTGAATCACATCCAGGATTTGGTATTATAATTTCAGTAGGAATTGATGGTTGGTCAATCAAAGTAATTTGAGCAATTGCCGAATGTCCACAACCATCTGAAACTTGAATGCTGTAACTTCCAAAAGGCACAGAACTAGAAGGGCTTCCATAATTTATTTCTGGTCCAAAAAACGGTCCAGGGTGATTGGTGTTAAATAAAGTTGGATCGAAACCCGATGGTGTTTGAGTAAATTGCAACTGCAAATTAGGTGTATAAGTTGAGGCACTTATTTTTAGGTAATATGCTCCACACACTGCATCTTCGGCACTTATCGATACAGAAAATTTCAAATTGATAACATTATTATTCATAGTGTAGGTATTCCCACATCCATCAGTTACACTTAAATCATAATAATACGATTGATCATAAAAAAACGGAAGTACAGCAAGTGCTTCATATTCACTTTGTAATCCAGTGGTAGCTGTTTGAGTAGTATTTTGGACAGTTCCATTAGGAAAATGTATCGAATAATTTAGAGTTAGTGGATAACTAATAGATGCATTCGATGTAATGAGGTTTGAAACTTCAATCGAATTGCAAGTTGGAAGTATTGGATTTGGAAAGCTAACACTACTGACGGTTAAATTTGAAAAAACAGTTAGTAATGTATGGGTAATTACAGTTGCATCACCACAATTATTGTAAACTCTTACTTGATACACTCCGCCTGGAAGTGACGTAAATATTGGTGAATTTTGAATAGGTCGAATTACTGGTCCAGAAATAATTTCGTATTCTGCGCCAATTCCGTTGGTCACAACTACTGTTAATACGCCATTATTACATGTTGATGGAGTACTAGTAATATAGTAACTCAACGGAGTAATATTGTTAGTAATAGTTGCAAAAACTGTTTGCGAATTTTGTTCAGCGCCAAGAGTTTGAATAGCAACAATTTTATAATTACCACTTGTTCTTCCATCTAAGAAATTAGCTGTTTGTATGGCTATTGCATTGGTTTCATCGGGAAGTTGGTACACATAATAGGTGATAGTTGCTCCTGCAGAAACACCAGTTGTACTAAAAGTTAATGTGCCATTTCCTAGACAAGTTTCATTCGTTGGAGTGACGGTAAGTGTAAAATTATTTATTCGAGCATTTACAGAAAAACCCATACACATCATTACAAATACTATAACCATCTTACTAAAGATGGACGGAATTATTTTGTCATTTGTAGTTTTTAAATTCACTTAAATTCTATTTATATGAAAATGATGTATTTACAAATTTAATAAAAAAACAGCAATCAAAAACAATAACAAAAAATTGTATCTGTAATTTTGTGTAAACTTTGCAGATTAATAAAAAAGTAGTACTTTTGCAGTCCAAAATGCAGAGTAGAGTTTCGTTTGGAAATCAATATTTTATGTAAAACACTTTTGTTTTTCTATCGCTTAAAGAAACTCAAGAAAAACAAAATACAAATTTTTTTATCAGCATGTCTGAATTAAACAAAGAACAACAGGATTTTTTAGCAGGTTTTAACTGGCACAACTACGCAGAAGGAATTGATGCGGTTGACGAAAAAAACTTACAAGAGTTTGAAGATTTAGTTACTAAAACTTTTATCTCTACAGATCAAGAAGAAGTAGTTGAAGGTGTAGTTGTAAGAATTACAGATCGTGATGCTATTGTTGACATCAATGCTAAATCGGAAGGTGTTATTTCATTAAACGAATTCCGTTACAATCCTAATTTAAAAGTAGGTGATAAAGTTGAAGTACTTATCGACATTCGTGAAGATAAAACAGGTCAACTAGTATTATCTCACAGAAAAGCAAGAACTATCAAGTCTTGGGATAGAGTTATTTCTGCAAACGAAACAGGTGAAATTGTTACAGGTTTTGTTAAATGTAGAACTAAAGGTGGTATGATTGTAGATGTTTTCGGAATTGAAGCATTCTTACCAGGTTCACAAATTGATGTGAAACCAATCCGTGACTACGATGTATATGTAAACAAAATGATGGAGTTTAAAGTTGTGAAAATCAATCACGAATTTAAAAACGTTGTAGTTTCGCATAAAGCGCTTATCGAAGCAGATATCGAAGTTCAGAAAAAAGAAATTATCGGTCAATTACAAAAAGGACAAGTATTAGAAGGTGTTGTTAAAAACATTACTTCTTACGGAGTTTTCATCGATTTAGGTGGTGTTGACGGATTAATTCACATTACAGATTTATCTTGGTCAAGAATCAATCACCCAAGTGAAGTTCTTGAATTAGATCAAAAATTAAACGTTGTAATCCTTGATTTCGATGACGAAAAAACAAGAATTCAATTAGGTTTAAAACAATTAAACGCTCATCCATGGGATGCACTTGGTGCTGAACTTAAAGTTGGTGACAAAGTGAAAGGTAAAGTAGTAGTTATCGCTGATTACGGTGCTTTCATTGAAGTTGCTGAAGGTGTAGAAGGTTTAATCCACGTTTCTGAAATGTCTTGGTCTACGCACTTACGTAGCGCTCAAGATTTCGTAAAAGTTGGAGATACTGTTGAAGCAGTTGTATTGACTCTTGATAGAGACGATAGAAAAATGTCTTTAGGTATCAAACAATTAACACAAGATCCTTGGACTGATATTACAGCTAAATACCCAGTAGGTTCTAAACATACAGGTATCGTAAGAAACTTTACAAACTTTGGAATTTTCGTAGAACTAGAAGAAGGAATTGATGGATTAGTTTACATCTCTGACTTATCTTGGACTAAGAAAATCAAACACCCATCAGAATTTGTTAACGTTGGTGATAAATTAGATGTAGTGGTATTAGAATTAGATGTTGACGGACGTAAATTATCTTTAGGTCACAAACAAACTACTGCTAATCCTTGGGACAAACATGAAGATGCTTTCGCTGTTGGAACCATCCACAACGGAACAATCGCTGAGATTGTTGACAAAGGTGCAACTGTAGATTTCGGAGATGATGTAGTTGCGTTCATTCCAACACGTCACTTAGAAAAAGAAGACGGTAAAAAATTGAAAAAAGGCGATGAAGCTGATTTCAAAGTTATCGAATTCAACAAAGAATTCAAAAGAGTAGTAGCATCGCATACTGCAATCTTTAGAGAAGAAGAAGAAAAAGCTGTTAAAGCCGCTTCTGAGTCAGTTGCAAGTTCAAACAGCAACAACCAAACTTCTACTTTAGGAGATAACAATGATATCTTAGCTGAATTAAAAGCTAAAATGGAAAAAGGAGGAAAATAATTCTCTAAATTCTTATAAATTTAAAAGCTCTCAAGAAATTGAGAGCTTTTTTTATTGGGAGCAATTTGGCTTGCGCATTTCTATTTTTGTAGTTCCAGCTTTCCGCAGTATCTTTTTCTTATTGTTTTTGTCAAAACAATAAGAAAAAGGATACAAGCTGCAATCTGGGCTAAAGAGTTATGTATTGAATGAAATTACAATTTTCAAAAAATTATCTGCTTGCTAGTAACTTGTATTCCTCAGGAGTAAAATCATTTACAATAGCATAAGTGTTAATGTTTGTAATTGCCATTTCATCAAGAATATCAACCAAATTGCCATAGCTGGATTTTTTGCTAGGTTTTATGATTACAATTGATCCTCGATTCGAATCAGCAGTAATTTTTAATATTTCATTTTTTGTTGTAATTAATTTTTTTCGGATACCATCTTTTCCATAGCTTAAAATCTTAGGAGATTCAATTGGAGAAAATAATAGTCCATGGTAATAAATAATTTCATTATTTTCATTTAATAATAAAGTTACAATTCTTCTTTCGTCTTTACGACCGCAACCTCCGCCACATGATATATCGTCATGATTAGGCAAAGCCAAATTCATGACCTTAGGTTTTGATAGCTCTGTATTAACCATAAAAAAAACAATCAATAAGAAAGAAACGCTTACCATTGCTGTTAAATCAATCTTAGATCGTAATTTTCTGCTTCTTGGTTTGTTGTTTAAACTCCCAAATTGGTTCTTTTTTTCTTCCATAATTGCTAAAATTAAGTTTACCGTCTAATAAAATTACAAAAAAAAGTGTCTCAATTAAAAATTGAGACACTTTTATGCAAAATAGTTAAACCTAAAATTTAATTTTCTTTAAATTTTCTATTCCATATTTCTGAGTTAAAATTTTTACCAGCCAAAAAGAAGTAGTAAGCCGAAGAAGCAATAACTGCTTTAAACATGAATAAAAATAATATAATTGGAGCCAAAGGAATGTCTTTACTTAAATTGTCCATTGGGGAAACGGCAATAATCAAAGCGCTAATAATTCCACAGAAAACTACAAAATTCATCATGTTCTTAATTGGCAAAACCATTAGTTTTCTATGCCAACTAAAATCATTACCCCATTTGTGAATCAAATAATAATAATCATTTCCAATAGGAGCAAACAATAATGGATCATCGTACTGAAGTAATTGAAACATTTTGCTTGGCGCCACAATTTTAAATCCATCTAAACGTGTTCCGTGCAATTTTTCTAGATCATTTATTTTTGAAATCGCTTCCTCTGGAATTTGATTAATAAATAAATTACTCTCTAAAAATCGTAACCGGTAATCAATGCAAACATTTTTTATTTGCGATAAGTGAAAAATTTTGTCGGTTTGTAATAAATCAAACTCAAATTCATTCACTTTTGTTGAACTTTTAGATTTTAAAGTTGTCTTTATTAATGATCTTTGTACTTCATTCTCATCTAAAATCGACTTCACTTCTTCTAGAAGTTGGTCTTCTGTAATGAATTTACTTCTGTTGTAAAGTAATTCATTTACTAAGTTTTTCTTATTTAATAGCATCTTTAAAGTATTTGAATAAAAGTTAATACTAATTTTCAATATCTTCTAATTTAAGTAATTAGTTAATACAATGCTAAGTTCATAACTATTTTTTTTAGGTGTCTCAATTATTAAACTATTGTTAATAATCTGATTGCATAAAACCAGAATCAAGTAAGTAGCGTAAATGCTTGTATAACTTTTTAAAAAAACTAAATATTATGAACACAAGAAAATTTTTATCAGCAGTAGTAGTTACAGGAGCAATGTTTTTATCTGGCGCAATGTTCGCTCAAAAAGAAAAAACAGTAACAGTTGGTGGCGCACCAATGTATCCTTCGAAAAACATTGTTGAAAACGCAGTAAATTCTAAAGATCACACAACATTAGTTGCAGCAGTAAAAGCAGCAGGATTAGTAGAGACATTACAATCTGCAGGTCCATTTACAGTTTTTGCACCAACAAATGCAGCTTTTGATAAATTACCAGCTGGAACAGTTGAAACATTACTTAAACCAGAAAATTTAAAAACATTGCAAACTGTTTTGACCTACCATGTTGTTGCAGGAAAATTAAATTCAGGTGACATTGCTAAAGCCATTAAAGCAGGAAACGGAAAAGCTACCTTGAAAACAGTTTCAGGTGGAACATTAACTGCTGCGATGAAAGGAAAAGATTTATATTTAACAGATGAAAACGGAAACAGTTCTAAAGTTACAATTGCAGATGTAAACCAATCTAATGGTGTTATTCATGTTGTGGATACTGTAGTTTTACCAAAATCATAAATTATATTTTTTGATACAAAAAACAAACCTCTCTAATTTTAGAGAGGTTTTTTTATGGAATATACAAACTGAGTAATGCTATAATCTATCTTAAAGTTGCACCAAGTTCGCTCTCTAAATTACTTTGTAACTTGCTCATAATTTTGTCAATCTGAGCGTCTGTTAACGTTTTTGTCGTGTCTTGAATTATAAAACTTACAGCATACGACTTTTTCCCTTCTGGCAAATTGTTACCTTCATAAACATCAAATAAATTAATGTCTTTTAATAATGATTTCTCTGTTTGACGTGCAATTTTGTAAACCGATTCAAATCCAGTCGAAGCATCAATTAATAAGGATAAATCTCGACGTACTTCAGGATATTTAGGAATTGGTGTAAATTTTATTTTATTCGATAATAATTTAATAACCAAATCCCAATTGAATTCAGCATAAAAAACGTCTTGCTTAATGTCAAAATGTTTTAAAATTGATTTCTTAACAGTTCCAACTTCAACCAGAATATCATTTCCAATTCCTACAGCAACACCTTCAGCGAAAAAATCAGAAGAAGCTGGTAAATTTTGGACTTTGTCAAATCCTAATCTTGATAAAATTGAACTTACATATCCTTTGAATAAGAAAAAATCAGATGGTTTTGCTGCATTTGTCCAACTTTCGTTAGCTCTATTTCCAGTGGTGTAAATTGCTAAATGCTTTTTCTCATTAAATCCAGATAATAATTTGTGATAGCTTTTTCCAAATTCAAATAACTTTAAATCCGAATTTCTTCTATTAATATTATAGGATATCGCTTCTAGACCTGAAAATAACAAGGATTGTCTCATTGTTGACAAATCATTGCTCAACGGATTCAACATCGTAACATTATATTCTTCTTTCAATAAATCAGATAACTTTACATAATCTGGTGTTGACAAAGAATTGGCCATCATTTCATGAAATCCTAATGAATTCAGCTGATTGGCAATTATATTCTGAACTTTGTAATCGTCTGTTCTAGATGATTTTGCAATTGTAGCATTTAATTTCTTAGAAAAATTGATATTATTATAACCGTAAACACGTAGAATTTCTTCAATAACATCAACTTCACGTTGTACATCAACGCGATAAGCAGGAATAATTAATCCCAATCCGGCATCAGAAGAACTATTAACTTTAATATCCAAAGAGGCAATAATTTTTTTAATCGTATCTTTTGGCAATTCCTGACCAATTAATTTAAATGCTTTTTCATAATTTAAGAAAACTGCGAAATCTTCAATTTTCTTAGGATAAATATCAATAATATCGGCTGTGATTTCACCACCTGCAACTTCTTGAATTAATAATGCCGCACGTTTTAAAGCATATTCGGTGATTGTAGGATCAATTCCTCTTTCAAATCTAAAGGAAGCATCGGTACTTAAACCATGACGTTTAGCCGTTTTTCGAATCGAAACCGGATTGAAATAGGCACTTTCTAAAAATATGGTAGTAGTGTTTTCTGAAACTCCAGAATTTTTTCCGCCAAAAACTCCAGCCAAGCACATCGGTCCTTTATCGTCACAAATAACTAAATCTTCTTCATGTAACGTTCTTTCAATATCATCAAGAGTTGTAAATTTAGTTCCTGCTGCAACGGTTTTAACGGTAACTTTACCAGTAATTTTAGCTGCATCAAATGCATGAAGAGGCTGACCTAATTCGTGTAAAACATAATTAGTAACGTCGACAATATTATTTTTAGGAGTTAATCCAATTGCTTTTAATCGATTTTGTAACCAACTCGGAGATTCTTTAACAGCAATTCCAGAAATAGTTACTCCACAATATCTCGGAGCAAGTGTTGGCTCTTTAACATCAATATCTATTTTTAATGTTCTTTTATCAATTTTAAACTTTGAAACTGATGGCGTTATTAATTCTAAAGAAGCATTTGTATTTTTTTGAATCAATCCAGCGCGCAAGTCACGAGCAACTCCCATGTGCGACATAGCATCGGCACGGTTTGGAGTTAGTCCAATTTCAAAAACTTCATCATTTTCAATATTAAAAACTTTGGCTGCCGGAGTTCCAGGTTTTAAATCGGAATCCAAAATCATTATTCCGTCGTGTGAATTTCCTAGACCAATTTCATCTTCAGCACAAATCATACCGTGGCTTTCTTGACCTCGAATTTTTCCTTTTTTAATTTCAAATTCTACACCATCTTTATCAAATAATTTGGTTCCAATTGTAGCAACAGGAACTTTTAATCCTGCAGCGACATTTGTTGCACCACATACTATTTGCACCGGAATACCATCACCTAAATCAACAGTAGTAATGTTTAATCGATCGGCGTCAGGATGTTTTTCACAAGTCAAAACATGGCCAACAACTATACCTTCTAATCCGCCTTTTACCGATTGGTATTTTTCAACCACTTCTACTTCTAAACCTAAATCAGTTAGTATATTAGAAATGTCTTCAGAATTAGAATCTATTTTTAGAAATTGTTTTAACCAGTTGTAAGATATTTTCATTTGAAAGCATGTAAAATTTAAAGATTGCAAATATAATCATTGCAAATTTTAGATGGAAGGATTTAAGATGTTTTTTAATAGCATTTTATAATCATGCAACGCAATACAAATAGTTATTATTGCTATTAATTTATACTATTTTTTAGTAATTTGATAAATAAATAAAGTTAAAATTACACATATGAAAATTTAATGCTATTACTTGACGAATTAATGCTATTCTGTTTTGAATAAATAAAATACATTTGGAATAAATAACATAAATTTTAAAATATGAGCACTATAGCACAAAGACCAGATTTTAAGGCAAAGTATGATAATTATATTGGAGGAAAATTCGTCGCTCCAGTAAACGGAAATTATTTTGATGTAGTTTCACCAATAGATGGAAAAGTGTTTACACAAGCGGCACATTCGTCTAAAGAAGATTTAGAATTAGCGGTTGATACAGCGCACAAAGCATTTGAAACTTGGGGGAAAACGTCAGTAACAGAACGTAGTATTTTGTTAAATAAAATTGCGCAAGTTCTTGAAGATAATTTGGCTTATTTAGCAGCAGTTGAAGCTGTTGACAATGGTAAACCTATTCGTGAAACTACCTATGCCGATATGCCTTTGGCGATTGACCATTTTAGATATTTTGCTGGTGTAATTCGTGCCGAAGAAAGTTCGATTGCTGAATTGGATGCCAACACAGTTTCTATCGCTTTAAGCGAACCGTTAGGGGTTATTGCTCAAATTATTCCATGGAATTTCCCAATTTTAATGGCGGTTTGGAAATTAGCTCCAGCCTTGGCAGCAGGAAATACGGTTGTTTTAAAACCAGCCGAAAGTACACCAATTTCAATTATGGTGATGATGGAATTAATTGGCGATTTATTACCTCCAGGAGTTGTAAATATTGTGAACGGTTTTGGTTCAGAACTTGGTCGTGCTTTGGTGACAAACAAAAAAGTTGCTAAAGCGGCATTTACTGGTTCAACAACAACCGGACGATTAGTGATGCAATATGCAACAGAAAATATTATTCCAGTTACTTTAGAATTAGGAGGAAAATCTCCAAATATTTTCATGAAATCGGTTGCTGATCATGATGATGACTTCTTTGATAAAGCTATTGAAGGTGCGGTTTTATTTGCCTTAAATCAAGGTGAAATTTGTACTTGTCCATCAAGATTATTGGTGCATGAAGATATTTACGATAAATTTATCTCAAGAGTTATCGAAAGAACCGAAGCAATTGTAGCTGGAAATCCGCTGGATATGACAACTATGATTGGTGCTCAGGCTTCGTTAGTTCAGAAAGAAAAAATTATGTCGTACATCAAATTAGGAAAAGAAGAAGGTGCCGAAGTGCTAACTGGTGGTGATGAAAATGTTTTTGATGGCGATCATGCTGGTGGTTATTACATCAAACCAACGATTTTTAAAGGTCACAATAAAATGCGAATTTTTCAAGAAGAAATCTTCGGACCAGTTTTGGCCGTAACCACTTTTAAAACTACCGAAGAAGCAATTGCTATTGCAAATGATACGATGTATGGTTTAGGAGCTGGAGTTTGGACACGCGATGCACACGAAATTTATCAAGTTCCAAGAGCTGTTCAAGCCGGAAGAGTTTGGGTAAATCAATACCACTCGTATCCAGCTGGCGCTCCATTTGGAGGTTACAAACAATCTGGAATTGGAAGAGAAAATCATAAAATGATGTTAGGTCATTACCGTCAAACTAAGAATATGTTGATTTCTTACGATAAAAAGAAATTAGGATTTTTTTAGTCCCTATTTTGGTTGAACGAACCTGCAAGGTCTTTTTTGGTCTTGTAGGTTTTTTTATTTTTATATTTGAATTAAAATTGTTATCAAATGACAAAACGACTTGAAGCTACTAAAGAAGCAATAGAATTAATACATATTTTAAAAGAAAAATACGGCGATTTGATGTTCTATCAAGCTGGCGGATGTTGTGAAGGAACACAACCACAATGTTTTGAAAAAGGTGGTTTTTACCAACGAATGGGTGACGTTTGTATCGGAACTATTGAAGATACTGAGTTTTGGGTTGATAAAGATTTATTCGAATATTGGAAACACGCTCATTTTACTTTGAAAGTCATCGACGCATTTGGAGTAGGCGGATTTTCATTAGAAACTCCATTAAAGAAAACGTTTCAAATTGAATATCGAATTTTCACCGAAGACGAAGAAAAAGATTTAGAACCTGTAAAGTATATCGAATAATTAATTCACATACAATAACTGATATTGTTTCGGAGTAATGCCTTCGTGTTTTTTAAACAATCGAATGAAGTAATTGGCATCTTCAAATCCTGATAAATAACACACTTCGTTTATTTGTATTGTCGGATTTTTAAGCAATTTTTTAGCACATTTTATTTTTTCGTGCAGTACAAACTCTATCGGACTCATTCCTAATTCTCTTTTGAAAAACCTATAAAATGAAGTAGTACTCATGCACGCTTTATCGCTTAAACTTTTCAAATTGATATTTTCTTTTAAATTCAATCGTATAAAATCGATTACTTCAGAAATTGGATTGTTTGGATTGTCAAACAAACCATCATCGATGGATTTTGCAGTTTGCGTTTGAATAATGCGAATCAATAATTCCTGCAGCGTCAAATCGGCTAATGCATCTTTTGTAATGGACGTACTCATGCATTCTTTGATGAGTTTGTTGATAGTCGTTGCTAAGTCAATATTGTTGTAAAAAAAATAATTTTGATAATTCAATTGCCAATAGTTGTCATTACCTTCTTTGGGATACCTTTCGTTTAAGAAATTCAACGTATCTGCTATTTTTGATTGTTCAATTGCCAAAGCCAAACATTGCGTAGGATTATTTTTAGACGCTTCTGGAAAATCAATTTTCATCTCTACGTTGGACGGAATTACAACCGTTTCTCCAGGTAAATAATCAAAACCAGGTTCATCAAAAAGATGCATTACTTTTTTACCACGCAACATGCTTGTTACCACCAAATCGTTAAATTTCAGTGGAACCAATTGCGACTCTTGATAGGTTTCAAAAAGGTTGAGTTCACAATTATTCAACGAATAAACAGTTCTGTTTTCGACTAAAGTTTTTAGCGATTTTTCAGTCGATAATTCGGGTTTCGTAAGTAACGTTCTTTGATGATGCATAGAAGAAATAATAAAGAACTAAATTTATGAAAAAAAATCAAACTAATTCAAAATCAGACTAATTTTATCAAATAATTTTAATTTTGCTTACAGTATTTCTTCAACATGTTTCTTGATGTTTTCGGAGATTTTTTTCGTTGGTAAATCGTTTTCATCGGTTCCAAACGGATCTTCAATTTCTTCCGAAATAAGTTCTAAACTTGCCAAAACGTAAAAAATAAAAACTACGACTGGTGCAACATAATATCCTAAACTAAAGGCATAGCCAAAAGGCAAAGTCATCACATAAAAAAAGATGAATTTTTTGATAAAAGCGCTGTAAGAATAGGGAATAGGAGTGTTTTTTATTCGTTCGCAAGCACCACAAATATCGGTAAACGACAGCAGCTCGGCATTCAGGATTATGAGTTGGTCGCCAGTAATTTTTTTTGCTTGGTACAAATCATTTACTTTATGAAAAAGCATTTTTGCCACCTGATTGGGTTTGTGATTATGATGTGAAGCTAACGATAAATTGTCAAATAATTCTAATGAAATCTCTTCATCTTTTAGATGCTTGTTTAAAATTGAGGCATAGCTTGGAATCATTTTCCTAAAATACTTTCTGTCGTTTTCATCTGTAAGCATTACCGATAATTTTATGGCAAGATTTCGGCTGTTGTTTACTAATGATCCCCAAAGTTTTCGTCCTTCCCACCAACGATCGTAAGCAGAATTTATTCTATAAGCTAACAATAATGAGATTACGAACCCTAACATTCCGTGCATTATCGTAATGTTTTTCACATAACTTTTTTCGGATAATTGCCAAATTTCAACTTCCAAATATCCGACAATTCCGGCATACAACCCGATAGCAATCATCAATGAAAATAGCGTTCGAAAAGTATCTGCTTTATGAAATTTGAATATGAATGTGAACCAATCTTTGGTATTATATGAAACCATTTTGTAGCTTATTTTTCGCAAATATAACTATTATTTCAGTTCAAATAGAATTTAAAAAGTTAGATTTCCAGCCAACTCTTTCAATGCAATTTCAGATAATTTTGCTTGAAATTGAGCATTACTGTTTCTTACTTTTGCATTAATGTAATTCAATTGCGCGGTTCTAAATTCTAATGTTGCGATAGTTCCAATTCTGAATTTTTCTAAGGTAATATCTAAATTTTGCTTAGCAATTTCCTCATTTTTTGCTTCTAATTTCGTAAGTTCAATATTGGTTAAATAGGTTTGATAGGAAGTTGTCAATGTTGTCAATAAAGCTTGATTTTGCTGTGCAATTGCCAAAGTTGAATTTTCAATTTGAATCTTAGCAATTCTTT
This sequence comes from Flavobacterium sp. SP2, assembly GCF_057626655.1. Taxonomy (NCBI): domain Bacteria; kingdom Pseudomonadati; phylum Bacteroidota; class Flavobacteriia; order Flavobacteriales; family Flavobacteriaceae; genus Flavobacterium; species Flavobacterium solicola. The sequence continues at coordinate 29,946 of NZ_JBVHBT010000011.1, forward strand.
CATTTCTATTTTGTGCAAAACCATCAAAAATATTGAATGTAGCGGTAAAGCCGTAGTTAAAACCTCGTGCAGAAGATTGCGTTACGAACCCTAAACTCGATTCACTTTCTGAAAAGTTGTAGGCAGAATTCAATCTTAAAACTGGATAACGATCGCCTTTGATTTGTTTCAACTGCAATTCTGCTACTTTTTTATTTAGAATTTGTGCTTCTAAAACTGGATTTTGTTTTTCTGCAAGCAATTGTAAATCAGGCAAAAGTAATTGTTCGTCAACCGAAATTTGGTCAATAACCTTAAAATCCGATTTTGAGTCACGAGCTAAAATTTGATTTAATAATGTTTTGGTATTGGCGTACAATTCTTTTTGTCGTAGTAAAGTTGTTGTATCGGTGTTCAAATCTACCTGAGCATTTAGAACTTCCAGTTTGGATGCTTTTCCTATTGTGAAACGATTTTGTGCCAAATTCAAACGCTGATTTGAAATTACTATCGAAGAATCCAATGCTGCAAGTTGCTGTTGCTGCTGAACCAAATCGTAATAAGTTGCATTGATATCACTAATTTTTGTGATAATTGTCAGTTTTAATTCAGCTTCACCTAGCTTTTGTAGCGTTTTTAATTGGTCTAGTTTGGCAAACATTTTAAATCCATCAAAAACCGTCCAATCCAATCCAACGCCGTAAGTTAGATTGTTGTTCTTGGCGTTATCCAACTCATTTACAGTTCCGTCTTGTCGAGTCTGTTTGGTATTTTGTACATTGTTATTGTCCACAACATTTGCTGTTAATTTAGGAAGCATTCCTGCATTACCATAAGCAACGTTTGATTGATCAATTCGTAAATCGTTTTTAGAAATCTTAATTTCAAAGTTGTTTTCTAATGCAATTTTTACCGCATCTTCTAGGGTCAAAATTTCTTGAGCGTTGCTGTTGCAAATGCTAAAGCAAATTAAAATTAGCAGTTGAATTTTATATCTTTTCATATTATTTAACGGATTTTTCATATTCTTCAATATGATCAAATTCTGGGTAATGTTTTCTAGCTTTTGACCACATTAAATACAACGCAGGAATTACAAATAAAGTTAATATTAAAGAAAAAATAGTTCCTCCAACAATTACAACTCCCATTCCAATTCTACTGGTTGAAGCTGCTCCAAGCGACATAGCAATTGGTAAAGCTCCAAGTGCAATTGCCAAACTGGTCATTAAAATTGGACGTAGTCTAGCTTCTGATGCTTCTAGAATAGCCTCTAATTTTGGTTTGCCTTGTTCGCGCAACTGATTGGCAAATTCAACAATTAAGATTCCGTTTTTAGTAACTAATCCTATTAACATTACGGTTCCAATTTGACTAAAGATATTCCATGTTTGATCAAATAACCAAAGCGAAAATAAAGCTCCAGCAACTGCCATCGGAACAGTTAGAATAATGATAAACGGATCAATAAAACTTTCAAATTGAGCTGATAATATCAAGAAAATCAGTAGCAAAGCCAATCCAAATGCAAAGGTAGTATTCGAACTACTTTCCACAAAATCTCGAGATTCTCCACCTAAATCGGTTGTGAAAGTATCATCCAAAACGTTGGCTTTTATTTCGTTCATGGCATCAATACCGTCACTGATACTTTTTCCTGGTGCCAAACCTGCAGAAATTGTTGCCGACATGTATCGATTATTATGATACAATTGCGGCGGATTACTTTTCTCTTCAATCGTAACCACGTTGTCCATTTGGATTAATTGTCCCGAACTATTTTTGACGAACATCGAAGTCAAATCGAGCGGTTTCGAGCGGTCTTTTTGGTCGAATTGCCCAACTACTTGGTATTGCTTTCCGCTTCTCATAAAATAGCCGAAACGTTGTCCACTTAAAGAAAGTTGTAAGGTTTGAGCAATATCAATTACCGATATTCCTAAACTTTCAGCTTTCTCACGATCGATGGTTACGTTGATTTCGGGTTTGTTGAATTTTAAATTCACATCAGTTGTAGAAAAAGTTGGATTTTTGCCCGCTTCTTCCATAAATAAAGGAATTTTTTCTTCTAATTTCTGAAAATTTGGCGCTTGAATAATGTATTGAATAGGCAATCCACCACGACGATTTACGGCAATAGTTGGTTGCTCAACCACCGATGTTTTAGCATCTGGATATTGCTTGGTCCATTTGGTAAGTTTTTCGGCAATTTCTTTTTGTGAGCGTTCACGTTCTCCGGGTTCGCTTAATGCAATCCTAACACGGCCACTGTTAACAGTTGAAGCTCCAAAACCAGGCGAAGTGATAATCAAACTAACCTTTTTCTCTGGAATAGAATCGTCTACAAGTCGAGATATTTCCTGCATAAATCGGTCGGTGTATTCATAAGATGAACCTTCCGGCGCGGTAATACTCATTGTTAAGGCACTTCTATCGTCATAAGGTGCGGTTTCTTTTTGAAGTATATTGAAAAATAAATAAATCAATCCGAAACAGATGATTATAATCGGAAAACTCAACCATTTTCTTTTCATAAATCGATTCAGATAACTGGCGTAACTTGAATTCAATTTTTCAAAATAAGGTTCGGTCTTAATATAAAATTTTGATTTTTTTTGTTCGCCACCTTTCATCAAATAGGCGTTCAACATTGGAGTTAACGTCAAAGATACGAAGGCTGAAATTAAAACTGCCGCACCAATTACTACACCAAATTCTCGAAAGAGTCGACCCACAAATCCTTCCAAAAATATTACTGGTAAAAATACAGCTGCAAGTGTAATTGAAATCGAAATTACGGCAAAAAAGATTTCATTAGAACCTTTTATAGCGGCTTCAATTGGCGACATTCCTTCTTCAACTTTCTTGAAAATGTTTTCGGTAACTACAATTCCGTCATCTACAACCAATCCGGTTGCAAGTACAATTGCTAATAACGTTAGTACATTTATAGAAAATCCGAACAGCCACATGATGAAAAAGGTTGCAATCAACGAAACTGGAATGTCGATAAGTGGACGGAAAGCAATAGCCCAATCTCTAAAAAATAAATAAATAATTAGAATTACTAAAAGGATTGAAATCCCTAAGGTTTCGGCAACTTCAATAACTGATTTCTTTACGAAAACTGTCGAATCGATAGCAATATTTAATTTAATATCTTTTGGTAAATCTTTTTTAAGTTTTTCAAATTCGGCATAAAACTCTTTAGAAATATCCAAATAATTTGCTCCAGGAAGTGGCACAATTGCAACGCCTACTAACGGTAACCCCGATTGACTCATTTTTGTTTCAATGTTTTCGGCTCCTAATTCGGCGTAACCAACATCACTAAAACGTACAATTTTCTCTCCTTCAGAACGGATAATTATATTGTTGAATTCCTCAGGTTTAGATAAATTTCCAACAGTTTTTACTGTCAATTCTGTGTTGTTTCCGGTAAGTTTTCCTGAAGGTAGTTCAACATTTTGTTTGTTTAGCGCATCACGAACTTCGGCAACAGTGCAACCATAAGATGCTAGTTTTACAGGATCAATCCACAAACGCATGGCATATCGCTTTTGTCCCCAAATTTGAATTCCACTCACACCGGGAATGGTTTCCAGTCGTTGTCCAATAACATTTTCGGCATAATCACTCAATTCCAAAGGACTTCGAGTATCACTTTGAACCGTCATCGAAATAATCGCTTCACCATTAGCATCGGCTTTAGAAACCACTGGCGGAGCATCAATATCTTGAGGTAAACTTCGTACCGCTTGCGAAACTTTATCACGAACATCGTTAGCCGCTTCTTCAAGATTTTTATCCAAATTGAATTCGACCGTAATATTACTACTTCCTTGAATACTCGATGAAGTTACATTTCGAATTCCATCAATAGAATTGATTGCTTTTTCTAATGGTTCGGTTATTTGTGATTCAATAATATCTGAATTAGCTCCGGCATAATTGGTCCTAATAGATATTTGCGCCGGATCAATCGAAGGAAATTCTCGAACACCTAAAAAAGAGTAACCAATGGCACCAAAAAGTACAATTGCTAAATTGATTACAATTGTAAATACTGGTCTTTTGATACTTAACGTTGATAAACTCATATATTTTTATTTTCAGATTTTTTATTTTCAGATGCATTACTGAAAAATACTAAAATCATTATTTTTGAATTCTTACTTTAACTGGTGCATCGGCTTTTAAACTCATAACACCACTTGTAATTATAGTATCACCAGCTTTTAATCCTGATAAAACTAAGATGGAGGAGTCGGTTCTAGTTGCTGTTTCCACCATGACTTCTTTGGCTTTTCCGTTTTCAGAAACGAATACTTTTTTACCATTTTGAACTGGAACAATCGCTTCTGTTGGAATGACTATAGCATCTTTTATAATTTCTAAAGGCAATTCTACATTGGCATACGTTCCTGCGAGAAGTTTTCCATCGCTGTTTTCGGCAATGGCTCTTACTTGCAACGTTCTAGTATTGGCATCAACACTTGGTTCGATGGCGTATACTTTGGCCGTATATTTTTCTGTAGAACCAGTTACTGTGAAACTCAAATTACTATTTGGTTTTACTTGTGTAGCATATTTTTCAGGAATCGAAAACGTAATTTTTAATTTTGAAATATTTACCAAATTCGCAACCAAAACGGTAGGAGTGATGTAAGTTCCAGGAGAAATAGAACGCAATCCAATTTTTCCAGAGAATGGCGCTCGAACAGCAGTTTTAGCAATTTGGGCTTGAATTAATTGACTTTGAGATTGTGCCGATTTAAAATCTGCTCGAGAAATATCGTATTCTTCTTGGCTTATTGCTTCTTTTTTTAATAACAAACCTGCACGTCTTTCATTTTCAGATGCTAAGCCTTGCTTTGTTTGCGCTTGACGTAATTGTGCTCGAAGTTCGGCATCATTTACTTTAAAGAGAAGTTGTCCTTTAGTTACAAAACTTCCTTCTTGAAAATTGATACTTTCTACAATTCCAGATACTTCGCTTCGAATTTCAACCTGCTCATTCGCTTCAATGGAACCAGAAAGGGATAAATTATTATCAAATGTTTCTGTTTTGGCAACAATTCCGCCAACAGTCATTTCTTTTCCTTTTCCATCTTTTCCTTTCGGATCTTCGTTTTCGCTTTTATTTTCTGTAATTCTGTACGCTATAAAACCACCAAGACCAATGATTATTAATGCGTAAGCGACGTATTTTATTTTCATAGCAAGAGTATTTTTAATGACACGATATCATTAAACGATTGTTTAAAACAAAAATAGCTTTAAGAATTGGGAAAATTTTGGTAGTTAATTTTTATTTAACATTTGTAGGTACAACATTAACATTTGATAACATTTGTTAACTGATATAGTTCCAAATATTCTTTTTGGCACTCATTTCAATAAAAATTGTTCTCATTTTTTGATGTTCCGGTTTGCTCATAGAAGCATCCTCTTTTAAGAGTTTCATTGCGTATTCTCTAGCTAGCATTAAAATATCTCTATCTTTTACCAAATCGGCAATTTGTAAATTCAAAACACCGCTTTGTTGTTTTCCCATAATGTCGCCTGGTCCACGAAGTTTAAGATCGACTTCTGCAATTTCAAATCCGTCGTTAGTGCGACACATGGTTTCAATTCGAGTTTTGCTGTCGTTTCCGAGTTTTGGACCGGTCATTAATATGCAATAACTTTGTTCGGCGCCACGACCAACACGACCGCGCAATTGATGGAGTTGTGAAAGCCCAAAGCGTTCGGTACTTTCTATAACCATTACACTTGCGTTTGGAACGTTTACGCCAACTTCAATAACCGTTGTAGCTACCATAATGTTGGTTTTTCCAGCTACAAATCGTTGCATTTCGGCTTCTTTTTCGGCTGGTTTCATCTGTCCGTGAACTATTGAAATGGAATAGTGTGGCAACGGAAAATCTCTTGAAATACTTTCATAACCGTCCATCAAATCCTTATAATCTTGTGTGGCGCTTTCATTAATTAATGGATAAACAATATAAATTTGTCTTCCCTTTGCGATTTCATCTTTTAGGAATTTCCAAACTTTTAATCGGTTGGAATCAAAGCGATGCACCGTTTGAATCGCTTTTCTTCCTGGTGGCAATTCATCAATTACTGAAATATCCAAATCGCCATACAAACTCATAGCTAACGTTCTCGGAATAGGAGTTGCCGTCATCACTAAAACGTGTGGCGGAATTTCGTTTTTCTTCCATAATTTCGAACGTTGTTCTACACCAAAACGATGTTGCTCGTCGATTACGGCCAAACCTAAATTTTTAAATTTTACTTTATCTTCAAGCAACGCGTGCGTTCCGATTATGATGTCTAAATTTCCGTTTTCAAGTTCTTCGTGAATGATTTTTCTTTCGGATGTTTTACTTGAACCAGTTAGTATTTTTATATTGATGTTCAAATCTTTAGCTAGTTCTGATAATCCAATAAAATGCTGATTTGCCAGAATTTCTGTTGGCGCCATCAAGCAACTTTGAAAACCATTGTCTTTTGCTAAAAGCATGCACATTAACGCTACAATTGTTTTTCCTGAACCCACATCACCTTGCAAAAGTCGGTTCATTTGGGCGTTGCTTCCCATGTCATTTCTAATTTCTTTAATCACTCTTTTTTGCGCATTTGTCAATTCAAACGGCAGATGATTGTTATAGAAATCGGTAAAAATTTCGCCTACTTTGTCAAATGGATGTCCTTTTATTTTGTGTTTTCGGATTAAGTTTTTTGTGATTAATTGCAATTGAATAAAGAACAATTCTTCAAATTTTAATCGAAATTGCGCTTTCGCCAAAAGATCTTGACTTTTCGGAAAATGAATATTAAACATGGCTTCATTCTTCGGAATCAGTTTCAAATTATTCAGAATATTTTCAGGAAGCGTTTCTATAAATTGCCCTTTAATTTCTAGAAACAATTGCTGAATGGCTTTGTTTACAACTTTATTTGTGACGCCACGTTGTGTTAATTTTTCGGTACTTGGATACACGGGTTGCATCGCGCTTCGCAAACTGGCTTTGTGTTCTTCCAACAATTCCATTTCGGGATGCGCCATTGAAAATTGACCTCCATAATTGGAGGTTTTTCCAAAAATTACATACACTTCATTGAGTTTTAAACTTTCACGAATCCATTTTACACCTTGAAACCAAGTGAGTTCCATTTGTCCAGTTTCGTCAGTAAAGGAAGCTACCAGTCGTTTTTGATTTTTGCCAAATTCAACGGTTTTGATATGAATTATTTTACCAATAATTTGAACTTCTGAATTCGAATTTTGAAGTTCATTGATTTTATAATATCTAGTTCTGTCAATATATCTATTTGGAAAAAAATTCATCAAATCGCCATACCGATGGATGTTGAGTTCTTTTCGAAGCAATTCGCCACGAGAAGGACCAACGCCTTTTAGGTATTCGATAGGAGTTTGTAATAGATTGTTAGACATTTTAAATTTTCAAAATTCTTAGTTCAAAGTTGAATATTCAATATTAAAATTTGTAATGCGAAGATAGAATTTCAATTTCAATTTCAATGACTATATTTGTAATTCAATTATAAAATGTATGAAATATTTACTGCTTTTATTCTTCTCTGTTTTATCTTTTGGTCAGCAAACTACTAAAGTTGATTTTATTAAATGCGATGCGTTTGTTAACGTGCGTTTTTTAACAAAAATGAGTGGAGGAAATATTGTTTATTATTTCAATGTGAAAGCGCCAATAGATACTATAAGAATTGATGCTATTAGTATGAAGTTTGGCAGTGTTAAAATCAATGATAAATTTGTTTCATACAATAACGATTTAAGGCAATTAAAACTTTTTGAAGGTTTCAAAATTGGAAAGAACAAATTAAGTTTTGAATATATTAGTAATCCAAAACAAACGATATATTTTACTGGTTTAGATGATGGTCAACAAATTTGGACTCAAGGTCAAGGTAAAAACACTAGTCATTGGTTGCCAAGTTTCGATGACGTTAATGAGAAGGTAATTTTTAATTTATCAATTGCGCACGAAGATAATTTTATTGCGGTTGGTAATGGAAAATTTAAAGTTTTAGAAGATTTTTTCGGTTTCGACAAAAAAATATCGAAATTTAAAATGAAAAAACCAATGTCATCGTATTTGGTAATGCTTGCTATTGGAAAATTCAAACATAAAAAAGAAAAGTCCAAATCGGGAATTCCTTTAGAAAATTATTTCAAACCTGTTGATGAAGATAAATATGAGTACACCTACAAAAATTCCACTAGAATTTTTAATTATCTCGAAAAGGAAATTGGTGTAAAATATCCTTGGGAAGTTTACCGTCAGGTTCCGGTAGAAGATTTTTTGTACGCTGGAATGGAAAATACATCGTCAACTATTTTTGCACAAGATTTTGTGGTTGACGAAAGTGGTTATAACGATAGGAATTACATTAATGTCAATGCACACGAACTGGCGCACCAATGGTTTGGCGATTTGGTTACTGCAAAATCAGGTAAGCATCATTGGCTTCAAGAAGGATTTGCAACCTATTACGCCTTGCTTGCCGAACGCGATATTTTTGGCGACGATTACTTTTTCAATGCCTTGTATCGATCGTCCTTACAACTGCGAAATGCGGCTAAAACCGATACCATTCCGGTTCTTAACGAAAAAGCAAGTTCTCTAAGTTTCTACCAAAAAGGAGCTTGGGCTTTGCATGCCATTCGCGAAGAAATTGGTGCTGAAAAATTTCAAAAAGTAGTACAGAATTATCTTAAAAAGTATGCTTATAAAAATGTAGAAACGGCTGATTTCTTGAATGAAATTGCAAAGGTTTCCAATTTCGATATTGTAAATTTTCAGAAGAAGTGGTTAGAAGATTATCGTTTTCCAACTGACGATGCCAATACACTTTTAATGAAAAGTACTTTTTATCGAAAATTAGTCGAAATTAACAGTTACAAATCAAAATCGTTTACAGAAAAGGAGGCTTATTTTTCTCAATTGATGCAATCGGATATCAATTATGTTTTGAAGAAAGAAGTACTATATCAAGTAGTTCAAGTTCCATTTGAAGAAAAGAAAAACTTGCTTCTCTTGGCTTTACAAACCAATAATATCGAAGTCCGTCAAGCTGTTGCAGAAACTTTTAATACAATTCCAAACGATTTTAAATCAGAATTTGAATCGCTTCTAAATGATAAATCTTACGATACCAAAAAGCTTGTTTTCATTAAATTATTTGAAAGCTTTCCAGCAGAACGAGCTAAATATTTAGAAATTGCCAAAGATTGGACAGGTAAAAACGATAAAGATTTACGAATTACTTTTCTAGCATTATATCAAAATTTTCCCCTTGCAGATACTGCAATGAAAAGCAACTACTTAAATGAATTAATTTCGTATACATCACCCAATTATGAAAGTTCAATTCGTCAAAATGCTTTAGAAAATCTGTTGCAAATTGTTCCTAAAAATGAATTGGTTTTAAAAAATTTAGTCAATGCAACTACACATCATAAATGGCAAATAGTAAAATATGCTCGAGATACTATTCGAGAATTACTAAAAATGGAAGGCTACAGAACAATTTTTGAAACGATGTTACCAACGCTAGATGAAGCGGAACACTTTCAGTTGAATCGAATTTTGAATCCTTAGAATTTTATAAAATTTCAGAGACTTCGTTTTTTAAATAACTCAAAGCAACTGAACTTGGAGTTTCGTTATCCATCAAATCATTCAGTATTGCTTCGCGCAATTTGTGCGATGAGGTAATTTTTTCACTCATTGCTGTTTTTCGGATTATTTGAATCGTTGTGTTTTTAGAAGTCAAGATGATTTTCCAAGTTTCGTCAGTTATGTAGATTTGTTGTGCTAAATTGTGTTCAAATTCTTGTTCAATATTTTGAATCAAAAGGTTTTCATAATCCGATTTAGCATCGTTAAATGGAGCAACACGAACCACCAATTTGCCTAAGTTGATTCGCTCTAAATACAAAGCTAATCGTTCGTAAGCTTGCAAACGAATTGGTAATGACAATTTTTGATTTTCTTTTTGAACCATCCATCGACGTGAATTTTGTTGATCTTTGAAATAAGAATCAAATAAATAATACGCTACGCCACCAGTTATTAATGCTGGTAAAGTATAAAAAGCCAATTCTAAAATTTTATCAGTAGTCATTGTATTGTTTTTTAGGTACAAAAATACTATTTTAGATAATAAATACAATCATTTTAATTGTTAATCAATTTTAGTAAGACTATTTTTGTATTGAATATTTAATCAGACATTTTATAATGCAACAGTATATAAGCCAACTTAACGAAGCACAACAAAAGCCGGTATTGCAGAAAGACGGACCAATGATCATTATTGCTGGTGCTGGTTCGGGTAAGACACGAGTTTTGACGATACGAATTGCCTACTTAATGAGTTTGGGAGTAGATTCTTTTTCAATATTAGCACTAACTTTTACCAACAAAGCAGCACGTGAAATGAAAAAGCGTATTGCCGATATTGTGGGAAATAATGAGGCGAAAAATTTGTGGATGGGAACTTTTCACTCTGTTTTTGCCAGAATTCTTCGAAGTGAAGCCGACAAATTGGGTTATCCATCTAATTTTACGATTTACGATACACAAGATTCGGTAAGATTAATTTCTGCTATAATTAAAGAGATGCAATTGGATAGAGATGTTTACAAACCTAAACAAGTCCTTAGCCGAATTTCATCCTACAAAAATTCCTTGATTACTGTAAAAGCGTATATTAATAACCCAGAATTACAAGAGCAAGATGCGATGAGCAAAAAACCTCGTTTGGGTGAAGTTTATGCCAATTATGTAGACCGTTGTTTTAAAGCAGGCGCAATGGATTTTGACGATTTGTTGCTTAAAACTAACGAATTACTGAATCGTTTTCCTGATGTTTTAGCCAAGTATCAAGACCGATTTAGGTATATTTTAGTTGATGAGTACCAAGATACCAACCACTCGCAGTATTTAATTGTTAGAGCCTTATCTGATCGTTTTCAAAATATATGCGTGGTTGGCGATGATGCCCAAAGTATTTATGCTTTTCGTGGCGCCAACATCAATAATATTTTAAATTTCCAGAAAGATTACGAAAATGTAAAAACCTATCGACTAGAACAGAATTATCGTTCTACGAAAAATATTGTGGAAGCGGCCAATTCAATTATTGATAAGAATAAAACAAAGTTGGATAAAATTGTTTGGACAGCCAACGATTTTGGAAATAAGATAAAAGTGCATAGAAGTCTTACCGATGGTGAAGAAGGTCGATTTGTAGCCGCAACTATATTTGAAGAAAAAATGCGCAATCAGATGAAGAACAGCGAATTTGCTATTCTTTATCGTACCAATGCTCAATCTAGAGCAATGGAAGATGCGCTGAGAAAACGTGACATTCCTTATCGAATTTATGGTGGTTTATCGTTTTATCAAAGAAAAGAGATTAAAGATATTTTGTGTTATTTGCGATTGGTTATCAATCCTAAAGATGAAGAAGCGCTGATTAGAGTAATCAATTATCCAGCAAGAGGAATTGGAGATACTACAATCGAAAAACTTACAGTTGCCGCTAATCACTACAAGCGATCGATATTTGAAGTAATGGAAGTTATTGATAAAATTGATTTGAAATTAAATTCGGGAACCAAAGCCAAGTTGCAAGATTTTGTGACCATGATTAAAAGTTTTCAGGTAATTAATGAATCTCAAGATGCTTATTTTTTAACCGATCATGTGGCTAAAAAAACGGGTTTGGTTCAGGAATTAAAAAAAGATGGTACCCCTGAAGGAATTGCTAGAATTGAAAACATAGAAACCTTAATGGGTGGTATCAAAGACTTTATTGAAGGTCAAAGAGAAATAGACGGAGCGCGTGGTGCATTATCAGAATTTCTAGAAGATGTTGCTTTGGCAACCGATTTAGATAATGATACTGGCGATGATGATCGAGTAGCATTGATGACCATTCACTTGGCAAAAGGATTGGAGTTTCCAACAGTTTTTGTGGTTGGTTTAGAAGAAGATTTGTTTCCTAGTGCCATGAGTTTGAATACAAGAAGCGAGTTGGAAGAAGAACGTCGCTTGTTTTATGTGGCTTTAACTCGTGCCGAACACAATGCATACTTAACTTATGCTCAATCGCGATACCGTTGGGGAAAATTGGTGGATAGCGAACCATCTCGATTTATTGAAGAAATAAAAGAAGAATATATCGAATACATCAATCCAGCAGATGCAGGCGGTTATCGTTACAAACCTATGATGGATATTGATATTTTTGGCGATATTGATAAGTCTAAATTACGATTGGCAAAACCAGTTGCCGGAATTCCTCCAAAGACAAATTCAGACGAACCAGTTTCATCGTCAAACATTCGTAAGTTGAAACCAGTTGGAAATGCTCCATCGGCTAACGCTAATTTATTTGATAGTAAATTAGGAATAGGAAATATAGTAATGCACGAACGCTTCGGAAAAGGAACAATTATCAATTTAGAAGGTGTTGGTGCCGATAAAAAAGCGGAAATACGTTTTGAAGTTGGCGGAATTAAGAAGTTATTATTACGTTTTGCAAAGTTGGATGTAATTGGTTAATTGGTTTTTAAGTTTCGGGTTTTGAGTTTCACTTTCTTCAAAATTGTATAACTATTAAATTTCTAATAATCTAATAATCTGATAATCCAACCATCAAATAATCTAACAATCTAAAAAAAATGGCACAATTCATTAAAATATATGAAGACAAACCGAACGAAGCTGCAATAAAAAAGGTTGTAGATGTCTTACGAAATGGCGGTTTGGTGATTTATCCAACCGATACCGTTTACGGATTGGGTTGTGATATTACTAATACTAAGGCATTGGAACGCATTGCAAAAATTAAAGGAATCAAACTTGAAAAAGCCAATTTTTCTTTTGTATGTAGTGATTTAAGCAATATTTCAGATTATGTAAAACAAATTGATACGTCAACTTTTAAACTTTTAAAACGTGCTTTGCCAGGTGCGTATACTTTTATTTTGCCAGGAAATAATAATCTTCCAAAAGAGTTTAAGAAGAAAACTACGGTTGGAATTCGGGTTCCGGATAATAATATCGCTATCGAAATTGTTAAGATGCTCGGTAATCCTATTGTTTCAACATCCATTCATGATGATGATGAAGTATTAGAATATTCCACCGATCCTGAATTGATTTTTGAAAAATGGCAAAACCTTGTCGATATGGTTATTGATGGCGGTTATGGTGATAACTTGGCATCTACAATTATTGATTTGTCAGGACATGAACCAGTTGTAGTTCGAGAAGGAAAAGGAAGTTTAGACATATTGTAGGAAACTATGAAACACTTTTTATTTTTATTTTTGTTTAGTGTAAGTTTAGGTTCTTTTTCACAAGTTATTAAAGGAAAGGTAGTCGACGAACAAGATAGTCCTTTACCTGGTGCCAATATTTATTTTGATGGAACTACAATTGCAACAATTGCTGACGAAAACGGAAATTTTGCAATAAATTACACTTCTAAGATTAATAGTATTTTAGCAGTTAGTTATGTTGGCTATCAAACGCAGTATATTCAAAATCCCAAAACCGATGTTGTTTTTAAAGTAGTTTTGTTAGAATCAAAAAATGTTTTGAACGAAGTTATTGTTAAGAAAGATCGATTTTCAAGAAAGCAAAAACTACAACTTTTTAGAGAGCAATTTTTAGGCAGAACTGCCAATTCTAAAAAAGTAGAGATTCGCAACGAAGATGATATTTACTTTGAATACGACGAAAAAACACTCACTTTAAAGGCATATTCTGATACTCCATTGCAGATTATAAATAATTCTTTGGGTTATAAAATTACCTATGAATTGGTGAATTTTGAAGTTTTGTTTTTTCAAAATACCATGAAATCTTCTGAGGTATTAAGAAGCTATTACTCGGGTTTATCACGCTTTGACGAGATAAGCAATGACACAAAAACACTTAAAAAAAGAGAGAATTGTTTTAAAGGATCGCAACTTCATTTTTTTAGAAATTTGGTCAATAACGTTTGGGATAAAGAAAACTTTTTATTGTTTAAAGGTAAATATCAAGACAATCCTAACGATTATTTCACCATAATTCCAGAAGGCGATGCTAAGAAAGTTGTAATAACGAAGCAGACTAAAGAGTTTGTTACCAAAAAGTTTGTTGCCGAATTCAATTTACTATTTGATAAAAAACAGCAATCAAGAATTACATTTGAAACCGATACTTTTTACGTTGATAAATTTGGAAACAACTCTAACATTGAAAATATTATATTTTCAGGTTATTTATCGGAGTTAAAAGTTGCCGATATGTTGCCTTTAAATTATGGAATTGATTGAATGTACAGTTCACAGTTAGTTTTTTATCGTTCACTATAATTATTTTTTTTCTTACTGCTTATATTTAGACTTTTGAAATGAATTTAAAATTTAGTTTATGAAATCATTTTTAAAGTTTATTGTAATATTATTTCTTCCTTTGTTCGTCATTTCGAGTTTTTCTCTTTTGTATAAAGGTAATTTTGAAGATTTCGAAAATAAAAAAGTTATTATTTATTCTATTTTTTTCTTTGCAACTCTGTCATTTGCTTATGTGTACATTTTTGAAATTCTTTTAAAAAAGATAAAAAAAGTGATTGCTAGATTAATGATCACATCAAGTATCATTTTTTTAATAATTTTCGCATTTGGATTATTTTTTCCTTCCTTTGAATTTGAAACCAGAAATTTATTAACTTCTTTATTTCAAGGCACTCTTGGAATTTGTATTTTTTTACTCGAATATTTGACAGTAAATTATTATTTAAGTTTTGGTAAAAAGAAACAACTTTTATTTACCGATAATTTACAGTTTTATTTAAAAGTAATAGTGGGAATTAGTTTATTTGAATCATTGATGTTTTATGTAATGACATTAGATATTATTCTTCAAACTCCAACATTAGAAACTTTTTTTAACTATTTTTCACCAATGTTAATTATTCCTTTACTAATAAATTGTACTGTTTTTATAAGTTTAAAGTTATTAAGTAAAGTGCAATTTATAAAGTACAAATCTGTTTTAGTAATAGTAATTTCTATTTTCCTAGGATTAGTAATCGTTAATTTGTTTAATTTAATACGTTTTAAATATGTTTTTCATGCTAATCTTTTGCATTTAATTTTATGTGTTTTTTCAACGATGCTTATATATACTATTGTCGATTATCGAGATAGATTTTATGTTTCAAATAAAGATGTAAAATTGTTTAAGAATAACTTTTATAAAAAAAACGCGGAATATCTTCAGCTCAAGCAGCAAGTAAATCCTCATTTTCTGTTCAATAATTTAAATACTTTAATTTCTTTCATCGAGACAAATCCGAAAAAGGCTATTGAGTTTGGTCATCATTTATCAAATACGTACCGATATTATTTAAAATATCAAGAGGAAGATTTTGTTTTACTTTCTGATGAAATAAATTTTATAAACGAATATTTAGAAATTTATAAAGCTAAATTTGAAAACGGATTTTCTTTTAAAATTGACATCGAAACTTCCAATAATCAATATATTTTATCTTTATCATTACAAGAAATTATAGATAATATATTTAAGCACAATAGTTTGGATGAAGTTAATCCAATTGAAATTGCTGTTTTTATTTTAGCTGATGATTTATGTATTTCAAATTCTATAACTGAAAAAAAATCAATTACAACTACAAAAATAGGTTTGGAGAATATAAAATGCAGGTACCAACTTTTAACCAATAAGACTTTAAAAATAACTGAATCCCAAAACTATTTTCAAGTTTCAATTCCAATTCTAAATTTAGAACAATAATGACAGCAGTTATAATAGAAGATGAAATTCCAGCGGCAATTAGACTTGAAAAATTACTAATATCAAAAGAGTTTGATGTTTTGATAATTCTTCATTCTGTAAAAAATGCTGTACAATGGTTTAAAGAAAATACTCATCCAGATTGTGTTTTTGTAGATATAAAATTAAGAGATGGAAACTGTTTTGAAATTTTAGATAGAATAGATCTCAAGTCAAAAATTATCTTTACAACAGCTTACAATGAATTTGCTCTCAATGCATTCAATTATAATTCGGTAGATTATCTTTTAAAACCAATCGATGACCACAAATTAGATAAATTGATATCAAAAATTGAAACACTCAAAGTTGGTTTTCAAAAGGAGGTTTCTTGGACTGATTTTGAGCAAAATAATTCTAAAAAAAATAAAAATTCTTTTTTAGTTTCATCTGGATCAAGTTTAAAAAAGATAATTGATTTAGACGTGATTTGTTTTTATAGTGAAAATAACGCTACCTATATTTTGAATAATGAAAACCGAAGTTTTATAATTATTAATTCTTTAGAAAAACTTGAGGATGAGTTGAATACAGAATTATTTTTTAGGATAAATAGAAAATTTATTATAAATAAAAATTACATTCAAAGTGTACAAAATGAATATCAAAAAAAAGTAATCTTAAAAGTTAAAACTGTTTTTGAATTCAACGTCAGTAGATTAAAAACAAAAGCTTTTCTTGATTGGTACAAAAAATAAAAACGCCTTGATTTCTCAAGGCGTCTTTTTTATGATTCGGTCTGCATTCTGCAAGCTATAATCTGCAATCTATAATCTGCATTCTGCTTACTGTTTCTTCATTTCTTTTTCAATCATTTCGTAGAATTCGTCAATTTTAGGTAAAACAACGATTCTAGTTCTTCTGTTTTTAGCTCTGTTTTCGGCAGAAGCGTTGTCTACTAAAGGTACGAATTCGCCACGACCTGCAGCAATTAATTGCGATGGTTTTACACCCAGATCTTTAGTTAAAACTCGTATAATTGCGGTAGAACGTTTTACGCTTAAATCCCAGTTGTCTAATAATACTGCGTTTCCAGTAAATGGAACATTATCAGTATGACCTTCTACCATACATTCAAATGTAGGTTTGTCGTTTACAACTTTTGCAACTTTTGCCAAAATTTCTTTAGCTCTATCGCTAACTACGTAACTACCACTTTTGAAAAGTAATTTATCAGCAATTGAAATAAAAACCACACCTTTTTCTACATTTACTTCAATATCTGGATCAGAAATTCCAACTGAACTTTTTAAACTTGTAACCAAAGCCAATGTAACACTGTCTTTTTTAGTTAAAGCATCTTGCATTCTAGAAATTTTTAAATCTTTTTCTTTGATAGTTTCTAATGCTTTTTCAATATTTTGAGCACCTTTGGTAGAAAGTACTGTCATGTCTTTGGATGCAGAAATCAAATCAGAATTGTTTTTCTTAAGATATTCATTTTGCTGCGACAATGCTTCTTTTTCTGACAAACATAAATTTAATTTTACGGTTGTCGAGTTTAATAAATCTTGACATTCTTTGTTTTTGGCTTCTAGTTCAGTAATTTTCTTTTTTGCTCCGCACGAAGTAAGTGTTAGTGCAGCAACCGAAAGAATTAAAATTGCTTTTCTCATAATGTTCTTTTTATTTTTACAAATTTACTATTTATAACGTCTTTAAGTTATAAAGTATTGTTAAACAACTTACCAAATATCGTACCTTTTTTAACAAAATAGTTGTAAACAATGCTTTTGGTTAGAAAATAATGTTCTTTTTGAAGTGATTCTCTTTTCTTTAAGGTATTGAAAACTAATGCGTAAAATGAAAAATGAGCTTTTAATATTGCAACAAAATGTTTCCCTTTTCCTTTTAACAAAAATTGCATTCCAGCTAATCCATCAAGAACCATTCTTGTGAGTAGTACACTTAAAATTTTATTTTTTGGCAAATTTTTAAGCAGCATGATTAATGAATTTCTAAAATTCAAATAGGTTTTCTTAGGATTACCTTCGTTTAATGTTGCGCCACCAACGTGATAAACCGTTGATTTATAGGTGTATTTAGATTTAAATCCGAGGTTGAAAGCACGCCAACACAAATCTATCTCTTCTTGATGAGCAAAAAAATCAGCATCAAATCCGTTCAATTTTCTAAAGACTTCTTTTCTTACAAAAAAACAAGCACCACTTGCCCAAAATAAATCCCGTTCATCGTCATATTGGAGTTGGTCTTTTTCAATGGTGTCAAATATTCGACCTCTACAAAATGGATAACCATACTTGTCAATAAATCCTCCTGCAGCTCCAGCATATTCAAAAAACTCCTTATTCTTAAAATCTAAAATTTTAGGTTGTATAATTGCAGTTTCTTGATCAGATTCAAAAATCGATAGAATAGGAGTAAGCCAATTGGAAGTTACTTCAACATCCGAATTTAATAGGCAATAATAGTCTTCTTCAACTTGTTGTAGTGCACTATTATAACCTTGTGCGAAGCCATAATTTGCATCATTTTGAATAATCTGTACTGTTGGATAGTTATCTTTTACAAAGGCAACCGAATCATCTGTAGAAGCATTGTCTGCAATATAAATTTGAGCTTCGTTTGAAAATGAAACTACTGAAGGTAAAAACTGTTCTAATAATTTTACACCATTCCAATTGAGGATGACTACGGCTATTTGTTTTCGATTATTCATTAAAAAATTTATATTTTAATTTTAAAGCTTTGTGAATTTCATCAACTGATGCTTTTTGAGCTACTAATTTTTGAAATTCTTGAATTTTTTTTGTGGATTTAAAGTTTGGATATTTCTTAATGTACGCATCAAAAACCTCTTGATATTCAGGATCAATTTGTCCCTCATATTCATTGTATGTTTGTGTATTCTCTAATCCAAAAATAAAATCATTAAGATAATTGTTGTAAGCTCCTTCTGCATTTTCTTTTAATGAACTTTTAGGGTGTTTTGATAAAAACGTTTCCCAGTAAGCAACTCTTTTACCAACTTCTTCAAATTGAATCATAAAACCGCCATCCGAAGAATAAAGTTCCAAATCTTCGTGAGCAATTTGTTCTAAAAAATCTTGATAATCTGGTGTAACTTTTCCTTTAAACATAGTAGGATAGTGACTTGGAATGCTTCTAAATTCGGTGAAACCTTCACCAACATACCAAAATTCGACCGCAACTTTTTTTAGTTGATTTGCGACTCTTGTATAGTTTGCATCTAAAACATAGTTATCTTGATCTTCACTATACTGCTCTGCATAGTGTATAAGCAACGAATCGTCCAATCTAGTAATATTTTCAATATATTTATTTCTGATAATGTAATAGGCTTCATACAAATTATTGTTACGTTCTTTAGAATTACTTTCATTTAACTTTTTAGTATATTCCTCTTTTAAGTAGTCTAAGGCAATGCAATAATCTTCCATACTATTCGCATCACTGAATGTAGTATCAATTATAACTTTAGTTTCACTTATTACAACTTCAGTTGAATCATTTGTTTTTGGTATAGTTGAGGTTTCTTGTTTCTTTTCTTTTTGACAAGAAATTAGACTTAATACAAAGCAAAGTAGTAGAATATTTTTTTTCATTATTTAATATAATTTGGCAACTCTTTTAAAAAAATATATTTCTCATTTTCAAAATCCATTTGGCAAAAATAATGATTTAAACCATTAGTAACCATGAGATATTTAGCATTTAAAACCAAATTGTATCGTGCAATTTGATCGAAAGTTTGTTGCGTAATTTTTACTTCAGGTGCTTTGCATTCTATCAATAAAAATATTTCACCATTTGGTTCATAAACAACCCCATCATACCTTTTATTGAGGTCGTTTATTTTTATCAGTTTTTCAACGTTTATATAGGATTTAGGGTATTTTTTTTCTTGTAATAAAAATTGAACTACATGCTGACGAACCCATTCTTCTGGAGTTAGAATGATAAATTTTTTCCTTATTTCATCAAAGATTGCTATTTTATTTTCACTATTTTTGAACCGAAATGTATAGGTTGGAAAACTGAGTTTTTGCATGCAACAAAAATAGTTAATTTATACAAACTGCCAACTGCTACTAAACACTGAATACTGACAATAATGGATGAGGTTGTAAAAATTATCAACGATATAAAAGCTGGAACTATTAAACCTGTATATTTTTTTATGGGTGACGAACCTTATTATATTGATAAGCTGACCGAATATATTGAACAAAATATACTACAAGAGCACGAACGAGATTTTAACCAAACTATACTTTACGGTCGTGATGTAACAGTTGAAGATATAATTTCGAATGCCAAACGCTATCCGATGATGGCCGATAGACAAGTAGTTATTGTAAAAGAAGCCCAGGAATTATCTAGAACTATCGATAAGATTGAAAACTATGTCGAAAATCCTCAAAACACTACAGTTTTAGTATTTGCTTATAAATACAAAACCCTTGATAAAAGAAAAAAAGTAACCAAACTTTTATCGAAACATGGCGTTGTATTTGAAAGTAAAAAAATGTACGAAAATCAAGTTGGTACATGGATTAACAGAGTTTTACAAGGAAAAGGGTATTCAATTGAGCCTAAGGCAACGGCAATGCTAGTGGAGTTTTTAGGAAACGATTTAAGCAAGATAAGCAATGAACTGAATAAATTACAAATTATTTTACCCAAATCACACACCATTACTCCAAAAGATATTGAAGTAAATATTGGTTTTAGTAAAGACTTTAATGTATTTGAATTGCAAAATGCATTGGGTTCTAAAAACCAATTGAAAGCCTATCAAATTGCTCAATACTTAGCCGATAATCAGAAAGAAAATCCTATGGTGGTCACGGTTAGTTTGGTATTTTCATTTTTTGTGAAAGTTCTTAAATACCACGGATTAAAAGATAAGAATCCCAATAATGTGGCCAAAGTTTTAGGCATTAGTCCGTTTTTTGTAAAAGATTACGACGTAGCTTTACGCAACTATCCAATGAAAAAAGTGAGTAGTATTGTGGCTTTACTTCGAGATATTGATGTTAAAAGCAAAGGTGTTGGAGCTAATTCGTTATCCAACCATGACTTGTTTAAAGAAATGTTGGTTAAAATTTTTAGCTAATTTATTCTTTAATACTGTCATCAAATTTGAATGGATAATCTCCAAAAAGAACTGAAAGATTTTTTAATTGATACGTCTTGTGGGTAAATTTATTAGACAATGCAATTATGACTACATTTTCTTTTCTCAAGGTATTGTAACTAGAAGTGTTTCCGTGCCACCAACCGTTGTGATAAAAGAACTTTTGCCCATTTTCCCATTCATGTAATCGTATTCCTAATCCGTAGTTTTTAGTTCCTTTACTTTCATAACTGTACCCTTTGTAAACCTGTTTTAATAAGTCCTTACTAAGAAAATCAGGAGCATTTACAGCCAAATTGAATTTCATTAAATCTCTAGGCGTAGAGTAAATATTTTTGTCGCCATACACGGCATCTAAAAAATCGAATGGATATTTTATGTAATTGTATTTATACGATGGTGTAGCTTTATCTTTGGGAGTTGTTTCATCAAATACAAAGGTGTTTTTCATGTCTAATGGTTCGAAAATTATTTTTTTCATTGCCATAGCATATTTCATTCCAGTAACTTTTTCGATTAGTAAAGCAAGTAGCACATAATTGGTGTTGCAATAATTAAAATGCGTATCGGTTTTGTATTCCAACGAAATATTTTTAGTAATCAATATGTCAAGAATGTCTTTATTGGTCAAGGTGTTACGACGATTCCAATTGGCTTTATCATCGGCAAAATAGCCATACTTTCGGATGCCACTTCGGTGATTTAATAAGGTTCTAATGGTTACATCAGGATAGGGAAAATCTTTGAAATAAACGGTAAATTTATCATCTAAACCAATCTTTTTAGCATCGATTAGCTTCAAAATTGCACTCGCCGTCAAGACTTTAGTCACCGATGCTATGTGTAAAGGTGTTTCAGGAGAATTTAAAATATTATTTTCCTTATCGGCGAAACCTTCGTATTTTTCATAAATAATTTGTCCGTTTTTAGCCACAAGAAAGCTTACGTTTTCAAAATCATTTGCCCATTTTTTAGTAAAAAAATTATCAATTTGTATTTTTTTCTGTTCAATATATTCGGCCGATAGTTTTGGTAAAGAATCTTCGCGTGGATTTATGGCATAAAGTAAACTTGACTTTTTATGTTTAGAAATACTTTTTTCTTTTTTATTGCAACTAGAAATTAAGAAGATAGGTGAAATTAAAATTAAAAAAGTGAATTTATATAGGAAATGCTTCATTTGAATTTGATAAAAAACAAATATAGAAAACAATTTTACTTTTAAAAATTTGAAATAGTTAATAATTAAGAAATGTTTATCTATGCACTTAAATCGTCTTTTTATTTAAGATTAAATGTTTTGAAAACGTTTTCGTAAATACTACTTTTGAATCCGCAATAAAAAAAAGAAACAATGAAGTTTGGAATAATTAAAGAAAGAAAAAATCCACCAGATCGACGAGTAGTATTTACACCAGAAGAACTTGTTCGATTAAAAGCGGAACATCCAGATGCAGAAGTAAAAGTTGAAACTTCTGATATTAGAATTTTTACAGATGCTCAGTATAGTGATTTAGGAATTGAAGTTGCTAATGATATTTCGGATTGCGACGTGTTTTTTGGGGTAAAAGAAGTTCCGGTTGAGGCACTAATTCCAAATAAAAAGTATTTTTTCTTTTCGCATACCATAAAAAAGCAAGTACACAATAGAAAATTACTTCAAGCTATTTTAGAAAAAAAAATCGATTTGTATGATCATGAAACTATTGTTGATGATAAAAACAAACGATTGATAGGTTTTGGTCGATATGCAGGAATTGTAGGAGCTTACAATGGTTTTAGAGCTTTTGGTTTAAAGTTTGAATTGTTCAATTTGGCTAAAGCTGAAACATTGTCGGGCAAAGATGAATTGATTACAAGATTAAAACGCCAAACACTCCCTAACATTAAAATTGTACTTACAGGTCATGGAAAAGTGGGAATGGGTGCTAAAGAAATTTTGGACGGAATAAAAATCAAACAAGTAGCTGTTGATGATTTTTTGAACAAAATATATGCGACACCAGTTTACACCCAAATAGATGTTTTAGATTACAATAAACGTTTGGATGGTAAAGTGATGGATAACGAAGATTTTTATAGAAATCCTCAAGAATATACTTCTAATTTTGAACGCTTTACCAAAGTTGCCGATGTTTTTATGGCCGGTCATTTTCACGGAAACAATGCGCCAGATATTTTAACTCAAGACATGTTGAAAGCAGCAGATTGTAAAATTAAAGTCGTTGCGGATATTTCTTGCGATGTAGACGGACCAATTGCTTGTACTATCAAGGCGTCTACAATTGCCGATCCTATTTTTGGATATTTGCCAAGCGAAAACAAAGAGGTTTCTTATACACATCCAGGTGCAATTGTGGTGATGTCGGTCGATAATTTGCCATGCGAATTACCAAAAGATGCTAGCGAAGGCTTTGGAGAAATGTTTATGGAACATGTTATTCCAGCATTTTTCAACGGAGATAAAGACGGCATTTTACAACGTGCTAAAATGACAGAAAACGGAAAATTAACCGAACGATTTGCTTATTTGCAAGATTATGTAGATGGTAAATAATAAATTCATTTTTTGATTTTTTTCAATCTAAATCCTGGAGAAATTCGGGATTTTTTGTGTTTAAAATTTTATAAATTGTACTATATTTGATTGAATAAAAATTAGCTAATTTGAAAAAGTCAATCGTATATATTTTTTTCTTTTTTACAGTAAGTTTTACCGCTTACAGTCAAGAATTACTTCCATTTGTTGAAAACTTTTCCAAGTCGGAGTATAAAGGTGACAATCAAGTTTGGGATGTTGTTCAAGGAACAGATAATGCAATGTATTTTGCTAATAATCATTTTTTTTTGCGTTACAATGGTGTGAAATGGGAAAAGTATACCTTACCCAATAAGACCATAATTAGATCAGTTTTTGCTGATAAAGATCGAATATATACAGGTTCTTATAATGAAATAGGATATTGGAAAAGAATTTCAGGTGTAATGAACTATTTTTCACTTTCAAAAAACAAAAATCTTTTTAAAGGAGAATCAGTAAACGAAGAAATTTGGAAAATATTCAAATTTAAAGGTAAAATTTACTTTCAATCGTTCAATGAAATTTTTATTTACGATGGAAAAAAAATTGTTAATCAAAAAGTCCCATCTCAAATATCATACTGCTTTCCTGTAGACGACTCACTTTATGTTGCCTCAGTTAGTAAAGGAATTTATACTTTAAAGAATTCTAAATTCTACAAAAACAATAATTGGAAGATTCTCGAAAACAACATTGTCCATTTCATTGGCTCATGTAATGGTAAAACCTATTTTTTCACAAGAAAAAATGGCGTTTATATTGCTGAAAAAGGAAAAATATATCCATGGCAGAATATTGAGTTGAATTCAATTTTTAAAAAAGAACTTATAAATACAGCTAAATTTCTAGATAATAATCGAGTTGCGGTTGGAACTGCTTTTAAAGGTATCTACATAATCAATATCGAAACAGGAAATTTTATTAATATTAATCGGAGTAATTCGTTGAGCAACAATTCGATATTGAATATAAGTTTTGATAAAGAAAATGATTTGTGGTTGGGAATGGATAACGGTATTTGTCATGTGGAAATCAATTCTCCTTATCGAATTTTTTCTGACAACACGGGTATTTTAGGTTCGGTATATTCTGTTGCTGAAAATAATGAAGGGTATTTATTAGGAAGCAATCATGGCGTTTTCAATTATCAAAATAAGAAATTAGACTTTGTACAAGGATCACAAGGTCAAGTTTGGCAAATAGATAAGGTTAATAACCAGTTTGTTATAGGTCATAATGATGGAACATTTTTTTTCAAGAACAATGTATATGGCAAATTAAATTCAGTTAATGGCGGTTGGAAGTTGCTAAAAAGTAATTATGATGGGCGTTATTTTCAATCCAATTATTCTGGAATTACAATTTATGAGAATGACAATCTAGAACAATATTTTAGAGTGGATGGATTAACAAAGCCCATAAAGAATATAGCACAAATCAAAAAAAATGAAATTTGGGCTGTAGACAACTATAAAAGTTTGTATAAAATTGATTTTAGTACTGAAAATAAAGTACTTAATATTGAAAATATTACAAGTTCAAATGGTATAAAAAACGATTATAATGTCAAAATGTTTGAATACAAAAATCAATTATTATTTTATGTAAATAACAACTGGTATAAGTTCAATTCTATTAGCAATAAACTCGAAATTGCATCGGAATTTAATGCAGTATTCAAAAATATTTCAGATGTTATTACTATAGATGAGTCGAGTTTTCTAATTCTTAAAAACGGACTTTTTTACATCATAAATCAAGCAAAAGACGCCTTTAATTGGGAATTGATTCCTAAAAAATATTACGACGGAAAAATAATAAATGAAGACACGAAAGTAATAAAAACTAAAGGCAAACTAATAATAAATTTGGATGATGGTTTTTTTATATATGAACCTAAAAAAACAGTTTTTAATACAAAAGATATTCATATTGAAGGTTTTTATAATGGTATATTAATTTCTAAAGATACTAAGATAGAGTTTAATAGATCTGTTGAAATAAATGTTGTATCGCCTTTTTATGGGTACAATGAGTTGAATTTATTTTATACTTTAAATGATAGTAAAAATTATCTGCCAATTATAAACGGTGAAGTAATTTTGAACAATTTAAATAGTGGCATTCAGGAAATTTCAATCTATTACAATAAAGATGGAAAGTATACTGTTATTGCTAATTATGAATTTAAAGTTGCCAAGTCTTGGTATTTTTCTTTTTGGATGATTTTAGTGTATATAGTATTCATTTCTAGTGTATTTTTCTTGTATTATAGATGGAATAAGGTTCGATACTTAGAAAAAATTAAGCTCAAAGAGGAAGAATTAAAGCATCAAAAAGAAATTATTGAATTGGAATTAATTGCTGAGAATAAATTGAAAATGCAAGAATACGAAAAGCATATTCTAGAAATTCAAGTGCAAACAAAAGCTTCCGAAGTTGCTGGGAAGTCTTTGTCTATTGCAAAACAATCGGAAATGATTGAAAGTATTCAATCCATATTAAATTCGGAAAGCAATTTGCAGTCTGTAAAATCTCAAATAAGTAAGGTTATTAAAATAAATTCTTTGAATAAAAACGAGTGGAAAGAATTTGAAATTAATCTTTTTAAAAGTAACGAAGAATTTATTAAACTTCTTTCAGCAAAATATGCAAGCCTAACTCCTAAAGATATTCGATTGTGCATCTATTTAAAAATGAATTTATCCTCAAAAGAGATTGCACAATTAATGAATATTAGTTATCGAGGTGTAGAATTACACCGCTATCGTCTTAGAAAAAAGTTGGACATAAAACCTGAAGAAAATTTATCAAAATTTTTGATGAATATTTAAATTAAATTAATCGAAAAATAGTCAGTAATTATTTTCATTAATTTAAATTTTTAACAACTTTTATTATCATATTCCTACTACATCGTAACTACATCATTTTCTTTTTAAAAGATGTGTTTTTTACATTTATTTTAAGATTTATATATTTGTAAATCAATATTTTAATTTAATTAATATTTTTTTTGATGTAGTATTGTTGTGTTAATTGTTTGGTTTACTATTTCGTTATAGTTTGTACTTTAGTACTCTAATTAAACTTATTAATCAAATAACAAATGAAAAAAAATCTTCTTTTATTATTATTAATAATTTTTCCAATAATTTCTTTTGCACAGGAAATTAAAGGAAAAGTTATTGACGAAACTGGTCAGACATTACCTGGTGTAAATGTCTCAGTTGTTTCCTCTAAAGTCGCTGTATCAACAGATATTGATGGTACTTTTGCTATCAAAGCAAATGCTGGCGACCAATTACAGTTTTCGTTTTTAGGATATACAACAATAAATGTTGTTGCTAAGCAAGACATGACTGTAAATTTAAAACCCGAAAGTACTCAGCTGAATGAAGTAGTAGTTATAGGGTATGGAACACAAAAGAAAGCCGACATTACGGGTGCTATAGCAGTCGTATCAGAAAAAGATTTAGCTAATAGACCCAATTCAAGTGCGATTAGTTCTTTACAAGGTAAAGTAGCAGGAGTTACCATAAACAATGCAGGAAATCCTGGTGGTCAGCCAAGTATTGATATTCGCGGTATTGGTAGTATTTCTGGTAGAAATGTTCTGTATGTTGTTGATGGTGTATTAACTCAAGATATTGCTTATTTAAATCCTAATGATATTCAGAACATGAGTATTCTTAAGGATGCTTCTAGTTCTGCTATTTATGGTATTAGAGCTGCTAATGGTGTAATAGTGATTACAACTAAAGCGGGTAAAAAATCAGGTGCAGAAAATATTAAATTTTCTTATGACTCTAGCGTTGGAATGCAAGTTACAACCAATGTACCTGAATATGCCAATGCTGCAGATTACGTTAAATTGTACAATGAAAAATTAGCGTTTGAAGGAAACACAAATCCAGCAGACCAACTTACTTTAGCACAATTTAACGGTGTTGATACTAATTGGATGGATGAAATTTTAAGAAAATCATCGGTTATCAATTCGCATAATCTTAGTTTTAATGGTGCTTCAGAAAAATCTACATATGGCGTTGGATTGGGTTATTTTACTCAAGGCGGTATTTTAGATGCTGGAAAAGGTGTAAGTTCTGGTGAAGATTTTAAGCGAATTACAGTACGTTTAAACAATGTTTTAAAGGTTACTGATAAATTTAGAATCGGTGGAAATCTAGCTTATACGAAAACCAATTCTAACGATGCTGCTTATCCGTTTCAATTAGCAAGAATTACGCCTTCTGTTATACCTGTTTACAATGCAGATGGCAGTTATGGTACACCACCTGCTGGAGCTGCACTTGGGACAGCAGGAAATAACAATCCTAGAATGGCACTCGATTTATTTAGAGGGAAATCTAACGGTACACGAACTTTAGTAAGTGGTTTTGCTGAATATGATATCTTAAAGTCTTTAACTTATAAAGCAAGTTTATCAAGAGATTACTTAGTAAACTCTAGTTATACGTACACTCCAGAGTTGACTCCGCTAGGAAGTACTACATTAAATCCAAGTAGATTTTCAAAATTTGATGGGACAGTTGATGATTTATTATTTGAAAATACATTAACTTTTACTAAAGAAATAGGAAAAAATAGATTTGTACTTTTAGGAGGAGCAAGTCGTCAAACTAGAAAAACAAGAAATTCTGCGTTTTCAGTTCTTGATGTTCCTTTTGATGGTTCTGACGCTACTTTATATTTGAATTTAGGAACACCTGGTACATTAGTAAATTTATTTGAAAACAATGATGGTCCAATGGGAGATGAAGTAAGAACGCAATCTTATTTTGGACGTGTCCAATATGCTTTTGACGATAAATATTTAGTTAATGCGACAATTCGTCGTGATGGAGTTTCATCTTACAATTTTGATGGTAATCAAAAAACTGCAACATTTCCTTCAATTGGTTTAGGTTGGGTTGTAAGTAAGGAAGCATTTATGAATAATTCAAAAATTGACTTTTTAAAATTTAAAGCAAGTTGGGGTGAATTGGGAAATGCAAGCATAACTAGACAATTTGATCCTGTTGCTGCAGGTCTTCCTGCTGCTTTTTTCGGAAATCCATCGCAATTAAGCGCAGCCACTTCCATAACACAATTAATTGATACAAGTATCAATTGGGAGGTTGTAACTGGTACTGACTTTGGTTTAGAATTAAGAGCTTTAAAAAATAGACTATCAATTGAAACGGGTTATTATAAAAAAGAAACAGAAGATGCAATTTTCAATGTCTCAAGTTTGCCTACATCTGGATTAGGCGGAACATTATTTACCAATGCAGGTTCTTTTGTAAATAAAGGTTTTGAATTTTCAGCAACTTGGAGTGACAAAATTGGAGAAAAATTTACTTATTCAATTTACGGAAACTTTACCACTATCGATAATCAAATTACTGAAGTATTAGGAGGTTCTTTCTTCAATACTGGTTTAGGATTGTTCGGTAACAATATTAAAAGATACGAAGTAGGTCAAGAGCTTGGTGCTTATTACGGTTTTGTTACCGATGGTGTTATTCAAACACAAGAGGAAGCTACCGCATTAGGTTCTAGAGTGGGTGCATTTAAATTTAAGGATTTAGATGGAAATGGTTCGATTGATGATAATGATAAAACATTTTTAGGGAGTCCAATTCCAAATGTAACTTATGGTTTCGGAATCAATTTAGGATACGGAAATGTTGATTTTGCAGCCGAATTTCAAGGAGTGGCTGGTAATGAAATTTATAATTTTAACAGAAATTCACGTTTTGGTAATGAAAACTGGGATCAAGATTTTGTAGACAATCATTGGACACCAACCAATCCAACTAATTCTTATCCAGCAGCTAATTCGGATCAAAACTCTTCAAGACCAAGTTCGTTTTACGTAGAAAAAGGTGATTATTTTAGAGTTAGAAATCTTTCATTAGGATTTTCAATTCCAAAATCAGTTTTAGATCGTGTAAAAATTGAAAAAGTACGATTATATGTAAGTGCACAAAATCCATTTACATCATTTAAATACAATGGTTTTTCACCAGAATTAGGTGGCCAATCATTAGAGAATCTTGGTGTCGATAATAATGCTTATCCATTAACTGCTATATATAGTTTTGGAATTAATTTAAACTTTTAATAAAATGAAAAAGATAATTTTAACATTGGTAAGTAGTCTACTACTTTTATGTTCATGTAACGAAGATTTTTTAGATACGACTAAAGAAAACGTTACAGAAGCCGAAAATTTCTTCCAAACTCAGGAAGATGCTGTGGCCTCGGTAAGTGCAATTTATGCTAATTTAAGATTTTGGAGATTAGCTGGTTTTGGACCACTAATATTATCAATTGCTGGCGATGATGCCGAGAAAGGAAGTTCACCTGGAGATGCAGCTTTTTTTAATGACATCAATAATTTTAATTACACGCCATCAGCATTTATTATTAATGATTATTGGACAGGTCAGTTTTATGGTATCAACTTATGTAACCAAACTATTACTTATGTTCCAGGAATTACAATGGATGAAGCTTTAAAAACAAGATTATTAGCAGAAGCTAGATTTTTAAGAGCGCACCATTATTTTAATTTAGTGCGAACATTTGGAGGAGTGCCAATTTTTGATGGTCTACCTGCCGATAATAATTATAATATTCCTAGAAATTCTAAAGAAGAAGTTTACAATTTTATTCTTGCCGACTTACAATTTGCAAAAGAGAATTTACCTGCAAGTTACGGTTCGACTGATATAGGTCGTGCAACTAAAGGTGCAGCTAATGGATACATTGCTAAAGTAAATATGTATTTAGGAAATTGGGCAGAAGTTTTGGCTGCAACCAACGAAGTGATGGCTTCTGGTTACGATTTATTACCAAATTATAATAGCGTTTTTCGTATTGCAAATGAGAATAGCGTCGAGTCTATTTTCGAAGTTCAGGCAACATTTGTATCAGGAAATTGTGATTTGTCAAATTCTCAATTCTCACAAGTACAAGGAGTAAGAGGTCAATACGGATGGGGATTCAATGTTCCTACACAAGCGTTATCAGATTCTTATGAAACAGGAGATTTACGTCGTGATGCTACTATTATTTATCGTGGCGAAACAACTCCTGAAGGCGATTTTATTGCTCTTGTAGGAGATAATCCAATGTACAATCAAAAGTCGTATGTACCATCGGGTCAAATTGGAAATTGCTCTGAAGGATCAGAACAAAATATTAGAGTGATGCGTTTTGCTGAAATTTTATTAATGAATGCTGAAGCAGCCAACGAATTAAACAATCCACAAGCATATACTTCTTTGAATAGAGTGCGCAACAGAGCTGGATTGCCATCATTATCAGGTTTAAGCCAAGCTCAGTTAAGAGATGCAATTTGGAAAGAAAGAAGGTCAGAACTTGCTATGGAAAGTGATCGATTTTTAGATCTAGTTCGTCAAGGAAATGCAGCCACTGTTTTAGGACCACTTGGTTTCCAAGCTGGAAAAAATGAAGTTTTCCCAATTCCATCAGAATCAATTTCATTGAGTAATGGTGTATTAGTACAGAATCCAGGTTATTAATTATCAAAGCCTTATCTCATTTTTTATTGAGATAAGGCTTTTAATTTAAATTGTTATGAATAAAATATTGATATTACTTTTTATTTCCTTTTTCAGTTGTAGCTCAAGTGAAGAATCATCAACTGTTGCTCCACCACCTGCTGTAGATCCGCCAATTGTCTTATCAGACGAACAGCTACTAAATCTAGCTCAAAAAGATGCCTTAAAATACTTCTGGGAATATGCCGAACCTAACTCTAAATTAGCACGAGAACGTTATCATACCGATAATCCTAGTTTCGAAGCTAATATTGTTACAACTGGTGGTTCAGGATTTGGATTAATGACGATAATTGTAGGTGTAGAAAGAGGTTTTGTTCCACGATCAGAAGCTGTTTCCAGACTTACAACGGCATTAAACTTTTTAGAAACTGCAGATCGATTTCATGGCGCCTGGCCACATTGGATGGATGGAACTAACGGTAATGTAATTCCGTTTGGAACTATGGATAATGGTGGCGATTTAGTGGAAACCGCATTTCTCTGTCAAGGCTTACTAACTTTAAGAGAATATTTTAAAAATGGCTCTGCCCAAGAACAAGCATTGGCTCAAAAAGCAGACGATTTATGGAAAGGTGTTGAATGGGATTGGTATACCAAAGGCGAAAATGCATTGTATTGGCATTGGTCTCCCAATTTTGGATGGCAAATGAATTTCAAATTGGAAGGATATAACGAATGTCTAATTACCTATACATTGGCCGCAGCTTCACCAACTCATCCAATTTCTGCACAAGCATATCATCAAGCATGGGCAAGAAGCGGCGCAATTGTTAATGGAGGTTCACAATACGGACTTCCAGTAGTTTTAAATTACAATGGTGCAACTGGAAATGTTGGACCAATGTTTTGGTCGCATTATTCCTATTTAGGATTAGATCCAAGAGGTTTATCAGATCAATATGCAAATTATTGGACGCTTACACAAAATCATTCTAAAATAATGAATAAATATTGTATTGCAAATCCACAAAATTTTCCAGGATATTCCGAAAAGTGTTGGGGTTTAACGGCAAGTTACACCAGAAATTCAGATGGCTCGACCGGTTATACAGCGCACCAACCCAATAATGATACCGGTGTAATTTCACCAACTGCTGCATTATCTTCTTTTCCATATACGCCAGTTGAATCAATGAAATTTCTTCGTTATTTATACGACGAGAAAAAAGCACAGTATGTTGGAGTCGCCGGACCATATGATGCATTTTCACCGAAATTTAATTGGGTTACTCCGAGATATTTAGCCATCGATCAAGGAACAATTGTGCCAATGATAGAAAATCATAGAACTGGCCTGTTGTGGAACTTATTCATGCAAGCTCCAGAAGTCAAATTAGGTTTACAAAACTTAGGATTCTCATCAGCACAACACGGATTTTAATATCATATGAAATCGCAATCAACATAAGTTTGTATTTGCAAACACCATTAAATAGAAGGCGATACCAGATGTCACTTCTTAAAATTAATAGTTAGAAATATGAAAAAGACAATTGCATTTTTAATTATTCTCAGTTTTCAATTGAATTGCTTCTCTCAAGAAATTAAACAAAGTTTCTCTAAAGAAGTTAAAACAAAATTGGAGATGAATTATATTCTAGATTTGCCATCCAATCAAAAAGAAAAGTTTCCATTACTAGTTTTTCTTCATGGTTCTGGTGAACGCGGAACCGATTTAGAAATGGTTAAAAATCATAGTCCGTTGACATATAAAAGTTTAATTAAAAAACCAATAGCAATTCTCGCACCACAATGTCCAGAAAATGTTTGGTGGGATACCAACACAGTGTATCATCTAATTTTAGATATCGCATCAAAATATAATATCGATAATTCTCGAATTTATTTGACAGGTTTGAGTATGGGCGGTTGGGGAACTTGGAAGCTTTCTGAAGAACATCCCGAACTTTTCGCAGCTATTGCTCCAGTTTGTGCTCCAGCAGATCGATTGATGAAAATTCAAGCCCAGAAACTTAATACTATTCCAATTAAAATTTATCATGGTGCTTTGGACGATATTGTTACACCCAATCAATCAATTGAAATGTATTTGGAACTAAAGAAAACAAACCCAAATACCGAACTAATAATTTTTTCTAAAGACAATCACAACAGTTGGGATTCAACCTATTCCAATCCTGATTTTTACACATGGTTATTAGAACAACACAAATAATATCTGATAGTTATCAGAATTAAATAAATCTACATCATAAGCATTATAATGAAAAACAAACTAATTTTATTCCTAGCCGTTTTAAGTTTAACGACAGGTTATACACAGAAAAAAACATCCAAAAAAACGCCAATTGCTCCAAAAGATGTTTTTATCAAAGATTTAATGTCTAAAATGACTCTTGACGAAAAATTAGGACAATTAAACCTTCCTACATCTGGTGATATTACAACAGGTCAAGCCAAAAGTGCTAATATTGCTAAAAAGATTGAAGAAGGAAAAGTAGGCGGGTTGTTCAATATAAAATCAGTTGCCAAAATTAGAGACGTTCAAAAAGTGGCTATGGAAAAAGGACGTTTAAAAATTCCTTTAATCTTTGGTATGGATGTAATTCACGGCTACGAAACTACATTTCCAATTCCATTAGGTTTATCATCTTCTTGGGATATGACAATGATTGAAAAAACCGCTAGAGTAGCCGCAATTGAAGCAACTGCTGATGGAATTAACTGGACATTTTCACCAATGGTAGATATTGCCAAAGATCCTCGTTGGGGTAGAATTGCTGAAGGTGGAGGAGAAGATGCCTACTTAGGAAGCCAGATATCTAAAGCAATGGTAAACGGATACCAAAACGGAAATCTAAAGAATACAACTTCCATGATGGCATGTGTTAAACACTTTGCACTTTATGGCGCATCAGAAGCTGGTAGAGATTACAACACAGTCGATATGAGTAAAATTAGAATGTATAATGAATATCTTCCTCCATACAAAGCAGCAGTTGATGCTGGTGTAGGTTCGGTAATGGCTTCTTTCAACGAAATCGATGGTGTTCCAGCAACTGGTAATAAATGGCTTTTAACCGATTTACTTCGAAATGATTGGGGTTTTAAAGGTTTCGTTGTAACCGATTTTACTGGAATCTTAGAGATGACCGACCATGGTGTTGGTGACTTGCAAACCTCTTCTGCTTTGGCCTTAAATGCAGGTGTTGATATGGATATGGTTACCGATGGAATTTTATCAACTACTGAAAAATCACTAAAAGAAGGAAAGGTTTCAATGGAAACTATTGATAAAGCTGTTTACAGAATGCTCGAGGCTAAATACGATTTAGGTTTATTTGAAAATCCATATAAAAATTGTGATGAAAACCGTGCTAAAACCGAGATTTTTACCACAGAAAATAGAACTTTTGCTCGTAAAGTAGCTTCTGAATCGATGGTGTTACTCAAAAATGACAATCAAATTTTACCCTTGAAAAAATCAGGTACTATTGCTGTTATTGGTCCATTAGCTGACACAAGTGAAAATATGGGCGGAACATGGAGTGTTGCCACAAAGCAAGATAAATCAAAATCATTCTTACAAGGATTAAAAGTTGCTGCAGGAGAAAAAGCAAAAATTGTTTATGCCAAAGGAAGTAATTTAGATTACGATGCCGAATTTGAAGCACGAGGAACTATGTTTGGTAAAGAGATAAAACGCGATTTACGTAGTAAAGATGAAATGATAAAAGAAGCACTAGAAGTAAGTAAAAATGCAGATGTTATACTTGCTGTTCTTGGTGAAGGTGCTGAAATGAGCGGAGAATCAAGCAGTAGAACCAATCTTGAGATTCCGCAGGCACAAAAAGATTTATTAGCAGCATTATTAAAAACTGGCAAACCAGTAGTTTTAGTATTATTTACAGGAAGACCATTGGTTTTAGTTGAGGAAAATGCGACCGTACCAGCTATATTAAACGTTTGGTTTCCTGGTAGCGAAGCTGGTTTAGCTATTTCAGATGTGCTTTTTGGCGACGTCGTTCCTTCTGGAAAATTAACAGCAACTTGGCCTAGAAGTGTAGGGCAAATTCCTATTTATTATAGCCACAAAAATACGGGAAGACCGCTTTCTAATGAAGAGGGTAAATTCGAAAAGTTTCGATCCAATTATATTGATGAAAGAATCGAGCCTTTGTATCCGTTTGGTTATGGTTTAAGCTACACAAAATTCGATTATTCGAAAATTAAGATATCGTCTAATAAGATGTCTAAAAATGATAAAATCACCGTTTCGGTAGACATAAAAAACTCTGGAAATTACGACGGAAAAGAAGTAGTTCAACTCTACACAAGAGACGTAGTAGGTTCAGTGACAAGACCAGTTAAAGAACTAAAAGGTTTCCAAAAAGTAGAAATTAAAAAAGGAGAAACTAAAACAGTTTCGTTCACAATCACTGAGGAAGATTTAAAATTTTATAATCAAAAGCTAAAGTTTTTAGCTGAGTTAGGAACATTTGAGGTGTTCATCGGACCCAATTCCGATACCAAGAATAAAGAAGCATTTGAGTTGGTTAATTAAATTGGTTGATGCACTTCGAGCGGAACCCTTTAGTTTTGGCTAAAGGGTTTTTTATAAATTGTAATTAATTTTAGACTTTTTTAAACGAAAACTTTTCAAAACAAGGAAATAAAAAAACTATGAAAAAACTCCTTTTCACAATTTTCATAATACTATCATTAGAAAGTTATTCCCAACAGAAAACGTATTGCAATCCCATAAATATCGACTATGGATATTGCCCAATTCCCAATTTTGTTACACAAGGAAAACACCGCGCCACTGCTGATCCTGTAATCGTAAATTTCAAAGGAAAATACTTTCTTTTTTCTACCAACCAATGGGGTTATTGGTGGAGTGATAACATGCTCAATTGGAACTTCGTTTCGCGAAAATTTTTAAAACCAGATGCTAAAGTCTACGATGAGTTGTGCGCACCTGCAGCATTTGTAATGAAAGATGAAATGTATTTAATCGGTTCTACACATGAACCAAATTTTGCACTCTACAAAACCAAGGACGGAACCAAAGACGATTGGGAAGTAGCAGTAGAAAATTTTAAAGTTGGTGCTTGGGATCCAGGTTTTTTGTACGACGAAGAAAAAGATAAACTGTTTTTATATTGGGGTTCTAGCAACGAATATCCAATTTTAGGAACCGAAATAAATACCAAAACACTACAATCAGAAGGATTTGTAAAACCTATGATTACTTTAAAACCAGAAGATCATGGCTGGGAACGTTTTGGAGAATACAATGACAATGCTTTCTTGCAACCTTTTATGGAAGGCGCATGGATGACCAAATACAACAACAAATATTACTTCCAATACGGTGCGCCAGCGACTGAATTTTCGGGTTATGCCGATGGTGTTTATGTAAGTAAGAATCCATTAGATGGTTTTGAATATCAACCTCACAATCCGTTTTCATATAAACCTGGTGGATTTGCTCGTGGTTCAGGTCATGGCGCAACTTATCAAGATAATTTTGGAAATTGGTGGCACGTTTCAACCGTAATTTTAGGTCAGAAAAACAACTTCGAACGCCGTATCGGAATTTGGCCTGCCGGTTTTGACAAAGATGATGTAATGTATTGCAATACAGCTTATGGCGATTATCCTTCGTTTTTGCCACAAAAAAATGCCGACCATATCAAAGGGCTATTCTCGGGTTGGATGATTTTAAATTATAACAAGCCAGTACAAGTTTCTTCTACGCTTGGCGGATTTCAAGCCAATCTTGCAGTGGATGAAGACATGAAAACCTATTGGAGTGCCAAAACTGGTGAAAAAGGCGAGTGGTATCAAACCGATTTAGGTGAAGTTTCTACAATAAAAGCTATCCAAATTAATTATGCCGATCAAGATGTTGAACTTATGGGAAAAACATTGGACAAATTCCATCAGTATAAAATTTTGGCTTCCAATGATGGAAAAAAATGGACGACTTTAATTGATAAAAGCAATAATAAAACTGATGTTCCGCATGATTATATCGAATTGGAAACTCCTGCAAAAGCACGGTATTTAAAACTGGAAAATATCAAAATTCCATCCGGAAAATTTGCGCTAAGCGGTTTTAGAGTTTTTGGAAAAGGACAAGGAAAAGCGCCAGAGCAAGTTCAAAATTTTATGGTTTTACGAGCTGATGCCAAGAAATATGGTGAAAGAAGAAGTTCATGGATTCGTTGGCAACAAAATATTGATGCCGATGGTTATGTAATTTACTTTGGCAAATCGCCAGATAAATTGTACGGAAGTATTATGGTATATGGTCAAAACGACTATTTCTTTTCTGGAATGGATCGAACAGATGCTTATTATTTTCAAATAGAAGCATTCAATAGTAACGGAATTAGTAAACGAACCGAGGTTATAAAAGTAGAATAATTGTATAAGCGCAAACGTTGTATTTTTTAGAAAAAATCATAAAAATCGTGCAAAGAAATCGATTTCGTTGATAACTATTTTAATAATTGTGCAAGTTATTTTTTTATAAATGTATATTTATACAAAAAATAAAGGCAGTATATTAAGAATAGTTTATTTTTATACCAATTTATTTCATTATCAATAATTTCAAACCTAACTTTTTAACCAATCAAATTATGAGTTCAGAACAAACAAAGACTAATAACTCAGCACTGTATACGCTGATTACAGTTTTTTTCTTTTGGGGATTTATCGGCGCGTCAAATGGTGTTTTTATACCTTTTTGTAAAGCAAAATTTGGACTAGACCAATTTCAAAGTCAGCTGATCGATTTTGCATTTTATGGCGCTTATTACATAGGTGCATTATTTCTTTTTATTTTAAGTAGCTCATTAAAAAAGGATATTCTTAATAATTGGGGATTTAAAAAAGGAATTATAAACGGATTACTAATAAGTACTGTTGGAGCTGCTTTTATGATTTTTGCAGTAACCCAAGGTAGTTATGCTTTAATACTTGGAGCATTGTTTGTAGTGGCATTAGGATTTTCATTACAACAAACATCGGCGCAACCTTTTGCAGCATCTTTGGGCGAACCACATTCTGCATCTAGTCGATTGAATTTAGCTGGAGGAATCAACTCATTAGGAACTACCATTGGACCAATTGTTGTTTCTGCAGCATTGTTTGGTGTTGTTGCTGGTGTCAATGATGAATATATTAAAGAATTTGCTCAAAAAGCTAATTCGTTAGACAAAATGGAGATTTTGTATATGTTTGTTGGAGCTTTATTTTTAGTTGCCGCAGCATTATTTTATTTTTCAAAGAAATTACCTTCTGGTAAAAGTGATGCTACGTTTGAATCAGCAAAAAAAGCTCAAGCAACACTTATTACAATTACGATTATTTTAATTGGAATATTTGCTTACATCTTTTCAAGATATGAAGATCCTGAGTTCATAGCTCGATTTACGGGTGATAATAAAGAAAAAGATTATTTAGGTTTAGGTCTAACAGTTGCTACGCTTTTAGTCGTTGTAATTGGATTGCTTTTTGCAAATAAATCGGCACAAAAAAATGCTGAAGGTTGGGGTGCAATGAAATACCCACAATTGGTATTGGGAATGCTAGCACTTTTTACCTATGTAGGAGTTGAAGTAACCATTGGAAGTAATTTAGGCGAGCTTTTGGAAACTCCAGAATTTGGTTCAATTACTGGATCAGCATTGGCACCTTTCATGTCGATGTATTGGGGTAGTTTAATGATAGGTCGTTGGGCAGGAGCAATTTCTGTTTTTAATCCATCATCGCAATTGAAAAAAATATTACTAATCGTAGTACCTTATGTTGCATTTGGAGTTGTATTAACAGCAAATGCTATATCTGGACAAAATATTGCACCATTATATGCATATGCCTTTGTAATAATTTTTCAAATTGCTGGTTTCTTTTTAGGAAAAGATCATCCTTCAAGAACATTATTAATATTTGGACTTATGGGAATGATTGCAATGTTAATAGGACTTTTCACATCAGGAATAGTGGCAACGTTCGCTTTTATGAGTGGAGGATTGTTTTTAAGCATCATGTGGCCGTCAATTTTTGCTTTAGCAATTGCAGGATTAGGAAAATATACTTCGCAAGGTTCTGCTTTCTTGGTAATGATGATTCTTGGTGGTGGAATTATTCCTCCAATGCAAGGTAAATTATCAGATATTATCGGAATTCATAATTCGTATTTTATTCCAGTTCTATGTTTTGGTTTTATTGCATTTTATGGATGGTATGTATTTGAAATTCTTAAAAAGCAAGGTATTGCTAACGAAATTGAAATTGGTGGAGGACACTAATATTCAACTAAATAATTTATATAGATACTACTTAAACTCCAATCAATATCATAGTTTGATTGGAGTTTTTGTTTTTAGTCAATTCTTAAAAATTGATTAAAAAAACATTAAGTTCTTGCTTTCTTTTATAAATGCTTATATTTGTACTAAACCCTACAAAAAATGCAAGAGCAAATTAATTTCAAGAAGATTCCAAACGAAGAGTTTCGTGAAATTTTTTTTCATGAAAATCACAAGCTAAAGTATGCTATTTCTAATTTCGGAAGGCTTGTTAGTTTTGTTGATACAGTTGAATCTGGTAGACTACTAAAAGGAAGTTATCAAGACGGTTATAAAATTTTTAGATTTCGAGTTTTCATCGAAGGAAAAGTAATATATTTTCATAAGTTTGTTTATAAAATGGTTGCTGAAAAGTTTTTGCCAAAACAATCTGAAGAGCAGAAATTCGTACTTCACCTAGATTATGTTAGAGATAACGACGATGTACGAAATCTAAGATGGGCTACTCGAGCTGAAATGCTTGCTCATAGCGCAGTAAGTCCAAGTGTAATTGCAGCGAAAAAGAAATTTGTGGAAGGTCGATTTGGCGCCAATGCGGTATCAAAACTTGATTCGACCAAAGTTATGCACATTAAAAAACTTTTGGCTAATCCAAACAGAACGACTCGAAAAAAAATGATTGCCAAGCAATTTGGTGTTTCGGTTATGCAAATTAGACGAATTGAAACTGGAGAAAATTGGAGTCATATTCAAATTTAAAAAAGTAAGAATGTTAAAGTATAAGAGTTCAAGTTTATTGAACTCTTTTTTTATTTTTAAAAAGGTGATCTCGAAGTTATTTTAGAAATTACAACAATAGAATATAGCGTTGCTATCGGAATATTTGCTACTAAAATCAAGATTTTCATACTATTTTTCTTTCTATTATTTGTATTTAATAGGAGTTCAAAAAGCAACATCAGCAATACTAAGCCGTTTGATAACAATGCAATTAGTACAAAATAAAAACCTACAATAATTAGTTCATTTGATTTTGGAAAAAGTAAAAACAAAAGAAAAAGTAGCGTACCAATAATAAATGTACTGATTGCGAATTGCACCGAACTAGAAATAGGACGGAGTTGTTTTATAAACTTCATATTAAATTTTATTTTTTTTAAGCAAATAAGAAATATAGATGAATGTTCCAAAAAGTGAAGAAAAAAGAATTGCTTCCGCAGAAATTACTGAAATAAATAAATCAATCATTAGTTCAAATGGATGGTGAATTACATCCCAACTGTTGTACCTTAAAATGCGTCCAAGAAAAATTCCAAAGCCACAAAGCAAGCAAATAATAGGAATGAGTATTGATTTTGTTATTTGAGAAGTTTTATTTTCTATAAGATTTTCAAATTGAAGTAACGAATGCAATCCAAGTAAGAATCCGATTGTTGCAAAGGAACAAATGATTATCAAATCGAGATAAAATAAATTTCCATTTGATTTTACAATATGAACCAAATCAGTAACAATGTAAAATGAATTTGGGAGAAAAAGTAACCAAATAGAACCCATAATGAATTGTATCGACTTACTTTTAAAAATGATTTGTTGTGTAGTTAAATAACTCGTTATAGCATAAGGAATTATAGCCAGAAACAAATTCCAAATCAAGAAAAATAGATAAATTGAATTCGTAACTTTTGCTCGAAATAATAGTAAAGTCAAACAATAAAATGAGAAAAAAATTAAAGTTACATTGAATGTTTTATTAGCATAAAATAAATTATTTAGTAGTTTCATATTATTTGATATTGAAAGTTTTTTGAATAGTTTCAAGTGGAATTGACAGCATTTTTTGAAAATCTAAATCATGTAATCGATGTGCTAATTTTCCACGATTATAATTTTTTATGAAGAGTTTCATTTGATTTGGATAAAACAGTATTCCTGTAGTTATTACCATAAACAAATAAGCACTTTTCTTTCCGTTTCCAAGCAAAAAGAACTGCATTCCAATTTCATCTAGCACTAAAACCGAAGTGTCAGTAAGTACATGAATTACATCATGATCTTCAAGTTTAGGTTGCATCTCAAAATTGTATTTAATTAAGAAACAGCCCAAATGAAAACCTAGACTTTCTGGATTATACTGAATTAATTCTTGTGGTGTAATGTCCCAAGGCGTGCCTTTTTTGAAAAATCTTTGGTAGGGTTTTTTAGTAAATTCATACATTTTTTCAATTAGTAAATCTCTCATGGTATTTAATTTATTGGTTTTATAAATTCTCAAATTTGCCAATAGCAATAAGTTCGGTTATGTGCTTTTTTGGAAGAATTATCTTTTTTAGAATAAGGTTTAGATGTACTTTTTTCGAAAATTTATACATACCTATTAAGAGATTTCCTAAAAAATAATTGTTTGTATATAAATGATGAAAAACTTGTTTAGGGACTAGCTTTTTCTGAATTTCAATTACTATGTAGTATCGAAATCTTCCTAAATGTTTTTTATATTGTTCAAACAAATGAATTGTATAAGCACCTTTTTCAATATCATTTTCTAAATGTTTTTTTCTATCAATTATCCAACTTTCATAATTTTTTGGTAAATTTTTCAATTGCATTTGATTTCCAACTCTTTTAAAAACATCGAATAGCTCTTCTTTTTCTTGTTGATTTAGTTTTCGTTCAAGTAATTCGAACGATCGTATAGAATAATCTATTAGCATATATAATACATCGCGGTATGCCCAATCGGGTATGCTTTTTCCCCGACTTTTTTCTACATTTTGATGAATTTTATTTATTTCATTTATTGTTTGTAAAGCTGTTTCGTTTTCTGAAAAAACGATCTTCTGAGCAAATGCGACTGTTGAAAATAATCGTTCTAAGGGATTGTTTGGAATTTTTCCTGTGAAA
Source organism: Flavobacterium sp. SP2 (assembly GCF_057626655.1). NCBI lineage: Bacteria > Pseudomonadati > Bacteroidota > Flavobacteriia > Flavobacteriales > Flavobacteriaceae > Flavobacterium > Flavobacterium solicola. The sequence continues at coordinate 72,335 of NZ_JBVHBT010000011.1, forward strand.
TACAGCCAATCGACTGCTTTATTAAGGGCAAATTCTGCAGCTGAACCTGCAAAAATTAGTAAAACGGTATCTGTATTTTTCCATATCTCTCGAACAATTGAGTTTTCTTGAACAAAATATTTCATATTTATCTTTTTTTATAATTAAGTAATAGTTGTACAGTAATTGCACCCATTGTGTACGCTAGTATATCTGTCCAAGAAAATGAATGACCGATGATAATTTTAAGAATTGTATTATTTTCTAAGTGCAGTATTTTTAAAATATTCAAATATTGCAATGCTTCAATTAGGTAACTTATCAGAAGAGCTGCAATAATTAATTTATTTTTCGAATAATTTAGAAAACTAGCCATCATACAAAAAAGTAAAATTGTAGCTAAATAATCTCCAAAAATGGGACGTATAAATTGGTCGTTAACAAATAGTGCAATGCAAATCTCTATAAGTAAAAGCGATACACTGAACAGGAGGTATTTTTTATTTAGATTTTTCATTTTAAAAGTACTTTGAAATACAAAGTTAATAGATAAAAAAATAGGTTAACTTTTTGATATTAATTTTTCGAGTGCATCAATATGAGCGGCAAAGGCTTTTTTTCCTTCAAGCGTTGCGCTGTATTTGGTATTGGGTTTTTTCCCAATAAACTGTTTTTCAATTTGAATGTAATTCTCAGATTCTAAAGCTTTGGTATGGCTGGCAAGATTTCCATCAGTTACACCAAGAAGTTCTTTTAGTGTATTGAAATCGGCGCTATCGTTCACCATCAAAATCGACATTATACCCAAACGAATTCGGTGATCAAAGGCTTTATTTATATTTTGTATGATGTTTATCAAAATCTAATAATTGTTGAATATAACTGTTACTTTATCTGAATCAGCAAGTTGTGAAGGCGCAACGACATCTTCATTTAAAGGAATAGTGTTACCGTAACGTTGTTTTAAAATTGCTTTTACTTTTGGATTTTCTAAATTAAATGATTTTAACTTTTCTAGTTTGCAAAGTTCAATGTTAGCACCATATTTATAAATTTTCCAAACATATTCTGAGCAGTAAATTTTATCGTCGGACCATTCAAAATAAATATCGTAATCTTTATTAAATTCTTTTTTACCATATTCTTTCATTTTTGCAAGATTTTGCTGGTTTGATAGCGTGGTATCTTTCAATCTAACTACCACATAACTAGAATTTAATCCATGCTGAATCCAATTGCTTAAAAGCGTTTTCTTAACTGGTTGTATGGCTTCATAGACATAGGTTTGTCCATTTTCCTTAAAAATTATACCACAATGTGAGTATTTAGAATTAGTTGCAATTCGTACTGCTTCGCATTGTTCTGATTGAGAACTTTGAAATATGATGTCACCATCTCTAAAACTTGATTTTTCTTTAAAAATAGATAAAGGCGAAGTTACTTTTGCATTTGAAATTAATACAAATGAAATTGTAAATGTTGCAAAACAGATTAAAAGTAATAGCGCTAGTTTTTTTATTTTCATACGTCTTATTTTTAGATATAAAATTTAGAATACCTTTTAATCATTTTTTAACTAATCATTCTTTGTTATTGACGATATTATAACTTAATTTCTATCGTATTTAAAATACATTACACTTCCGTACAAGATATGACATATTCCGAATCCAAGAGTCCAAAATAATAATCCAAATCCAGTAAAATAAGTCGAGCATAATCCTAAGATTATTAATGTTATTCCTAGATATCGAACGTCTCTAAATGTATTGTTGCTAGCACTAACACATCCTAATCCATAAAAAATAAGTGTAATTGGAGCAATATATAAATAATTTTGTTTCAGAATTAAAATTATTGCAAAGATACCTCCTGTTACTAATGGAAGACTAAAATTGAAGATTAATTTTTTAGAAGATACATTCCATAATTTTTCTCCTTGCTTTTTTGCTTTTGAATTGCTCAACGCTAAACCTGTTAGGAGAGAGAGAACAATAACTGCAATTGCTATCAAAAAAAGCTTAATTATCAGTTCTGATTCGGTAGGAGTATAGGAACTTCTTGAAATTTTATAATTTGTTCCTGTCGAATTGGATAATAATTCGTTGGCAAAAAAAGAGGCTATCAATGCATAAAGTCCGGCAAGTATTCCAGATAAACCGCTTAAAGAAATAAATTGCGACGAATTGGCCATCATCGATTTGATATCTTGTATGTCTTTTAGATAATCTTTTGTCTCCATATAAAGTACTTTGAAACACAAAGTAAATGTTTTTAATTTATAAAAAAAAATATTTTGTCATTTATTTTTAGATTTACTCTAGCAACTATCTTAATTTTGAATTCTAAAATTTTTATTTATGAAAAAACTTTTGTTTTTAATTTTGTTTCAGCCTATTTTATTATCGGCGCAAACTTCTGAAGAGGAAATGCTAAAAAGTATTTATAAACATTCATTAACTCAAGCTTCGTGCTATCCTTGGTTGGATTATTTATCAAATACGGTAGGTTCAAGATTATCGGGTTCTATTGGAGCAGAAAAAGCGATTGTTTATGCTAAAAGTGAATTTGAAAAGTTAGGATTAGATCGCGTATACCTACAAGAGGTCATGGTGCCAAAATGGGTTCGAGGTGAAAAAGAAGTTGCCTATTTAGCAGTAGAAAATAAAAAAATTTCATTTTCAATTTGTGCTCTTGGAGGTTCAGTTGCTACAAATAAATCTGGAATTTCAGCTTCAATTATACAAGTTGAATCGTTGGATGAGTTGAAAAGGTTAGGAGCGGAGCAAGTAAAAGGAAAGATAGTATTTTTTAATCGTCCGATGAATCCCGAATTTATTGAGACTTTTAAAGCATATAGTGGCTGTGTTGACCAACGTTCTTCTGGCGCAAGAGAAGCTGGAAAATTAGGTGCTTTGGGTGTAATTGTTCGTTCTATGAATTTAAGACTAGATGATTTTCCTCACACTGGAGCAACTAATTATGGAGATATTGCACCAAATCAAAAAATTCCTGCTGCTGCCATTAGTACAATTGGTGCTGATAAATTAAGTGATTTACTAAAGAAAAATCCAAATTCAAAATTATTTTTTAAGCAATCTTGTCAAATATTGGACGATGTATTGTCGTATAACGTAGTTGGAGAAATTAAGGGAATTGATAATCCTGAAAATATTATTATTGTAGGAGGGCATTTAGATTCGTGGGATTTAGGTGACGGTTCGCACGATGATGGAGCTGGTTGTGTGCAAAGTATGCAGGTTCTACAAACATTAAAAAGTTTAAATTATAAGCCCAAAAATACCATACGTGCTGTTTTATTTATGAATGAGGAAAATGGTGTTCGTGGCGGATTAAAATATGAAGAGTTGTCGGCAAAAAATAATGAAAACCATATTTTTGCCTTAGAAAGCGATTCAGGTGGATTTTCTCCTAGAGGTTTTTCAATTGATGCTGACGAAGCCAATTTTGCAAAAATTTCAAATTGGTCCACGCTATTTGAACCTTATTTGATTCATAAATTTGTAAAAGGTCACTCAGGAGTAGATATTGGTCCATTAAGATCAAAGCACATTGTTAAAGTCGGTTTGCAACCAGATTCCCAACGTTATTTCGATTATCATCATGCCGCTAATGATACGTTTGATGCTGTAAACAAAAGAGAGTTAGAACTTGGAGCAGCAGCGATGACTTCATTAATTTATTTAATTGATAAAAATGGTTTGGATTAATTTTAAAATGTAATTATGAAAAAAGCCATAACAACAATTTTTATTTTTTCAAGTAGTATAATTTTGTCGTCTTGTGATAAAAAGAGTAAGAACGAAGATAATCTTAATACCAGCGAAGAAGCTGTAAAATTAATTAAAAAGACAGCTATTCATTCTAAAACTCCAATTCCTGAAGTGTCTAAAACTGTAAAAGGAAAAGTTGGTTCGATTGAATATGGTAAAGATGGTTATACTGCTAAAATTTTAACTTTAAAGGAAGAGATATATTATGCAACTATAAGTCATGCTAGTTTATTAAATCAGAAGCAGTATAGAACTTTTAAGGTTGGTGAAGAGGTATGTATTACTGGTATATATTGGCAAATTGAAAATACTAATCAGTTAGCAGTTAAGAAAATTAATTAACAGTTATACCAATTGTGATTTTCATTATGATTTAGGATTAAATTGTATTTAGAACAGCATTTTTTCCATTAGTTATAAACAAAAAAAAGAGACTGAATTTCAGTCTCTTTTTCTATTTAAGATGTTTTATATTAATTTTCTCTGTTGATATAAATCCAACCAGATTTGCTTTCACCTTGTATTCTGTCAATTACAAAATAATATGTACCATCAGGAAGATCATTACCATTGTCTGATTGACCTACCCATTGATTGGTGTAATTAGTTTTTGAATAAACTTTGGCACCATATCTGTTATATATTCCTAACTCTTTAACACCTAAACCAGTCAGTTCAAAAGCATCATTTAAACCATCACCATTTGGTGAGATACCTTTTTGAATTGTACAAGTCGTTTCGTTTGCATTAAATGTTACAGATGTTGAGCAAGTAGTACCATTATTTGTAGTAATTGTACAAGTATAGTTTCCGTTTTGAGAAACATTTATACTCGATGAATTTCCTAAGATTATACCATTTTCATCAGTCCAGCTAAAGCTAGCCGTATCTGGATTATATGAATTATTTAATGGTAATGCTTCTAAAACATAAATTGTTCCTTCACATCCGCCGTTAATTTCGAATTCAGGAGAATTAATGATATTTACATTAAATGATACTTCGTCAAAACAAACATTAGGTGCTGTACCTACAGAAGTATAAACGTAAATTGTCTGACTTGTTTGAACAGTAGAGTTAAATGCTAATTGTGTTCCCAATCCACCTGGTTGTGTGAAGTAATTACCCAACGTTAAAGCTGGAAGAACATAACTATCACACGCATCTACATTAGCAATAGCGCTTAAACTTGGTGTTGTATTTATCGTAACAACAAACGAAGTTTCATCTGTACAAACTGGTGTTGTAGTAGATTGCGCATAGATAAAAATTGTTTGTGATGTACTAATAACTGTTCCAGCCGTTAGTAACGTTCCTGTTCCTCCTGTACCTGTATAATAGCTGTTATTTGCATTTAAAGGTTGAAGTGTATACGAATCACATGCAGTTACATTATTTAATGTTTGTGCTGTAATTGAATTTACAGTAACCGTAAAACTATTTTGTGCAAAACAATTAGGTGTAGTAGCGGTTTGCTGGTACACATACAAGATTTGAGTTGTATTTATTGCATCACCAGCATTTAATTGCTGACCAGTACCATTAGACCCTGTAAAATAGTTTCCATTAGTTAAAGCTGGTAAAATATAGCTATCGCAAACAGTAACATCCGTTGGTGCATCTGGAGTTGGAGTTGTAGTTATTGTTACAATAAATGATGTTTCATCCGTACAACTTGGAGTTGTTGTTGTTTGAGCATATACATAAATTTCTTGAGTAGTGGTAATAATATCACCAGCATTCAATACATTTCCAGTACCACCTGGTCCAGTATAGTAGCTATTATTAGCATTAAGTGAAGGAAGTACGTAGTTATCACAAGAGTTTACGTCTGGTAATTCCTGAGCGGTTATTGAAGTAAAGTTAATGTTAACCGTATCTTCCGCATCATTAAGGCCACAAATAATTTTACATTTATAGTCTCCAGATTGTGTTACCACTAAAGTTGATGATGTTTCTCCTGGGATAGGAGTAGTACTACCATTAAAAAACCATGAATAACTATCTGCTCCTTGATTAGTAGATGTAATAGTATAAGTTGTTGCATCACAAACCACTTGATCTGGACCCAAATTAACACTACAAACTATATCACAATTGGTTGAACCTGATCCAGTTGTTGTGTTATTAGTTTGATTGAATGTTACTGTTCCTGCACTACCATTAAAATTGGTAATCATAACAACATAAATCTGACCGTTGATAGCATTTGGAATTGTAAAGTTTTCAATTGCAGCAGCTGAATAACTACATGCAACTGTTGTTCCAGCATTTAAATTTCCACATGCATTAGCTACTGATGTAAACGGACCGTAAGCTATAAAGTCTACATCTATTCCAGCACCAGCAGTATTGGTTTGAGCAATTTGGAAGTTTAATGGTCCAGAATTTTCAACTTGTAAATAAAAGAATGCTGGATTAGGAGTTGTAAATAAACATCCAATTTGACCTAAACTAGGTGAACCAACAGTACTAGGATATTGTAATCCTGTAGCTCCGCAAAATGGTAGAGAATCAACACATTGTACTGGAGTTCCTACACAAACTGTAAATGTTGTAGTTTGATTAGGTGTTGCTGTAAATGTATATACTCTAATATAATATGTTTGACCCGGTACTAATGCATTTGCAGTACTCACATCGGCATCACTACAATAAATTTGAGTAAGATTACCACAAGTTCCAGAGTAAAGTACATGATATAAATCAGTGGTACTTCCTGCTGCATTTTGTAAACTTATATAGTGAGAATTTTCAGTCGCTGTAAATTGAAACCATACATCATCATCATCTGTACCACCACAAGTATTAGGTTGAGTAGAAGCCGTAGCTCCAATTACGGTACCTCCAACTGTTTGTGCACAAGAAGTGTCTGGATTTACTGGAACGGTAATGGCATTAGCACATTCGTCATTTGTAATTAAAGTTGCAAAAATTGTTCCTGGGTTAGACCATAAACTAATATCTGTATCACTACAATGTGATCTTACATATACTACAAATTGTGTTCCTGATGCCAATCCTGATATTGGAAATGGATTGGTATTAGCAGTAACAAATCCTGTTGTAGTAGACGTTGGTACTGGTGAACCTGCTGGTAATACCAATACTTCCCATTGTGTTGCTGTTCCCATTTCGGTCCATCCAACAAGTGCACTAGTTTGTGTAACTGCTGTTACAGTCACTGCTGTAGGTCTTGGACATGTTGGTGGTGGTGCACACGTAACGTTGGCAACCCATCCTGGATTGTTCACTGAACCGTCACTTCTAAATCTAAATGTCAAACATCCAGTTGCTGTATCACCTGTAAATGGTCCAGGTATTGCAGTACCCCAATATCCTCCAGCCAATCCTCCAGGAACATTCGCTGCTGGATTGGTACTTGGTATTTGTGGTGCTGCTATTGAATTTCCGTTGAATAC
>NZ_JBVHBT010000012.1:0-48727 GCF_057626655.1 Flavobacterium sp. SP2
TAAATTTGATTTCACAGTAATAGTATCTCTTGAAATTCAAAATCTATTCAAATGGTTTATTCTAATAGCCCCGATTGTAGTGGAAATAAAAACTGTTTTTTCTTAAAAACAGCTTTTATTGCAAAGAAAGCGGGAAATACCTCTGATGAAAATGCCCGAAACTTTCGCTGCTGAAAATTTAATTAGCTGATTTGGACTTTAACTCGTTAAATTTTTGTTGCCAATAGCCATCTAATTTATCAAGGTCAACTGGATTTGCAGACTTTTGCTCAACTAATCGACCGCTAATAAATGCTCGCGACAAGATTGTCTCTATTAAATAATCTTCGTTGTCTTGATAAGGATCATACTTTTTCTTGAGATTTATATCAAATAATTTAGCCGTATTGTTTGACCAAAAAGCTTTCCATCCGCTTTTATAGTCTTTAATTATATCAAATGTCGTACTACCAGTTTGACGATGAATTAATTTAACGAGGATTTGTCCTTGCTTTTTAGATAGCTTTTTAAGTTTGGCCTTAAATTCATTGTCCATATAATCTTCAACTATTTTGAAATACCTTTTTTTCTCTTTGTTAGTTTTTAACTTTTCCAAATTTTTATTCATTGCTGTCAATCTGTCGCTAGCAGTTTTTGCGAATGGATAAACCTTATATACTCTATTTTGAAGAAGTAAAAATTGTTTCTTTGCTTCAGGATCAAGTTTTTCTTTATTAATTAGTACTTCTTGTAATCTAATAGTATCATTTGAAATTGTATCATAATGAGATAAATCAATTTCGTTATATATGGAATCTCTTTTTATTTGTGAAAAAGAAACTGAAGAAAGTAACAATATAAAAGCAAAAAACTTCATTTTAAACATAGTCTAATAAATTTACGGTAAAAATATATAATATACTTAACAAGTGTAATGCCAAATTTATAAATTCGCAAAAAATAATTTTATGGCAACTAAATCAATACTCACAAAAGAATCAATTACATTTCTTGAAAAATACTTGAACAATCCTTCTCCGACTGGTTATGAATCTGGCGGACAGAAAATATGGATGGAATATCTAAAACCTTATGTAGATACATTTATTACCGACACCTATGGAACAGCGGTTGGAGTTATCAATCCCGATGCCGAATTCAAAGTAGTAATAGAAGGACATTCTGACGAAATTTCCTGGTATGTAAACTACATTACAGACAACGGTCTTATATATGTAATACGAAATGGTGGTTCTGATCATCAGATTGCGCCATCAAAACGTGTAAACATACATACCAAAAACGGAATTATAAAAGGAGTTTTTGGTTGGCCAGCAATCCACACCAGAAATCGTGGCAAAGAAGAAGCCGCTACATTACATAATATATTTATAGACTGCGGTTGCGAAACTAAAGAAGAAGTTGAAAAACTTGGTATTCATGTAGGCTGTGTAATTACGTATCCAGATGAATTTATGATTCTAAACGAAAATAAATTTGTTTGCCGAGCAATAGATAATCGAATGGGCGGATTTATGATTGCTGAAGTCGCTCGACTCTTAAAGGAAAATAATAATAAAGTACCATTCGGGTTGTACATAGTAAATTCTGTGCAGGAAGAAATTGGACTTCGCGGTGCCGAAATGATTACACAAACCATCAAACCAAACGTTGCAATTGTTACCGATGTATGCCACGATACGACAACGCCAATGATTGATAAGAAAATTGAAGGCGATTTACAAATGGGAAAAGGTCCGGTTATTGCTTATGCGCCAGCAACTCAAAATATTTTACGTGAATTAATAGTTGATACTGCGAAAGAAAAAGAAATTCCATTTCAGCGTCACGCCACATCGCGAGTTACAGGAACCGATACTGATGCTTTTGCCTACAGTAATGGCGGAGTAGCATCAGCATTAATATCTTTATCGTTACGTTACATGCACACAACTGTCGAAATGGTTCACCGCGATGATGTAGAAAATGTAATAAAACTAATTTACGAAAGTCTTTTAAAAATAGAAAACAACCACGATTTCTCTTATTTTAAGTAGAAGCGAATGGCTTGGGCTTCTTCGATAATTGCAATTCCTGCTTTCTTACCATAAATCCCAATAAAAATTGGGATGTTATTCCATTCAATCAGGGCTAATGAAGAAAGGCCGTTACCAATTTATTAAGTTTTTAAAAAATCCGAACTAAACATTCGGATTTTTTTTATCTTTATACTATCAATCAAAACTTTTACTTATGAAAAAATCGATTTTACTTCTAGCATTACTTTGCTTTACCATTTCGAACGCTCAAAAATTTAAAAAAATCAAGGGTAACGAAAAAATTGTAACCCTAACAAGAACAACACCTCAATATGATAAAATATCCGCTGCAGGTTCATTTGACGTAAAACTAATTTCTGGAAAAGAAGGAGAAATATCTATAAAAGGAGATGAAAACTTATTGGAATATATTAAGACGGAAGTTAAAGACGGGACATTAAAAGTATATTTTGAAAAAGGAAAAAACATTCAACTCAATTATAATTCAACAATCGAAATTACCATTCCTTTTGAAAAAATAAACCAATTAAACTTTACTGGTTCGGGAAATTTAAGCAGTTCGGATTCCATAAATTCTGAAAATCTAGATTTTACGATGTCAGGTTCTGGAAATGTAAAATTTGAATCTGTTTCAACCAACCTAAAAATAACCAAAGCTGGATCAGGAAATTTAAATGTAAAAGGCAAAACAACTAATCTTGAAGTCATCAATACTGGTTCTGGCAACGCTAGTCTATCTGAACTAACTTCTGAAAATGCTGTAGCAAACCAATCTGGTTCTGGAAGTATACAATTATATTGTTCTAAAAATTTGCAAGCCAAATCTGTTGGTTCTGGAAATATTCAATACAAAGGAAATCCAGAAAAAATTGATAAAAACTCTGTTGGTTCAGGAAGTATAACAGGAAATTAAAAACATAGTGAACAAAAAAAAGTCCCAAAATTAATTATTCTGGGACTTTTTATATTTTATAAATATTCTAAACCGTTTTTAAATAATTCAAAACGTTTGTTTCAATTCGTTCATTAATGTTCGAAATATCTGCTTTTATAAACTTTTCACCCAAGATATTCTCATACAATTCGATATATCTTTCTGATACAGTTTCGATGTACTCATCAGTCATATTAGGAATTTCTTGTCCGTCTTTTCCTTGAAAACCATTTTCGATTAGCCATCTGCGAACAAATTCTTTAGACAATTGTTTCTGCTCTTCATTATTATCTTGGCGTTCTTGATAACCTTCTGAATAAAAATATCTTGACGAATCTGGTGTATGAATTTCATCAATCAATACAATTACACCCTCTTTAGTTTTACCAAATTCGTATTTCGTATCAACAAGAATCAAGCCGCGAGAAGCCGCAATTTCAGTTCCTCGTTGGTATAATGCATGGGTATATTTTTCTAAAACCAAATAATCTTCTTCGGTAACAATTCCGTTTTCCAAAATTGCCTCACGAGAAATATCTTCATCATGCGAACCATTATCTGCTTTAGTTGTTGGCGTTATGATTGGTTTCGGAAATTTATCATTTTCCTTTAATCCTTCTGGCATTGTAACACCACATATTGTTCTTTTTCCTGCCGCATATTCTCTTGCTGCATGCCCAGATAAATAACCACGAATTACCATTTCTACCTTGAAAGGTTCGCATAAATGTCCTACTGCTACATTTGGATCTGGCGTTGCAAGCAACCAATTCGGAACAATATCTTGGGTAAGTTCCATGAATTTTGTTGCAATTTGATTCAGAATTTGACCTTTGTAAGGAATACCTTTTGGTAAAACCACATCAAATGCTGATAATCTATCGGTGGCAACCATTACTAAAAGTTCCTCATTTATATTATAAACTTCTCTTACTTTACCGCGATAAACATTTTTTTGGTTTGGAAAATTGAAATTGGTAGTAGTTATTGTGTTCATTAATTGAGTAGTGTTGTGTATGTTTTGTTTGCACAAAAATAAGTTCTTTTAAAGAAACCACAAAGAAATGTTTCTTATAAAAATAAAAGCTACCATAAATTGATAGCTTTTACTTTAAAATGAACTCGATTACAATGTTGACCAAATTGAATAACCATTTGGAGGACATTGAATTTTCACCCATTTATCACCTTGAGTTGTTGGCTGCCAACCTGAATTACCAGTATAATCTTTAATTACTGTGTTTGACCAATTGGTTTGAATCCAGCGTTCTTGCCATGATGACGAATTATTTATATAAACAATCAGTCCTGGATTTCCGTTGTAACCATTTCTTCTTGCTATATATTCATCATTATCAGTATACAAATTGGATGTATTTCCGGTTGCTTTATTGTTATGAATCCATATTAAATTATTCATTTTAGACTTATCAAGCCATTCTTCATAATCTCTATAAAAAATAGTTGGATAACCTTCGTGGGTCAATATATACGCATAAGCAAGCATTTTTTTATAAATAATATCTGTATCGTGATTTGCAACAAATGTTACCGCTTTGTACGGATTGCGTTTCCAAAGCATATCATCATTTAATCTATTCAAATCATTATTATCAAATGCTTCGTCCATTTTATAATAACAAGCAAAATCGAACGCAGAACTATTAGCATTATTAGCCCAAGTTTCTAGTAATGCAGCATTGGAATCCCAATATTCTCCTACAGAAAAACCTCCAACGTTGGCATTCCAATTATTTACAACCCAAGCACCGAATCCTTTAACGTAATCAAAACGCCAGCCGTCAAATTTCATAGTATTTTTGTAATATTTTCCAACTCCATCGGTTCTTTGCCAAAGCCATTCTTGGACATATGGAGTTGCATGACATAGATCTGGAAAGCCACCAAAAGCGCCTTCATCATTGTTTCCAAATGAATTTTTATAAAAATCATGAAAAGAACGCTTAAATTTACCTGAAGCAACACCGTTAAAATTTGTATAAGTACTCGTTCCTGTATAGGGATTACTTTCAGATTGACCACCACTATTGTGGTTAATAACAATATCTGCATAAACTTTCATATCCTCAGCATGTACTTTACTTATCAAACTTACTAATTCAGCTTTAGAACCAAATCTCGTTTCTACCGTTCCATTTTGGTTAAAATCACCAAAATCAAAATAATCTGTTGGATCATAACCCATCGAAAACGGACCATTTTGAGCTTTCGAAACTGGAGGTAACCAAATTGATTCTATTCCGGCATTTCCCCAGTCGGTTATTTTGGAGTTGACGGTATTCCACCAATTTCCGCCTGCTGGACAATCCCAATAGAATGCCTGCATCATTACTCCGCCACCAGGTTTGGCAACATACTTTCCTGTAGCAGAGATTGCAGTACCAGTGCTAAATGGCTTTCCATCGTGCTTGGTTACTTGGACAATTTTGTTGCTTTTTGAATCTTTTAAACTTTGATTTTCGTTTTCATCACTACACGAAAGATTAAAAATTAGTGATGTTAAAAGGGCGAATTTAATTACTCTTTTTTTCATAAATAGTAGATTTAGATTAATATATTATTGCAGATTTGGGATCTACATGTTAAATATATTACTATTTTTTGACTGAGAAATAGAGTATAATTTACGAAAACGTTATAGTGTTAACAAGTTACTAAATAATCAGTAAATACTCGATAAAATACATAATACAAAAATATTTATGCCTTATTTATAGAAACTTGATAATAAAAGTTAATCAAATAGTTTTATTTTTGACAATATTGCGATACCATTATTTTCTAAATTATCTATAATTTCAAAATCCTCATGGTTCACTTCATTTAGAAAAATGATTTTAGTTTGATTTCCAGAAATTGTTATTTCTTTGATTTTAGTAATTGGAATTTTGTATTGTTTTCCGGTCTCGCGCTTCATATAAGTGTAGACTGCTAATCCTAACAAAATAAGTCCAACAGGAATCGAACCACTTTTGGATTTTGAAACAACTAAAATGATAAGACAAGCTACAACGAATAGATAAATGTATATTCTAAAACCCTTAAATTTATTTTTTCTGATGGATTTTGGAGATTTTTCCATCAAGGTATGCGTTTCCGACCAATTTCCAGAATTGGTTAGGAATATGTTTTCATTGTTGATGTTGATGTAACCGTTCGCGTATTTAAAATATTCTTTCATATTATTTATCTTCAACTCCGTATTTAATTCCTTTTGCAATAAAAAACTCTTTAATAAAATCAATCATTATTTTAAAGGATTCATTTAAACCACTAAATTTATTGAAATTTGGAATCGTTTCATTTGGAAGTTGATAAAATTGATGACACTCAAAGCATACTTCAATCCAATTAAACACATTATTATTTTCATCTAAAAACAAGATTGCATTTCTAGGTTCATAACAACCCCATCCTAAAACATTATATTCCCTTGGAAGTTTGTCTTTTTTTAATTTATAATTTAGCAACAAATTGCTTAAAGTATCAATTGAAGACTGATTCAATTCAATAATCTCAGTTGCAAAATATTTATATTCTTTTTCAGTTAATTCAAACGATTTAATGATTTTATAGTTCCATCTGACTAAATTTAAACTATCTATTTTCAAAGTTGCACCTGTATCACTATTCGCTCCTGACATATATGGGCTAGGAAATGCAACTAATACTACTTTCTTAGCATCGCGAAATGGAAAAGTGGCTCTTCGTTCTTCAACTGTTTTAGTTCCATACAAACCCCATTTTATGTTGGAGTTTTGAGCAAAAGAACTCAGGCTAATTATAGAAACTAAAATTAAATATTTAAAATATTCTTTCATGTATAATCTAAATTTTTATCAATACAAAACCAATCTAGCCCTGATTGTAATGAAAATAAAAAAAATCCCGATTGTTTCGGGATTTTTTTTATTGCAATGTAAAGCAGGAATTACATCTATAGAAATTCGCAAGCATTTCGCTCCAAAATCTAATAGTATTTTTAATCATTATTTTCAATCTGCTTGTAGGCATCGATGACTTTTTTAACCAATCGGTGTCTTACAATATCTTTATCATCAAGGTAAATAATTCCGATGCCGTCAATGTCTTTTAGAACCAGAATTGCTTCTTTTAATCCAGATATTGTTCTTCGTGGTAAATCTACTTGTCCTGGATCGCCTGTTATGATGAATTTGGCGTTTTTACCCATACGTGTCAGAAACATTTTCATCTGCGAATGTGTGGTATTTTGCGCTTCATCCAAAATTACAAAGGCGTTATCTAAAGTTCTTCCACGCATAAAAGCCAGCGGTGCAATTTGAATTATTCCTTTAAGAATATAATCTTCCAGTGTTTGCGGAGGCAACATATCGCGCAAAGCATCGTACAATGGTTGCATGTATGGATCCAGTTTTTCTTTCATATCACCAGGAAGAAAACCAAGATTTTCTCCAGCTTCTACCGCTGGACGTGTTAAAACGATTCGCTTTACTTGCTTTTCTTTCAATGCTTTTACTGCCAAAGCAACACCAGTATAGGTTTTTCCTGTTCCAGCTGGACCAACGGCAAAAACCATATCGTTTTTAAAAACGGCTTCTACCAATTTTTGTTGGTTGGGCGTCATTGCTTTTATGAGTTTACCGCCAATGCCGTGAACCAAAATTTTATCGTGATCGGGCATGCGTTGCTCTTCTTGAGTTGTGCTTTGAATGACTCTATCGATAACATTGTTGTCAATATTATTGTATCTAGTAAAATGAAGCATCAATCGGTTGAATCGATTTTCAAACTCATCGAGTTCTTCTTTTTCGCCAAATGCCTTAAGTGTTGTACCTCGAGCTACGATTTTAAGTTTTGGATAGTACTTTTTAATTGTTTCAAGATGAGTGTCTTGTGCGCCCCAAAAATCTTTTGGTGCGATGTCGTGGAGTTCAATGATACGTTCGTTCAAAAGGTGTGGTTTTTTTAATTAATTTTTTACTAATAATTAGTAGCTTTGCAATCATTCCAAATTTAAGGAATAGACCAATACGTTTCCCATTTAGTTATAAACAATTTTATGTCAATAATTACCCTTATCACCGATTACGGATTAAAAGACCACTTTGTTGGCGCTTTGAAAGGGAAGTTACTTTCGGAATATAAGGAAGCAACTATTGTCGATATTTCGCATGACATTGATCCGTTTAATATTTCAGAAGCCAGTTATATTTTGAATGCCTCTTACGAAAGTTTTCCTAAAGGTACAGTACATATAATAGGAGTTGATATTGAACGAAATAAAGAAACGCAACACATTGCAATTCAGTGGAACGACCAGTATTTTATATGTGCTGATAACGGAATTTTGAGTATTCTTACCCAGAAAATAATTCCGCAAAAAATGGTTACCATCAATATTCACGATCGCTTATTGCCCGATGCATCTGATTTGGATGTATTTATAAAAGTCGCGTGCCATCTTGCAAAAGGCGGATTATTGAATGTTATTGGAAAAGAAATTCAAGCGATAAAAGAAGTAACCGAGTTACAAGCGACGATTTCGGCCGATTTCAACTCGATAAAAGGCTACATTATATATATCGATCATCTAGGAAATGCAGTTTGTAATATTTCCAAGAAATTATTTTTAGAAAATGCAAAAGGACGACCTTACGAAATTCGTTTTAAAAATAAAGACATAAAAACTATTTTTGCCAAATATTCGGACATTGGAATTTCAGATTTGTATCCAATAAAAAATTACGAAGGACAAAAATTAGCAATTTTTAATGAAGCTGGGTATTTAGAAATTGCGATATTCAGGAGTAATCCGGCCAAAGTTGGTTCGGCAAGTAGTTTGCTAGGTTTGAATTACAGGGATTTAATAACTATTGAATTTAAGAATTAACTATGTTTGTACGAATTGTAAAATTATCTTTTCACGAAGAAAATATTCCAGCATTTTTGGAAAATTTTGAACTGATGAAAGACAAAATACGAAATGCACCTGGAAACCGTTTTCTAGAACTGTATAAAGATAAAAACAATAAATGCATTTTCTTTACCTATAGTTATTGGGAAACCGAAGAAGATTTAGAAAACTACCGAAAGTCAGAGTTGTTTTATGATGTTTGGGAGTTTACAAAAAAATTATTCAACGATAAACCTGAAGCTTGGAGCGTGGATAAATTGGTTAGCCTAATATAATTAAGAATTAAAAATTACGAATTAAGAATTACGATTTTCAAATAAATGAAAAAATAATAAATGAAATCAATACTATTAAGAGAAATTAAATCCTTTTTTGGTTCGCCAATAGGTTATTTGGTAATCGCAATTTTCCTGTTACTCAATGGTTTATTCCTGTGGGTTTTTGAAGGCGATTTTAATATTTTAAATAGCGGTTTTGCTGATTTATCACCGTTTTTTACTCTTTCGCCATGGATTTTAATTTTTCTAATTCCAGCAGTTACCATGCGTAGCTTTTCTGACGAAAAAAAACAAGGAACAATAGAGTTACTGTTGACCAAGCCATTAAGTATTTGGCAAATTGTAAACGGAAAATTCTTTGGAGCGTTTTTGCTAATTGTCATCGCAATTGTTCCAACATTTATATATGTACAGGTTATTTCATCACTTGGAATGCCAGCCGGAAATATTGATATGGGAAGTACAATGGGTTCCTACTTCGGATTGTTATTTTTAATTGCAGGTTACACAGCTATCGGAATTTTTACTTCTACTCTGTCAGAAAATCAAATTGTTGCCTTTATAATTTCGGTGTTTTTATGTTTTCTTTTTTACTTTGGATTTGAAGGAATTTCCACATTTTCAAAAACATTTAGCGATGTAATAGCTTCCTTGGGAATGGATTATCACTTTAAAAGTATGAGTCGTGGCGTAATAGACACTCGCGATGTTTTGTACTTTGTAAGTATTGCCGTTTTATTTTTATCGTTGACCGTTTATAAATTAAAATCGTTGAAATCGTAATGAATACCAATAAATCTAATCTAAAAAAACTGCTTGCAACTATCGGACTATTGGTTGTTTTAAACATCGCAGGAAATTATGTTTTTAAGCGTTTCGATTTAACAGCAGATCAACGTTATACTCTTTCCGATACTTCATTAAAAATTATCGACGGTATAAAAGAACCAATCTATGTTGATGTTTTTTTACAAGGTAATTTTCCTGGTGAGTTCAAGAAATTACAAACAGAAACCCAACAATTACTTGAAGAGTTTAAAGCTTATAATTCGAATATTCAGTTTCGATTTTACAATCCGATAGCTGAAGATGAAGAAGCAAGTGCTGAAAAAAAACAATTGATATTTGATTTATTCAAAATAAACGGAAAAATCACAAGCAAAGAAGAAGCCACAGAAATAAAGAAAAGCATTGATGGAATTACCGATTTGAATGAAGCGTTACAAAAATCATTTTTCGGAAACCAAATGCTTCCAGTTCAAGTAACAATGAACGATAAAGGCAAGCAAACTCAAGAAACAGTTTTGCCTTGGGCAATAGCGATTTACCAAAACAAAGTGGTGAAAATTCCATTACTAAAAAACTCTATGACGCAAACTACAGCTCAAAAAGTCGTAAGTTCAGTACAACATTTAGAGTATTCTTTTACAAATGCCTTCAATACCATTTCTAAAAATAGACAGAAAAAAATAGCTGTAATTCAGGGAAATAACGAACTTAAAGATTATCAAATAGCCGATTTTTTACGAGGAGTTAAAGAGAATTACTATATCGGTCCGTTCACATTAGACTCAGTAGCAACAAGTCCAGAAAACACTTTAAAGGAGTTGAAAAAATACGATTTAGCCGTGATTGCAAAACCGTCTCAAGCCTTTACGGATTCAGAGAAGCAAGTTTTAGATCAGTTTATTATTAACGGTGGAAAAACCATTTGGCTGATAGATCAAGTTTCGATGGAAATGGATAGTTTGATGCAAACCGGAACCAATTTGGCATTCCCAAAAGATTTGAATTTAAACGATATGTTTTTTAAATACGGAATCCGAATAAAACCCGATTTGATAAAAGATATTGTTGCCGCTCCAATTTCGCTAGCATCTGGAAATGAAGGAAGTGAAACGCAATACAAACAATATTCCTGGTTGTATTCGCCAGTAATTTATCCTCCACTAGAAAATGACAAATCCAAGATTAATGCTATTGTAAATAATCTTGACGGATCAAAATTTGAATTTGCCAATCCTATTGAGCTGCTTAAAAACGATATCAAGAAAACTATTTTATTGCAATCCTCGCCTTATTCTAAACCAATTGGAAGTCCAGTTCAAGTTAGTCTTGCTATGGTGGAAGAACAGCCAGAACAAAAGGATTTTGTGAATTCTGGAAACATTCCAGTTGCCGTATTATTGGAAGGAAAATTTCATTCGGTATATGAAAATCGTGTGCTGCCTTTTAAAGAAAGTAGCTTCACTCCTATCGGAAAAGAAAACAAAATGATTGTAATTTCTGATGGAGATGTAATCAAAAATCAGCTGGATAAAGATGGGCAACCATTAGAATTAGGATATGATAAATGGACTAATAAATTGTATGCCAATAAGGAATTCATGATAAATTGTGTGAATTATTTATTGGACGATAACGGACTTATTAACATCCGCAACAAGGAAGTTGATTTACCAATTCTGGACCAACAAAAAGTTATCGAAGATTATACCTTTACTCAAATCATAACTGTCGGAGTTCCAATCCTAATTTTACTAGTTTTCGGAATAGTATTTACAATTATCAGAAAAAGAAAATACAGCAAATAATGTTAATAAATATGTTTTAGAAATCAACATCTTTAAGATATATTTGTAAAAAATAAACTATTTGTAATTTAAAATAGTTGAATTTAAAAAAATTAGAAATGAAATTTATAGTATCAAGTTCGTACTTATTAAAACAACTACAAGTTTTGGGTAGCGTTATCAACAATAGCAATACCTTACCTATATTGGACAATTTTCTTTTTGAGTTGGATTCTAAAGAACTTACGGTTTCTTCATCCGATTTAGAAACTACTATGTCTGCCACTTTAGAAATCGAATCTACAGATAAAGGAAGCGTTGCCGTGCCTGCAAAATTGTTGTTAGATATTTTAAAAACATTTCCAGAGCAACCGCTAACGTTTACTGTTGAAGAAAATAGTACTATTGAAATAAGTTCTAATTCAGGGAAATATGCTATTGCTTATGCTCCAGGAGAAGAATTTCCAAAATCGGTTCAATTGGAAGAACCTTCATCAACATTAGTTCCAGCAGAAGTTTTGGCTATTGCAATCAGCAAAACTATTTTTGCAGCAGGAAATGACGATTTGCGTCCAGTAATGTCTGGGGTATTTTTTCAATTTTCTCCAGAAGGTTTGATATTTGTTGCAACGGATGCTCACAAACTAGTAAAATATGCAAGAACCGATGTTAAAGCGTCTCATGTTGCCGATTTTATTATGCCAAAAAAACCTTTGAATATTTTGAAAAGTATTCTTGGCGCTTCGGATGCAGAAGTAAAAATTGATTACAACGATGCTAATGCAACGTTCTCTTTCGAAAATTACATTCTTACTTGTCGATTAATTGATGGGAAATATCCAAATTATGAAGCAGTTATTCCAAAAGAAAATCCAAATAAATTATTGATTGATCGTTCACAATTTTTAAGTTCGGTTCGTCGTGTTGCGATTTTCTCCAATAAAACTACACACCAAATTCGTTTGAAAATTGCTGGAGCAGAATTAAATATTTCTGCAGAAGATATTGATTATTCGAACAAAGCAGAAGAACGATTGACTTGCGATTACCAAGGCGATGATATGCAAATTGGCTTCAACTCACGTTTCTTATTAGAAATGCTGAATAACTTGCAATCAGACGAAATTCAATTGGAAATGTCGATGCCCAATCGTGCTGGGATTTTAACTCCAGTTGACGGTCTAGACGATGGAGAAACAGTAACAATGCTTGTTATGCCTGTTATGTTAAACAATTAAAAACTAACCAACCATTTTTATATTTGAAAACCGTCTTGTTTTACATGGCGGTTTTTTTTAATTAAAAGAAATGTGTGCAAAAAAATCTACCTTTGCAAAATAAAATAAAACTATGATTAATAACGAAACAATAGTAGCACTTGCAACGCCATCTGGTGCTGGAGCAATTGCAATTATTAGAATGTCTGGGAAAGATGCAATTACTATAGCTGCTGATGTATTTCAATCGGTTTCAGAAAAAAATATTACTACTCAAAAAACTCATACAATTCATCTTGGTACGATTGTAGACGGTACAAAAATTTACGATCAGGTTCTGGTTTCGATATTTAAAAATCCAAATTCTTATACTGGCGAAGATGTAATCGAAATATCGTGCCACGGTTCTACTTTTATTCAACAACAAATAATTCAGTTACTATTACGCAAAGGATGTCGAATGGCACAAGCTGGAGAATTCACATTGCGTGCATTTTTAAACGGAAAGTTAGATTTATCGCAAGCCGAAGCTGTAGCCGATTTAATTTCATCTGATAATGAAGCTTCACATCAAATTGCGATGCAGCAAATGCGCGGTGGTTTTAGTAATGAAATATCAAAATTAAGAGAAGAGTTATTGAATTTTGCTTCCTTAATTGAATTGGAATTGGATTTCGCAGAAGAAGATGTAGCTTTTGCCGATAGAACACAATTTAACGAATTACTGAACCGAATAGAATTTGTTTTAAAACGATTAATCGACTCATTTGCGGTTGGTAATGTAATTAAAAATGGTATTCCCGTTGCTATTGTTGGTGAGCCAAATGTTGGAAAATCGACACTTCTAAATGCTTTGTTGAACGAAGAGCGTGCGATTGTTTCCGATATTGCAGGTACAACTCGTGACACTATTGAAGATGAATTAGTAATTGATGGAATCGGATTTAGATTTATAGATACCGCCGGAATTCGTGAAACAATAGATGTTGTAGAAAGCATCGGAATTAAGAAAACATTTGAAAAAATTGAACAAGCACAAGTAGTATTATTTTTGATTGATAGTTCTCAGTTAATCAATAACAGTTTGGAATCGTTAAAATCAGAAATTGAACTCATAAAAAACAAATATCCATTAAAGACCTTGTTGGTAATCTTCAATAAAATGGATTTGATGTCATCTGAGTTAGTAGAAAATATAAACTCTGAAATTTCAAACTCTTTACTAATTTCTGCCAAAAATAAAATTGGAATTGATAATTTAAAACATCAATTACTATCGTTCGTTAATACTGGTGCATTAAGAAACAATGAAACAATTATTACCAATACTAGACATTATGATTCGCTACATAAAGCATTGGAAGAAATTTCAAAAGTAAAATACGGTATCCAAACTAATCTATCATCAGATTTAATGGCAATCGATATTCGCCAAGCATTGTACTACTTTGGCGAAATTACTGGCGAAGTTACTAACGATGAATTATTGGGTAATATATTTGCTAATTTCTGTATCGGAAAGTAATAATCATTCTTTTATTTGCTAACTACCTATTTTTATTGACTTTATAACAAATATTCTTCTTTTATTTGTTGCCTTATTACTCTTTATTCGTTATATTTGTTGTTCTATTGTTGCCCAATGATAGATTTTGTTGCCCAAATTTAAAGGCAACAATCTTGGCGAAATGATGCTACATATTGCTACACTTCGCTACATTATGCAACACAACGCAACATATTATGAGTAGCAATATGGCAATTCCTAAAACCTGTTCTTATTGTGGTAAGGCTTTTATAGCCAAAACCACTTTAACCAGATATTGTGGCCATACTTGTAATTCTAGACACTACAAGCAAAAAGTCAAGGAAGACAAAATTCAAAACTCATTAGTTGAGCAACAGCAAACAATGCAAAGTTTGCCAACCTTGCAATCTGCAAACTCCAACTCTCTTACATCTAAAAACTTTTTATCCGTTCAAGATGCAGCAGAACTAATTGGCGTTAGCCGATGGACAATCAACAGAATGATAAAACGTGGAGAACTACAAATACACAAGTTTGGCAGAAAGAAAATAATTCAACGCACACAGATAGATAAACTTTTTAATTGATGGTATTATGAAAGTTACTTTAAGACAAAGACAGAAAGCAAATAAAATTAGCTTGTATCTTGATTACTATAAAAATGGTAAACGAGAATATGAGTATTTAGGTTTATACCTCATCCCAGAACCCGAAAAAGGAAAGTTGACACAAGCACAAAAAGACGAAAACAAAAAAATCCTTTCGTTAGCGGAAAGTGTTCGTTCCAAAAGACATTTAGAAATTCAAAACGGAATGTATGGCTTTAATGACCAGGAGAAGTTAAAAGGCTTCTTCATTATCTATATGGAAACACTTGCCGAAATGAGAATGGAAAGCAAAGGCAATTATGACAACTGGGATAGTACTATCAAGCATTTAAGAAAGTTTTGTCCAAAAGATATTTCATTTGCTCAATTGGATAGGAAATTTGTTGAAGGCTTCAAAGACTATTTAACCAAAACAGCAAAGACACCTAGCAATAAAAACCTTTCTGATAATTCAGCACACTCTTATTTCAATAAATTTAGAGCAGCTTTAAAGCAAGCCGTTAAAGATGGAATTATTCGTTCTAATCCTGCCGAGCAAGTAGACTGTTTACCACAAGGCGACAGCGAAAGAGAGTTTCTAACGTTAGAAGAATTACAAAGCATACTAAAACACGAATGTGAAATTCCAATCCTAAAATCGGCTTTTGTATTCAGTTGCCTAACTGGTTTGCGATGGTCGGATATAAATAAATTAGTTTGGTCAGAAGTGCAGCACTCAAATGATTACGGGTGGTACATTCGTTTCAGACAAAAGAAAACCAAAGGAGCTGAAACATTACCAATGTCAGACCAAGCTCGTGATTTATTAAAAGAAATCGGAGAACCCGAAGAAAGAGTTTTCAAAGGATTAAAATACAGTGCGTGGCACAATCTAAAATTACAGCAATGGGTTATGAAAGCTGGAATAAGTAAAACAATTACATTCCATTGTGCGCGTCATACTTATGCAACTTTGCAACTCACGTTAGGAACTGATATATTTACAGTATCAAAATTACTAGGTCACAAAGACATCAGAACCACCCAAGTATATGCCAAAATAATTGACGAAAAGAAAATGGAAGCAGCTAACAGAATTAAACTCGATTTCTAATATGGAACTAACAATTTTTAAAAGCATTGTTTACGGTGAATTAAAACCCTGGGCAAGTAACGCTATAAATGATAAATTTTACAGACAAAATCTATCAACAAACTTTATTAAGCCTACACCAACTATAAACGAGTACTACAAGGCATTAAAAGAGCTTCACAAGGACAAACCCAACTTATTCAAAGAAGATGGTTTAGAAATCTATATGGCGCAACCTAACACCGATATAAGTCACGAAATACTGCATCCATTAGTAGAAGTAACTTTGGCAGAACCCATAACCACAACACAAAAATTTTATCATTTTCTTTTATTCAACGAAGCTACACGATTGACTGATAGAGTTTTCAAGTTTATGAACAAAGACATTGACGAAATTCAAAAAAAAGAGATCATACAAAACGTTGTAAAGTCGTGCAAAGATATTTTGTTTTGTATTGGAACAGACCAAGAAAATTTTCCAAAAACAGAATTAACCGCCTATGTAATACCTCAACTTATTATTAACGTAATCCGTTTTTTAATAGAAACCGAAAAATTATATCCACATTATTTGGCAGACATACCATCAACTAAAAATGAACTATTTGGAGAATTACTGAAACAACCAATTCCAGAAATTGATTTAGATAAAACAACTCCTGAATTTCAAACGGTTCATAATATTCTTTTAGGTATAGATGATTTTAAGATACCAAAAAACACTC
The DNA here is from genome assembly GCF_057626655.1 of Flavobacterium sp. SP2. Lineage (NCBI taxonomy): Bacteria > Pseudomonadati > Bacteroidota > Flavobacteriia > Flavobacteriales > Flavobacteriaceae > Flavobacterium > Flavobacterium solicola. The sequence continues at coordinate 16,895 of NZ_JBVHBT010000012.1, forward strand.
GTTTATCATTTGGCTTTAACGGAAATACAACCAAATTAAAATCAGTTATACAAGCATTAAATAGAAACATTGAACTTTTAAACGAAGACCATACTTCGGTTGATAATTTAGTAAGCGTATTAACCAGTCTAGACTTAAAACTCGGTGCTCCACAAATACATTTAAGATGCGAAACAACCCAATTCAGTTATATAATTTCAAAACTAGAACATTATTTCAGCAATTTCAATCCTACTTCAATAGAACAATCCAATTTGTTTTATTCTAAAAAAGGAACACCTTTAAAACGAAATAATCTGTATAAAAACAATAACAAGTTTCCTAAAGAACAAGACAATATTGATGAAATAATTAAACAACTATAAATAAAAACAGTAAGATGAGTAAGATATAGTAGTAAGACATTACTAACTTACTATTTACCATAGCGTTACGCAGGAATTTAGCCGTCAGAAATGATTGTTAAACAATTTAAAACGTAACACAATGAGTAACGAAATTTTAATTTTAGAAAAGCTCGAAAAACTAGAGCAAAGAATTGGAGAACAAAATCTCCTAATGAAAGAAGTCCTAAACTTCAACGATGCCTGCAACTATTTAGACATAAGCGCATCACACCTCTACAAATTGACCAGTCAGAAATCAATTCCACATTTCTGTCCACAAGGTAAAAAACTCTATTTCAATCGTGCAGAATTAGACGAATGGCTACAACGCAATCGTCAAACCTCAACCGACGAAATCGAGACAATGGCAGCCAACTATTTACTAACTCACAAAAGAAAGTAAGCGATGCCATTCTACGAACCTTCAGAAAAAATGTTCCAAGAAATCCAAGAACATTTAAAAGAGATTACTGTTATTCTCAAAGAAAAACAGCAAATGAACCCAGACGACTTATTCTGCGACAATCAAGAGTTTATGAAAATTATGAACATAAGCAAACGATTAGCGCAAAGTTGGAGAGACAGCGGATTTATCGGCTATTGTCAGTTAGGTAACAAAATCTATTACCGCCTAAAAGACATTCAAAACCTACTTAACGAAAACTATAAACCAAAGAAAAAATGAGTGAAGTAGTAAACAAACAGCTGATGGTAAGCGTGTATAAAGAGTTTAAATACAACTTGGGAGAAAGAAACCTTATTGATGTTCTTCAAGAAATCAAATCCGATAAATACCAAAGTGAAGTAAATTCAATTCGTTACGCATTACACAAAGGAGATGAGAAAACAGCCGATGAAATTAAAAGCAGCTTAAATGGTTTTACAATGTCCGGTACGTTTGGAACAAGTAGAACCAAAGCCAACCTCAACACCTATTCTCAAATAATAGGTTTAGACTTCGACCACATTCCAGTTACAGAACTCTACACATTGGTAAAGCTAATAAACGACTGCAAATACACTTTCGCATCGTTTATTAGTCCAAGTGGCGAAGGAATTAAAGTATTCATTAAAATCAACTCCAATGCAACACAACACGCTATCGCATACAATCAAGTGGCAACTTTTTATAAAAACCTATCAGGTTATGATTTTGATGCAAAATGCAAAGACATTACCCGATTGTGTTTTGTTTCTTATGATCCAGAAATTTATATAAAGGAAGATGCAATAATATTTGAAGTTCAAGAAGAAGCAATACCACTTCCAAAACCGCAAAAAATGGAAACAACCTCTTTTGAAGCAACCGATACTTTATTGGACAAATGCCTAAAATTCACAGAGCAAAAAGAACAATATACTAACGGTAACAGAAATAACTTCATTCATCTATTTGCGTCCAATGCCAATCGCTTCGGGATAACCGAAGCTGATACACTAGATTATTGTACTACTAATTTCGATTTAGACGAAAAAGAAATCAAAGCATCAGTTCAAAGTGCTTACAAAAATCAGTCGGCAGATTTTGCCAAGTTTGCCGACTTTGCCAACCGTAAACCTATACAACAAAAAACAATTAGCAATGCAAAAAAAGAGCCAATAGACGACGAAAACTATTTACTAAACACACCAACAATTCCGCAATCGGTTTACGACAACTTACCTCCTATTCTTAAGCAAGGTGCAGAAGCATTCTCCGAACCAAGAGAAAGAGATACGTTTCTAACAGGTGCTTTAGCAATTCTATCAGGTTGCTTACCAAATGTTACTGGTGAGTATGGTGGCAGAACCGTATATCCTCATTTATTTTCTTTCATTCTTGCTCCTGCTGCATCAGGTAAAGGTGCGTTACAATCTTCTAAAGAATTAGCCGATAAATACCACGAAGAAGTCCTAAAAAATTCAAGAGAGCAAAAAAAAGAATACGACCTAAAAATGGCAGCTTACAAAAAAGCGCAACGTTTCCAAAAGAAAGACGACAATACCCAAGAGGATATTCCCGAAGAACCACCATTCAAAGTAGTATTCATTCCTGCCAATACTAGTAATGCAAAGATAATACAACACTTACAACAAAATGACGGTACAGGTATTATTTGCGAAACCGAAGCCGATACACTAGGACAAGTATTCAAAAACGATTGGGGTTCTTATTCTGATTTGTTACGAAAAGCATTCCATAGCGAAAAAATATCCATTTCCAGAAAAACCAATAATGAGTATTTCGAAATTAACAATCCTCGTTTAGCTGTTGCACTTTCGGGAACACCTCAACAAGTGTATAATATCATTGCATCTGCCGAAGATGGTTTATTCAGTCGTTTTGTATTCTATGTTTTCAAAACCAACAGCAAATGGATTGACCCTTCTCCGTATGGCAACAGAGTAAATTTAACCGACCATTTTGCAAAGCTATCTATTGCAGTGTACGAAATGGTTTTGTTTCTCGATAGTGGCAAAACCAAATTACATTTAACTAGAGAACAATGGGACAAATTCAACCCAACATTCAGCGAGTATTTAAGTCAAATCAGTGCCTTTGTTTCCGAAGATGCCCAAAGTATTGTAAAACGTTTAGGATTGGTTTTGTATAGAATGTGTATGATTTTTACAAGCATTCGCAAATTCCAAGCCCAAGAACAAGCAACCGACATTCAGTGTTTAGACGAAGATTTTGAAACAGCATCACAATTAATTGAAGTCTATTTAAAACACAATATTCTAATGTTCGAGAACCTACCAAAACAAGAGGACGAAGAAAATGGACCATTCAAAAAAGGGCAAAACAAAAAACTATTCTTTGATGCCTTGCCAAATCACTTCACACGAAAAGAAGCAGTGGAATTAGGAGCGACCTTCAATATAGCAGAAAGAACGGTCGGCACTTTCTTAAAAAGTTGTTTAGGCAATTACTTACAACAACCTGAATATGGGACATATACAAAAATCATCTAAAGTTAAACAAAAACAAAAAAAAGAAGTTAAATTTTACTATTTTTGGTGATTAACGAATTTTATAAAAATCTAATTAAATTAATCTGTATAATTCCATATAATGTATACATATAATGCAGTATTGGAAAATGTTAATATAAATAATGCAAAAAGTAGTTGATATAATTGAGGACAAAATATTAAGCAAGTATCCAAGTATACTTGATATACTGTTGTGCGACCAAACAACTAAAAAGAATATATTTTGGGCTACTGATAACTATGAGCCGTTAGGAAATGATTATCAATTTTCATCCTCAATAACAACTAATTTGATTACAGGTCAAAATGGTAAAGTTATTATGCCGAGAGTTCTAAAAGATAAATTACTTCAACACTCTAGAGTTAAAAATATGGCTGAAGTTTTTACTCCATCATGGATTTGTAATGAGCAAAATAATGCCGTAGATAATGCGTGGTTTCAAAGAAAAAATGTTTTCAATAAGAGTATACTAAATAGTGATGGTACTTCTACATGGAAGAGTAATAGTGAAAAAATAAAATTCCCAAAGGGTAAATCTTGGGTAGATTATATAAGTCAAAATAGACTTGAAGTTGCATGTGGTGAAGCACCGTACTTAACAAGTAGATACGATATAACAACGGGTAAATTTATTTCCGTGAAAAATAGGATTGGTTTTCTCGATAGAAAACTACGAATTATTAGTGAAAATGTTGAAACAGAAGAAGAATGGTTAAAAGCGGCTGAATTAGCGTTTGAAAGCACTTATGGTTTTGAATGGCAAGGAGATAGTTTATTACTTGCAAGAGAAGCACTTCTTTTCACCTTTATTGAATATTATGTTGATAAATTTAAAAATGAACCTGAATTATTATACATTCAAAAAATTGCCTATGTGATTTCTTGGAACATATGGCAAATGGACGGACTAAAAGGCGTAATTCCACATAGCTGTATTAGTAATGTACAGGAAAATGAAAATATATTTGGTGATTTAGAACTGAATATAATCCTTTGTAATGGCTGTAAATTAAAAAAAATTAACGAGCATAATGGTGTTTATTGTGAAATAATCGATTGGAAAGAAAATGACCCACTTAAAGGCGAGAAAGGTTTAAAAATTAGATTTATTGACCTACTTAAAAATTAATTTAGAAAAACAATAAAAGAGTATGTCTGAAATCAATAAAATAGATATTGAAATATTAAACGAAATAATATTTGGTAGAGTTGAACCACATATTTACGCATTTACAACTGAAACAACACCAAATTACCTTAAAGTTGGAGATACTTATCGACCTATAGAAACGAGATTAAATGAATGGAGAAAATATTTTCCAAATCTTGAAAAAAAATTTGAGAGTATTGCAAAAGTTGATAATGAGACTTTTTTTAGAGACCATTCCATTCATTATTTTTTAGAAAAAGAGAGTAGCAAGGCTAGATTGCAACGTGAGACATTTAAAGATATACCATATTACTCTAATGAATTTTTTAAAGACACTTCTAAAAGTGATGTAGAAGATGCTATCAAAGACATTGGAACTAGTTATGCAAATAATGATTTAAAATACCAGTTTTATAAATTTGATAACAGTCGTATTCCAATAACTCAAACTTACACTAGAACACAAAATTATGAACCTCGTCCAAATCAACAAGAAACAATTGATAGTTTTACAAAAGCATTAAAAAAAGGCAGAAAAAATCTTTTAATGTATGCTGTAATGCGTTTTGGTAAGTCTTTCACTTCTATGTGCTGTGCAGTAGAAATGAAGGCAAAATTTGTTATGGTAGTTTCTGCAAAAGCTGATGTAAAAGAGGAATGGAAGAAAACAGTAGAAAGTCATTTAAAATTTGATGGATATAGTTTCCTTGATAGTAATTCACTTTTACAAAGTGATACTATAATCAATGAGAAACTTGAAGCAAACGAGAAAATAGTTATATTCCTTACTTTACAAGATTTGCAAGGTGATTCAATAAAAACAAAGCACAAAGAAATATTTGAAAATAAAATAGACTTACTTATAATTGACGAAACTCACTTTGGTGCTAGAGCCCAAGAATATGGTAAAGTCTTATTAGAATCAAAGCTAACATCAAAAGAAATTAATAGCGAAAAAAAATTAAACGATGATTCGTTAGATGAGCTTGATGCGACTACAAAATTTATTAATTCTAAAGTTCGTTTACACCTTTCTGGTACACCATATCGTATTTTGATGGATAGTGAATTCACAGATGATGATATAATAGCTTTTTATCAATTTTCAGATATTGCTGACGATCAAGCAAAATGGGATTCGGATAATTTAAATAAAGACGAGGTTAAAGAATGGGATAATCCATATTATGGTTTTCCCCAAATGATACGTTTTGCTTTTAATCCAAACGAATCTTCTCGTAAAAAAATGGAAGAATTGAAAAAGCATGGTATAACCTATGCTTTTTCAACATTATTCAAACCAAAATCTATTTCAAAAGATAAAGTAAATGACAATCATAAAAAATTCATTTACGAGCACGAAATAATTGATTTGCTTAAGGTTATTGATGGTTCACAAGAAGATGAAAACTTATTAAGCTTTCTTGAATATGACAAAATTAAAGATGGAAATATGTGTAGACATATTGTGTGTGTTTTACCTTTCCGTGCCTCATGTGATGCTTTAGAGGAATTATTAAAAAACTATAAATTTAAAAATCTTAATTCCTATGAAATCATAAATATTTCAGGAGTTGATAGTGATAAAATTTATAAAGACACTCAATCAGTTAAAAGAAAAATAAAAACTTGCGAGGCTAACAATGTTAAAACAATAACATTGACAGTAAATAGAATGCTTACAGGTAGTACTGTTTCCCAATGGGATACAATGCTCTACTTTAAAGATACGGCATCACCTCAAGAATATGACCAAGCTATTTTCCGTTTACAAAATCAATATATAAAAGTCTTCAAAGAGCCAAGTGGTGATGTTGTTAAATACAACATGAAACCTCAAACCTTATTAGTTGACTTCAATCCTAATAGAATGTTCCAAATGCAGGAACATAAATCCCAAATTTACAATGTAAATACAGAGTCAAATGGTAATAGTAAATTAGAGGAAAGAATAAAAAGAGAATTGGAAATCTCTCCAATAGTTGTTTTAAACAATAATAAAATTGTTCAAGTTCAACCTGCCGATATTTTAGATGCTATCAGAAAGTATTCAAGTGAAAGAAGTGTGTTTGACGAAGCTACAACAATAGCTGTTGATTATTCTCTTTTAAACATTGATGATATAAGGCTTGAAATAGAAAAACAAGGCAAAATAAATTCAAAACAGGGTTTAGAAATAAAACCAACTAAGGGTGATGGTGATGATATTGATCCAGGTGATGAACCAACAGAAGATGGTGAACCAAATGATAAAGTCACTAAATCAGGTAATTCAGAGGAAGAAGTAGATTATAAAGGTCAATTTGCTATGTATTATGCTAGAATTCTCTTCTTTGCATTCTTAACAGATTCTAGAGTAAAATCACTTCACGAATTAATTAATCAAATTGATACTAATGTAGAACAGCAGCGCATTGCTTTAAATTTAGAACTAAATAAAAATGTTCTAATCTTATTACAAAAACACATTAATCCTTTTATTTTAAGTGAATTGGATTATAAAATTCAAAATATAAACACTCTAGCAAATGATGCCGGACTACCTCCAATGGAAAGGGCTAGCAGTGCTATGAAAAAATTTAGTCGTTTATCTGATTCAGAAATTGTAACACCAGAAATCGTAACAGAGAAAATAATTAATTCAATACCTGAAAATGCTGTTAATAATTCAACATTACAATTAGATATAGCAGCAAAACAAGGAGAATTTGTTTACGCAGTATATAAAAAATTTGGTAGAGAGGCAGCTAATAATTTTTACTCTATACCGACATCAAAAATTGCTTATGAGTTTACAAGAAAAGTATATAAACTACTTGAATTAGATGTAAATCATATCGAAGAAAACTACACTTCGTATGATTTGATTGCAAATAATAAATTGATAAAAAAACAAAGTATTTTAATAAATAATGAAAATATGAAATTTGATATTATAGTTGGCAATCCTCCATATCAACAAAAAGATGGTGGTGCTCAAGCTAGCGCAAAACCTATTTATAATCATTTTGTTGATATTGCAAAAAAACTTAATCCGAGTTATATTTCAATGATTATGCCAACGAGATGGTTTGCGGGTGGTAAAGGTTTGGATAGTTTTAGAGATGAAATGCTTAATGATATTCACATTTCAGAGCTGCATGATTTCTTAAAACCAGAATTAATATTTCAAAACATTAATTTAAGAGGAGGTATTTGTTACTTTTTAAGAGATAAAAACCATGATAATTCAGAAGACTTAACTAAAGTTTTTACTTATAACAATGATTTAACACCTGAAACAAATATTCGTTCTTTGAGAACTGATGATTCTGAAATATTCATTAGACATTGGAAATCTTTATCAATCATTAATAAAATTAAAAATAATAACCAATTCGAAAGCTTTCAAAACTATGTTTCATCTAGAAGACCTTTTGGTTTAGATGGGAATATTACTAAAAATAATAAAATATTTAGGCTTGTAAAAAATGGACTTGAAAATCCTATAATCTGTTATGGTAAGAGTAAAACAATTGGATATTTAGATAAAGAAGAAATTACTGTTAATAAAGAATGGATTGATAAATACAAGGTTTTCACATCATATGCAAATAATATAGGTACTGAATTAAATGATGACAATTTTAATTCCTTTGTAGGTCAACCGGGGACTATTAGTACAGAAACCTACATTGTAATTGGTGCAAATTTAGAATTAGATGGTAATTCGGCAATGAATCTTACAAAATATTTCACTTCCAAGTTTGCAAGATTTATGCATAGTCTTTCTAAAGCTAGTCACCACGGAACATCGAAAACATATAAATTCGTTCCGCTTCAAAACTTTAAATCTGATTCAGATATTGATTGGACTAAGTCAATTCAAGAAATTGATAGTCAATTATATGATAAATATGATTTAAGTAAGCCTGAAATTGACTTTATAGAAAGTATGATAAAACCAATGAATTAAACAAAAATAAGTATCATGAATAGAAATCATTTTGTAATATACAGAGATATAAATGGTATTTTAATTGAATTACCAACCGTTCAGTTTGCGCAAGAAAATCCAATTTTTTTCAATGGCATTCCTCAAACACCAATGGAGATAAATAGACTATTAGTTTTAAATCATGGCTTTACTTTAATAGCTAATGAAGATAAAGTAATTTGCTATAAACTTCTATAAAATAATCAATATGAAAGCCACAGAAACAGTATTTAAAAACTTCTTAACTCAAAATAAAACGCAATTTGTCATTCCTGTCTATCAAAGAAATTACGATTGGACAACGGCTGAATGCAAACAACTATTGGAAGACATAATCGAGGTAGGAAATAAAACCAGTAATGATGATACTCATTTCATTGGAAGTATTGTATTTATTCATGATGGTGTCTATACTTCTTCTGATGTAAAACAATTAGTCATTATTGATGGACAACAGCGTTTGACTACAATGACATTGTTATATCTAGCATTATACCGTTTTGCTTTAGCTAATGATATGGAAGAAAAAGCTGCCGAAATTAACGAAACAATATTAATAAATCGTTTTGTAAAAGAAGATAGTAGCAAATTAAAGTTAAAGCAAACTGATGTAAATGCAAAAGCGTTCCGTTTCTTAATGAATGACAATAGTCCAAGTGATTATAACGAATATTCAAGAATAATTGACAATTACAATTTCTTTTACAATACACTTAATAATGATAATTTTTCAATAGTTACTGAAGGTTTAAACCGTTTATTGTTTGTAGAAATTTCATTAGAACGTGGTAAAGACGATCCACAGCGTATATTCGAAAGTTTAAACTCAACAGGTTTAGAATTATCTCAAGCAGACTTAATTAGAAACTATATCCTTATGGGACTAGAACCGAGAGAGCAAGTACGAGTATTTGAAAACTATTGGGAAATTATAGAAAACAATGCAAAAATTGAAAACTCACAAGAAAGCAAGGTTTCAGAACTAATAAGAGATTATCTAACATTAATCAATAAAAAGATACCTAACAAAAGTAAAGTGTATGAAGAGTTCAAAGCACGCTTCAAAAAACGTGATGTAGATTTCTATCAAAATACATTACAAACTATTAAGCAATATTCAGTTATCTACAATAAACTTTTAAACCCATCAAACGAAACTGATGTAGAAATACAAAGAGAATTAAGAAGCATAAAACAATTAGAAATAAATGTTTCTTATCCTTTCCTATTGCCGGTATATGATGATTATATTACAAATGATATTGATAAAAATACGTTTATTGAAGTGTTAAGACTAATTCAATCTTATACTTGGCGTCGATTTATTGTAGGATTACCAACCAATGCATTAAATAAAATATTCATGACATTGTATACAGATGTTGATAGAAGTAATTATTTAAAATCAATAGAAAAGGCATTAATTAAAAAAAGAAGCTCTCAAAGGTTTCCTAATAATATTGAAATAGAAGCTGCTTTAAAAGATAAAGACTTATACAACACACAAGCAAAAAACAGATTGTACTATTTTGAGCAAATGGAACATTTCAGAAATCCAGAAAGAGTAGATTTAAGTTCTGCTGACATTACAATTGAACACATATTTCCGCAAAATCCAGATATAAAATGGAAATCAGATATTACTGATACGGATTATAAATTATTTTCTGAAAAATACTTAAACACTATAGCAAACCTAACCTTATCAGGTAATAATGGAGCTTTAGGAAACAAGTCATTCTCTGAAAAAAGAGATATGAATAAAGAGGAAGGACGACAAGGTTATGCATACAGTAATCTTTGGATGAATGAAGCATTAAAAACTAAAGACGTTTGGAATGTTGAGGAACTAGAAGAACGCTTTAAATTACTTTACAATCGTTATACATCAATTTGGAAATACCCAAGCATTACAATATCAGAAGACAATGACGATGAAGAATATACGCTATTTGATGCACCAGAACCAAAGCATAAAAAACTAGAATATTATACATACAAAGACGAATTAGTAGTAACTAAAGAGTTTTCCAAAATGTACAATCACATTATAACTGATTTATTCACAGAAAGTCCATCAAAATTTCTATTAACTGATCTAAAAGAAGCATTAGGTCTAACGACAGACAAAGACAAACCAAGAAGCGCATATGCTATAAATGATACTTACTACATAGAAGTAAACACTGATAGTAATTCAAAATTCAACAAATTGAAAAAAGTATTGTCAGCTTTTGAATTAGAAGATGAATTAATAATAAAGTATGAGCAATAAAAAAAAATTAGTCGACATGACCTTTGTAAAAGAAACTATTACACTATTGAAAAAATACTACATTCCAATTGGATTAACTCTAACAGTAGTTTTTCTATTAGTTTCATTTATTGCACCATTAATTTTCACTCAACAAGCATTTACAGATAATTTAGATTTTACAAATAAAGGTGCTATTGGTGATACAATTGGTGGTTTAATGAGTCCTTTTATTGCAATATCTGCTTCTATATTGACTTTTATGGCGTTCTACATTCAATATAAAGCCAATCAAGAAGTTCAAAAACAATTTAAGATTCAACAATTTGAAAGTCAGTTTTATGAAATGTTACGTCTGCATAAGGAGAATGTAAATGAAGTTTCCGTTTCAGAAACAAAAACTATAATAAAAGGTATAAGAAATCCCCAATCAAATTTAATAAGTACAAATGGTAGAAAAGCATTTGAAGAATTAGACAAGGAACTAAAATTAATATTTGATACAATAAAAAGAATTTTAAAAAAGGATAAAAAGCAAAAAATAGAACCTAATAAAATACTTAAAAAAGCATATCATATATTTTTCTTTGGCTTACATTCAAATCAAAACGGTTTAAAATTTGATTTAAAAAAAATAAATAACGACAGTATTAAGGAGGAAGATAAAGAAATTGACCATAAAATTTATGATAGTGTTAGAAGTGAAGCAAATAAATCTCGAAAAGACCTTTTTACAGGAAATTCAACATATTTAGCGCACTTATATAGACACTTATATTTAACTGTAAAATTTGTAGCAAATCAAAATGAATCGTTTTTATCTTATGAACAAAAAAGGAAGTATCTAAGAATATTACGAGCTCAATTATCAAACCCAGAACAAGCATTATTATTTTACAACTGGCGTTCAGGATTTGGCAATCAATGGGAGCAAAAAGATGAAGTTGATAAAGATAATTCTACTAAAAACAAATTCTTTACAGATTATAGAATGATACATAATTTATATAACGATATTATTCACGAGGATTTCAAATTAGAAACTATCGAAGAATTTAATAGAGATTTCAAAAAAGAAATAAACAGAGATAAAGACCCTTTATTCGAGTCAGAAGAATGGTAATAATTTAAAAAAAATAATTTATAATTTGGAAAACCTTAAAATAAACATCATCCCATTCAAACATCCTTCGGTAAAGAAAGAGTTTGGTTTTTACAAAGAAAAAAAAGACGGCTTCTATCCTATTCATAGAGGAGATTTGCCCAATGAGATATGGGATAATTTTAAGACAGAATTACAAGACCTCAAATTCTTGTATTCCAATTTTTCAAACACACAAGATTGTGAAATGGTGGCATCTGTAGATATGTTTCACAGCACTACTTTTGCAAAGCACTACTATACAAGATTGGTTTACAATTATTTTTATGCTATTGCAGATGCCATACAATTCAATTACGTTAAAGATATTGAGGTTTGGTTTATAGACACTAAAGCAGTTGCAACAGGTTACAAAACATACAATAAATACACTTTAAAAGTAGAGTTTTCAGGTCTAACAAAAAGTCCTGCATTACTCCTTTCTTATGACGGAACTTCCAAAATTGCAACAACAAGTATAGATAAGATAGACATTCCATCAAACTATTTTAAAACAGTAGTATATAAAAAAGAAATATTCAAATTCGATTTACTTTCAGAAGAAGCAAAACAAAACCTCGAACAAGTATTTCCATTACTAAACATACCAATAAAGAACCACCTCAGCATACCTCACAGCGTACCAAAAAAAGGAAATAGATATAAACCATACTTTAACTACATAAACGATTTTTACAGCAACTATCTAAACACAGAAGCATTTAAAAGGATACTACCATTAGATGAAAATGGCTTTTTTACTATTCCAGAAAATGAAGTACATCACACACATTACAACTCAAACAATTTAAGGTTTTACAACAATACAGGTATTGACCCTAAAGTGGGAATGAAAAGTTTTGGTCCACACCAAGCAAGTCCTCATTCAAATGTTCGTTTTTTCTTCATTTATCACAAACCAGACAGACAAGATTATGTACTGCCTCTTTACACTTATTTTGATAAAGGTTTCAAAGGTTATTTCCCAGCACTAAAAAACCACATCAAACAACCATTCTATATGGATAAAGATACCAGTTTAGCTTTTGAAAGTACAACAACAGCTGTAAAAGAACTAAAACACCATCTAATCAATTTAGAAAAAACACCAAATACAAGATATGTAGCAATTTACATAAGTCCAATTCATAAAGAAGACCAAGACAACAAACAATTATATTACCAAGTAAAAGAAGAACTATTAAAACACGAAATAACCTCACAAGTAATCTATAAAGAAAGTATAAACAATACTTATTTTGGTGCATTCCTAGAAAACATAACGCCTGCACTATTGGCAAAAATAGACGGTATTCCGTGGCGATTAGATAGAGAGTTAAAACAAGAATTAATTGTAGGTGTTGGTGCTTTTAAATCAGCCGAAACCAATACGCGCTTTGTGGGCAGTGCCTTTTGTTTCAACAACAAAGGAGAGTTCAAAGGATTTGATTGTTTCCGTGACAACGAATATGATTTAATAGCCGGAGCAATTGGCAAGAAGATATTAAACTTCGTGGTTGACAATGGTAACGATGTCGAGCGTTTAATAATCCACTACTACAAACCGATGGGTAAAGAAGAAATAGACCCAATTCAAAAAGTATTAAAAACATTAAAATTAAATATTCCAGTAATAATAATTACAATCAATAAAACAGAAGCAAACGACTATGTAGCATTCGATACTAGTAGCGAAGCGTTAATGCCATTAAGCGGAACCATAATAGAAATAGCAAAGCTAAAATACTTACTATTCAATAATGCAAAATACAGCATAAGTGGCACAACAAAAGATTATCCATTTCCAGTAAAGTTAGCATTAAGCTGCACAGACGAAGAATATTTAAAAGACATTCCAACAGTAAAAGAGTTAATAGATCAAGTATATCAATTCAGCCGAATGTATTGGAAATCCATAAAACAACAAAACCTACCAGTAACCATAAAATACCCAGAAATGGTAGCACAAATATTTCCACATTTCGAAGGAGACAAACTACCTGATTTCGGTAAAAACAACCTTTGGTTTTTGTAATATAAATAGCCATTACCACATTCATCTGCACGAAATCTAAGTTTAGTACAAGTCAAATTGTTGTTTTTGTTGTTTTTTGGATTTATTATTAGATTAGAATTATTTTGATAATTCAATATTCATTCAAAATTGATTAGTTTCTTTGTAATATGAAAATTTTAATAATAGAAGACGAAATCGAAATTGCTACAAGTATTAAAAATTACTTGAGTAGCAATGATTTTGTTTGTGAATCAGCAAGTACACTAAAGATAGCAATAGAGAAAATCGATTTATATTCCTACGATTGTATTCTTTTAGATTTAATGTTGACAGATGGTGATGGATTTAAAATATTAGAAATACTCAAAAGTCAAAATAAAACGGATGGTGTGATTATAATATCCGCCAAAGACACTTTAGAAACTAAGATTGAAGGTTTGACACTTGGTGCTGACGATTATTTAACCAAACCTTTTCATCTTTCCGAATTATTAGTTCGAATTCAAGCATTGGTTAGACGAAAACAATTCAACGGAAACAACGTGATTTCTTTTAATGAAATAGAAATTGATACAATAAGCAAGTCGGTCAAAATCAAAGGCAACAAAATCGAGTTTACCAAAAAGGAAATGGATTTATTACTATTTTTGATTGGTAATAAAAATAAAGTCTTGTCCAAAAGTGCAATTGCAGAGCATTTATCTGGCGATATGGCGGACATGTTAGACAATCATGATTTTGTATATGCACACATCAAAAACATGAAAAAAAAGCTCAAAGAAATGGGCGCAACCGATTATCTAAAATCAGTGTATGGAACAGGTTATAAATGGGAAGATGAATAAAAAACTACTTCAAAAAACACTCAAATACTACATGTTATTCTCTCTTGGAGTAATGCTTTTCGGGGTGCCACTGTTCTTTTTCATCACGCAGTGGCTCTATTTACATGAAACGGATGAAGCACTTGTGGTACAAAAAGAAGAGTTTGTAAACTTTTATTTGCCACAACTTAAGGAGAATGAAATTGCAATTTTCAATAAATTAAGTAGTGATTTACAAATTGAAAATTTTGAGCACACTATTTCTAAGGATACTTTATTTAATCGAAGTTTTTATCACAATCTGGTAAAAGAAAATGAACCATATCGTGTTCTCAAAGCGCCTATAAGTATAAATAAAAAACCTTATACATTCTCTGCAAGAATTAACCTTGTTGATAATTCAGAACTAGCAATAAGTATTATGGGAGTTTTTACCATAATTATCATTATACTATTAATTGGACTTTTCATTATAACCAAAAGATTATCTCTAACACTGTGGAAACCATTTTACGAAACATTGCAACATATCGAAAAGTTTGAAATTGATAAAAGTTCAAATTCAAAATTAAACACAAGTGATATTGAAGAATTTAATAGGCTTAATCATTCAATTAATAATTTAATAGAAAAAAACACTTCAATTTATAAAAGTCAAAAAGAGTTCATTGAAAATGCAGCACACGAATTACAAACACCAATTGCAATTTTTAAAGGAAAATTAGAAAACATATTACAACGAAAAGACTTAAACTCTGAGCAGTTCAAATTAATTGATGACCTAAACAATACTACTACAAGACTGGTCAAGCTTAATAAAAATTTGTTAGTACTATCAAAAATTGATAGCAATTCATACTATGAGATTGAAAAAATAAATCTCCACGAAATCATCAATAATCAACTAACCTTTTTTAGTGAACAAGCACTTTCAAAAAAAATAAGTATCACTAACGAACTAGAGGAAAATGTTGTAGTCAGTTCAAATCATTTTCTAGCAGAAATGCTAATCAGTAATCTATTTTTAAACACCATAAATCACAATGAGCTAAATGGTCAGATTATCGTTACACTTACTAATGATAGTATAACATTCTCAAATACAGGAACACTTTTACCATTGCAGACTGAAAAAATGTTTGAGCGTTTTTCAAAATCCAATCCATCCTCTCTAGGAAATGGTTTGGGATTATCCATTATTAAAAAGATTGTAGATACAAACCATTGGGCGGTCAACTACTATTTTATAGATAGAATGCACACCTTCGAAATAGTTTTCTAAAATTCAGAATTTCTTCAAACTCCATGCAGACCTTTGTTGAAAAAAAATAAAAGGGAAAAGTATGATGCGAATTAAAAACGTTCTTTTAGTAACAATGCTGCTGTTAATGGTAGCAAATTTAAGGGCACAAAATAAGTCAGTAACAGTTTCGGGTAACACAAAAGACAAGACAACGAAACTTGCATTACCATTTGTAAATGTTTCTTTAAAAACTTCAAATGACAATAAGTTAATTACCGGAACAATAACCAATGAGGAAGGTCGATTTTCATTAGCCAATATAAAATCTGGAAACTATATTTTAGAATTCTCCTTTATTGGTTACAAAACCAAGACACAATCAGTTTATGTTGGTTCACTTTCTGAATTTTTAGATCAAGGAACTATCGAACTGGAAGAAGATGCTACAACCTTACAAGAAGTGGTAGTGGTTTCTAAAACAAATACTGTCAGCGAGAAAATGGATAAAAAAACCTTTTCTATGGCTGACAATATTAGTCAAAGTGGCGGCTCTATTTTACAATCCATGCAAAATTTACCTGGTGTTACTGTCCAAGACGGAAAAGTACAAATTAGAGGCAATGATAAAGTTACTGTATTGATTGACGGCAAGCAAACAGCTTTAACTGGCTTTGGAAATCAATCGGGTTTAGATAATATTCCTGCTTCAGCAATAGATAAAATCGAAATCATTAATAATCCATCAGCCAAATACGATGCCAATGGTAATGCTGGAATTATCAATATAATCTATAAGAAAAATAAAAAAGAAGGCTTTAATGGTAAAGTGGGTTTTACGTCGGGTTTCGGTGCTTTGTGGGAACGAAAAGAAAATTTGCCTACAATAAGACCACAATATTCACTAACACCAAAAATCAATCCTACGCTATCACTCAATTACCGTAAAAACAAAATTAATGCGTTTTTTCAAGGCGATTATCTATACACAGAAACCCTAAATAAAAATGAATTTGTAACACGAACATACAATGACGGCACATTAATTAACCAACAATTAAAAAGAAACCGAAACACCCATTTTACAACAATTAAATCGGGAATTGATTGGACTATTGATGATTACAATACGCTAACCGTTTCGGGTTTATTCGGTTCTGAAAAAATTATTGATAACGGTGACCAACCTTTTTTTAATGCAGACTATTCCGAGCGATTGCGACTTTGGCAATTTTTAGAAGATGAATTAAAAACAACAGTTATGGGAACTGCTGCCTATCAACATAAATTCAAACAAGCCGGACATATATTGAATATAGGTTTCAACTATACCTTTCACAGAGAAGATGAAAAATATTTCTTCGATAATATTTTGCCAACTTCAACCAGTAAAGATGCTTTCAAACTGCTATCTGATGAAAGTGTGATTGACTTCAATATAGATTACATAAAGCCATTAAAATACGGTCGTATTGAAACAGGGTTCAAATTTCGAAACCGTATTATTCCAACCAATATGCAATTCTTTCCAGGAACTAATTCACCTTTAGATGCTAGTGCAGGTGGTAAAGCTACGTATGAAGAAATCATTCCAGCCGTTTATGGAAACTACATTTATGAAACCAATAAAATTGAAGCGGAAATAGGAGTTCGCCTAGAATACTTAGATTTAGAATATGAAGTTGATCTCAATCATCCTACCTATGCTACAGATGGATATTCATATTTCGAACCATTCCCTAATTTCCGTTTTGCTTATAAAATCAATGATGACAACAAAATATCATTATTTTACAACCGCAGAATTGACCGACCAAACGAAGTAGATATTAGAATATTTCCAAAGTACGACGATGCAGAAATTATCAAAGTTGGTAATCCAGGTTTACGTCCACAATTCACAAATTTAGTAGAATTAGGTTTCAAAAGAAACTTGAAAAAAGGCTATTTATATTCCGCTATCTACCATCGTTTTTCCAATGCTACTATAACAAGAATAGCTTCAACTGTTCCGAGTAGTAATCTAATTTATGCCATCTTTCAAAACGTAAATAAAAGTTCCAATACTGGTGTTGAAATGGTAATTTCGCAAGATTTTGCAAAATGGTATTCTTCCAATTTTAATCTTAATGCCTATTACAATCAGATCGGTGCGTTTACTGTTCAAAATTTATATCCTGAGCCTAATACGTTTTCAGCAGCAAAACAAGATGTTTTCTCCGGAAATATAAAGTGGAACAACACATTACACTTAACTAAAAAAGTGGATGCTCAAGTAACGGCAATTTATTTAGCTCCAGATATTATTCCACAAGGCAAAATAAAATCGCGATTTTCAATTGATTTAGGACTAAAAAAATCAGTTCAAAACGGTAAAGGAGAATTTTTTATAAACGCAACCGACCTATTTAATACGTTAGTAATTAAAAAAGAAATTCAAGGACAGGATTTTAGTTACACCAGTAATGATTATTACGAAACACAAGTAATTAGATTGGGTTATAATTATAAATTTTAAAAAATAACTAAATTTATTTTCCTTTAACTCAAAATTCAATATTTCTACAACATTGGTTTACAACTTTGGCTATTATTAATTCAAAAAAATATAATAGCAATGAGAAAATCAGTAATTATTGTAGTGGCATTAGTGTTATCTACAATCGCTTTTGCTCAAAAAGTAAAAGCAACAAAAGTCCCAGAGATTGTAACTAAATCTCTAATTTCAAAATATCCCAATGCAAAAAATGTAAAATGGGATAAAGAGGAAAATAATTATGAAGCTAGTTTTGAAAGTAATAAAATAGAAAACTCTGTTTTATTCAATGCTAATGGAAAAATTATTGAAACTGAAATTGCAATTACAGTTAGTCAATTACCTAAAAAAGCGTTGCAATACTTAAATGCTAATTTTAAAAATCAAAAAGTAAAAGAAGCAGCTAAAATTATTACCGAAAAAGGAAATCTTATATACGAAGCCGAGATAAAAGGCAAAGATTTATTTTTTGATGAAAACGGTAATTTTATAACAAAAGACAAGGTTAGTTAGTTTTATTATTTAAGCATCTACACATAGCGTGTGGGTGCTTTTTTTATTTACAGATTACTATTAACTTTTTTTTTAAAATATTATTTACCAACTATTATGTTCAAAAAAACCAACTTATCAAGCAGATACTCTTTATTACTTTCTTTTGTAATATGGTTCCTTATTATCTCCCAAATAGTAAGAGTTATTTTTTTTATATGGCAATACGACGAAGTTTCGTTTAACATTATTACTGTTTTAGGAACAGTATTAACAGGATTGTTTTTCGACATTGGTACAATTAGTTTTATTGTATTTCCTGCCATTATTTATTACTTCATTTTTCCAAATAAATGGATTGGCTCTTGGGTTGATAAAATCTTCATTTGGTTTTTCACAACATTAGTAACCTTTATACTCGTGTTTACCTTTTTTGCCGAAATTACTTTTTGGGTCGAATTCAAAACCCGATTTAACTTCATTGCAGTAGATTATTTAATTTACACACACGAAGTTGTAAAAAATATTCAAGAATCGTATCCAATACCAGTATTAATAATTGGTGTTTCGGCTATTGTTTTTTTAGTTTTATTGCTGTTTTATAAAAGAAATGCCTTCAAAAATACATTCTCACAAACCGCAACTTTAAAAGAAAAAAGTATTGTATTAGGAATTGGTTTAGTTTCTTGTTTGTTTTTCACATCATTTATAACAAACAATCAAGCCGAATGGTCTTCTAATCGCTACAATGCCGAAATTTCAAAATCAGGAATTTATTCGTTTTTTTCTGCTTTCAGAAACAATCAAATGGTTTATAATGAGTTTTACACATCTGTAAACGACAAAGAAGCTTTCAATATCATTAGAAATAAATTAACAGACAATAACAGTAAATTTCAATCGAATAACTTATCTATTCACAGGACAATTTCTGATACTACAAATGCTACACCAAGTAAAAAAAATGTAGTTTTTATATTAGTAGAAAGCCTAAGTGCCAGTTTTATGAAAGAGTTTGGCAACCAGCAAAACATAACACCATTTTTAGATAGTTTAGTTCAAAAAAGTGTATTCTTCGATAACTTATATGCCACAGGAACAAGAACCGTTCGTGGTATGGAAGCAATGACACTTTGTATTCCGCCAACACCAGGACAAAGTATTGTGAAACGTCCAGAAAATCAAAACTTATTTACTGTATCAAATGTTTTTAAATCCAAAGGATATAATTCAAACTTTTTTTATGGTGGCGATGGATATTTTGATAATATGAACGCTTACTTTGGTGGAAATGGTTTTACAATTTATGATCGTGGACGCGGAAGTGTCTTGAGTGATAAAATTAAAACAACTCGAAATAATATCAACGACAACGAAGTAACTTTTGAAAATGCTTGGGGAATTTGTGATGAAGATATTTATTCTAAAATGCTAAATGTTGCCGATGAACATTATAAAGACAATAAGCCTTTTTTCAATTTTGTAATGACAACTTCTAATCATCGTCCATTTACATATCCTGATAATGCAATTGATATTCCATCAGGAACTAGTCGTGAAGGAGCTGTAAAATATACAGATTACGCAATTAAAAAACTGTTTGAAAAAGCAAAGAATAAACCTTGGTTTAAAAATACGGTTTTCGTTATTATCGCCGACCATTGTGCTAGTAGTGCAGGTAAAGACGAAATAGATGTTGCTAATTATCATATTCCTGCTTTTATTGTCAATTTTCCTCAAGAAATGAACCAAAAAGTAAAAAAACAATGTTCTCAAATAGATGTTTTTCCAACTTTATTTTCTATGATGAATTGGAATTATGAAAGTAATTTCTTCGGTAAAAACGTATTCAATCCTAACTTTGAAGAACGTGCTTTAGTGGGTACTTACAGAAAGTTAGTATTGATGAAAAAAGAAAAAGTAATGATTTTGTCTGACCAAAAAAAGCAAGCTTTTTATACTTGGAATAAAAAAGATAATAGTTTGAAAAAATTACCAATGGACAAAACTTTTCTTGATGAAACTATTTCTTGGTATCAAACGGCGGATTATTTATTTACAAATAAATTACTTAAATAATGATTTACATTCATTTCATAATAAATCCTATTTCAGGTAAGGGTAATCATAACATAGGTAAAACCGAATTAGAAAAACATTTTCCAAAGGAAAAGTTTAAAATTGAGGTTGATTACTCTAACTATAAGAAACATGCAATTCTGCTTACAAAAAAAGCAATTGCCAACAAACCTGATTGTATTGTTGCTTGTGGTGGCGATGGAACTATTAACGAAGTAGCATCTTGTTTAATAAACACTAAAATTAAATTGGGTATTATTCCAGTTGGTTCTGGTAACGGTTTAGCTTCTAACTTAAATATTCCAAAAGAAATAAAAAAAGCTACAGAAATTATCCGAAACGGAAACAGTCAAACTATAGATGTCGGACAAGTAAATGAACATTATTTTTTTAGTAATATGGGTATCGGTATTGATGCTCATATTATTAAAAAGTATGAGACTTACAAAAAAAGAACTTTAATTGCATATTTAAAAGCATCAATATTGTCAAGCTTTCAATTTAAACCAATTCAAACGATACTAGCTTTTAATAATCAGATAATAAATTCAAACTCTTTTCTGTTATTTGTTTCTAATTCTAACGAAATGGGATATGGAATGAGTTTAACACCAAAAGCAAGTTTACAAGATGGCTGGTTAGATTTAGTGATGGTTTATAAATTGAGTTTTATAGATAAATTAAATTTGGGAATACATGTGTTATCAAATAAAGTCGAAAAGTTTAAAAAAGCACAACATTCATTAGTTCAGAAATTAAGTATTGAAATTCCAACTAATATTGGAACTGACATACAAATTGATGGAGAATATTACAATGTGAGAACTAACAAAATTAATGTTTCTATAATAAAAAACGGATTGGAGATTTTATCGACTTAATATTTTGAATTTTAATACAATCAAAGATTAATTAAACTTGTACAAAATGGAAACTTCAAAAATTAGCAAAACAAATAAAATAGCTGAAATAACAATATTGTTTTGGGTTATGAAAATTGTTGCAACAACTCTAGGGGAAACTCTAGGAGACTTTATTTCAATGACTTTAAATTTGGGATATTTAACAGGAATAGCAATAACCGTTGTCTTTTTTATTGTGCTTCTATACAATCAACTTAAAACCAAAGAATATAAACCATTACCGTTTTGGTTGGTTATAATAGCTACTACAACATTAGGTACTGAAATTTCTGATTTCATTGACCGTAGCTTACACTTAGGTTATACAATAGGTAGTTTACTATTGTTATCAGGTTTACTTTTTACACTCTATCTGTGGTATTCAAAATATAAAAATTTGAATGTTAATCCAATAACAGAAAATAAGAAAGAAATATATTTTTGGATTGCAGTTTTGTTTTCAAACAGTCTTGGAACTGCATTTGGCGATTATTTAGGGGATGTTATTGGACTGAGCTACATTCAAGGTGCTTTGATAACTGCTTCAATTATCATAATGGTCGTTTTAATTCACTATTACACTAAGATTAACGAAGTGTTTTTATTTTGGTTAGCTTTTGTTTTTACAAGACCATTTGGTGCAACTTTTGGAGATTTTTTAACCAAACCTCTTGCTAAAGGCGGATTAGATTTAGGTACACTGCAAGCATCAATAGTTTCGTTAATTATAATGCTTTTCCTAATTTATTATTCTCATAAAAAACTAAAAGCTAATTCAAATTAAAATTAAAATGAAACACATACCAAAAATAAATTTCATCTATTGGGTACTAATGATAATTGCCACAACAACAGGCGAAATTGTAGGCAATTATATTTCTAGAGATTTGGGTTTAGGCTACAAAATTGGTTCAATACTACTTGTTTCTACTTTTGTTTCTGCAATTCTATATTCTATTCTAACCAAAAAATTCAATCAATTATTTTATTGGTTGCTCATCATTCTTGGTAATATTGGCGGTACAAATATTGCTGATTTAATTTGTATCGATTTAAATTTAGGCACTATTTATGGTTCATTATCAGTTATTTTGGTGTTCTTTTTGATACTGCTTGCCATTAAAATAATTTCAAAAAAACCAAGTGTAATTTCAGAAATGAAAATTGAATTTCTTTATTGGTTTGCTATTCTCACTTCAAGTACATTTGGAACAACATCGGGCGATTTTCTGTCTAACGATACACCACTCGGAGCAGATGGCGGTACAATCTTATTAATTGCATTATTAATTTTATCAATTCTATTATTACGTTTCAAACAAATTTCAAAAGATTTATTTTATTGGTTAGCAATCATCATAATTCACCCAATTGGTGCCACTTTTGGAAATTATATTTCTAAACCAGCAGGGCTAAATTTTGGAAATATTTACACAAGTATTTTTCTAATTATTATTTTTTCAATAGTTTATAACATTAATCAAAAAACTAAAAATGAAATCAAATAAATATAAAATTATAATTTTAATTATCGCTTTCTGTTCTTACTATTCAAACGCACAACAATTACAACAAAAAGATAGTTTAAAAAATACTAAAAAAGAAAATCTGAAATTCAAATACAAACAACTTATTATTCCAACAGTTTTAATTGGTTATGGTGTAATTGGTATTGAAAGCGATGGATTAAAATTTGTAAATTCTGGTATAAAAGAAGAAGTCAACGAGAACATTGATGAAAAAATCACAATTGATGATTTTTCACAATACCTTCCAGCGGCATCGGTTTATGGTCTTAATGCTTTTGGAATAAAAGGTAAACACAACCTTAAAGACAGAACAATCATTTTAGGTACTTCATATTTACTAATGTCAACTTCTGTACTAAGTTTAAAATCAATTACAAAAGTAGAACGCCCAGACGGTTCCGCTTTCAACTCTTTCCCATCAGGACATACATCTACAGCATTTGCAGGAGCAGAATTCCTTTGGCAAGAATACAAAGATGTTTCCATTTGGTATGGTATTTCGGGATACATTATAGCTACTGGTACAGGAGCATTCAGAATTTACAACGACAAACATTGGCTAACCGATGTAGTCGCTGGTGCTGGAATTGGAATTTTAAGCACAAAAGTTGCCTATTGGATAAATCCATGGATACAGGAAAAAATATTCAAATCCAAGGAAAAAAATAGTATGTCAGCTATCGCACCTTTTTACAACGGCAAACAATTGGGTGTTGGTTTCATAAAAACGTTTTAATGTTTACTATTAATTTTAAAAGATACTTTTTGTTAAAGAGAAGTATCTTTTTTAAAATCATTATCTCATTCAGCTGCACAAAAATTGCTCCTAGTCCAAGTATTCCTAGCATCAATTCTTTGTTTGCTTCATTTCGCTAATTACTATTGCAATAGCGTGAATATCTTTTTTCATTCTGTGGTAAAAAGGACGTTTTACATTTCAGTTGCCACTCCTTTGCCAACGCTCCAAAAAAAATTACTGGCACAGTTTTTAGAAAAAACACGTACGCTTCGCAACTTGCGCCAGTAATTTTTTCCCCAAGCTGTGTTACATAATTGAGTATTATAGTTCATCACAAAGCGAGTTTATTGTTTTTTTGGTTTTTTGCAATGAAGCTATAATATCATTTATGTAAAACAGCCGCCACACCCAACGCGCTTGCCATTGGCTCTAGGACAACATTTTTTGCAGCTCCCATCGCATCACCCAGCTACAAAAAACACCGTCCTTCGCCACTGTCTTTAACAACGTTCGCCATTTCATCGGAAACTTTACGGTTATACTTGCTTTCAAGAACGTTCACGGTAACTGTTTTTATCAACTTTACACATAAATCGGTAGTATTTGCATTGCTTTTGTAAGTATTGTAAAATGCTTATCAACTCTATTTCTAATAGTCACGGTATAGGAATAAGCATTTTACAACACCCACAAAATCAAGAGAAGCCAGCAAGAGTATCATTTATTTATTTGCTAGAAAATCCCAAGTAATTGCTTCAGCGGAAAAGCCGATGCCATACCGTTCCTCATAAAATGTATTAAAAGCTTGAAGCATTATCTTTCTTTCAAATCTATGGCATCAACTTTTCCACAAAAGCAATCAGAAACATCCCAGTCAGCAAATAAAAAAATGATACACTTGCACGCGCTACTGCACCGTCCCACTAGGTATTATAATGCATTGTTTTTTGAAGATGCTTTCCATTTTCAGTACAACTTTCCGTTTAAATTGAAACTCCTTTTTTCACAAGACGATTAGGCATCCTCAAAAATCAAATCCAAGAAAGAGTATCAATTTTTCAGATGGTTAAAGCACACCTTCTTTCTTAACACATTCTGTCAACCATCTACAAAAAATTGATACACTTCCAAAGACGATTATCTTCCAAATCAACTCCCATTACTTCAGACTAAATCCGTTTAAACAAGAACATTCCGATTGGATATTCAAAACAAAAAATAAAAAAAAAGAGAGCAAAGATAAGTTCCAGGTATTCAGAAAAAAAAGTTCAAGCCCTACGGGTTTTAAAAAAAATCTCCACCCATAACGGTTCGCATCAACACTCACTTCCGCTTTCACGCCCACACTTCCGTTGATGTATCGGGTAGTATTTTTTTTAAAAAACTTTTTTATCTGAAACCTTCCACTTGAACAGACGGCTTTCTTTTTTTCTTTTTTTTCTTTTGAAAAATTTTATAGGTCGAGCGTAGCGAGGCACACCTGCATTTCAAGAGAAAATCCGCGAAAAATTAAAAATCTAATCAATTTTTAAAGCCGAATGTTATGACCAATTTTATCATCAAAACCCACCGAGTTGGAACGATTTATTCAAAACCGCATTTATTCCTGCTTAACAAAGGGATGAACAGCGGAAAGCCACAAAAAGAGCCATTTACAAACAGTTTTGTTATCATTTTTCAAAACGAGGAGGACTGCGAAAGCCTTTTTTTCATTGCTTATAGTTTATGGCAAACAAAATTTTGGCACCAGCATTTAGTTGGTTCCGTAATTCCGTTTTTACGCCTTCCAGACTTCAAAAAAGAATTCAATCCACAATCTAGATTGATGATGGTAGAACACGAACAGCATCAAAAAAATGTTGCAGCTCTCAAACTTCTGGAGAAAAAAGAAAAACAATACAAAGAGGATATTATGCTCATAAATGATATAAGAAGAGTAATTTTATACAGGTATCGCAAATAACAAACTTCATAGTTGTTTCGCACTTATTTGCACCATTAGCCCTATATAAGTCGCCATTATAGACAAATTGATGCAAAACAAAAAACCCTCTCTTTCGAAAGGGTAATTGGTTTTAAAGTAGTAAACTTTACAAACTGATGGTCTTTTTTAGAACACTTCTTGAATTTTCATAGCATTACCTGCATTGAACAAATAGTAGTTCACTCCTACTTGCTGATAAAATTCAATTCCAATACTTCCCAAAACAGCAACATTAGTTGTTATCGTTGGAGCATCTGGTAAAGCTGCAACAACATCAATTAAAGTTGTTACTGCGTCTACAGGTGTGTAAGGCGAATATGAAATGTTTGATGTTTCATTTAACATTGGTTCTGCTGGCTCATAAGCTCCAGTAGCAGGATTGAAAACAAAATCCGAGATTACTGATAAAGCATTGATAATTCTGAAATGTGTTGCACCTGATGGAATATTTAAAAAGTTCAAAGGATTAAATGCCGGAACACTTAAAGTACTTTCGTTTCTGTCTACGTTTGCAGTTAAAGTAAACGGAGCAGAAAAAATGCCGTTAAAGGAAATATTTCTATTGAAATCCAAACCTTTTAAGTATTGTGGCTGTTGCGAAACCAAAACAGCTCTTTGACCTCTTGCCTCTGAACCATCCTCAATATTTATTTTTTTCATAATAGCAGTTAGTCTTCCTGTAAATTGACTATCTGTCATTTGTTTCATTAAAGCAGACAAACCAATTCTCACTGATTTACCAGCATTAGCACAAGCTGCAAACTCGGACATATTTTCACGAGTACGAATAAAGCCTGGTGCAGTTTTTACTTGCTCGGCAGTTGGACCGCCTTTTAGACCTGCAAAGTAACCTTCATTACCTTTAATTTTGAAGTGACGAACTTCTCCTAACGTCCCAACATATTTAATATGTCCTTTTTGTTTTGCCATTTGTTGTGTGTTTTAGCAATTATACAATAATTTTTATTAAATTTACATTGTAATTAACTGATAAACAACAACTTAAATAAAGCAATATAATGCAATTAAATGCTAAAGAAACCAACATTACAAAAAGTCTGCTCAAAATTGTAAAATTTGTTGATGGAGATGGAATAATTTTGGAAGATATTGTATCAAAAAAAGAATTTGAAGTTCGTTTATATGGTATTGATGCACCAGAAATAAACTACTGTAAGAAGATTAAAAAAGACGAAATTGAATTACAAGTTCCAGCTGCTTTACTAATCAAACTTGGTTATTTATCATTTAATTTTTTAAAAGATCAAGTTAATTTGGGTGATGTTTGCACACTAGTACAGGAACAAAATAATTTAGTTGATAAATACGGAAGACTTTTAGGCTATTTAATTCTAAAAGATGGTAGAGTTTTAAACGAAATAATGATTAAAGAAGGCTATGCAAAGCCATATAATGACGTGTTTTGTGAAATGCTTCCAATGTATCAAGAATGGAATTTACAAGCTAAAAACAGTTCAAAAGGATTATATTCGATAGTAAACAAATTTTAAACATTTTGTCTATATTTGTCCTGTATTTATTGATGTTCAGCCCATTTTGATGGCTATTTGTTGCCCAATCTTCGGCAACTATTGTAAATGCTAAAACCTTCAAATATTGTATCGGAAAGTAGTTACTCTACAAATATCTTTTTAATTATCGATTTACCCTCAGATGTTATTCTTGTAAAATATATTCCTGATGAAAGATTTATTTTTAATTGTGTTTCACCGTAAAAACTCGTTTCAAAAACTTTCATCCCAAGAGAACTGAAAATTTCAAGATTTGCGTTAGCAGTAACTCCTGATATATTTAGTAAATTTTTTGTTGGAATTGGATAAATAACAATTTTTGATTCAGAAAAATTGTCATTCGATAAGGTTGAAAACCAAG
Source organism: Flavobacterium sp. SP2 (assembly GCF_057626655.1). Lineage (NCBI taxonomy): Bacteria > Pseudomonadati > Bacteroidota > Flavobacteriia > Flavobacteriales > Flavobacteriaceae > Flavobacterium > Flavobacterium solicola. The sequence continues at coordinate 45,014 of NZ_JBVHBT010000012.1, forward strand.
GCTGTCCAAAATTTGCTCCAAATATATAATTAGCAAGGTTTGGATAATCAATAAATGGGTTTCTGTTTACTTGCCACGTATAAATATAGTTGTTTCTATTCATTTCAAAATCATCCGATGGATCGGTTGTATTCCAGTTTAATAATGTTGCTAAATCGCCAAGCTGACCAACTGTTGCATCGGCTGGATTACCATTCACAACATTTAAAGCATTATACCGAACTGCCATGTAAAAAATTGATCTTGCAACGTCACCTCGCCAACTTCCTTGCGTACCCGTTGGTCCATTATAATCAGTCAAACCATAATCTTTATTACTGCGTGAACTATTTTCTGGTCCATCTTCTGCTCGTAAATGATGTGCATCAGCATGTCCAGCTGCAATATCATCTGCATTAGTTGGTAACCAAACATTGATTCCGTCTGGCGTTTCCGACGTTGCATTGGCAAATCCGCCTCGCGACTGCGGATAAATATGCTCTCTATTCCAAGAACCCACATTACTTGAAGAAGTTTGAAAATCTAGTTTAGCTCTTGGAGTTTCAACATACATCAGCCAAACTTGATTGCTGTTTAAAGGATTTTGATCGGCAACTTTAAGTATATCAGTAATGTCTCCATAATTATGAGCCCGAACCACATTAGGATTTGCAATAATATCTTGAAGCGCTTGTTTCAATGCATTACCTGATAATCCTTCCAAGCTACTATAATAGTTTGCTGGCGCAGTAGAATTTACAATACCGTAGGTAGGATTTAAAGGTGTACCAAATGGTAACGTAGTAAAATCATTATCAACAACTCTAATTTCAACATTATCATTCAATCGATTAAATCCCAACGGTAAGGCTCCGAATTTAATTTTTAAAATCTCATCACCTTCATCAAGTAAATCATCAACCAATGTTATAGTTGTTGTATAAGAATTAGAACCCGATGGAATAAATACCGAAGTTGATCCGGTAAAATCTGAAGTAGTAAAAGTTCCATTATTTAACGTAATTTGAAAATTTAGATCTGATGTTACATTAGATTGAGTTGTAAATGTAATTTGAAAATTATCGCCTTCATTTTTATTGGCAACATTGGTAGTTATCGTAATACCATTAAAAACAATTCCAGAACCATCATTATTCGCTCCAGGAGTGGGTGCTTTTACTTCCCATGTACCATCAATTTTTCTTTGTATAGATTGAGTTGTACCCAAATTATTAAGATTTTCATTTACCTGAACAGTAACACCTAAAGATGATTGTAAAGCAGGAATTTGAGGATCACTAGTATCATAAACCAATGCATCAATCAAATTATTTGTAGTTGCCAATGAATTTATAGGAAAATCTAATGAAGAACCGCTGTATAATCCTACACCATCTGGTCCATTTTGGATGATACTATTAGTAAAAACACGTTCTGGTACTGGGACGACCAAGTTATTTCCTATTAAAATAAGTCCATTCACATCGGTTGTTAAACCGTTTAAACTAATAGTGTAGTAACTTTTATTCGCATTGGTACCCGTCCCATTAAAAAAAACTAAAACATAACCATCTAGTGGAAAATTAGGAACTGCTGATTTAAGTTCGATAAATTCTTTATCATCAACACTAATATTATCTGAATCCAACTCATTGATTAAAATTTGAGAATAACCAAAATTTAAAAACAGTAACAGAATACTTAGTAAAATCTTTTTCATAACTAAAAATATAAATCTGTCAAAGTTACCACTAAATATGCTTTTAATATAATTAATCAAAATAAATTAACCTTAACAAATCATATCCAAAACATATCTTAAATGCTATTCATTTTCATCAAAAAAATAATACTTTTGCACAATAAAATAATATTTTAAAAATGAAAAAAATTGCAATTATAATTGTGTTAGCAAGCACTTTATTTTCTTGTAGAAAATCTGCAGAAGGAGAGTTTATAATCGAAGGAGAAATTAATGATTTACCGAATGGTAAATATGTTGTGCTGCAAAAGCAAGATGATTCATTAGGTTCAATAAACGTAGACACTACCAAACTAAAAGATGGTAAATTTACATTTACTGGAAAAATATCTGAACCTAAAATGCATGTCATTACTGTTTTAGGTGAAAAAAGTTCCGCTTATGTAATTCTTGAAAGTGGAGATATCAAAATTAAGATGGATAAAGATTCGATTCAGAAAAATGAATACGGAGGAACTCATAATAATGATGAATTACAAAAATTTACAAGAGAAACATATAAATTTTCTAAAAAATTAGAAACTTTTGAAAAAGTAAATCGTCCTAAAGCGATCGTAGCACAGCAATTTAAAAAGACTGAAGTATTAAAAAAAATACAAGCTAATTATGATAAATTAATAAAAGAATCAAGAGATTTTACTCTAAATTATATCAAGGAAAACAACGATTCTTTTATTTCTATATTACTAATTAAGTCAATGTTTAATAATTTTGATGTAAATATTAAAGAAATCCAAAACTATTATAACTCATTAAGTGATGAACTAAAAAATACCTCTGAAGGTAAAAGTTTAGAAAAATTAATTAAAAAATTCGCAATTCCAGATTCTGGTAAAAAAGCACCAGATTTTTCAGCGAAAACTCCAGAAGGTAAGGTTTTATCTTTAAAAGAATCACTTGGTAAAGTAACGATTATCGATTTTTGGGCTTCATGGTGTGGACCATGTAGAAAAGAAAATCCTAATGTAGTAAAACTTTATAACGAGTTCCATGCAAAAGGATTGAACATAATTGGAGTTTCATTAGATAAAGATGCTGAAAAATGGAAAAAAGCAATCTCAGATGATCAACTGACATGGAATCATGTTTCTAATTTACAAGAATGGAATGATCCAATTGCCAAGCTGTATGCGGTAAATTCAATCCCACAAACATTTATTTTAAACAAATATGGAGTTATCGTAGCTCGTGACTTGACAGGAGATGCACTGAGAAATAAAGTTATTGAAATACTTAATACGAAATAATTTATTTTTATTTAATTCATTACCAAAAGATTAAAAAATAAATAGAATTTTAATTAAAAATAAGTTTGTTTAAGTTAAAAGTGTTATTATATTTGCACTCGGTTTTGGGGAGATACTCAAGCGGCCAACGAGGGCAGACTGTAAATCTGCTGTGAAAACTTCGCAGGTTCGAATCCTGCTCTCCCCACAGAAAGGACAAAATTATATTTTGTCCTTTTTTTTGTTTACTATTTTCTCTTTCAAAGCTAATTTCATTTATATCTATTTTAAATCTAAAGTTGATATGATTTATTCTTTTTTGACCTATTAGTGAATTAATTTATATTTCAAAAGTATTGATATAACTAGATATTTTATGTCATTTTACTTTTAAAATACAACAGACTATAACTTTTCAATTATCATTGTCGTTACTTATTATTTACTTACATCTCAAACTTTACAGATTTATTAATTTCTATAATCGTTTTTTACTAGATATTGAATTAAAAAAGCACTTAAAATTCTTATCTTTTTCTTAAGTGACTTTTACATTTTTACATTAAAAAAAACTCCCAATAAAGTTCACACTTCATTGGGAGTTTACATCTTATTTAAAAATCATTATCTTTTTAATGAGAAATGGGCTTTAAATTCTTTCACTGTTTGTTCTAAGTACTCTACTGTAAACCAGTAGTCGGTTGCTGGTAGCATTTGACCATTATAGGTTCCATCCCATCCGGTGCC
>NZ_JBVHBT010000013.1:0-10338 GCF_057626655.1 Flavobacterium sp. SP2
CGCAGAACAAGTCTTTGTAGGCGACATCACCTACATCAAAGTTGATAGTGGTCACTCCTATTTAGCTTTGGTAACTGATGCCTATTCGAAGAAAATAATGGGTTGGAAATTAGATGATAACATAAAAGTTTCATTGGTCAAAGAAGCTTTAGCAATGGCTTACAAAAACTGCATTCACAAACATAAAAATATAATTCATCATTCTGATAGAGGAATACAATATTGCTGTCCAGATTTCTCTGAATTTGCTCAAAATAAAGGTTTTATATTAAGTACAACCCAACAATATGATCCATACGAAAATGCCGTTGCTGAACGAATTAACGGAATTTTGAAGTATGAATTCGGATTAAAAAACACAATTAAAAACATCAAAATCGCTAATAAAATGATTGCTGAAGCTGTAAAAATTTACAACAACGAACGCTTGCACTGGAGTTTAGAACTAAAAACACCACAAGAAGTACATCGAAAATACAACCAACAACCTTATAAATCCTATGCACGAAAGGTTGCGTAAGGAATGTTGGTAACTTTTTTAAAACCCGAAGGGAATTTTTAAAAAAAAGTTACCAACATTCCGATTACAAATCCGTATTTTTGATTCAATTAATAACCTAAAAATGGTCAACCTATTTCAGGACAAGACAAAAAACCGTAGATAAATGAACCCAATATTTGAACACAAACCTGAAACTGGAATTGGATATTCTAAAGAAGATTTTTTAAATAATTTTTTACATATATGTGAAAAACATAAAAATCAAAGACGAGCTAAATCATTCGCCTTAATCTTATACGATTTTCATAACAAAGCATTAAGAAATCTAATTAATGACTTTGGAGCTTTCATAAAACTTGACAGACTTTCTGGAAAAGATATTTCTGTATTTTATCTTGATTCTGAAAATCGAAATTCAATCACTACCTTCAATTATATATTTTCTAATGCTTTTGAAGTAGATGAAAATACGAAAAAGCCTTTTGTTATTTTCTTCAACGTCGAAGATGATGATGTTAAAGATGTTACTATCATTGAACTTGAGCAATCAAATTTACTTTTAGCTTTCCAAGAATTACATAGCACGTTTGAGGATTATCTTATGCGTTTAAAAGATAAAAATATTGATTCAACGAAACCTAAATTTTTAAAAATTGTTTCTAAAGTTGGTAGTATTTCTCTCGAGAAATTAATGGAAATTTTGATGGCTGCAGGAGCAAAAAAATTAGGCTTAGATATATAGATCTGCTGCTAACAGCCTGTAACCGCCATCGCGGAGTTTTCGGTGGCCGGAAGCTGTTGTTTCACGAATAAAGTTTATCTTCGACAGAGAGAACTCTGTCCGCTTTGATCCGCGACGGCGGTTACAGGCGAAACGTTACTGGAGACTTGTACCGAAATTACGCAGATAAAAACAATTAGAAAATATCCATTTGTTTCCGCAAGAAGTTAACAAAGCAGAAGCGTGAAAATTGAAAAGGAAAGTCAATTTTAAATAGTTTAAAAAAATAAGATGCATAACCGAACTGACAAAAAAATGTCTAATTGATAGATGAAAGTAATATGAAATTAAAAATAATTGAGAAAGTCTTAACAAGCTTTGGAATTTTAAATCTTATTATTTTTTTACTATTTCTGACTTTTGGAAATAATGGAGGTTGGTTTGAGGTTGATTTACCTTATTTCTTTGGAGAATTAATTTTATTCTATTTACCTATAGTTTTTACAATATTATCAATAATACTTTTTGCTTTCGAGTATTATAAAAATAACCATAAAAATTGGTATTACTTTTTTATAATTACAATTTCATATTTACCTGTTGTTCTTTTTGTAATACTTTCAATTCATAGACCAGCACATTAATGAAGTGTGGAAATATAACAAGTTTTGAATAAATTTGAAAGTTGGAATTTACCAACAGAAGCGTAAAAAATTTACGGTTCAATTGTAATTTCGACAAAACAAGCCTCCAGTAACACACGCTACAAGCAATTTGGGTATTAGGCTTAATTTAAAAATGGTCTTGTATTTGGAAGATTTGGCAAATCCGAAGAACGGGCTTAATTTAGTCCCAAACTGCTTGTAGCGCGAGAACGTTATGCGCCATTTTGAGAACTGCACGTAAAATAGACATTTATGACTTTATGTTTAGCATGGAAAATAGACGATAAAATATATTTTGCCTCTGATTCCAGAATAAGCAGAATGTTGAATTCTGACTATATTACCATAACTGATACTGCTCCAAAAATATTTAGTATTCCAGTTCGTATTTATAAATCTGAGAAGGAATTACTCTATGACAAAGATTGGGGAATTTGTTTAGCAGGTGGTTATATAGCTGGAAGCGGATATGCTGATACTCTTTCAGAAGTTTTATCAAACTTACAGATTGCAAAGATTGATACAAAAGTAGATTATAATCTCGTCATAAAAATCGCATTCAACATTTACGAACAAATTTCCCGAGAATTAGTTGAAACAGGAAATAAAGAAGCCCTAACTAAAATTTTAATTACGGGCATTTGTCCAGTTCATAACAATGAGTTTTTATATGAATTTGGGTTCACAATACTTGAAACAGGAATCGAATATTTTTCAAGAGAAATAGACTTTAACGAATATATGATGCATCTCATTGGAGATGATAACGCAATTAATTATTTTAAAGAGAATTTAAAAACACATAATAGTATTGAATACTTCAGATTGTTAAAGGAAATTTGTAAAAATGTAGATTTAAAAACTGTTGGCGGAAATTTGCAAGCTGGCGTACTACAAAAGATTCATCCAAAATATTTTTCAATACATGGAATGATTGAAAGTAAATTAGAACTTAATGATGATTCAAAATGGTATGTGAAAAACAATTGGATTTTCAGAAGCATCGAGTTAAATCCACAATTGATTAAAGGAGAAATTCATATTAAGCAAATTTTTTTATCACCTTTCGAGAAAGAAAGATTGGAGCTTGTTGAAGAAGCAAAAAGGTTAAATGAAAATTAAAAACGGCGCATAACAGCCGTCACGCGATCATTGCTGGTTTTTCCTAACTTCACGCTTGGTTTTCACGTTTAACTTTCTATCTTAGTGGAGAAAACTCGGTTCGCTTTTCCGCAACGTCGCGTGGCGGCAAACCGTTAGCTGAAACCCTTTGAACATTCGTAATAAATGACAATACAGGATAAAAAATACATTATTGGTTTTTCACTACTACTATTAGCATTTATTGCAAGTGTAATTAGTTTTTATTTATTGGTATTTGCATGGTTGGTTTATTTGGTAGGAGCAATTTTAGTTTCTATATCTTCTCAAAGGATTATAAAAAAGGTTTTGGTCATTTTAGTTCCAATAATATTATATCTACCAACAACTTTTTTGTTTTTGTATTTTTATAATTATACATCACCTAAAATTATTCTGATTCCAAAAAATTATTCAGGATCACTAAGAATAATTTATAGCGAAAGTTGTGGCGAAAAATTTAGATTTGAAAACGAAAAAAAAGTTATTCAATTTCCAAAAGATGGGATTTTGATTTTAAATGAAGAATTTGATGGAGGAACAAATAGCAATGATGAATATTATTCTTTTGATGAAAATAACAAACGAAATAAAATCACGAATGTAAATCTGGGAGGTTCGGGGATTACGTCAATTGGGAACTTATTGGAAAAAGATAATCCAGCAGATTTTAAATATGTTGAATATTACATAGCGGATAAATATGTAGAGAATTATAAAGTTCAGCAAAAATACGATTCTCTAACATCTGCAAAAGTTGTACTCTGTCGAAAAAACTAGGGCATCAGATAACAAAGAACTGTGCTTAAAAACGAACTTAAGGCGGTTACAAGAAATGGCGAGGCATGGGATTTATTTGAAATCGGAACGGTTTTTAATTTAAAGTTTTGGTTATATTTGTGAAGGCTTGGTCTTGGTTTATCGCCACTTCTTGAAGCCGCAAACGTTGGCGGTATTACTGAAAAATACTATGAGAAAAATATTGCTTTTACTTCCATTACTTTTATTAGGTTGCTCGAAAAGTGATTTACAGAATGACTTTCGAAATGTCATGATTGATTATCAAAAAACTTATCCTGTCAAAAATCCAAGTAAAGGAAATATTTACATTTATAGTGTTTATTTCTTTAAAGAGAAAGGCGATACCATTTTCACAATCACTAGAAGTGGAGCTGGAATACCTGAATATGTAGCTAAATATAATTATAGATTCGGTGTGTATTCAGATAAAGAATTAAAAAACTTTTTTGTTACTGACAGTTTTAAATTCAGTTCTAAACTTGTATTAAACTATAAGAGAGACTTTCCTGACAGTTTAATGTGGAAAAGAGAATCATTTCCCGAAAGTATAACGCCATTGTCAACGTACAAATTGAAAAATGGTGTTCCAGTGCACATTAAAACTGATACAATATGGAATCATTGGGATTAAAAGTACTACCGCCAACGCACGCTACAAGCAATCTGGGCATTAGGCTTAATAGAACGTTGGTTTTGTATTTGGAAGATTTGGCAATTCCGAATAATGGGCTTAATTTAGTCCCAAACTGCTTGTAGCGCTGGAACGTTGGCGGTCAGTTGAACGCCGAACGGAGAAGAAAATACTCTAACAAATTTGAATATCTTTATGCACCAAAATTGAAAAAATAAATATGGAATTTTAAATCCTAAATTACAGAATGAGCAAATCATACAAAATTCAAATATATTTTTATTCAATACTTATAATTAGCATAATTTGGTTATTTATATTTCCAAAGCCTATTAAAAATTTCGCTCCAATTATTTTTGGAATTTCAACTTTTCCCGTTTTTATATTTAATTTTCGTGATAAATTAGAAGATTTTAGTAGGGCTCTTAAAAATACACTCCCTGATTTATTCCAAAAATATGTTGTTGATTATGGAGTTTCAGCCGATAAAGGAGAAATCGTTGACATAGGATTATTATCAAAGAATGCAGATTTTGACAATTTAAAAGATGTGGAACTTTACGAAATGTATATTTTATGTAAACAATCAATAAGATTAGCTTTCATCTCTTTTTGGATTATAGCATTATTAGGAATTGCAACAGTTTATCTGTAGGAAAGAAAAAATCAGAAATATAAATATGGAACTTTAAAATTGGATTTTGCCAGCAGAAGCGTGAAAAGCAGAAACTTAATAATAGGTTTGAAATCGTAATTCCTACTAAAAACAACCGAACCGCCAACACACGCTACAAGCAATTTGGGTATTAGGCTTAATTTGAAATTGGTTTTGTATTTGGGATGATTTGGCAATTCCGAATAATGAGCTTAATTTAGTCCCAAACCCGCTGTAGCGCGAGAACATTATCGGCAAGCGCCAAAACCTGTATATGAAAAGACTAATCCTAATATTTCTGCTTATCTGCTTTGGAAGTTTTGCTCAAACAAATCCATCTGGAAAATATTTGACAAAACTCTTCAAAAAAAGCATCGAACAGAAAAAACGAAATAGAATCTCTGTATCGTCTAACGAATGGGAAATTAACAATCTTAATGATCAGTATTACAAATTAGACACATTAAAAGTTTACAATTTTAACAGAAACAACTCAAATAAATTTTGTGAATATATTGGCTGGACATTTTACCGCAAAGATTCGTTTGTTTTAAGCAAGGCTCACCATTGTAATGAACCGCCAACAAATTCCGTTTCTAAAAATGAAGATTTCTTTAAAGTAAAATTTACAGAAAGTAAGTACTGGACAATTTTAGAATTATACAACTTTGAAAAATTAGTAAGTCAATTTAAAGTTTTGTCGGTGAAGGAAAGTGATTTGGAAATAGAATTGACGCTGGTCAGGATAAAATAAGCAGCGCCAGCCTATAACAACCGTTTCTCGCAATTGCGAATTTTGTTGTAAGTGCACGTTTGCGTTTCGCAATAATTTTTATCTTTAACAGAAAATAAAAAGTTACGAAGTTCGCAACTGACGAGAAGCGGCGAAACGTTAGCCGTCAGTTTGGTGGAGCGTGAGAAAAAAAAGTAAATACAAAAAGAAAACAATTTATGAGATTTTTATTTATCCTATTATTTATTTTATGTGGCAAAATTTACTCACAAGAAGTTTTGAAAAATTCTGAAGTATTTAAACAAGATAATTTAGTTTATAAAACTGAAAATTCACAACTTTTTACAGGCAAGACTCAAAGTTTTAAAAATAATAATCATTTACTTTTAGAAAGAGAATACATAAATGGAATATTGAGAAAATATATTATTTATTTCAATGGAAAAGAGCAAATTGTTTCAGATGAAGAATATTACAATGAAAATGGAAACTTAGAAAGGAAAATAAGATATTCACTTGACCATAAAATAGATTGGAATAAATATTATGATGAAAATGGAAATAAAATTCTTGAAGAAGATTATAAAAATGGAATTTTAATTTATCGTTGTCCATATTCTAATGGTAAGAAAAACGGAACTATTTTTTCAATAAACGAAAATGGAGAAAAAAATGAATGTAAATATGAAAATGGTAAATTAATAAAAAAACCGAACGGCTAACAGGCGTTTGGCAAGATTGCGAATTTTGTAGTAAATTCACGTTTATTTCTCGCAAGAAATTTTATCTTTGATAGAAAATAATCGGTTCCGAACTTCGCAACCTCGCCAAGCGCAGGGACGCTAGCTGTAATGCAAAAAAACATCTCTTTAAACGATGAAACATCAATTACCTGTATTACATAACCCAGACATATTTGAAGATTTAATATGCGATTTATTTAATCAACTCGATTCAACAAATTCATATAAGCGTTTTGGAAAATCTGGTCATTGCCAAAAAGGAATTGACGTTTTCTCTTCAGAAAAAGATGTTGCAATTCAATGCAAAAAGAAAGACCTTTCAAGAAGAGAAGTTACAATAAAAAGAGAACTTTTTGACGATATTGAAAGTGATGTTAATCAAATTTTAGATAAAAATCTAAAAATAAAAATTTCAAAACTCTTTATTTTATCAACATATAATGATCATCCTGATTTAGACGAATTTTGCGAAGAATTGAAAGAACGATTAGGAACTGAATTTGAAATAATATATTGGGGATGGCAAACCATTGAAAATAGAGTATCCAATTATAAAAATTTGCTCGAAAAGTACTGGTCTAATTTTATAATAAATACTACTTCAAGTGAGAAAGAATTTCAACGGAACTTTGACTTGAGAAAAAAGATAAAAATTGATTTTGCTGATTGGATAAATTATCGTGTTGAAAACCGAAAAAGAAACTCAAAAATGATTATTCGAGCTTTTGACGGTAATCAATATCCAGCTAACGCACCCGATGAAAATGGAAATTATTCTTGGTTTGGCGCAGAATTTCACGCTCTTTATCATAAAGGAATGGAGTTTATTATTGAACGAGTTACAATCGATGTTTTTCCAGATAGCACATGGAAATTTAAAGCTAACCAATCTGATCAAAACTTTGAAACAATTTATGCATTTAAAGTCGGGCAAATTAATTTTGGTGACATCGTCGATTATGATACACAAGGAGATGAACATTATACACGCGCAATTATATTCTGTAAGTTTACACATGAAGGATTCCCTTTCGAAAATTATTACTTTCGAAATTGCAAAAAAATGTACCAATCATTTGAAATGAGTGAACTTATGGAATAATAAGCATTACAGCTAACAGCCGTTTCTCGCAATTACGAATTTTGTTGTCTGTTCGCATTTGCGTTTCGCAATAATTTTTATCTTTAACAGAAAATAATTCGTTCCGAAGTTCGCAACTGACGAGAAGCGGCGGAAAGTTAGCTGCCATTTCACCACAGACCAAGAGAATTTAATAACTCAAGACATCACTTTTTTAAATAATGAATATTGATTTCTTTCAACAAAAATTTGAATCCAAATCTAATGCTGAATTGGAAGAAATAGCGCGAAATAATATAAAGTATGTATTAGTCGCTAGAATTGCTGCTATTACAATTATGAAAGACAGGAATTTAGATTCCATATATATTAATATTGTTGAAAAGGAATTACAAAATGAAGAATTTAAAATTCAACAAAAGTCAAGAAATGAAGTACTTGAAAATGAAAATATATTTCAAGTCTTGAATAATGTTTCTCGAAAAACTAAGAAATACGAACTTAAAAATGGCAATGAATTACAAATTAAACGATTGACTAAAAGTAAATTTCAAATAAGAATAGAACATAGTAAAAGCTATATGTCACCAGTCGTGATTTGCTCAATAAATGAAGTGAATGAAATTAAATATTACCCATTTATTTATATTAAAAGCATAGTAACTACATTAATTATATCTTTTACTATTCTAGGATATTTTTATTACGAGTATAAATTTATCCCTGATGATTTAATATTTGCTTTAAATGGTGTTATTGTTTTTAATTTGGTAATGCAAATATTGTTATCTCCTTTCACGTTTAATTTAATATTGCAAACATTTAAAGATGAAATAAAAAATAGAAACGTTAGCTAACAGCCGTTTCAAGAAATGGCGAAAAATGTGCAAAATTCACATTTTTCTTTCGCAAGAATTTTTATCTTATTGGAAAATATGCCGTTACGAAGTTCGCCACTTCATGAAGCGGCATTCCAAGATCAAATCCAAATTTTTAGGCTAAAAATTTATTCATTTGCACATAAGGAGTTCCTCTGTTTACTGTTGCAAATACTCTTGATACAATTTTGTTTCTAATTATGTTAAGCACTACCATTTTTGGTTTTCCTTCTTCTACTCTTTTTTGGTAATATATTTTAAGTTCCTTATCGTGCTGAATAGCACTTATTGCTGACATTGAGAGCAAGCTCTTCATCTTTCGGTCGCTTATCGGATGAACTTTATTTCTACCTTTTATGCTTGTTCCTGACTGGTATGGATAGGGAACTAATCCGCAATAAGCTGCAAACTGTCGTGAACTTTCAAACCGTGTATAATTGTGTGTATGTAACAGCATTTGAACGGCTAAAACTAGTCCAACTCCCTTGACAGTTTTGGACAATTTATAATTGGTAATCATTGCTTTATCTTCTTTTACTACCTCATTCATAGCTTTTTCTGTTGCTGTTATTTGCTTTTCTAAATAGGCTATATTCTCTTTTAAGATACCAATTGAAACATCATTCATTTGGTCTAAAGTAATGTCAATCATGCCTTTTAAAAGGTTTTTACTTGCTGTTTGTTGTTTAACTAATTGTTCGCGCAAGCTCATCGTGCGTTGCAGTTCTATAAGTTTTCTCGCTGGTGGAACCGATGGCACTAGCTCATCGCGTCTAAGCCAAGCATAATTGGCTATTTCCCAAGCATCGGCTTTGTCACTCTTGCCTCGCTTTAGTCCCATAGATCGCTTTATTTCTATAGCGTTAATACAACAATAAGAGTGCTTGTTTTCATAAAGAAAATAGCTCAGCATTAAGCAATACCAACCGGTGTGCTCGAAGCAAATTAGGCTTTGCTCTAAATCGATTCTTTGTTTACTTAGCCAGGTAATAATCTGTTTAAATCCCTTATTATCATTACTAAACTGCTTATGAACATTACTGGTTCTTACCATAACATCCAAGGTTAATTTTGATACATCAATACCGATTGTTTATGTTACTTTTTTCATACATTTGTTTTTAAGATAAATAAATCCTTGCTGTGCTATCGCCTTTAACGGGTCTAAAAACCCAACATTCCAAGTAGTACTTGCAAGTCCGAAGAGGGAAACAGGTCTTATGCGGCTTATAGGTCATTACCCTACGAAACGTTTTAGTTCACCTGTTTCCTATTCGGAAAATTAGTTATTTATTTGATAATGCAAACTAAAGGCGGAACGTTAGCAGCAATTTTAAATTTACGATCTATGTCATTTTTGAAAAATATATTTGGAAAAAAATCTAATAAAGAAAGTCCTTTAACTCAAATTAGATTTACAAAAGATAACATTAAAACTTTCCCGAAATTTGAAGCACTGTTGATTGATGGAAAAATAAAGTTTGATTCTTCTGGAAGGCTTCGTTATCTGCATGGAGCACCCGTTGGAGATATGTTATTAATAAGAATGAATAAGGATGGTAAAGCTATCTACAAAGAGTCTGCGAAAGAATGGTTTGATCCAGAAAGTCAAAAAGCAAAAGACTTTGTTTGGAAATAAAAACTGCTGCTAACAACCGTTTTGCGCAATTGATTACTATGATATTTCCAAAATAAAAATGATATTTTTTATTTTATTTTTTTGATAATAATTCAAAGTTTTATTCCATTAAGACAATAGATTTCTTGAGGTAATTATTGTTTTACCTC
>NZ_JBVHBT010000014.1:0-8294 GCF_057626655.1 Flavobacterium sp. SP2
TAGAGGTAAAACAATAATTACCTCAAGAAATCTATTGTCTTAATGGAATAAAACTTTGAATTATTATCAAAAAAATAAAATAAAAAATATCATTTTTATTTTGGAAATATCATAGTAATCAATAGGCGAAAACTGGTGTTAGCGGTTCGTTGTTTTTTTAGTCAATTTTTCAATTAATTTTTTATCATCTATTTTTATTGCAAATTTTAGCGGAGTATTTTGAGAATTATTTTCAGAATCCGGATTTGCATTATAAGATAATAGTAGATCAACCATTTCATACTCATCTTTTGCATTGAAAACAGCCGTCCATAAAGGAGTATTTCCATGTATATTCTTTTCCTCGATGTTTATTTGTCTTTCAAGTAATTCTTTAGCCAATAAAATATTATTGTTTTCACAAGCAAAATGAAGAAGATTCATTCCATTTTGATAAATTTCATTTACATTTTTAAATTCTCTTGCTTTTTGTAAAAATATTTCACTATTTACAACATATTCAAACAAGTTAATTTCATTCTTTTTGTCATCCAAAGGTTGTTTGTCAGTTTCTATTTTGCGTTTTTTAAAATAGTTAAATATTTTCATAAATCAAATGGATTTCAATTATTGACGCTGAGGTTTACAATGACCGCTAACTATTATATATGCTAAAGTTTATGTGCAATTTTATTTGTTTAGCGTACGTTTCGCGGCTTCATGCAGTGGCGATATACCAAAACCAATCCTTCACAAATATAACCAAAACTTTAATTTAATTACCTTTTCCATTTTTGTTAAATTCCGTGCCTCGCCATTTCTTGAAACCGCTATTATGAGCTGGTTTTATTTCCGCAAAACTTTAATCATTCCATGTGCACCACGTTTTCCATATATTTTAGGTGCTTCTTCTTTAGTCATAATTTGGATGTCTTTACTATTCATTTTTTCAAGAGTTTCAAAAAGCTGATTTGGTTCATAATCTGCTATCCTGTAATCAAGAAATAAAAGTGGATTTGGACCAATTTCTCCATTTTTGATTTTCTCTTCAAGAAAAGATTTTACATCGTAAGTTTTTTGACCTATTTTGTTTGTTGAGTAATTCGAATCTTCTTTAATATTCAGTTTATGTTCTCTAATAATTTTCCAAAACTTCTCAGACCATTGTCCATTATCCCAAACTACTTTTTTTGAGTTAAGAATATTTTCTAGTATGCTTTTTTCTGTTTTTTGTTCAATTAGAAAGCTTAACAAGAAATGCATATCCATGGGCCATTTTGTTGCTTCCATTTTATTTATAAAATTTTCATTAAAAGGTGTTAAGTCTTTTTTATAATCATCTTTAAGAACTTTTAGGAAATTCCATAAATCTCCGGATTCCAATTTTACAATACTGTCTGAGACAGACTTTTCAAATTCTGCTTTCGGAAGTTTGTTAAGTTTTTTGTAATTATCTTCTTGAGAAAAACAAAAAAACGGAAGTAATAAAAAAATGAATATTCTCATATTTTGCAGATTTTTCAGCAACTTGCTGTTAAGGTTTTGCTGCTTCTGGCAGTGGCTATGAACCAAGACCAAGCCTTCACAAATATAAACAAAACTTTAAATTAAATACCTTTCCAATTTCTGATAAATCCCGAGCTACGCCATTGGTGCAAACGGCTGTTAGCGGTAGTTTTTTTTCAGAGCTTTTAATTTATCTAATAGTAAGTTCTTTTCGGCATAATCACTCCTGTTTTCAAAATGTTTATTTATCCAAAACTCCGCTGCATCAAAATCATTTTTTTTGCATATAAAAAACCAAGTATATATTCAAATGAAATTACACGCCTTCCAATTTCATAAGTTGGATTTTCTATTTCACTTAAAAGCTTTGTTATATTTTGATCAATTGTCTTATTTTCTTCAAACCATTTTTTTAGTTTTAGGATATTATTCTCAATAACATAATTTAAACTTTTTCTAAACTTTTCTTCATTAACAGTACTTATTTTGTCTGGATTTATTGGACTGTTATTCTCATAGCTCTTTTGCCAACCTTCTAATCTTTTATAATACATTATTTTAGTCGATTTATCGGTTTTGTGATATGTTAATTTATTTTGTGAGGAAATACTTGGAATAAAATCATAACAGATTCCAAATGAGAAAGAACCTCCAAAACCTTTGAAAACATTGTATTCTACGACAAACTTAAGTCCATTTTCATTGAAATCGCTAAACCATAAATATTTTCCGTTCCAATTCTTTAATCCAATTTCAGAAAACTTTGGTGTTGCAAGTTCATTAAAAATTTCAAGTCTTTTTTTTAGTAAAACTTCGTCCAAATTTTTTAAATCGGAGTAGAGTTCATCAATCGCTTTTCTTCTATCAATTAGGTCTTTAATTTTTCGAAAAAAGTTCATTTGAATTTCTGATTTTTAAAATTACTGCTAACGTTCCCAGGCTTTATTTCTGTTGCTTATTTTTAAGACTGGCGTTAACAAATATACCGAAAACTTTTAAAAGAAAAATGTGATGAGAAATAAAAAAGATAAGAGAACAAACGTCTATATAAGCCTAAGCGTAGCATAGCATAAAACCTGGGTAAGCAGCAGTTGTAATAATTAATTTCTTTTTTTGATTATAATGAAATAGAGTAGGAGAGTGACAAACCATATTATTAGACAATCTAATAAAAAGCTTTGTGGATTCCAACCATGATGTAACTCATTTTTGTCTATCCAAAATTGTTTATAATATTTAAATGGAAAGCCAATATTTGAAACTGGAAGCTCCGTTTTTTGTCTTGACAAAAGCGAAATCATTAGACTAAAATAGGAAATTACGCAAAACGAAATTGCTGAATATAGAATTGAATTAAATATTATTTTTCTCATCTCGTAATTAAGTTATAAATGTAGAATTTCTCCGGTTTTAGCTTCTTTTATTTTAGTAATAATCTCTTCGCCATGCTCATATGATCTACATTGAACAATAATTTTATTCGGTGCATTTTTAATGTCGTTTTTCACTGCTAAATTCTCAATAGCGTAATACCTATGTTAGCAGTCGTTCTTTCTAAAAATATTTATAATTTTCATTTTCTTCTCCGTTATTTTTCATTTTCATTTCTTTAAAAATTGCTATGATTTTGTCACCTTTGTCTGCGCAAAGTTCCGGAAAACTTATATTTTTTGATTGTCTACTTCCTCCACATTCTGCGCAAAACTCATAAAAGTCAATGAGTTTATTCTGTTTGTACAATAAAATAATATGTCTCGGATTGTAACAATCTGCCAAAACACATTCGTTTTCTTCTGAGAATAAAACTTTAGTGATTTTTTCTGCGAAATGTTTGTCAAGAATTATGTTATCAATGAACTTAATATTCGGAATTTTAACTGTATCGTTTTCTATTTTTGGTTCATAGTTTGAGCGATAAACATCTCTATGTGTATTGTATGAAATTAATCTAATTTTATCGTACTTTTTTAAGAACTCTGAACTTTTGTTGTCTTTTTTGCTACAAGAAACACTAAATATTAATATTAAAATAGAAAGTATAATTAATTTATTCATAGTGATTTACTTTTTTATTTTCTATTTTTTCGCAGAATGACTGATAACATTCAGGCGATTGGCGAGATTGCGAACTTTGGAACCGATTATTTTCTATCAAAGATAAAATTTCTTGCGAAATGTAAACGTGTATTTACTACAAAATTCGGAATCTTGCCAAACGCCTATTGATGGCAGTAATAATATTGTCAATTTAGTTCATTTAGCAATTTCAGAAAGTTGTCTGGCGGAAATATTTGTAGTTTCCCATCGTCCATTTTATATGGAATTTCTGTAAAAATTCCGTTTTTGTACCAAAAAATTTTATTGCTTAATGAACCTGGACCTTCTACATTCATATTATAAACTGCTGGAATAATTCCATTTATTGCTTTTACAACTTCTAAATTTTCAATTGGATAAATTATCGCTGAATGTCTGTGCGGAATTCCAATCAATAAGCCTTTACTTCCTGTAAATTCTTTTCTGTTTTCTATGTCATAAACTATATTTGGTGTGAAGAAATGGTCAGAATTTACAAACCAAATATCAAAAACTCCAAAGTTTTCTTTTGTTATAGTTTGTGGATATTTGTCTTTAATATTTTGTATTCCAATTTCAAAAAGTTCATTCTCAGTTTTCCCCCAATTTTTTATTTGTTCGGGACTTATATTACTAATACTATGTGGAAAATCAAATACAATCATTGAATAAATATCTCCTTTAAATTTTTTTCGAATTGTAAATTCTTTACCGACATAATCAATATATTCTTCATTATATAATCTTACTGCAATATATTTTTTTATTTCCTCAAAATTATCTGCAATTTTATCAAATTCTATTTCAAATTGATTTGCTTCAATTAATGAATTAAAATGATTATTAATTATTTCTTTATAATTTTTAGGTTTATCTTGTTTACAATTTTGCGCAACATTACTTAATCCCAAATTGCTAAAACCAAGTTCGTTTTCGGCTAAAGTTACAATTCCATCAGAAATTTTAATTGGTAGATTAATTTTTCTGAAATAATTCTCTATTTCATAAATGAATGTTGAATATTCTGAAATATCAAAAAAAGAAGCCCAAGTCGGAATTTCTGTTTTGATATTTTTTTTGTTAAAAAATGAGAACATATTTTTCTTTTAATTACGATTTTCCAAATTATTGCCACCAACGTTTGTCAGCTACAAGAAGTTGCGTACTTCATTCACTGTCAATTACAAATATAAACAACACTTTGATTCAACAATTACCAATTCTGATAAATCCCATGCCTAGCAATTTCTTGTAACTGCTGTTGTGCGACGTTTTTTTACATAAATTTCGATTTTATTTTATTCCAAAAAGATTTATTTTTCTGTCCACTTTCTAAATTACCTTTGATTATGTCAAATGTAACTGACGTTACTTTTCCATCTATATATTCAACTTTGTCTGCAATTTCTACACCTGCATTTAACAATTCTTGTGTGAGTTTTTCAGATGCGTCTCTTAAACCTAGCCAATCATTAGAATCAAAAACTAAATCTTTAGCTTTTGAAAGATTGATGTTAAATTTATTTTTTAAAAATTGAATTGTTTCAACTGGTGAAGCACCAACATTTTTTAAATCAGTTATATAATTAGAAATTTCAAAATTGCTAGAATTTAGATTTCCATTTATAATTTCACTTTTTAGATATTTTTTAGCAATTACTTCTGCTTTTTCTCTTGAAACTTTACCGCAGATAAATCTTTCATTGTATTCATTTGAACTGTCGATTTGGATTTCGTCTTTTATCATATCATAAACACACCACCACCAATAATTTTCATCCATCCATTCTGCTCGAAGCATTAGCCCAGCCCATTTTGCAGTACAATCGTCATTTAAATTGCCTTCCCAAATTATGGGTTGGCTTAAGTCTCTATTTGATATGTCTATTTCCATTCGTTTTTTTCAAAATATCGCATAACGTTCCAAGGCTATATGTCTGTTGCTGTTTTTATCACAGACCAAAGCAAATATACCGAAAACTTTTAAAAGAAAAACGCGATGAAAAAGAAAAAAGATAAGAGACCAAGCGTCCAAAAAAAGCCCGAGCGTAGCAATAGCATAAAACCTGTGTTGGCAGACGTATTTATTTTAAGAAATCCAAGTTCCTTCAATTTTGTCAATTTTCCACTTTCCATTTTCTTTTTTGATATAAATTCTAAATCCTTGTCCACACTTTCCACCGCAAACAAAACCTCCGTCAAGTATTCCAAATTTTTTATCTGTATCAAATTGTATCTTTCTAAAATATGCAACTCCGGAAAAGTTAAATTTATATTTACTTTCCCATATTTTATCTCTTTCCGGAAATTGATTTAAATTTTTCAGTTTGAATTTACCTTTTAGTTTTATTTTTTCAAAATCTAAATTATACTCTAAACTGTCTTCTTTATTTAGCTTTTGTAATTTTGACCCTTTAAAATGCTTTTCAAAATCAGCTTGTAGATTTTCATTATTAAATTTTATTTTTGATTCAAATGCGATTATAATTTTTGAAGTATCTTTTTCTATTTCTGAAGTTCTCTTTTTCCACTCCAATAAATTCTGTTTTTCTTTATCAGTTGCTTTTGTTGAATCAGTTTTTACATAGCGACCTTCCTTGTCATAAATTAATTTACCATATTTTGGTGGAAAATTCAATATAATTCTTCTGTCGATGCAAGTTGAATCAATTAAACTCGGTAATATTTCAGTCATTACTTTTTTTTCAAATTCAACTTCGCTAATTTTCTTTTCGCAGCTTGCAAAAATTAAAACTATTAAGATAAACGTGATTTTTTCTAAATTCTTCATAATATGTGTGCTAACGTCATTTGGCTTGCATTCAGTAGCTTTTTTCAACACTGACGCTAATAAATATACCGAAAACTTTGAAAGAAAAGACGGTGATAAAAAGAAAAAATTCTGACCGATTAGTTTCCCGATAAGTCCCAAGCCAAGCCATTGATGCAAACCAATGTTATGCCTAGTGTTTTATTAAATCTTCTTTTTTGTCACGAACAGTCATTAAAATTTTTGTCAGAGCAAAATACTCGTGTAAGGCTTCGTCTGAAAGTCCTAGTGTTGTTTTTTGTCTAGCATTACGTATTCTTTCAACATCTTGTTTGTTTAATTGTTTACACACAGAAGCAATTAATTTATCATTTCCAGAGAATCCAAAGAATTCCTTTTCAAAATTATATGGGACATCATTTAAATATTCAAGTATTTTAGCTCGGCTTTCAGTCCCTTTTGGTTTAATAATAAAGGTTTTTCTGTCTTTAATTATAAACTGAATGGTTGATTCGTCAAGTTCTTTTTTTTCAATTAGAGAATTTAATAACTCATCACCACTATCAGTTGCTAATAAGTTTAAAAGAACCGCAGCATTATGTTTTGCCGATGGATTGCCACTTTCTATTGCAGATACAAGACATTTTTCAGCAATATCTGTCGGCATATTGTTATATAAAAATATACTTGCATCAATAGCATTTAATGTTATAAAATGGTTGGATAGAAAAATTTTTGCGTCTGGAACATTAATTAGTTTTGTGGCAAGTTCAGTAACATCTAGTTTTTTATAATTAAGATAAAAACATATTTCAAGATACGTTGAAAGTTGTAAGTCTTCTAAGTTACACTTTTTAAGTCCATTTATTACAGTTGGTAGATAAGTATTTGTACTGTCAAGTCGTACTAGGAGTGAGGAGGCATCAAAACAAAAATACGAGTCTTTAGTTTCATTTTCAATCAATGTCTTTAAACAAGGAGATGCTTCTTTTGGATTGTTTTTTGCAGTTCTCCAAAATAGGTCGAGCTCATTATTTTTGAGGCTTTTTAAAGTGTCAGTTAAGTTTGAAGGCTTGAATCCATATACTTTTTTTTTCAAAAGTAGTAAACTATCACAAGTTGTCTGAGAAATGGAAATACTACTTATTAGTATAAATATAATTGCAAGTATTCTTTTCATCAAGTTTTTTTTAAAACATTAGGTATAACGTGTCGCCGCTTTGCGACAGTTGCTGCTTTTATCACAGCCGTATACAAATGTACCGAAAAGTTTGAAATGAAAAATATTCCAAGAACTAAAAAAAATTAAAGCCAAAAGCTAAATGATAAGTATCAACTCAAGCAATTGCGCAAAACGGTTGTTAGATGCAGGTTTACTTAATTCTCTTCAATATTAATTTGTCGCATCTTGTTTTATTATCATAGCCAGCGTCTAAGACAAGATAAGTATTCTTCAATATTTTTTTGTTATATACTTTAAAATAAATTTGATTTTCAAGTTCAACTATTTTTAATTTATAATGATCTTTTTCTGTCATTATTGGTGAACGTGCCGTACCATACTCTTTAGAGATAAAAAATGTTGGCTGCCAAAATGACTTCAAATTTTCAAAATGCCATCCAGTCGTTTCTGTACACTCCGAACTATAAGAATTATTATAAAAATAAATTAAATCAGATTTAAAAAAAATACTGTCATTATTGCAAGTTGACCAACTTCGTGATTTATTTTCCTTTAATAAGCTACGAATGCTTTTTTGAGAAAGCTTCGAATCTTGGCTAAATGCCATCGAACTAACGAAAAATAATATAATTCCCAGTTTCATAATTTAATCGTGGATGTCTTGTCCTGAAATAGGTTGACCATTTTTAGGTTATTAATTGAATCAAAAATACGGATTTGTAATCGGAATGTTGGTAACTTTTTTTTAAAAATTCCCTTCGGGTTTTAAAAAAGTTACCA
>NZ_JBVHBT010000015.1:0-5123 GCF_057626655.1 Flavobacterium sp. SP2
CGAAAACCGGGAGGAGTGTACATAAGCTTACGGGTTATTAGTACTACTTGACTATGACATTACTGCCTTTACATCTATAGCCTATCAACGTGGTCATCTTCCACGACCCTTAAAAGAAATCTCATCTTGTGGTGGGTTTCGCGCTTATATGCTTTCAGCGCTTATCCCTTCCAAACGTAGCTACTCTGCGGTGCTCCTGGCGGAACAACAGATACACCAGAGGTTTGTCCAATTCGGTCCTCTCGTACTAGAATCAGATCCACTCAAATTTCTAACGCCCACAGTAGATAGAGACCGAACTGTCTCACGACGTTCTGAACCCAGCTCGCGTGCCACTTTAATGGGCGAACAGCCCAACCCTTGGGACCTTCTCCAGCCCCAGGATGTGACGAGCCGACATCGAGGTGCCAAACCCCCCCGTCGATATGAGCTCTTGGGGGAGATCAGCCTGTTATCCCCGGCGTACCTTTTATCCTTTGAGCGATGGCCCTTCCATGCGGAACCACCGGATCACTATGCTCTACTTTCGTACCTGATCGACCTGTATGTCTCTCAGTCAAGCTCCCTTATGCCATTGCACTCTACGCACGGTTACCAAGCGTGCTGAGGGAACCTTTAGAAGCCTCCGTTACTCTTTTGGAGGCGACCACCCCAGTCAAACTACCCACCAAGCAATGTCCTCTCGAAAGAGAGTTAGATCTCAGATAAGCAAAGGGTGGTATTTCAACAATGACTCCACAACGCCTAGCGACGCCACTTCATAGTCTCCCACCTATCCTACACATCACTTATCCAAGACCAATACTAAGCTATAGTAAAGGTGCACAGGGTCTTTTCGTCCCACTGCGGGTAATCGGCATCTTCACCGATACTACAATTTCACCGAGCTCATGGCTGAGACAGTGTCCAGATCGTTACACCATTCGTGCAGGTCGGAACTTACCCGACAAGGAATTTCGCTACCTTAGGACCGTTATAGTTACGGCCGCCGTTTACTGGGGCTTCAATTCAATGCTTCTCCGAAGATAACATCTCCTCTTAACCTTCCAGCACCGGGCAGGTGTCAGGCCCTATACTTCATCTTACGATTTTGCAGAGCCCTGTGTTTTTGATAAACAGTCGCCTGGACCTTTTCACTGCGGCCAGCATTGCTGCTGGCGACCTTTCTCCCGAAGTTACAGGTCTATTTTGCCTAATTCCTTAGCCATGAATCTCTCGAGCACCTTAGGATTCTCTCCTCGACTACCTGTGTCGGTTTACGGTACGGGTTCTTATAATCTAAGTTTAGAGGTTTTTCTTGGAAGCCCTTAGGCGCACTATCTCTTTGTCCGAAGACTCCGAGTACTATCGTATTTCCCCAAGCCGCGTGGATTTGCCTGCGCAGCTTATAGGTAGGTACTTCAACGAACTATTCCGTCAGTTCGCGGCGCTTTCATCACTCCGTCACCCCATCACAATTATAAGAAGTACGGGAATATTAACCCGTTGGCCATCGACTGTCCCTTTCGGGTTCGCCTTAGGACCCGACTAACCCTCAGCTGATTAGCATAGCTGAGGAAACCTTAGTCTTTCGGTGTGCGGGTTTCTCGCCCGCATTATCGTTACTTATGCCTACATTTTCTTTTCTAACCAGTCCAGCATACCTTACGATACACCTTCAACCCTGTTAGAATGCTCCCCTACCACTTATACTTACGTATAAATCCATAGCTTCGGTAATATGCTTATGCCCGATTATTATCCATGCTCGTCCGCTCGACTAGTGAGCTGTTACGCACTCTTTAAATGAATGGCTGCTTCCAAGCCAACATCCTAGCTGTCTATGCAGACAAACCTCGTTTTTTCAACTTAGCATATATTTGGGGACCTTAGCTGATGGTCTGGGTTCTTTCCCTCTCGGACTTGGACCTTAGCACCCAAGCCCTCACTGTTATGAAACATTATATAGCATTCGGAGTTTGTCAGGAATTGGTAGGCGGTGAAGCCCCCGCATCCAATCAGTAGCTCTACCTCTATATAACTTTACGCATAACGCTGCACCTAAATGCATTTCGGGGAGTACGAGCTATTTCCGAGTTTGATTGGCCTTTCACCCCTACCCACAGGTCATCCGAAGACTTTTCAACGTCAACCGGTTCGGACCTCCACTATGTGTTACCACAGCTTCATCCTGCCCATGGGTAGATCACACGGTTTCGCGTCTAACACTACTGACTAAAGCGCCCTATTCAGACTCGCTTTCGCTACGGATCCGTGACTTAATCACTTAACCTTGCCAGCAACGTTAACTCGTAGGCTCATTATGCAAAAGGCACGCCGTCACCCCACGAAAGGGCTCCGACCGCTTGTAAGCGTATGGTTTCAGGATCTATTTCACTCCGTTATTCACGGTTCTTTTCACCTTTCCCTCACGGTACTGGTTCACTATCGGTCTCTCAGGAGTATTTAGCCTTAGCGGATGGTCCCGCCAAATTCAGACAGGGTTTCACGTGCCCCGCCCTACTCAGGATACCACTATCCTTATCTTCTCTTACTTATACGGGACTATCACCCTCTGTGGTTAACCTTTCCAGGTTATTCTAATTCAATCCGCAAGAAATGTCGTGGTCCTACAACCCCAATATTGCCGTAACAACATTGGTTTGGGCTAATCCGCGTTCGCTCGCCACTACTTACGGAATCACTTTTGTTTTCTTCTCCTCCGCCTACTTAGATGTTTCAGTTCAGCGGGTTTGCCCACCTATCGGTGTACTATCTCTTCAAGATAGTGGGTTGCCCCATTCGGATATCTACGGATCAATTCGTGTGTGCCAATCCCCGTAGCTTTTCGCAGCTTATCACGTCCTTCTTCGCCTCTGAGAGCCTAGGCATTCCCCATACGCCCTTATTTTGCTTATTGTACTTTTGTAGTATTGTAATAAATCACAACACTACGTGTTCTTTCTACTTTTTAAATATTTTCTTATCTCAATATGTCAATGAACTTTTTTTAGTCGAATGTCAAAAGTCGAAAGTCGTAAAGTAAATCACTTTGGACTTTATGACTTTAGACTTTATGACTAAAATCGTGGAGAATATCGGAGTCGAACCGATGACCTCCTGCGTGCAAGGCAGGCGCTCTAGCCAGCTGAGCTAATCCCCCATTTTCAGATGTTAGTTAACAGTTTTTCAGTTAACAGTACTTCAAACGGTTACTCAACCTCTAAAATTTCCTTCTAAGTGTAAAAAAGTAGTCCCGGGCAGACTCGAACTGCCGACCCCAACATTATCAGTGTTGTACTCTAACCAGCTGAGCTACGAGACTCTGTTTTTAACTTAAAATAATATTTTGAATTAACAGCGAGAATAAAACTACTCTTATGTAGTCATTTAAACCAATTTCTTTCTCTAGAAAGGAGGTGTTCCAGCCGCACCTTCCGGTACGGCTACCTTGTTACGACTTAGCCCTAGTTACCAGTTTTACCCTAGGCAGCTCCTTGCGGTCACCGACTTCAGGCACCCCCAGCTTCCATGGCTTGACGGGCGGTGTGTACAAGGCCCGGGAACGTATTCACCGGATCATGGCTGATATCCGATTACTAGCGATTCCAGCTTCACGGAGTCGAGTTGCAGACTCCGATCCGAACTGAGAACGGTTTTATAGATTCGCTCCTACTTGCATAGTGGCTGCTCTCTGTACCGTCCATTGTAGCACGTGTGTAGCCCAAGGCGTAAGGGCCGTGATGATTTGACGTCATCCCCACCTTCCTCACAGTTTGCACTGGCAGTCTCGTTAGAGTTCCCGACATGACTCGCTGGCAACTAACAACAGGGGTTGCGCTCGTTATAGGACTTAACCTGACACCTCACGGCACGAGCTGACGACAACCATGCAGCACCTTGTAAATTGTCCGAAGAAAAGTCTGTTTCCAAACCTGTCAATCTACATTTAAGCCTTGGTAAGGTTCCTCGCGTATCATCGAATTAAACCACATGCTCCACCGCTTGTGCGGGCCCCCGTCAATTCCTTTGAGTTTCATTCTTGCGAACGTACTCCCCAGGTGGGATACTTATCACTTTCGCTTAGCCACTGAACTTGCGCCCAACAGCTAGTATCCATCGTTTACGGCGTGGACTACCAGGGTATCTAATCCTGTTCGCTCCCCACGCTTTCGTCCATCAGCGTCAATCCATAAGTAGTAACCTGCCTTCGCAATTGGTATTCCATGTAATATCTAAGCATTTCACCGCTACACTACATATTCTAGTTACTTCCTTATAATTCAAGTTTAACAGTATCAATGGCCGTTTGATCGTTGAGCGACCAGATTTCACCACTGACTTATTAAACCGCCTACGGACCCTTTAAACCCAATGATTCCGGATAACGCTTGGATCCTCCGTATTACCGCGGCTGCTGGCACGGAGTTAGCCGATCCTTATTCTTACAGTACCGTCAAGCTCCGACACGTCGGAGTGTTTCTTCCTGTACAAAAGCAGTTTACAATCCATAGGACCGTCTTCCTGCACGCGGCATGGCTGGATCAGGCTTGCGCCCATTGTCCAATATTCCTCACTGCTGCCTCCCGTAGGAGTCTGGTCCGTGTCTCAGTACCAGTGTGGGGGATCTCCCTCTCAGGACCCCTACCCATCATCGTCTTGGTAAGCCGTTACCTTACCAACTAACTAATGGGACGCATGCTCATCTTTTACCGTTGTGACTTTAATATTTAAATGATGCCATTCAAATATACTATGAGGTATTAATCCAAATTTCTCTGGGCTATCCCTCTGTAAAAGGTAGATTGCATACGCGTTACGCACCCGTGCGCCGGTCTCTATATCCGAAGACATATACCCCTCGACTTGCATGTGTTAAGCCTGCCGCTAGCGTTCATCCTGAGCCAGGATCAAACTCTTCATCGTATATTATTATATTGTTGAGATTGTATCCAAACAACTAACTTTCCGATTAGCTCTATTCTCTTTATTTTTGTTCTGATTTGCATCAGAACGGCTGTCAATTCAATATGTCTAGGAACGTGTCTTCTATTGTTTTCGCTTGTCTCTCAAAGCGGGTGCAAAAGTACAACTATTTTTTAATCTCGCAAGTAAATCGAAAAAAATTTTATTTCTTTTTTTTT
>NZ_JBVHBT010000016.1:0-3885 GCF_057626655.1 Flavobacterium sp. SP2
ACAGGCGAACAAACAGGAGGAGTTTGGACTCGTACTTTAGGAACAGGCGGAAACTTTAACGCAACGGCAGGAACTTTTATTCCAGCAGTAGGCGCCACAACAAGTACTTTTGTTTATACCGTAACAGGAACCGCACCATGTGTTAATGATTCTAGTACAGCTCAGGTAATAATCAATGCACAACCAAATGCAGGAACCGATGGTGCAACTAACGTTTGCGAATCAAGTACCGATGTAATTAATTTATTTACCTTAATAACAGGTGAGCAAACAGGAGGTGTTTGGACAAGAACTGCAGGTACCGGCGGAACATTTAACGCAGCAGCCGGTACCTTTACACCAGGATTTGGAGCAACAACAAGCACCTTTAGATATACTTTAACAGGTGCAGTACCATGTGTAGACGATTTTAGTGAAGTAACCATAACCTTTGTTACCGCGCCAATCATCACACAGCCAACACCATTTGTAGTTTGTGACGATTCATTAAACAATGATGGTATTTACTGCTTTGATTTATCTACAAAAGATGACGAGATTACCATGGCACCAGGAGTTCAAGTAACCTACCACTTAACGGCTACCGATGCCTTAATAGGAGCCAATCCGTTACCAAATCCATATTGCAATAACGATCCAAGTTTCCAAACCATTTATCCAAGAGTTTTTGATCCGTTGGCACCACAATGTCCATCGACAACAACACTAGATTTAGTGGTCAACCCATTACCAATTCCAAATCCAACCATTTCAGATTATGAATTGTGTGATGTAAATAATTCACCAGACGGTTTAGAACAATTCGATTTATCGACTAAAAACTTAGAAATAGCCAACGGACTTACAGGAGTAACGATAAACTATTACTTAACAGAGACTTTGGCAGAAACTAACGATATAACAACAGCATTACCAACAACCTATACCAATACTACGCCTGACGCCCAAGTAATTTGGTTTAATATATCGTATACCGCTACAGGATGTAATACTACAGGATCATTCAATCTAATTGTGAATCCGTTACCGTTGTCCACACAACCAGGATATCCACAATATGAGTTGTGTGATTATGATCAAACTCAGTTAGGTCAAGAAGAGTTTGATTTATCAACACAAGTAACCGCTATATTATTAAATCAAAATGGTATGGATGTAGCATTCTATCCAAGTTTGAATGAAGCTATAAGTGATACCAATGAAATTACAAACTTGTTGTATACCAACGTTCAGCCTTATGCACAAACATTAGGAATTCGAATTACTAATGTACTTACAGGATGTTTTGTAACCTCGACTTTAGATTTAGTAGTAAATCCATTACCAACCTTAGTACCACCAACACAAGCTTATATTGTATGTGGAACAAGCCAAAATGGACAAGCCGAATTTGATTTGAATACCCTAACAGCAGGCATTCAAGGAACCGGAAACTATAACATTAGTTACCACCTTACTCCAGAAGATGCCGAATCAGGATTCAATCCAATCGACTTAACAGTTCCGTATCAAAACAACAGTACTATTCAGTTTTTATATGTACGAGGAGAAGATACTAACGGTAACGGATGTTTTAGCGTAATTCAAATTGAGTTGAACGTAAATCCAAGTCCGATAGTACCACTTACTTTACCAAATTTAGTAGAGTGTGATGACGATAATAATACACAAAACGGAATTACAGCCTTTGATTTAGAACAACAAACGCCAACAATTTTAGCAGCGCAAACACCGCCGTCAAGTAATTACACCGTTACGTATTATACCACATTAAACGATGCTAATTTGCAGCAAAATCCAATTGTTCAAACCGGTACATACCCAGGAACAAACGGGCAAACAATATGGTATGTAGTAGAAAATACACCTACTACCTGTGCCGCTGTAGGATCATTCCAATTAGTAGTAAACACACCAATTGTATTGACCACACCAACGTTATACAAAGTATGTGATAACGATACCAATCCAAATAATTTGTTTACCACATTTGATTTAGTATCCTTTATAGGAACCATACCAGGTCATACCGTAACATTCTATACCAATAACAGTTACACTACTCTTATTACCACACCGGATGCCTTTGTGAATACCATTGCAGCCAATCAAACCATTGGAGTACTAGTAACTAATAATACAACAGGATGTATCAGTAGAAGCACCTTAACGTTAAGCGTACTTCGAGTGCCAACGCCAAGAACCGATCCACCAGCATTGCCAGCACAGTGTGACAACAACAATCCAGGCGATGGATTGGAAGTGTTCAACTTGACAACCAATGCCGCGTACATCATGAATAATGACAACTCGGTAACCTTACATTACTACCCAAGTTATCAAGATGCAATAGATGATACCAATGAAATAGTAACGCCACAAACAGCCTCGGTAGGTGGAAATGTATGGATACGCGTAGAAAGCAATAACTCGATAGATTCAGACAATGAGAATTGTTATGTATTGGTAGAACAAGCTTTAACCGTAAATCCGTTGCCAACAGTAAATCCAGCAATATCAGATTATCAAATCTGTGACAATGGAAGCACACCACCGCCAACATTTGATTTGACTACCAAAATAGTTGAAATCTTAGGAGCAACGCAATTGCCAGCAGATTACACGGTAAGTTTCTATACAAGTCAAGCAGAAGCACAAAGTGGAAGTAACCCAATTGCAACACCAGCGGCATATCCTAACACAAGTAATCCACAGATTATTTATGTACGAGTAGTTAACAATACAACAGGATGTGTTAATGCTACAGGACAGTTTACGATTTTGATCAATCCAAAGCCAACAGCTACCGCGCCAGCAGACTTTGCAACATGTGATACTTTAGGTCCGAACGATGGATTCTATGACTATCCGTTAACTGTATTAGAAGCAGGAATATTAGGAACACAAAATCCAAATGACTTTACAGTAACCTTCTACGATACCTTTGCCGATGCCGATGCAGGAACTAATGCCATAACGAATGAAGCAGGATATTTAGCTTATACGCATACGGTTTGGATACGAGTGACCAATAATGTGACAGGATGTTATGAGTTAACCTCATTTGACGTCATCGTAGAACAACTACCAGAGCCAAATATTACCAGCTCAACTGGATTCAATGTATTGTGTGTTGATTATGTAACCAACATTCCAGCAAGTCCATTAGTTTTAACTGCCAACAACACCATTCCAGGAACATTCACCTACCAATGGTTTGAAGGAACAACCTTGTTAACAGGAGAAACCAATGCTACCTATTCGGTAAACACATCAGCACCAGCAGGAGCAACACGAACCTACACGGTAGTGATGACCAGTGCAAGTGGCGCAACGACACCAGCATGTGATGCTTCAGATAGTTTTGATGTAATCCAATCAGGTCAAGCCTCAATAGTTGGACCAACAGGATATACGGTAACCAATGCCTTTACCGATAATCAAATCATCACGGTAACAGTAGAAGGATATGGAGTATATGAATACAGCTTAGATAACGGACCAAGACAAACTAGCGCAGTATTTACTAATGTATCCTTAGGAAACCATACAATTACAGTTTGGGATGTAGAAAATCCAGGATTTAGTTGTGATCCACTAGAAATTTTGAACGTACAAACAATCGATTATCCACATTATTTCACACCAAATGGAGACGGAATCCACGATACATGGAATATTGCAGGACTATCTGGTCAACCTAACGCAAAAATTTATATATTTGACCGATATGGAAAACTATTGAAACAAATAAGTGCTGCGGGCACCGGATGGGATGGAACCTATAATGGTCAAATGCTACCAGCAACCGACTACTGGTTTACAGTAGAGTACTTAGAACAAACAGTGAAAGAATTTAAAGCCCATTTCTCATTAAAAAGATAA
>NZ_JBVHBT010000017.1:0-2471 GCF_057626655.1 Flavobacterium sp. SP2
GAAAGTTTGAGATCAAAGCTTACTTTTTGATACTCATTTTTTCGACAGGGTTGTTTTTTTGGTGTTTCCATAGGATACTAAAAGTGTTTAATTTTTAGTCAACCTATTTTAGGACGAGAGGTTTTCAAGATTTGCTGCTAACGTTTCGCCGCTTTGCGTCTGTTGCGAGCTTCGGAACGGCTTATTTTCTGCTAAAATACAACTTCTTGCGAAAGATAAACGTGAATTTTGCACTTTTCTCGCAATAGCGCAAAACGGCTGTTGTATGCTGGTTTAACTAATTATTGTCTTTTTTCACGTACCAAGTTCTATATTTTTTTCTCCAATATCCCTTTATTTTTTTAGTTTGTAATTTTCCATTTTCTTTTATAATTATTAATTTATCCTTTCTAATTAAAAAAAGTAAATTTGGTAAAACTCTATTTTGTCCTCCAGAAGATAATGATTTTATAGCATTTTGAGTTTCATTAACTCTTTTTGGAATTTCATCCTCAGCAATTACTAAACTATCTTTTGAAATCTTTGTGTTTTTATGAATTACACTCAAAGTGTCGTAAACTTTTACAACTTCAAGTTTTAAGGTATCATTTGAGATTTTCCATTTTCCTATTGTCCAACTTGCAGCCAAATCAAATTGCCATGTATGTCTAAATTTATTATTTTCAAGTAGTTCAATATTATTTCCGAATACATCTTTATAGATTCCTAAATGTTTAGTTTGAGAAAAGCATATTGAAGTAAATAAGATGATTAAATAATTGATTTTCATTTTAGATTCGGTTTTTCAAAACTAGCATACAACGTGCCGCAGATTGTGATAGTTGCGACGATTAATTACTGATGATTACAAATATAAAACTCCTTTTTGAGTTTTCAGAGAAAACTCGGGAAAATACCAAGCCAAGCAATTATCACAAACTGCTGTTAGCTGCCGTATTATCTACTTTCGAGCCACACTTTTATAATTTCATTTTTCTTGTTAATAAGATATTCATGTAAAGGCTTTTCGTTAGCTAATTCAATTTCAATATCTAAAATAAAGAAGTTATGATAAGTTGATTCCTTGATTTTATTTTTATTTACCGAGTTGCGTTCATATTTGATATAAAAAAGTTGGCTATTACTAAAATAAAAAAACACTTTTTCTTTTTCAGAACTTCCATCTTCAAAATCAATATGACTTGAATAATCAGCTCTTATTAACCTGCAAGTCTTTTTATCATCATAGTTTCTTTTTTCGTTTGTACTTAAACTATTATAATACAAACTGTCATTGAAAAAAGCCTGAATTTTCCATCCACCATAACCACTTCCATTAGTTTTTGTCTTTTCATTTGAATACTCTTTTTCGGATTGAATTTTACCTCCATAGTCAGATATTTTGAAACAGCTTTCTTGTTTACTCAAACTATCTATTTCAGAAATTGAAAATTCAAGTCTTTCCATTTTCTGAGAAAAACTCAAAAAAGTTGTAAAGAAGAATAATGTTAAAAATTTAAACATAAGTCTATTGATATAGATTGTGAATATGGCAGCTAACGTTTCGCCGCTTCTCGTCAGTTGTGAAGTTCGGAACTTTATATTTTCTGTTAAAGATAATAATTCTTGCGAAACGCATACGTGAACTTACGCCAAAATTCGCAATTGCGAGAAACGGCTGTTATGTGATGTTCATATTTCTTCATGTGATTTAACAGCTTCTAAAACTATATAAAAAATCATAAGCAGAAATATCCACAATGTTATCCAAAAGCAAC
This sequence comes from Flavobacterium sp. SP2, assembly GCF_057626655.1. NCBI lineage: Bacteria > Pseudomonadati > Bacteroidota > Flavobacteriia > Flavobacteriales > Flavobacteriaceae > Flavobacterium > Flavobacterium solicola. The sequence goes on from NZ_JBVHBT010000017.1 coordinate 1,758, forward strand.
CTACACCGAGCCAGGTTTCTCGTTGGTTGGCATATAAATCATAAAGCATATAGCTTATTATTAAGTAGGGAACAAGTCCGATAAAAAATAGTGGAAATAGCAATGGAAAGCCAATCACTGATTCTGCTTTGGATGGTTTTTCTCTAACAATTTTAGAAGTTGCATTTGAGAATGAATATGGTAGAAATACTCTAGTTATAAATGTATTTCCCACGCCATTTGTAATTTGCTCTTCGTCAGATTGGTTAAAGATTTTTTTAGCTAAAAATTTAAGCGTAAAGTTTACGTCAACCTTTTGAGACTTTATTGTTCTTATATTGAAAAATATATAAGCGATTATAACGGGGAGAATTTTTCCAGTAACTGAAACATCTTTTAATACTACTGGTCCAATCGACAATGATTCTATTGAACTGTCATAAAAAATGATATAAAGAAATATACTTACGATTAACCAAAAATTATGTTTTTCTTCTTGACTGTTTAAATGTGTAAGACTATCATAAACCTTATAAAAATATTCTTTTAAGGTTTCCTCGTCATTTAGTAAATAAAATTCTTCTAAGTCTAATTCTTTTCCCATAAAGTTTGTGTCTTGTCCTGAAATAGGTTGACCATTTTTAGGTTATTAATTGAATCAAAAATACGGATTTGTAATCGGAATGTTGGTAACTTTTTTTTAAAAATTCCCTTCGGGTTTTAAAAAAGTTACCA
>NZ_JBVHBT010000018.1:0-2108 GCF_057626655.1 Flavobacterium sp. SP2
TCCAATTTTATCGTTTACAAACGATAGTCCAACTCCCAAATTGCTATTCTCTATCGGTGAGTTGATAGAAAATGCATTGGTTACTGGCGCACCGTCTAAACCAACCCATTGCGTTCGGTGTAAACCAAAAATACTCATCACTCCGCGTGATCCAGCATATGCCGGATTGATATTGATAGTATTATACATATACTGAGTGTACTGAGCATCTTGCTGAGAATAACTCACTAAACTTATTAGAAGCATTACGAATATTATAATCTTTGTTCTCATGTATCGGTATTGTTTAATTATCGGACTGTACTTTTTCAAATTTAGAGAATTACTATCTTGTTAAATATAAATATCCATTTTTAGTAGCGTAATTACCCTCGATAGTTTTATATTTCAAAATGTAGAAATAAGTTCCAGTTGGTAATTCAGATGACTGATTTATAGTTTCTCTACCTTCAGAAATTCCTCTGAAAACTCGATCTTGATTATTATAATTTTGAGTTTCAAAAACTTTTATACCCCAACGATTATATATTTCAACAGTATTTTCAATATAACATGGATTAGTTATATTATCAATTATGAATGTTTCGTTAGTACCATCATTGTTAGGTGAGAATGCATTATGAACTTCAAGAGTAATACATGCATCAACTGTACATACATTTCTGTCTACAGGAATGATAACATCTACAATTCTCGGACATAAAGGATCATTATTTTCATATCTAAAAGTATAATTACCATTTGCTAACTCATAAGGAGTGAAAAATCCGTCAGTACTTAATGCTCCAGAGTTATTTACATCTGTGAAAGTTCCATTTGGCGAAACTATTCCTGAGAATTGCTGGTTTATAATATCAGTAACATCAATAGACAAATCAATATCTATATCACATTGTCCTTCAATAGTAGTTGATTGAATATAGTTTGGAATATTCACATTCACAGTTTGTGTAAAGATTTGTGAATTATTACAAGCATCACTCACAGTCCATGTTCTTGTTATTACATAGTTTCCAGTCGCATCTATATTTGAAGTTGATGTGTTATAAACTACAGTAATATTTGAAGTTGATGTACATCCATCTGTAAAACTTAGAGTTGGTGCATCTGGAATTGTTGAACATGTTGCACTAATTGTTTCTGTGTACGGTGTTGCTAGCGTTGGAGCGGTTGTGTCTTGAACAGTAACTGTTTGTGTAAAAGTAGTACTGTTATTGCATAAATCAGTAGCAGTCCAAGTTCTTGTTAGTACAAACGATCCAGCACAACTGCCATTTGCAGAAGTTTCGGTAAACGTAACGGTAGCGCTACCGCAATTATCAATTGCTGTTAAGGTAACTGCAGGAAGTACATTTGAACATTCGTAAGTTACAGATGTTGATGGAAGCGTTTCTACAAAAGTAGGAGCTGTTATATCTTGAACCGTAACGTTTTGCGTATGCGTAATGAAATTACCTGAATTGTCAGTTGCAGTCCACGTATTAACTAATGTATAATTTCCAGGACAATTTCCATTTATTGTTTGTGTAGCAAATGTTACCGTAGCAGTTCCACATGAATCTGTAGCTGTTAGTGTCGGCGCTGTTGGAATTTCAGTACAAGTTACTGTTACATCTTGTGGTAATACTGAAGTCCAAGTTGGATTAGCATTATCAATTACATTAATTGTTACAGTAGCTTGATCACAGATATTAGGAGTAGTTGCACTACATATTTGGTAGGTGAATGTATATGAACCTACAGCAATACCGCTTGTAAAATTAATATTTCCATTAGTGTCAATATTTATGTTTGGATAATTTCCAGAAATAATCGTTAAAGTTACTTGACTACTAGCATTTGTATTTACTTGAGTTGAACCAAAAACATCGTTAGTTAAGATATTTCCAGTTATTCCACTTACATCACAAGCAACATTATTAAATGTATCGTCTACCGCATTTATTAATTGAGTAATCGTACAATCCGGACAAGTAGGATCAACTGGACAAGTAGTACAAGGCGTTGGATCAGAAGAAGTATCTGTAACGTTTGGACCAGTTGGCGGAGTTGCCGTAGCGATAGCTAAGTTGTAGACAAAACCAGCATTGATATCAGCTTGTGTAATT
>NZ_JBVHBT010000019.1:0-1379 GCF_057626655.1 Flavobacterium sp. SP2
ATTGATTACTATGATATTTCCAAAATAAAAATGATATTTTTTATTTTATTTTTTTGATAATAATTCAAAGTTTTATTCCATTAAGACAATAGATTTCTTGAGGTAATTATTGTTTTACCTCTATCTTTATCACATTATTTTTTAGTTTTTAAGCTACCTGTCGTTTCTCAAAAACTTTGTTATTTCTTATACACGCGCAAATTCGATGTACTAATTTGTTTCTTATGTTATTAATTACCAACATTTTACTCTTACCTTCTTCTACTTTTCTTTCAAAGTAATACTTTAATTCTGGATCACTTGTAATGGCTGATAAGGCACACATATGGAGTTGTTTTTTTAGTTTTTTATTGGCCATATAATGTACTTTAGGTTTGGCTCTAACGCTCTTTCCAGAAGTGTATTCAAAAGGAACAACTCCTGTATAACAAGCCAGTTGACGTGGTGTGGCATACATGGTAAATTCATTGGTAAAACAAATTAAAAACAATGCTGTTACCTTACCAACTCCTATAACTGAAGTCGTGAGTTTGAAAATTCTTGATAGATTTTCATCTTCTGTAATTATTGTATCTAATTGTTTTTCAATGCTTTTCAAATCCAATGCAATGCCTTTAAGAGTGTTTTTTTGAAGTTTAGCAGAAAACTTGACTACTTCCTTATCAAACTGACTTAACTCCTTTGCATTGCGTTTTAAATGTGTTTGAGTTTCAACCAATTTCTCACGCAAGGAAAGTAAGTTTCTTATCTTTTCAATCTCTTTTCTTGGTGCTGTAAAAATTTGAGCTTCATCAACATTTTTCATCGCATAATAAGCAATTCGCTCGGCATCAAGTTTATCATTCTTGCCTCTTTGAACTCCAATACTGCGGATAATTTTTAATGACATTTCTACCCAAATAGTAAACTTATAAACCGTAAGATACTTGACTATAAGCTTGCCATACATTCCTGTATGTTCTAAACAAACTAAAGTATTTTCAAAATTTGCATCTTGTTCTTTCAGCCAAACAACAAGCGATTTAACACCTTTTAAATCATTAGAAAATTGATTATGAATTGTGTTTTCTTTTTGGCCTGCAACAAGAACCACTGCATCAAAATAATCTTTTGATACGTCAATACCCAAAAAATGTTTAAATTTGTTCATAGAAAAAAGTTTTTAAGATTAGCAACCAAATTATTGAACACTATCGAAACCTTGATAATAGGCCTAAAATCCTGAATTACTATTTGATGCTTGTTCAATATAAACTGACAAAGTCCTTATCAATTGATAAGTCTATTAACTTTGCGGGCTTGATGGTTCACTTTGTCAGTTTTGGTTGTTAGCATAAAATTACGAATAATTCAATGCACAAATCTAAAGGCTGGGCTTG